>JAXFOG010000009.1:0-11697 GCA_034180455.1 Eubacteriales bacterium
GACTTGGTTATATGAAGGGAAACTCTCAAAGTGCGGCATTTTGGAATAAAAATTATTTCATACCAAAAGGAATAGAAAGCGATAACGGTCAGGGAACAATTGTTATAATGGAAAGACAATTAAAATGATAATTACATAAAATTGTTACATGAATCTCAATTTACAATGATAGTAATCCACCTGAATAGATGGATTATTTACATCTAAAAGCGTTGATATCACTAGACGATTTTTCACCCGGTACAGGTCAGTTGTCCTTTGAACTTTCAAAATACACTTTCAAAATGAAAAACTTGATATCTCTTTTATGGAAGATTTCATAAAGGTTGTAGAAAAACTTGTAATAAAAGATGTTGTAATATGGGCAGATAAAAAAATAGAAGCAACAAAACAAGTTGTATTAAAACACTTTGCTTAGAAAGAATAAATCAAGAAGTTAGAATACGAGAAAAAGTTGTTAGAATATTCCCTAATGAAGATTCAGCCATGCGTCTAATAGGCGCAATCCTCATTGATATCAATGAGGATTGGATAACATCTTCTAAATTGTATATTAATATGAAATAGTAAATATTTTACTAGTAATTTTTACACAATATTATGGAATTGACTTTTCTCTCTTCTCTATGATGATAATTATTAATTTTGAACATTTAATTTGCCTGCCAAGAGTTTTAAATTTTATTAAATATATAAAAAAATATTGCAAAAATAAAAAAATCATATATTATAACTGAGAATTCTTGTTAAGTGATATCAATTAAAAATTTTCATTTAATTAATGTAATTTTTATATTGCATAAATACCTTTTTATAGTATAATAGTTAGTGTAATATAACTTGTAAAAATAATTTTTTTTATAGTATATTGTTAGTAAAATATAACTTGTAAAAATAATTTTTTATAGTATAATAGTTAGTATAGTATAACTTGTAAAGGCAAGTAGAAAGGATGACTAAGATGAGTAGAAAGAAAATTTTTGGATATATTTCTGCTATTATAGGTCTTTTGTTGGTGCTTGCACCAAAATTTATAACACCTGTTTGTCCTCCTATGGAAAATGGTAAGTTTATGAAATGCCATTGGATGGGAAATATGACTATGGGTATTGGCGTAGTTATTTTAGTGTTAGCAATTATTTTTATTATAGTTAAAGATTCAAAAATATCTTTAGGATTATCTATTTCAAATATAGCGATTGGCATTTTAGGGATACTAAATGCTCAAGTGCTTATCGGTGGATGTATGAAAGCTGATATGGCGTGCAGGGCAAAAACCATTCCATTTTGCACATTGCTGTTAGGGATATTGGTTTTAGTTAATATTTATTATTGTATAAAAGAAAGAAATTCATAATGGAATCATAATGGAATCAATAATTAAAACTGAAAATTTAAGCAAGAGTTTTAAAAGAGGTTCTAATACATTTTTTGCAGTTAAAAATGTAAACTTTACCTTGAATGAGGCAGAGTTTGTCAATATAATTGGCAGAAGTGGTTCCGGAAAGTCAACTTTTTTAAATCTATTGTCCGGTTTATTAAAACCTACAGAGGGTAAAATTTTTGCTAAGGGCAGAAATATAAGAGATTTTTCTGACAGAGAAATTAGCAAATATAGGAATGAATTCATAGGTTTTGTACCACAAAGTTTAGGAACACTTCCAAATTTAAATGTTTTAGAGAACGTATCTCTTCCTTATTATCTATTTAAAAGAGATGAATCTGCTTATGAAAAAGCATCTATGCTTCTTGATATGATGGGGATTTTGCATCTGAAAGATGATTTTCCTAGAAATTTATCTGGAGGAGAGCTGAAAAGGGTGCTTATAGCCAGATCCATGATCAATTCTCCTGAACTTTTGATTTTAGATGAGCCCACAAGTGATTTAGATAAAAATACTACTGTGGAGATAATGGATTTATTAAAAAAAATAAATTCTAAAGGTACGGCACTTATTATAGTTACTCATGAACTTGATATATTAAAATATGGTAATACACTATACCAAATGGAAGATGGAAGTTTAATAAAGAAAAGGGAATAGAGATGAATACATTAAAGAAAAGAACTAGCATTTTTGCAATGATAGCAATCATGATTTGCCTCACTTTTACGTCTGCTTTTGCAGCAGAAAGAAAGTATGCTAACTGGGTTGAAGTTGCTGATGCTATGTCAGAACATTTACAAAAAGCTGTGGAAGTTTACGAGCCCGGAGATAAGGATGCTAAAAAAGCAGCCACAGATGCAGTTAACGTAGCTTACTTTAAATTCTATGAAAAAATTGGATTTGAAAAAACAACTATGTCTGCAATTTCAGGTAAAAGGGGTTCAATGGTTGAACATCAATTTTATAGAGCAAAAAATTCTATTAAAGAAGATGCAGACCCAAAAGAAGTTAAAGATGAAATTGATGCACTTATAACTTATCTTCATGAAGATGCTCATACTCTTGATGGAACCTCTGGAGATTCCAAGTCCACCAGTCAAAGTCAAGAAGATGTAAATAGCCTTTCAACGGGTCAATTGATGGGAGAGCTGCTAAAAAGATTTGGAACATTTTTTGCAGTCTTAGGACTTACACTTCGTGAAGGACTTGAAGCCATCTTAGTTGTAGCTGCCATTGCTGCATATTTAACAAAGACTAATAATAGAACTTATTTAAAAGGTGTATATATTGGAGCCTTGCTAGGTGTTGCTTTTTCAGTAGTCCTAGCTGAAGTATTTAATATTATCGCCAATACAGTGGGAGAAGTTGAGTCGGGAATGGGCCAAGAGATATTCGAGGGAATCGCAATGTTTCTTGCTGTTATCGTACTATTTTATGTATCTAATTGGATGCTTTCTAAAGCTGAAGTTGAAGTCTGGAATAGATACATTAAAAACAAAGTTGAACAATCTGTTTCAAAGGGTAATTATTTTGCCTTATCTTTCACCTCATTCTTAGCTGTGGCAAGAGAAGGTGCAGAACTTATTTTGTTCTTCCAAGGTATGAGAACAAGCATTTCTGAAAATCCAATGCATATGTGGGTTGGACTCTTGGTTGCCGTCATAATACTTGCAATTGTATATTATTTAATTGCTAAAGTTTCTGTAAAGCTACCATTAAAACCGTTCTTTACATTTACTTCTTGGTTAATGTTCATACTTTGCTTGTCTTTCTTAGGAAAGGGTATAGGAGAATTACAAGAAGCTGATGTAATTGGCAGAACTGTAGTTTCTTGGATGAATGGATGGTCTGCTGAAGCAATAGGAATATACGATAGGTATGAAAATCTTATTCCACAAATTGTTCTATTAGTGGTAACCATTGTTTCTGTTATATATCAAAATAATAGAAACAAAAAAATTAGAGCTGAGCTTGAAGCCAGCCAAGAAAAAAAATAGGAGGACACTATGTCAAAAATCAGAAATTTGTTTCTTATTGCCATGGCACTTGTATGTGTATTCACATTTACAGTTACTGGCGTAGCAGGAGAGGCTAAAGTTGCAGCTCCAGGAGAAGATGCAGGATTTGAAGAATTCCCAATTGGCGAAGACCAAACTAAAGGACCTCTAATTATCTCTGGTGTATATTTCCAACCAGTTGATATGGAACCAGCAGGAAACTCAATTCCTAAAGAAGAAGCTGACTGCCATATGGAAGCTGACATTACAGCATCACCAGAAGGTTCAACATTAGGTTATGGTGCTGGTGATTTTATTCCATGGTTAAAAGTTAAAGCTTATATACAAAAGGAAGGTTCAGACCATGTTCAAGAAGTTGCTTTCATGCCAATGAACGCATCTGATGGTCCACACTATGGTGCAAATGTTAAGTTTGACGAAGGTGTTGGAGTTTACAATGTAAAATTTGAAGTAAGTGCACCAGGCAATGACTACTTACTACACGTAGATAAAGAAACTGGTGTAACAGGTAGATTCTGGACAGAACCAATTGTTGCAGAATGGACTGCATTCGAATGGAACGGACCACAATGGTAAAATTCTGAAAAGTTTTGTATTTATAAGGGGAATTCACGTTCCCCTTATATGCATTTATAGGGGGTGAAATTATTCTAAAAATTTTTATTAAAGTTATGGAGGCGGGAATAGCCTTTTCTCTAATGATTTCTTTAATACTTGCCTATTATACAACTAAAGAGAGCAAATATAAAAAGCATGTTATTATAATTTCTTTAGTTTTAGGGGTAATTGCAGCAATTGTTTCAATAATTATAAGAAATATACCTAATTTTATTAATAGAACAGAATTGAATTTCTGGTCTATGGTACCCATAGTTATCTCAGTATTTTTAATATTAATTTTTATGATATTTGAAGATAAGATAAATGCTAAAAGTTATGATATTTTCATTTCATTATCGGTAGTTGTTTATCTTGTAGGAATTTGTTTTTATTATTTACCATATGTATTTAACCAATCAAACAAATTTGTATATTATGGCGAAAGTGCTGTTTCAACTATTGTGCTTTTTAGGATTTTAGGCTTTGCTTTTGGGATAATCATGATGATTTTATCAGGACTTGCCATATATAAGTCTTCAGTTAAACTTGAGGGTAAATACTTAAAGATTATTGTTTTTTTGAGCTTGATATGTTCAGGTATCAGCCAATTTAACTTCATAATTCAAAGATTTTATTCTAAAGGAATCATTCCTAGAAATGTTAACTATTTTAGAATTATTGCATTTATAGCTAATCATGAAAATGTGTTTTTATTTGCAACAATGTTAATTATGATAGCTATTCCAGTAATTTTATATAAGCAAAATATTAAAGTTAATGAAGAATATAGCAATAGAGCTCAGTTAAGAAAAATAAAGTATAGAATGAAGAATAAAAGAGGTTGGGCAATTTTTTTACTCCTCGTTTTATTTATCAATACTTTTTCATTAACGGCTGGAAAGGCATATGCAAATAAGGAACAGGCTCTTTCACCACCAGAAGATTATCAAACTGAAAATGGAATGATTGTTATTCCTTTAAGCAGCTTAGAGGATATGCATTTGCACAGATATTTGTATAAGGCAAAAGATGGCGCACAAATGAGATTTTTCTGTATTAAAAAATCAGAAGGTTCTTATGGAGTTGTACTTGATGCCTGCGAGATATGTGGTCCATCAGGATATTTTGAAAGAGGCAATGATGTTATTTGTAAGTTGTGCGACGTTGTAATGAATAGAGGTACAATAGGTTTTAAGGGTGGATGTAACCCAATACCTTTCCCATACATTGTCCATGATAAAAAGATAAAAATTGCGCCAATGGATCTTGACGCATTGTCTTATGTATTTAAGTAGGAGGGCTTATGTTTTGGAGAATAGTTAAAGGAGCACTTTTTAGACAAAAAGGAAAGATGGCTCTTATTGCATTAACAGTTGCCCTTGGAGCTTCTCTTGCAACTTCAATGTTAAACACAATGCTCGGTGTTGGAGATAAAGTTAATCAAGAATTAAAGACTTATGGAGCAAATATTAACGTATTGGCTAAGGAAGCTTCCCTTCTTGATGATTTGTATGGCATGCAAGAACAAGAGGGGCAGGTTCAAAAATATTTAAAGGAATCAGAGCTTCCCAATATTAAAACTATTTTTTGGGCTTACAATATTGTAGATTATACGCCCTATCTTAACACTTGGGTTTCTTGTAATAATGATTCTAAGCATACTAAGATGGTAGGAACATGGTTTAATAAGCATATGGATTTGGCTACTGGAGAATCAATTGATACTGGTATGATTAGACTTAAAAATTGGTGGGAAGTTCAAGGTGAGTGGTTGTTAGAAGATGATAATGACTCAGTTATGCTCGGAAAGATTTTTGCCGACAGAAATGGATTTAAAGTTGGTGATGAAATCCAGCTAAAGAGCAATAATTTAGACAAAAAATTAAAAGTTAAGGGTATTTTCTCATCAGGCTCTGATGAAGATGCATTTATATATTCTACTTTAAAAACTGCACAAGATTTTGCTGGAGTTACTGGAGTTGTAAATAAAGTTGAAGTATCAGCTCTTACTACACCAGATAATGATTTAGCAAGAAAGGCTGCAAAAAATCCACTATCATTAACTATTAAGGAATGGGAAGTATGGTATTGCACAGCTTATGTTTCAGCTATTTGCTATCAAATAACAGAAGTAATGACTGATTCTGTAGCTAAGCCGATTCGTCAAGTTGCAGAAAGTGAAGGAGGTATTTTAAATAAGACAACTCTTCTTATGGTTTTAATTACAGTATTAACTTTGATTGGTTCAGGACTTGGTATTTCTAATCTTATTACAGCATCTGTAATGGAAAGATCAAATGAAATTGGACTTCAAAAAGCTATAGGAGCGTCAAATGGAAAAATAATCGGTATAATTCTTGTGGAGATTATTTTGACAGCGATATTTGGAACAGTTATAGGTTATGGAGTTGGGTTGCTTCTTACTCAGATTATTGGTCTAACAGTTTTCGGTTCAGCAATAGCTCCAACAGCTATGGTAGTTCCAATTGTAGCAATTCTTATTATTCTTGTAACAATATTGGGTTCAATACCAGCTATAAGATATCTCTTGAATTTAAATCCAACGGAGGTGCTACATGGCAGGTAAAAAAAGTAAAGATAAATTTTATTTAAAAATGATAATGACTTCCTTAGCAAGAAGACGTGCAAGAATGTTAACAGCACTGCTTGCTATAGCTATGGGAGCAACAATTCTATCAGGACTTGTTACTATTTATTATGATATTCCTAGACAAATGGGTAAGGAATTTAGGTCCTATGGTGCAAACATGTTGGTAATTCCTACTGATCCTGATAAAAAAATTACAAATGACCAGTTAGATGAAATTAAATCTTTAATTCCATCAGGAAAGCTAGTCGGTCAGGCACCATATATTTATATAAATTCTAGAATTAATGAACAACCTTATATGCTTGCAGGTACAGATTTAAAGGGAGCAAAAGAAAATTCTCCATACTGGCTTATTGACGGTTCATGGCCTGAAAAATCTAGAGAAGTTTTAATAGGTAATGAAGTTTCAAAGGCTTTGGAATTAAAAGAGGGAGATAAAATTATTATAAATACTCCCAAGGTTCATGGTAAAGGTTCTATAGATACTAATTTTGTTGTTTCAGGAGTTGTAACAACAGGTGGTAAAGAAGAAGATCTAATTTTTATGAGTATTGATGATATTTCACAGCTTGTAAAAGATAAAAATTTTGATGTCGTAGAATATTCAATAGAAGCCGAACAAAATGAACTTTCAAAAATAGTATCAAATATTTCGCAAAAGGATGCATCTCTAACTCCACAAATGGTAAAAAGAGTTACAGCATCACAAGATATAGTTTTGAACAAATTACAAGCCCTTGTATTAATTGTAACGATAATAGTATTATTCATAATGATGATATGTGTATCCACAACAATGATGGCTGTTGTAACTGAAAGGCGTAAAGAAATAGGTCTTAAGAAAGCTTTGGGTGCCACAAATTCCTCAGTAATTGTTGACTTTTTAGGTGAAGGAGCATTTTTAGGGGTTTTTGGTGGACTTTTAGGCGTTGTGTTGGGATATATATTTGCCAATAGAGTAAGTATTTCGGTATTTGCTAGAAAGGTAAGTTTCCTACCTCTTTTAGTACCTATGACAATTATTGTATGTGTAGTAATAGCTATAGTTGCATCTTTAATACCGGTATCTAAAACTGTTGATATTGATCCGGCTTTAGTGCTTCGTGGAGAATAGAAAGGAATTTTATGGATATATTAAAACTTGTAGATGTTTCAAAAATTTAT
Source organism: Eubacteriales bacterium (assembly GCA_034180455.1). GTDB lineage: Bacteria > Bacillota > Clostridia > Christensenellales > Aristaeellaceae > JAAZPT01. The sequence continues at coordinate 7,782 of JAXFOG010000009.1, forward strand.
GGTGAACTTAAAGCCCTTGACAAAATTAATTTAAGTGTAGAAAAGGGTGAATGGATTTCTATAATGGGTCCATCAGGTTCTGGTAAAACAACAATGATGAATATTATCGGTGCCATGGATAAACCTTCAATTGGCGAAGTTATTTTGGATGGGGAAGATATAGCAAAAAAATCACCCAAGGAATTAACAGTTATTAGAAGGGATAAGATAGGACTTATTTTCCAACAATTTCATTTAGTTAATTATTTAAGTGCTTTGGAAAATGTAATGATGTCACAATACTATCATTCTATGCCAGATGCAAAAGAAGCAATGGAAGCTTTGGCTGCAGTAGGTCTTGCTGAAAGAGCCAAGCACTTACCCAACCAATTATCAGGTGGGGAACAACAAAGAGTATGTATAGCTAGAGCTCTTATTAATCATCCTGCTATACTTTTAGCTGATGAACCTACGGGAAATTTGGATGAAAAGAATGAATATATAGTTCTTGACATATTTGAAAAACTTCACAATGCAGGTTCAACAATTATTGTTGTAACTCACGACCCTGAAGTTGGTGAAGAATCTGAAAGAATGATAACTCTTGAACATGGTAAGATTGCAAAAGAAGAAAAAATGAAAAGAAAAAGACCTGTTCTTGATTCTACAATAAAAGCCGAAAAACTTAAGGAGTTTATATGAAAAGAATTTTAATTGTATTACTAATTATATCTATGGGGTTTGTCATGGTTTCTTGTGGAAGAGATAATAAAGAAGAATCCCCAAGCGTAAGCTATAAAGACGGCACATATCAAGAAGAATCTCCAAGCGTAAGCTATAAAGACGGCAAATATCAAGGAGAATCTGCCAAAGATGAAAGAGGTGGATTTGTAAAGGTGGAAATAAGTGTTAAAGACAATAAGATTGAATCTTGCACAATGCAAAACATTGATGGAGATGGAAAAGAAAAGGATGAATCTTATGGTCAAAGCCTAAATGAAGGACTATATAAGATAGCCCAACAAGCTATAAATCTTGCAAAGTCATACCAAGATATATTAGTGGAAAAAGGAAGTCCTGAAGGAGTGGATGTTATCTCGGGGGCAACAGAAACCTACAAGCAATTTATAGAAGCCTGCAACAATGCTCTTGCTGAGGCAAAATAATGAAAGATTTATACACGGTTAATTTAGCAAAAAAGAATATAAAAAATAGAAAGGCAAGGTCAATTACCTTAATTTCTCTTGTAGGAATTTTAACTTTTATAGTATTCATGTCATCATTTATAATTTTTTCTCTTAAAAACGGCATGAAATCTCTATCAGATAGGATGGGAGCAGACATTATAGTAGTTCCAGAAGGTTATGATTCCAAAATTACAGGCGCAATATTAAGGGGAGAACCTAATACATTCTTTTTTGACAAGGATATATTAAATAGAGTAAAAAAAATACCAGGAGTTGAAAAGGCTTGTGGTCAAGTTTATCTAGCTACACTTTCTGCTGGATGCTGCTCTTTTCCTATTCAAGTTATAGGAATTGACTTTTCTGATGACTTTAGCGTTAAACCATGGCTTGAAAAACAGATCAAATCTCCAATTAAAGCTGGACAAGTTGTTGTAGGTGCTAATATTGTGGGGACTATTAATCATAAGATTAAATTTTTCAATCAAGAATTTGAGATAAGAGGTAAGCTAGTAAAAACTGGCATGGGTTTTGACAATTCAGTTTTTATGACAATAGAAGAAACTCATAGATTAGCTACGGAATATGAAAAGATTATTAATCATCCAGTGGCAACAAAAGATGATATATCTTCTGTTTTAGTAAAAGTTGAAAAAAATAAAGATCCTAAAAAAATTCAAAAACTTATTAAGGAAGAATTTAAAAAAGAAAAAGTTTATCCCTTATTGCCAAGAAAAATAATGACAGAAGTTTCCGATTCAGCAAAAAATATGCTTGTATATGTATATATATTGATAGCTTTGATTTGGATACTAGCTTTCTTTATTTTAAGTCTTGTAAATACCTTATCAGTTAAGGAAAGGAAAAGAGAATTTGCAACCATAAGGGTATTAGGAGCAACAAAGAAAAAACTCAGTGAAATAGTTCTTAGTGAATCTATACTGATTAATGGAACAGGGGCAGTCATAGGTTCTGTGGCTTCCTTTGTATTAAGTATAACATTTAACAATGCTTTTTCATCACTTTTGAATATGCCTTTTTTAAGACCAAATATATTCCTCATGCTTTTAATGTTAATAATAGTAATAATTTTAGGAACCTTATTAGGACCAATTTCTTCAATTATCGCTATTAATAAAATGAATAAAGAAGAATTATTGTTGATGCAAAGAGATAATGATTAAATTATAGAAATATTAAAAGGGACTGTCTTAAGGGATAGTCTCTGATTTTTTAACCAACTCCAAGAGACCTTTATAGAAAATATTCTAAGGGTTTATTAAGTTCTTTTCACTTCTTTTCCATAATAATTTTCATAGTTTTTCCTATACTGAACTAGGTAAGAAAATTGTTCTTTTTTCAAAGAATACTCTCGCATAAGGGTGTTCTTTTTTTCTTATAATTTATCAAGACTTGGAAGAGAATATCTCGAAATGGGAAGATTGATTGATAAAGTGTTTATATTTCTAGGTGTTAGATTTATTTCAGTTAATGATAAATTAGATACAGTTAAAGAAACAGATTCCAAGAAATCTTTTGAGGTTACTCTTAAAAATATTATCAACGATATGTATGCAAGGATATTTCAGTTAAGATAAAGACCTTAAAACACAATAGAGCAAGAAACGGATACTTTATTGGATCTGCTCCACCTTACGGATACAAGATTAAAAAATCTAAAGAAGGTCAAAAACTTGTAATTGATGAAGATGATGATCCTGAATGGAATAAAGGGACAATTTTAAAAATGCTTACAAATCTAGCTTATACAGGGACTTTAGTACAAGGAGTTAAGCAACAAAATCTTGCCAAAGGAATTAAGCAACATTTTGTAGATGAAAGTCAGTATATAATTTGAATATAGAATTATACAGAGAACTAACCAGTAGCATATATCAAGCTAATGAAATAGAAGAAATGCAAATAGAGTTTTTGTACTGACCCCTTTAATTTGGCTTTTAGTCAAACTTTTGGTGATCAGTACATATACCAGTGGATATTTATAAGGCTATCGCCATAGCTTCGTTTCCTTTATATTGCGCTATATTCTCAATAATTTTCAATACATTTTCTAAGTCTTTTCCCTACCCTTAAAGCTTTTCTTTGTGATATAATACTCATAGAAAATTTTAGGAGAAAATTATGAAAAAATTTATTGCAGTTTTAGCAGCGCTTATATTTATTTCGTCATTTGCCTTAGCAGATGGATACAAGGTAGGCGATACAGTTGTTTTAGGTCAATATGAGCAAGATAATGACCCTAGCGCCAAAGAGCCAATTGAGTGGCAAGTTCTGAAAGTTGACGGCGATAGAGCACTGATACTTAGCAAGCTTTGCTTGGAAGTCGTAATATTCTACCCCGAAAGAGTGCCAATGTACTGGGGTAAATCAGATCTGCGCAAATGGATGAATGGTGAATTTTATGAGCAGGCCTTTAGCTCTGAAGAAAAAGAGAGTATACTACTTAGCACTATCAAAAACGCCAACCCCCATAGTATGAAAGGCGCTGGGCAAGATACTGAAGACTATGTATTTCTTCTCAGCAAGGAAGAAGTGCTTAATTTCTTCCCCTCCATGCCTGAGCGTGTGGCATATCCTACCGAGTATGTAAAAGCCAAAGGCTGCACCCTAAGCCCCGAAATAGGCAGCTGTCGCTGGTGGACAAGATCCAATGGCGCTCGTAAAGTGGATATGTGGGGCATTCGCCTAGATGGAAGAATGACCGCCTATGGCATGCAAGATGTAGACTGGCC
>JAXFOG010000013.1:0-30763 GCA_034180455.1 Eubacteriales bacterium
GCCTGATGCTAATACCATTGTGATCGCTGCTGTAAGGGTTGTCTTACCGTGGTCTACGTGTCCAATCGTTCCAATATTTACGTGTGGTTTCGTTCTCTCAAACTTTTGCTTTGCCATTGGATCTTCTCCTCCTATAAACAATAATTATTATTTTTTATCGCCAATTATTTTTTCTTCAATTGATCTTGGCACTTCTTCATAATGACTAAACTGCATTGTGAATACGCCTCTACCCTGAGTTCTGGAACGCAAATCCGTTGCATATCCAAACATTTCGCTAAGTGGTACAGTAGCATGTATGCACTGCTCATCATCACGAGCATCCATACCTTCAACTCTGCCACGTCTAGCAGAAATATTGCCAATTACATCGCCTAGATACTGTTCTGGCAAAATTACTTCTACCTTCATAACAGGCTCCATAAGGCAAGGACTTGCATTCTTCATTGCATCTCTAAAGGCCATGGAAGCAGCAATCTTATAAGCCATCTCAGATGAGTCAACATCATGATATGAACCATCAAATACAATAGCTTTAAAGTCTACAACTTCATATCCAGCCAATATACCAGATTTAGCGCTCTCACGAATTCCAGCTTCAATAGGTGCAATAAATTCTTTTGGAATAGCACCTCCAACAATTCTGCTTTCAAATGTAACACCACTACCTGGCTCTCCGGGCTCAATTTCAATCCAGCAATGGCCATACTGACCATGTCCACCTGTTTGACGAACATATCTTCCTTCGGCCTTTGCGTTCTTTCTAATTGCTTCTCTGTATGCAACTTGTGGTTTACCAACAGTTGCTTCAACCTTAAACTCTCTTATAAGACGATCTACAATAATTTCCAAATGTAACTCGCCCATACCAGCAATTATAGTTTGACCCGTTTCATTATCTGTATATGTCTTAAATGTTGGGTCTTCCTCTGCTAGCTTCATAAGAGAAAGTGCCATTTTTTCCTGACCAGCTTTGGTCTTAGGTTCAATAGCTACTCTTATAACTGGATCCGGATACTCCATATTTTCAAGAATAATCGGATCACTTTCTTCACAAAGTGTTTCACCAGTTGTAGTTTGCTTTAATCCTATAACTCCAACTATTTCACCCGAATATGCTTCAGGAATTTCTTCTCTAGAAGCAGCTTGGATTTGTAGAATCCTACCTATACGCTCACGCTTACCTTTTACGGGATTGTATACTGTTTCACCAGCAACCAAAGTACCTGAATATATACGTACAAAGGTCATCTTACCTACATATGGGTCTGTAACGATTTTGAAAGCAAGAGCAGACAAAGGTTCGCTATCATCAGACTCTCTGTGAAGTTTGATTTCAGGGTTCTTTGGATCAATACCTTCTACCGGAGGAATATCTAAAGGTGATGGCATATAAGCTACTATTGCATCAAGTAGCATTTGAACACCCTTGTTGCGTAGGCTTGTACCACATACAACTGGAGTAATTTCACAAGCAATTGTTGCAGAGCGAATGCAGTTCATAATTTCTTGCTGAGTTATCTCTTCACCCTCAAAGAATTTTTCCATAAGGGTTTCATCTTGCTCTGCAACACTTTCAATAAGCTTATTACGGTACTCTTGAGCCTGTTCTTTATAATCTTCAGGTATTTCCTCGTCACGAACGTCTTTGCCTAGGTCATCATAGTATACTTCTGCACGCATTGTAACAAGATCTATGATTCCTCTAAAGTCTGCTTCAGAGCCAATAGGGAGTTGTATTGGTACAGGAACGGTTTTTAATCTATCTCTCATCATGTCCAAGCATCTAAAGAAGTTTGCACCGTTGATATCCATCTTATTTACATAAGCTATTCTAGGTACATGATACTTAGTTGCCTGACGCCAAACAGTTTCGCTCTGTGGCTCTACGCCACCCTTTGCACAAAAAACTGCTACGGCACCGTCCAAAACTCTTAATGAGCGTTCAACTTCCATTGTAAAGTCAACGTGTCCGGGTGTGTCTATAATATTGATACGATGGCCATTCCATTCACAAGTAATTGCGGCGGACTGGATAGTTATTCCACGCTCGCGTTCCTGATCCATAAAGTCAGTAACGGATGCACCATCATGAGTCTCACCCATTCGGCGAGTACGACCAGTGTAAAAAAGTATACGCTCTGATGTAGTTGTTTTACCAGCATCAATATGAGCCATTATACCAATATTACGAACTTTTTCTAATGGATGACTTCTTCCCATTAATTTAGTTTCTCCTTTCCCGCCTATGCGGAGACAAGTTTATTAATTAATCTAATGTTTTTTGTTCTTCTTTTTACCATTTTACCAGCGATAATGTGCAAATGCCTTATTTGCCTCAGCCATACGGTGCATTTCTTCTTTACGCTTTACTGCGTTACCAGAATTGTTTGATGCATCCATGAGCTCACTGGCAAGTCTTTGAGACATAGTCTTTTCACCGCGCTTACGGCTAAATTCAACTAGCCATCGCAGAGCTAAAGTCTGTCGTCTATCTGGACGAATTTCCATAGGCACCTGGTATGTAGCTCCACCAACACGGCGAGCTTTAACTTCTAATTGAGGCGATATATTTTCTAGCGCTGCTTGGAATACTTCGATAGCAGGCTTGCCTGACTTTTCGGCAATCATATCAAATGCCTCATAACAAATATGCTGAGCTATGCCGCGCTTGCCATCAAGCATAATCTGGTTAATGAGCTTGGTAACAATTGTTGTTCCATATACTGGATCTGGCAGAACTTCACGCTTTGGTATAAATCCACGACGTGGCATAAATTGACCTCCTTATATGCAAATGCATAACAGTTATTAAAGACTTCCAAGTGGCATGACCGACATGTCAGCATCAAATCGGCATCGACATTGCGAAACGAATATAATATTAAGGACACATAATGTTGCATAGTTCCATAACAACAATCAGTATCATTAAGAGATTATTTTCGTCCAGCTTTAACAGGATGTCTTCTATAATAAATAGATTGGGTTACTTCTTAGGACGCTTTGCGCCGTACAGGGAACGACCCTGCATTCTCTTTGCTACGCCAGCTGTATCAAGTGCACCACGAATGATGTGATAGCGTACGCCTGGTAGATCACGAACACGACCACCACGAATAAGTACTACGCTATGCTCTTGCAAGTTATGACCTATACCAGGAATATAGCATGTTCCTTCTATTTGGTTGGTAAGGCGAATTCTTGCAATCTTACGCAATGCAGAGTTTGGCTTCTTTGGTGTAGTTGTCTTAACATTAAGACAAACTCCACGTTTCTGAGGGCAACCCTGCAGAATAGGAGCATCACTCTTGTTTACAGCTTTCTTTCTTCCTTTGCGTATCAATTGATTTATTGTAGGCATTAACGCACCTCCAAAAATAATATCTAAAAAGCTTGCAACCCCTTGAAGCTTTATTAGTAAATTTATATCTGCTTTAATATGGCAGCAGTAGCCGTTTTAACGGAGATATTGCATAGTTTAGCAAGCTCATTTCGAGTTTCAACAAAAACAATTGGAACATTATTTTCTTGAGCATTGTTTACTATTGTCTGGCTAAGAAAATTATCTATATCTTTTGCCAGATAAACACGCTTGGCAGAGCCATTTTTTAAGGCTTTTAGAACATTATTTCTTCCTGCAACTTTGTTACTTGAAACTCTTAGTTCTTCCAGCATTGCTGTTGTGTTATCCATAAAATCTCCCAACTTCATCTAAAAATATCTAAAAATTTGCACATAAATAGACGAATTTTTTCGCAACATTATTATGTTATCTTAAATGTGAAATTTTGTCAAGAAAAATTTTGCTTAAAAAGCTTATTTTCTTATAGATTTTGTACTTTGTTTGTATGATTTCTCAGTATGCTTATGTTGTAATTGAGAAGGACAAGAATAACTGGCATCATAATATAATGATATCTGTCTATACTCGTCATAATACTATGCACAAGTATTGTAAACACTATAGATACCAAAAATATATTTGAGTAATTGTTGTATTTTACTTTTTGACCATAGTAGATAATAAAAGCGTTACTAATAATATATGCGACAAATATAACTCCATAAGAAACTTGTAAAATAGATAATAAATATGGTGAGATTGCTTGTATCTGTTGGCTAACTTCATCATAATAAAGAATTATAGATGGATAGCTATTGATTATCCAAGTGTTTACACCTTTGCCAAGAAATAAATCAATAAGTTGTATGGCATTATATGACGACATTCTTTCTTTAGCAAGTTTTAGCAATTCATGTTGAACTTCGTTTGGTGGCAGACTATCAATCAATTTAAATAATACACTTCTATTTTCTGCACTCCATGTTCCATAAGTTTTTATATCTAGCCCTTCAAACAAAGGCCATCCTATCGCAAGGGGCATATCAATTTTAAATATATTATTTTGATATATTTTATAAAGGGCATAAACAAAAATTAAAGGGAAAATTAGTGCTAATAGAGATTTAAAATTAGAAATAAAATTGTTTTTATTTCTTATAATTTCACATACTAACATTCCTATAAAAAAAGAAATTGAATTTGCACGAATAATATATGCAATACCTATTATCAATCCACATAACATGTAATAAATATATTTTGTGATTGAATTTTTACATTCTGAACTTATAAGATAAATTACTATGCTTAAAAGTGATAGAAGCAATGGCAAAGGCTCAATTGCAATATTTATACTATAAAAAAACATTGATGGGGACAACGCAAAAATCAGAGAAGTAAAAAACGCTAGACTTTCTTGCATGAACTTTTTGGCAATAATATAAATTAAAACAGCACTTAAGCTAGAATATGTGAGATTTAGCATTATTGGGATAACAATCCCTTCTCCGAAAAGCTTTAGTACATAGCCTAAATAGCTTACAAACGCAAGAGTGTTTGGTGCGACAATTAGCATATAGGGTCCAGCCTCAAAAACATCTCTGCGCGAAAATCTCAAGGCACTATAATAGTAATATCCAAAGTCTGATATAGGAGTGTATAGATTATTTACAATAAATATGTATTTTGGAATAAAGCATATCAAAAATATTAAAATTATTTTAATATGGTTTGGAATTATATTAATGCATCTAAAATTTGCTTTAATCATAAATAGAACAAATGCTATAGATATGCAAAAAAATATGATAATATTTGGTATACTCTGCCCCACCTTAATGCATTTATAAATATAATATATGCTTATAAGAATAAAATAAGCACTGATAAAATACAGAAACGTATTAGAAAGTTTTATTGAATTGTTTATGTTTCCTTTACTTTTCAAGTTTGCCTCCAAGAATATTTTAAAATAGATTATACATTATTCTTTGTTACTATGCTATTTTTAGTTGATAAAGAATTCGCTTTTATGTATAATATAAATAGAAAATAAAAAGTATGTAAATACTTTTAGGAGGTATTATCAATGATCCAAGTAATAGCTGGCAAAAAAGGCTCCGGAAAGACAAAAAGAATACTTGGCAAGGCTAACGAGGCTAGTAAAGATCCAAGTAAAATAGTTATTTTTATAGACGACGATAACAGATATATGTATGATTTAGAGCGTGAAGTAAGATTTGTAGACGCAGGCGAATATGATATAGTAGATGATAAGATGCTTCTCGGTTTCCTTTCAGGAGTACTTACACAAAACTATGACATTACCCATATATGTATAGATGCTTTCAAAAAGCTAATAAAAATCGACTTATCTCAAAGCGAATGGTTCTTCACTAGACTTGAAAAGCTTTCTGAAGATAGTAATGTTACATTTATTTTGTCTATCAGTGAGTTTCCAGAGATATTACCTGAGTATATTAAGAAATATATTATATAATTAAATAATCTTTGCTTCGGAGTAATCTCCGAAGTTTTTTTATAAATTATATTTAAAAATATACATACAGAGTATATCAAATTATAACTTTGCAGTTGCTGATGCATTAGAGTTTTAAAGCAATAAGGTTTATAGTTTAAAATACCACTTTTGAATTTCTCAAAAGTGGTATTTGTTATCTAATTCTACAAATGAATCAATAATTTGGATTTTTAAATTAAAATTACTAGCATCTATTAACATATATGTTATACAGTATCTTGTGTCAATCTAATAGAACGTACAATAATTATGCATAAAAGCATAATGGCACAACAACCAGCAGAAATTGTATAACAATTTTGAGAAGAAAGAAATAAAAGTGATGATATTCTCTGTTCTTGTGCAAATTCCATTATAAATGCGATTAATATGGATATAAAGAAAAGTGACACTGAAATAATTCTAAGTGCAAGCTTTTGTTTGTTGGCACGTTTCCAGTAGCAAAAAAGTACAAATACGGCTATAAATAAAGAAATTACCTGAGAGCAGCGTACAAATCCCCAACGAAGCACCTCATCTCTGCGAAGGGTCTCCAATATTATCTGTGTACAAGCATAGCTACCAGACAGTAGAAGTACACTATCTCCATCTTTTTTTCCTTTATTTTGCAAAAGAACAACAAAAACAATGAGTGCAACTACTGCTGCAGGGATAAAAAGCGACCAATGCCATACTTCATAATAGTCATCAAACATTGCGGCAAATACACCCGAATAGGCTTCTTCATCAATTTCTAATCCATAAAACTGCCCATCAATGCCTTGACCAAGACGAACAAAGGCAATCATTAGAGCACCCCATGGAGCAACAATATCCATTGCGCGCAAAGGCTTCATATTGCCTAAATGACTTGTAATGATTAATGCTAGGATTACTCCAAAAGCTCCCCCATACAGCATATAGTTTCCGTCCCAAAAATGAAAGAAAGCAAATCCACGAAAATAACTCGTATCCATATCATAGAGTGCATATTCAAATCTCATTAAGCAATAAAACAAATGAGCCATGAATACACAAAGAAAGAATGCCATGGGTGGGAAAAGAATAGTTCCCTTGAGTTTCATTCCTTTTTTATTTAAAGACCAAGTTGCAAAAATCAAGCAGATCGCAGCACCTATTAATATTAGAATAATGCCACTAGTAAAATTAATCATAAACTATTCCGCCCTTTCGCTTCCTAATGAGTCGCTAGCACTACAGAAATAGATAATATCACTAATATCTCTTCCTGATGGGTTTTTATGTAGTTGTTTACCAAGCAAAACTACATGAGTAGAACCTCCACCATCAAGATTAAATGCAACCTTAACACCAGGAGTTACTTCAGCTATATACTCAGCAAAATTTGGAAGTGAAAGCCCCTCTTGAGCATCTGATGTGCCATAGCAGAAATATATAGCATATTCTAAGGGTGCAAGCTGTCCTATTGCTAATCGCATCATTTTATAGCGTCCTTGGTAAATTGATGTATCGATATCCTCCAATGGATGTCCATCAATTACCAATGTAGGACCAAAGTTGAATGAATTTATTACTTTGCGCCCATCTTTCTCAAGCTTTGATACTGCTGAATGCACTTTATCATTAGTAGGTTTTTGAACAACAGTAAAATTGCCAAGATCATCAATCAGTAGAATATCATGCACTTCATCTGCACGATCACGATAAAGAACTCCCTGACGTACTAAATATCCATAGTCATTATATTTAAAGAAGTCTCCATTTATAGCTAGTACGCTATTCTTTTTCTTGGCTAGTGTCTTTGTAGCAATATATTCTTTTACATCGTATGAATCTCTAGTCATGGCAGTACGGATTTGACTAGGATCTGATACCTTGATACGAACACACATGCAATTTGCGCGCTTAAAAACAGAGCGTTCAACGCTAACATGAATTGATTCGTCAAGATATTCTTCCTTACCAATAAGATTATCCTTAGAAATTTCATAACCACCCGATTGATCAATAGGTAATGGAATAACATCTGCTATGGTTGACACAGTGAAAGCTATAAGTAATGTAAGTATAAAAATAAACTTTTTCATTCTGCTATCCTTTCAAATGGTATATATTCATGAGAATCACGATTTCCAAACATTGTGTAAATAGTGTCGTATCGTGGATGTTCTCTCCAGCCCGCATCGGTTGAACCACGCGACTTAAAACAAATTTCTACATTTGGGAGAGATGTAATAAGAGTGTCTCTATATTCTGTATTCATTTTTCTGTTTGCTGTAATCCAAAGCCTTTCCAATTTAGGCATAGTATACACCTCATCTATGTTTGAAAACTTATTGAAACAAATATTTAAATCCATAAGATTTTCCATGTTTCTAAGTGGTGAAAGATCAGAAATTTTATTCATAAACAATTCCACATATTCTAGCTTTTTTAAATTGGCAAGGGGTGAAATATCCTTAATCTGATTATCTGCAAGTATCAGCACACGTAAATCAGTCATTCTGGCGATAAAAGATAAATCTGTAAGGGTATTATGCCCAAGGTCCAGAGCCTTAATGCGCCAGCAGTATTTAAGTGGAGTGTAGTATTCTGATGTATAGTGAGTAGAGGTCGGACTATGTAATGAGGAAAAAGATTCGATATCTGTACGAATATTATATGATCCTAGATGAAGAGTCCATCCCCAATGCACATCAGGGCGAGCAGTCCAGAGAGCCTCCATATCCTTACGATTTAAACGGCAGGAGTACATGTTAACTTCATTTAAATTTGTGAATAATGGCAGAGACGATAGCAGCTCCTTTATTCTTCTAACATCTCTATCTCCAAAATCTAATGTGTTGGAATCACTAGAAAATACAAATCCGTTTATTGGTACATTGCAACGAAATTTTTTGTTTGGAAATTTTTCCTTTAATATTAGTAATTCATCCAATGAAAGCGACAGCTCTGTTATATCTTCTTCGCCTGCTGAAAGTTTGTTTTGAACAGAAATAAGGTTGGCAGACGGTTCTAAATTCTTGGCTGAGCCTACCGTAAATACTATTATTAAAGCAAATAATATAGTGAAAAATTTTCTTCTCATGTTTTTTACTTGCCCACGCCTAAAAACTCTAGAACATGATCAGAAAAGCCTGCGCCAATTACACTATCCAAAGCGCGATCTTTTACTACTATTCCTTTAGGATTAGAAAAGCGAAGCTTTTTGCCCATGAATATAAGTGCAGCAGAATGTCCCCCATCTAAATTTACAGCTTCCTGTACTCCAAGTTCTTTCATACGTTTGGCAACCCACTCCAGACTTGCCCCTTGACTAACCTTATTCCAACCCTCTGTATAGATTGCAATATAATGGTAGGGAGAATAGTATCCTAGTACCATTCTGCGTTCTTTTCCTTTCCACCTTTCCTCTGTTTCTGGATTTATCTGCCCGTTTCGAATAAGCCATGGTCCAAAGCAAAAAACATCTGTTGCACCCATAGATAAGTATTCTTCTGCAGAATGTTCATCAGATTCAAATGCTTTTAGACTACCGTCTGCAAACAATGTCATAAGATCTAGATTTGGAAAAACCCTTACACCATGTTTTCGTGTCTGATCTGATAGGATTTTCCCATCTCGAATAACAATTCCAACTCTTTCGGCATTATATTTACGATGGCCAAACATATCACCAGATATGGCGAATACAAGCTTGTTATCACGTGCAATTTGGTCTGAATAATGAAATGGCTGATGGCCAGGATTTTCTGGATTAGCGTTAAAACAATCTAAGGGAGTCTTGGCGCAAGTACGCACATCAGCTTCATACCATAGAACATCTCGTTTTCCAATTCTGTGGCGAGTAATTTCAACGCGCAACCCCTGCGAGATACTATGATAGTACCAGAAACCACTTTCGTAATCCTCAATAATAGTCTCATCATTAGTCTGAATTACATTCGCAGTTTTGGAGGTCAAGCGTTCATCCAGAAGAGTTTTATCATCAGGCATATTTTCAGAGAAACAATTTCCCGTATAAAATATAATCAATAGAGCAAATACGAAAGAAGAAAAACGTTTCATTGGCTAAATCCTTACATAAAATAATGGTTTATTATAGCCATTCTTTAAATGATTGTCAATTTGAGTGAACTTATTCCAATCTTATAAACAAACATTATTTTTAAATCTGATTGGCGTTTTAATACATAAAAATAATTTTTAGTTTTATGGTATTTATAGTTCATATAAAAGACACCATAGTTTCTAAAATCTGGTGTCGTATTATAAGTTTTAAATTGACTCTATTACTGAGAAGCTTTTTTATGTAGCAAGTCTATATAATCATCATCAAAGTACAGACATTAGCAATAGCCATCCATAAAAAGCCCATCTACGCTTAGTATGGCGTATATTGATTTTTTTCTGATTGTTTTAATAATATTAGCTATATTTGGGTTATTTTGCAGTATATAAAAAGTAAAATTATTAAAGATTTCGCTTTATAATCTTAAGAATAAACAAAGTATAGCAACAAATAAAATAACGCCACTGGTAGACAATACCAACCAGTGGCGATTATTATTCTAAAATTTATTTTTTAACGCTTTTCTTTTCTTTTTCTGAACAAGGCAACCATACCAACTGATGCCAATATAGCAGGAGAGCAAAGTGCAAGTATGCTTACATCTCCAGTTTGTGGTGCAACTATGTGTACCTTATCTGTATTTTTAGGTGGGTTAGGTAAAGCTTTCCAAGTTGCCTTAACTACAATGTTGCTATTGACCTTAATTTCGGTACCAGGATCAAACTTTTGGCCATTTATTTCCCACTTATCAAATTCCTGACCATTTGGAGCCGTAAATTCATTATCTAAAAGCTTATACAACAATCCTTTGTTCAGTTTGTTCAGTTTCTGAACTTCCATGTTACCAGCGCCACCATTAGCATCGTAGACTACATCAACCGTTTCAAGTGTAGCAGTTGCAAGATCAGAATCAAGTGGATTGGTGTCGTCATCAGCAAGACCACCTTTATCTTTTGCGATTGCAGTAATGGTGTCACCTACAGCTAAATCTTTAATCTCTAGTGTAACAACTCCAGTGTTTTCATCAACCGTAGCACCATCTTCTGAACTCCATGTGGATTTACCATTACCGTCCACGGTTCTTTTTATGGTAGTTGTTTTATTTTCTCCGTCTGCATTTTTATAGCTAACTTTATATGAAGCAATGTCGGTATCATCACTTGGATTTACATAAGCTGGAGGTGTAATGGTAACTTTACCAGTATCTATGTTTACAGCAATCTCCGGAGAACGTGGTTTTAAATTCTTCACAAGGTCTTTGGCTGGTATCTTAATTACATTTTTTTCGGCGCCATCATTTAGTTTATAGGAACCATCAGGATTTTTTTGGAAAACTGGGTTATAGTTTTCATCCCAATCTTTTTCTACATCATTTGGACTTATAATTCTGGCATTGCCATCTTTATCAAATTCAATGAACGCAGGAGTTCCATCTGCATCTCCTGTGCCATCTGGAAGTTTTGACACACCATCTTTTGTATTTGCATCTCTAATAGCTTTATCAATAGCTTTTTTATCCTTGTCAGTTAATTTTCTAGGATCTCTAACTTCTACCTTATCAGGTGTTTTCAACACAACTGTTTTAGTTGTACATGAAGGAAATTTCCTATAATCTTTAACAGTAACGCCAACTATTTGATCTAAGCTTATTGTGTCGGTACCTGTTAGAGTATATGAGAATGTGCCATCTGGATTTACGTCTATATCTATTGGATCTGAAGAATCTTTATCAACTAGGCACTTATTATTATCGCAGTAATCTTTTGCTTTTTCAGGATGAACTTTTAAAATAAGTCGAACCTTAGTCTTTTCAAAAGAACCTTCTCCACTTATTTTTCCTGTTATAACATTGTCCACAACAGAAATTGTGTCAATCTCAGGCTTCCTTGAGCGTGCTTCCTTTGGAATTTGTTCATATGTAATATTTTGTGTATCAAAAGTAATTGTAGAACCATCATTATTAAAAGTGACGGTTATAGTAGTTGTCCTGGGTGTCAAATAATCTATTATTTTAACATCAACATTTACATCTTCCGTTCCAAATTTTTTGCCATTTTCGCCTATAACGTCTTTATTGGCTTTCATAAATTCATCTTTAATTTCTTGTTTCTCATCAGAGTTTAAAAGATTCGCGTTTTTGTTTTCAAGCCATACTTCGATATTTGGCATTGTCAACTTGCCGTCGTAATTATCAGCAATTGAGGGTTGGACGGTAACGGGAGCAGACTCGCCTGATTTTTTGCCACCATGCTTAGCTGAATCATAGTATTTGTCTTTTTCGTTAAATTCTTGGTAGGCAGTTACAGTATAGCCTTTTTTGACAGGGTATTTTAAACTTGCTGTCCATTGCCCATCGCCTCGAGTAACAACTGTTGTTGTTGTTTCTTTTACTGTACCACCTGAATCTTTTACAATTACGGTAACTTTAGAACCCGGCATTTTATTACGATGGGTTTTTTGGTGCCTTCTCCTCCAGATCCTTTAATTTCAGTAGCTCCAGATAATATTGGTTCTTTTATTCCTGGTGGGTTCAGTTGGGGAATTGCGCCTGCATGTACCGAAGGCATAACAAGAAATATCGCCAACAAACAAGCAACAAGAGCGACAAATAATTGTTTCATAAGACTGCCTATAATGGGTGTGGTAGGATTTGCATCTTGTCTTGTATTTTTTATCTCCCTATGAACTATCATAACTCCTCCTAAGCGTGTGACTATTTTAATACTAATATATTCTTGATTTAAATACATTTCATTATATGATTTCATATAATACATGTCAATATTATATGCAAAAAGTTCCTTATATTATTTGCTTTTATGGTAAGAATACTTATTTCATTATCTAAGGAAGTTTTATTGTGATATATTTTCCATATAAAACTTTCTCTAATAAAAATAAACAATGCTATATTGCATTTATGATTCAGTGTTTTTGATTCTTTTATTGCATATAAGCTATATAGTATAAACAGTGGTATTACAAAGCCCGACGGCACCATATACCTTAATGTACCATTTACTTTAGTAAACACAATCACATACACATTAACTCATTATGATAATTTTTCCATTCTAACAGCTTATATATAGATAAATTATTTTTTTGCAGGAATTGATAGTAACAATGTTTATTCTAAATGGTGATGAAATTGAGGATAATATAGTGCAATGACATAAACAGTCCTAGTGGTAATTTGACTGTGGCACAGTTCCTTGACAATCTTAAAAGTTATTGCAACTCAGATTGATCATATATTGAATATAGTATTTCTCAAAAATGATAGATTGTGTAGGTTATCCATATTTGGATCGAAATGTGCAAGGTGTTTATCGGTCTTGCAGTTTACACAATAATATTTCTGTATAATGATGGCGATTCAAATGACTCGTTGCAAAATCTTACAGATATGAATAGCAATTGGATGTACTGAGCCTTATATAAGTACTTTACTCACCATATTAATAAGAAGAAGGACAGAATGAGCTGTCCTCCTTGAACTGGAGCACGACCATGAAAAAGGATATCGTTTATTATCCTGCAGAGTACACCAATAAATTCAAGGCATTCTTTAACAAGTAAATCTTTTTAGGATCATAGCAACCATTAATGCATGATGGTGGCTATATGTTTCACAAAACGCTATTAGTTCCTATCAACGATCATATCTGACATGAGCAAATCATGTATCAACAGTAAATCATATATGGATAAATTAATATCTTTATACTGATTTGTTTTGAGATAAACAAATCGTTTCAAGCTATAGTTATATTTATAAATGATGATTTGTGTTGTCACCTCTATTTCTGTAATGGAAGTTTCATTTAAAGAACAAAGGCTTGAATATTGAACAAGTGCGAGATTACAACGAAAAACGGATTTGCCATTTTCAACCGAAGAATGTTCATCGATGGAAGCGTTCCAGCTAACAGCAATTATGACATCTTCCCCAACATCATTCGCAGGGAAGGAAGTGCTGGTTACATAGCCTATTTCTGTGATTCCATTTGAAAGGTTATACAGCCACTCGTAAGAAAAACTTGAAGCAAATGCCGAACCTGTAAACTGCAGCCAGCTATTTGTGAGACCACCAAGCAGTTTAACCGACTCAACATCATATATGATCTCAATTAGTCTCGATGTATTTTTCTTGCAACTGAACAATACTGCCAAACAGGATTCTCCGTTTTCAAAGCAAAGTGCAGTGATATCGTAAGGTTCGTTGGAAATTAGTACATCAAAAAACGCAAAACGTTTATAATTTTCTGGCAGGAGGCTTTCCGTATATGAAGCATCAACGCCATAAGTTTCAAGAGTGTGGCAAAGGTTCTCATTATCGTTCATGATAGCCCGAATAAAATCTTCGGGCGTCATATTTATTTCTTCGAATTGAGCTGTTGCTTGAAGGGATCGCGGTTAGACTATCTTAGGGATGCCGTATGCAAAGGCACTATTGATTACATCTATGCTTTACAAAAGAGCTGAAATAATAACAACAGCAAAATGAATTTTACTTAATTAGATCTATGTGTATAAAAATGTCTCATAGTTTCCCCCGTTCTACTGGAAGTCAATTCAGCTTTTTTTATAACTAATCAACAAGGGTGCCAAAGTGTAGGGCACCCTTATTTTTCAAAAACAGTTAAATCTGATGATTCCAAAGAAAGTCCTTGCTCTGATTCCTTATATACTTCTGTCGTGGAGTATACATCATAATCAATCCACTTACTTGGACCCTTCGGAGACATTCTAAAATCTTCGACGCTGACTGTTGATTTAATAACATAAGAGTTAAATATCCCATTTTCATCAAGCACTAGCTTTGAAACTGCCTTACTAAAAACATGAAAATCAAGTGAATCAGCATTAAACCCTTCCGATAAGAAGCTATTTGTAATTTTTCTTTTGCTAAGGTCATACCAGTACTCTGTCTGATAGCGTGGATATCGTTCCGATTCTCCATCCATATATCCTTTGATCCAGACTGTATTCATGCCTACAACGACGGATGGATCATCCAATTCAATGATTGCGTCCCATAATAACCACTGATCTTGGATCTTGAGAAATATGAAATCCATGATGGGGCTATAAACGTCGGAATATCTCAAAATTTCTATTTTCTGAAAAAATGTTTTTTCGTGAATATCAAGACTCCTGCGAGTATTGGTACCTAAAAGGATATCATCTGAAGAATAAGGCAATCCGATTGATTCCAAAAACTTTTTATAATCTGTTTTGGATTTGCTGTGTTGAATTTCTTTGATGCGCAATGAAAAGGTGTCCGGAGTAATAGCAATAGGAGGAAAAGCAGTTTCACTATTCAGTGTAAAAACGAATGCTGGGGATACGTTATCAAGCACATATTGGTGTATATCATCATAAGTATACAAATGCTTTGTGTCATTTGCATATGCCAATACATTTGTGCATAGAATATTCATTAACAGAACCACGGCAAGAAAGGATCGTAATTTTTTTATTAACATTTTTCGCATTCTCTCCTTCTGTGTTTTTCAAATCATAAAACGCTTGCACTGCCGCTTTTTTGCATCATCCAAGTATTTATTTGCAGCAAAGCCTGCAACCTCATTTTATAAAAAAGCCCTCCGAAAAGCAAGAAAAATGAGGAGATGATATCGTTCCTATTTGCTCTTATTCCACATACGGATGGTATGAAACACGATGGTGTGTAAGCAAAAACAATGTCAGTTATATCTTAGTTTATATCATTGAATGGTGGTATGAATGAGTATTCTGTATTTCTTCCTTTAGATGGCAACGGTGGTTATGTTATCGGCTAACAAACCAATATGTTAATTAAAGAAGAGTACTCGGCGCAAAAACAAGCCCTCTTCTTAAGTTATTCAATGTTTCATTTGATTTCGGTTTCAATATACTGTAAATCAGCAGATCTAACAAATCCCCATATGCTTTTCCCATTTAGGATTGTTTGAATATACCACCACCCATCGCCAAAATCTGCCAAGAAATAACAGTCTTTCTGGCCAACCACAATCTTTCCAAGAGGGGTTTCTCCCTTAAGTGGTTCGTCTGTAATGATGGTATTGCGCGAAACATAAACGGGTTTCGGATCAAAACACAAGCTAGGCACATTAGATTTTTTTGGTAAAGCATTAGATTCAATATATCCAATCCTCATTTTAGACGAGGTAATATCATACTGAATCATTATCCAGTCCCCAATCTTTCCAAAGACTTGTATCCAATCATTAGTACTTACACTTGCTTTTCCATTTGCACTACGAAGGTATTTTGTTCCAGGGCCTGTATAGACAGGGTATTTTTTTACCGATGTAAATTTAATGTTCTGAGCTTGGAAGTCCCCATGAGGTATTTCAGATGGATTGGATAAAAAAGTACGTGCTTCATCAAGTGTCAGTGGAAAAGCTGCAAGATTAAAATAGCGCAAGTTTCTTTGATAGGTACCATACACCTTTGTATTTGTTTCCTTGCCATCTACCCATCCAGCATTGCTTACTTGTATTACTCCATCTTTGTGAGTATCAAAGAACATCAGACCTTTTTGGGGACAATAACATCCAAAATGATAGAGTTCTTGAAGTTCCCAAGAGCTGTTTTTCTGTTGTTGCCATACACAGAACATTTCTTCAATCTCTTTGTCGTATACATAAAACGATGTAAAACAGACATTATCACTGATTATTGTGCCTAAAACTATTGGTTCAGCTACTTGAGGAAGAGCGGAAGAATTGTGCCATTTATAAACCCATTTTCCATTCTCCCATCCAAAAGCAACTAATGTATTGGCTTTTCCACTTTTTACTGCCGCAAAAGCACAGGCGCTACTCATTTTTTGCTGATTAGGGTTGACCCAGCCTGTTATTTCCCAACCTTTCCAACGGTTGTTTGCAAAAAACGCTTGAACATCAGCTGGTAATTGAGTTCTCTGTTTAACATCAGCATATGAGCATATCATAGCCAAAACACTTGCAAAAAATGTCAAAGCAAACATGCACAACACCTTAAAACATTTGTTTTTCATAACAACCTCCTAAAAGCTTTTTTAGTAATGATAAGTTGTAAAATTAAATGCGGCACTAGAACAAAGTAGAAAACTCATACTAACTTTGTGTAAAATGTTAATAACTACAAGAACATACACAGATATTATATGAGCTATAAACATCTTACCATAAATGTAATAGATAAGATAGAGATGCTAAGTAAAGAGGGCTATTCTTCTAGAAGAATAGCGAAAATTTTAGAATTTCATCACTCCACAATATCTAGAGAATTAAAAAGGTGTGGTAATGAGTATGAATCTATTTATGCTCAAAAAGATAAGATAGAAAAATCATCATCTAAGGGAAGTAAATCGAAAGCTGATGATAAGCTCACTAAAGCCATATCTGAAAAACTTCATAAGAAGTGGTCTCCTGATCAAATAGCAAACACTATATGTAAAGATATTGTCTGTTTTAAAACAATATATAATTGGATTTACTCAGGAATTATAAAGTTTTATGTTTCAAAATTAAGAATAAAGGGAAAATCAAGAAAAGTCAAAGAAACAAGGGGTAGGTTTAACATTGGTAAATCAATAAACAAACGACCGAAAGAAGTCAAAAAAAAGAAATACTTTTGGTCATTGGGAATTAGATACAATTGTATCATCTAGAGGTAAAAGCAAAGGATGCCTAGCAACATTTGTAGAAAGAAAACTAGATTTTATATAGCCTTACCTATGATAGATCGAAGTAAAAATTCGATGCTAGGAGCAATTGATAAGCTAATTAAATCTTTACCATTAGAAGCTTTAAAGACTTTTACATCTTACATAAGCAAAGAATTTGCTTGTTATGAAGATGTTGAAAAAAGAGTTATAAATTTTTACTTTGCTGATGCGTATTCAGCATGGCAAAGAGGTAGCAACGAAAACTAAAATGGTTTATTAAGAGAATACTATACTAAGAAAACAGACTTATCTAAATATCTATTAATTAGCTAATTAAAAACTTAATGGAGTTTAATATCAGGCCTAGAAAATATCTAGAATATCAAACTCCATTTAATTTGTTTATGCACGAACTTAGTTTGGTTTAAGTGTCGCATTATTATTTGCAATACATCTAAATAAAAAAAATATTTTTTTAAAAGTATATAAAATTTATTTATTGCATAACATTAAGTTAACAAGATGCTACCTTCGTCAATAAACTAAGGTAGCTATATATACCATGCTTTCAATTCAACAATACTGGTTTCATCTTAATATGAAGTGGATAAGTTTGCCACTCTTATTTTATTTCAAGTTGGTTCTAAAACCTTTTCCTTATTTTCTAATAATTTTGCTACCCAAAAAATTTTCTTACACTTCTTAAATAATAATGGATAATATAAAAAAACTTTATTGCAACTAACTTTGTATGCGTTCTAATATTCTTCTACATTATTACTTATTACAATTTTCAAAACAAAATAATATATTAGCATTACCAGCTTTTATTTTTACTTTCTAGAATTTCATATATTAAACTAATTACTATAGTGATAAACATTACTTTTTTCTATAATAGTCCATAAATTGATTTTACAAAAATATTATGTCATAATTTATTTAATGAAAAAAATTTGAACAGAGGTGAATTATTATTAAACGACTGCTTGATTATATAACTCAAATATCTCATAGAACCTATATGGCTATTTTAATATGTCTGGTTCTTCCACTTTTTCTACTATTCGGCTGGGTTAGCAAAGAATATGAATCTTTTATTAAGAAACAGCTTAGCGAACAAATTGTCAATAGCATTTCTAAATCCGAGGAAGCAATATATGATATGTTTCGTAATATTGCTGGAACTTCAAGTGTAATTGCTACTAATAACAGATTGTTTGAGAGTTTAAGAGATCCTCAAAATTCATATTTTTCAGTATATAAAGAATTTGATGAATGTGTAAACTATGTCCAAGTGAATAATTTATATGCAGATGATGAAATTCTTATAACTCTTTTTGATAGTAATGGAAGGTGCTATACTAACTGGGAGAGAAATTTTAAAAACTACGATTATTTAATGAAAGAAGACTGGGTACTTAAATCTGAATATGGCAACGGACATCTGGTTTGGAATCTGTTTTCTCCAGAGTTTTTATTAGATAATAATGAAAAATATATTTCTGCGGCTAGATCAATCTATAATGGGACTTTGGAAGAGCATCCTCTTGGAGTATTAATTGTAAGTATGCCACAAAGTCACTTTAGCCATGTACTTAAGGGCTTTTGCTATAGTGAAAAAGATAGTGTTTATATTATTGGTGACCAAAATAAGCCGATTTTAAAATATGAGCCTGAAGGTCAAACGCAACAACTCAACAATGCGCTTTCATTAATAGATACTAGTGAATCAGGAAGCTTTACAATGAATACGGATTCGGGAATCAAGCTTGTAAGCTACTTTACTCTAAATGCACCTTGGACATTGGGAGAGGAAGCTCTGCGTATTGTACATTTTACAGATTTTAACTATGTAGTTCAGCATATGGCTCAATTTTCAAAAAGAATTAATATTGTATTAATTTTTGCAGCTGTGATTGCTTTGATAATTGTAGGGTTAATTGTTGGCATCCTAGTAAAACCTATAAAGGAACTTTCTCATGTTATGCGTCATTATAAATTAGGTGATTCTTTGGAAGGATTGGATATGATGCGTCGGGATGAAATAGGACACCTTAATCGATCATTTAAACGATTAACAGAAAATATTAAAGACCTGTTTAAAAATTTAGATGAAGAATATCGCATAAAAGAACATTACCGTTACGAATCTTTGCGTTCACAATTAAATCCACATTTTCTGTTCAATGCACTTAATACTATTAGATATATTTCAATAATGCAGCATACGGATACTATTACAGAGGGTATTAATGCGCTTTCAGCAGTCCTTAAATATAGTATAGGGAATGATGAAGATATGGCTAGATTGTATGAAGAAATTGAACATGTAAAAGGTTATTTAGAAATTCAAAATATGCGATTTGGTCAAAGGATTAAGTTAGAAGAGGATTTCGAACCAGAAATTATGAAACAGTATATGCCAAGATTTATATTACAACCAATAGTAGAGAATGCAGTGATACACGCTTTCAAAGAAAATATTCGTAACGAAAAAGAATGTTTAATTAGATTATATGGATATAATGAAGATGATATCTTTCATCTTTATGTGGAAGATAATGGAGAAGGTGTTGACATTGAACTACTTGAAAAGCTAAATAACAATGTAATCGAAAGCGAAAAGCGGAAAATGACGGGAATTGGTTTTTCACATGTAAAAGAAATAATCGAAATGACGTTTGGAAAAGAATATACACTAGAAATAACATCACAATCAGGAATCGGTACTATTGTTCATTATAGGTTGCCTGTTATTGATGATGTAGAGGAGATTGGTTATGAAAAGAATTCTGATTGTAGATGACGAAATGCTTGTGCGAATAGGTTTCCGTTCCATAGTAAACTGGGAAGATTACGGATTTACTGTTGTAGGAGATGCATGTAATGGTTTCGAAGCTCTTGAAAAAATTCGAGCCCTAAAACCCGACCTTATATTTACAGACATTAAAATGGATCAGATGAACGGCCTCGAATTAATGAAAGCTTGCAAGAGTGAATATCCTCATATAAAATTCATAGTGTTGAGTGGATACAATGATTTCGAAAATGTAAGACAATCCATGCGCCTTGGCGCACTTGACTATGTATTTAAGCTTGATGTAAAGCCTAATCAAATAATTAAATTGCTTTCTGAAATAGAATTGGAAGATCCAGAAACCAATAGCAATGAAACTAGTAATAAATATGCAATGCGTACAAGTATAATCCGAAGAATAATTTCAGGTGAATTAGAATCAGAAGAAGCTGAAAAACAATTTTTGCAGTTGTACCCAAACGTGAATTTAAAAAAATTTTTTCGTTTAATTACTGTAAGTATTGATGACTATCAACTACGTCACGCCCAACAACGATTATCACAGAGTTCTATCCTTGCTATTGAAAATATTCTTGAGGAGGTTTTTGAACAGAATGTTATAATTTGTCCATTACAGGCGGATCGCACACTGTTAATATGGCAAAATGAAGATTTAGAAGCTCTTGCTAAATTACAGATGGCTTACGCTCGAGCTGAAGAATATATCAAAAGATACTTGAATGAATCCATCACCTCGGTAATGAGTGATGTGCAGAAATCACTTTCTGGTTTACATACTGCTTATAAACAAAACGAGGAAACTCTTACATATCGTTATTTGCTTGACCCAGGTAGAATCCACAGCTATCATAACGTAAAACATGAAGAATGGACTGAATCTCCTGTTGGTATGAATATGTTAGAAGCAGCATTGTCAACACATAATATTGATCAAATTTCTAATGTGTGTTCGAGTACTTTTTCAAAAATAACCAAAAGACGTGGTTTTCCGCTTCAAAAACTGCGAGTACATCTTTTAGATATGCTATTTGCAATTAAACGTGTCTATCCAGATATTGCAACATGGACTGATAACGATGGCCATACATTGACTGAACTCGTTCAGCATTCAGATAGGCTAATAACCGTTCGCACTGGATTTGAGCAAGCGTTATCTGTATACTCTGGAGTAGAGAATAAGTCACAAAGACCAGAGATACAGCAGATATTAAAATATATTAAGGAATATCCAACAGAAGATATTAAGGTTAGTCGTGCTGCTGAAATTACTAGACTAAGTGAAAGTTATTTTGCTCATATATTCAAAAGAGAGATGGGAATGAGTTTTGTAGATTGGTTAAATCGTTATCGTATTGAGCAAGCACGTAAAATGCTTTGTTATTCAGACAAAAGAATAAATGAAATTGCTGAAAGCGTTGGAATTGATAATGCTAATTATTTTAGTAGCCTGTATAAAAAGATTACTGGTAGGACACCTATGCAAGAAAGAAGATTAGCAAAGCAGAATTGTGAAGAAATGGCAGAAAATTGAAGATTAGAATTGAAGAATAATTTCACTTTATAAAAAAAGACAGCATATGATAGAGAAAGCGCAGGATTGTTTATTGTTTATCAGCCTGTCTTTTTTATACTGTTAATAAAATATGCGGAATAATAGTAACCGCAATAAAAATAGGAGGCAAACGCTATGAAAAAAATTGTTACATTCCTTTTAACAATGGTACTCATTATGTCATCATTCACAGTTCTAGCTGAAGACACTATAACGCTTCGCATATGGGGCGGTGTTCCTGCTGAAGCAGGTCCTCAAGCAAGCATTGATTTATTCAATGAAGCTTTTAAGGATAAGGGTATTCAAGCAGAATATGAGCGTTTTGTAAATGATGAAACAGGTAATCTCAAACTTGAAACAAGTCTATTAGCTGGCAACGATGTAGATTTATATATGACCTATACTGCATCTGTACTGCAAAAGCGTGCAAGCGGCAATATGGCGTTGGATTTAAGTGAACTTGTTGCACGTGATGGATTTGATATTGAAGGCATTTTTGGAAAAATGGCTTTAGCATATTACATAGATGGAAAGCCATATTCTTTACCAACAAAGATGGATCAATACGGAATAGTAATAAACCAAGATATGTTTGAAGCTGCAGGAATTGATATTCCTACTGATTGGACCTTTGAAGAGTTTAGAGAAATTGCAAAAAAATTAACAAAGGGCGAAGGCGACAATAAGGTATATGGAATGTTTTTCAATTCCCAGCAAGACCTATTATATCCTTTTTCATATTTTTCTACTCAAACTTTAGGTGGTAATCCACTTTATAATGCAGATGGATCTGCCAATGTAAATGATCCGGTTAATGTTGCATCAGTTGAACTTGTAAACAACATGATGAATGTAGATCATTCTGCTCCGACTCATGCAGACAGTGTTACACAAAAGCTTTCACAAGAAGGTATGTTCATTACTGAAAAATGTGCTATGACAATTGGTCCTTGGATGGTTCGTAGTATAAAAGATCGTGACAACTATCCACACAAATTTAAAACTGCGTTTGCCCCATATCCAACATTTGATGGAAATCGCAAATATACACAAGGTGGTTATGGAGATCATCTTTGTATCAATCCAAAGTCTAAAAACATTGATGCCGCTTGGGAATATTTGAAGTGGTACGCAACGAAAGGTATGCTACCCTTAACATCAGGAGGACGTGTACCAGCTGCAAATACCTATGATCCAGTTGAAGTAACAAATTATTTCCTAGATGGGGCTGAAGATCTATTAGATGCAAAAACATCAAAAAATGTACTTATTGTACAAGCAAAAAACCATGCAGTACCTAGCATAACAAATAAACTACCAGAAATTAACAAAGTACTCACAGAAGAACTAGAGAATATTTATACTGGTGTTAAAACTGTTCAGCAAGGAATGAATGATGCACAATCACGTGCTGAAGAGCTTCTAAAAAAATAAATATTAACAAAATTTGATCTACAGCGGGATGGGTGTCTCCTTCCCGCTTTTAAAAAGTGTTACAGGAGTGGTGTTATGACGCTGTCCATTTCAAAAAGAAAAAAAATATCGAATAAAAAAGGGATTAGCAGGCAGCTAAGAACTGATCTAACTGGTTATGCTTTTATTGCACCAAACGTGTTAGGATTTACTCTATTTACTTTGATACCAATGATTATTTCCCTTGTAATCAGCTTTACTGATTGGGAATATACTCAGGGATTCGGCAACTGGAAATATAATGGTGGAACACATTATATAGAGTTGTGGTCTGATTCATGGTTTATTGATTCACTTTTTAACACAATTATTTTTTCAGCGTGCGTAGTACCAATAACAATTTTTCTTGCTCTTATTTTGGCGGTTTTAATAGACAAATTTTGTTATGCAAAATTACCAATAAGGCTTGCTATGTTTATGCCGTATATTTCCAATGTTGTTGCTGTAGCGATAGTCTGGGTTATGATGTATTCTCCTTGGGGACCTTTTACACAAATGGTTAAATGGTTTGGAGTTGGAAACCCTCCACAATGGCTAGGAGATCATAAATGGGCACTTCCAGCAATAATGCTAATGACAATTTGGTCAGGTGTTGGGTATGCAATGATGATATATACTTCATCCATTACATCACTTCCTCAAGATATATATGAGGCTGCAGATATTGATGGCGCAGGTGAAATCACAAAATTTTTTAAAATTACAATACCGTTTCTTTCTCCTACTACGTTTTTCCTTGTGATAACGACATTTATATCTTCATTCCAAGTTTTTGCACCTATTCAAATTATGACAAGGGGTGGCCCAGGTTCTGCGACCCACGTGCTTGTGTACTACATTTATACAACAGCTTTTACATTTTACAGAATGGGATATGCGGCAAGTATGTCATGGATAATGTTCTTAGTCCTTTTCTTAATAACTCTTGTTCAATGGAAGGGACAAAAAAAGTGGGTCAGTTATTAAGGTGGTGAAAAAATGGAACCAACAAATTTGCTTACAGCACAAAAGTCTAACGGTTATTATAGTGAAAAACAAATCATTAAGAAAATACTATGGACAGTTATCATTGGTACTTTTGCACTTACCATGATAGTTCCGTTTTTATGGATGATTTCTGCTAGCTTAAAGCGACCTCTTGATGTAATGAAATTGCCCATAAAGTGGATTCCTGAATATTGGTATCCTCAAAACTACATGAAGGTCTGGAATATAGGTGGCATTGCCGCACGAGATTATCACTTTGGGTTGGCTTATTTTAACAGTATTAAAATTGCTCTAATCAATCTTACCGGATCAGTGATTACAAGTACTCTTGCAGGATATGCATTTGCCAAAATTAAATTTAGAGGATCTACTGCTATTTTTTTCCTTTATCTTGCGACGATGATGATTCCATCTCAAGTAACACTGATCCCAAAATTTATATTATTTAATGAGATTGGCATTACAGGAACACACTTAACATTGATACTACCTGGTTTAATTACAGTTACTGGAACATTCCTTATGAGACAATTTTTTATGCAAGTTCCTAATGAAATAAGAGAAAGTGGTTATGTAGATGGAGCAAGTGAATTTACAATTTGGTTGAAGATCATGGTTCCAATTGCTTCTCCTGGAATGGCATCCCTCGCAATGGTTGTGTTTCTTTGGAACTGGAATAATTATCTTGATCCATTAGTATTTCTCACAAACTGGAGACTATATACAATACCGATTGCTCTAACCAATTTTATCGAAGAAAGCGTAACTGAATATAATCTTGTTATGGCAGCATCTACATCTGCGCTCCTGCCAGTATTTATTGTATTTCTTGCAGGTCAGAAATTCTTTGTTAAAGGGCTTATGTCAGGTGCTGTTAAGGGATAATTGGAGGTTGAATTATTTATGAAAAATATTTGGGAAGATGGACGCAATGTTCCTGTATTGGATGAGGTTGATGTTCTTGTATTAGGAGCAGGACCAGCGGGTGTTTCTGCTGCAATTTGTGCAGCACGCGAAGGAATGCGAACCATGCTTATTGAACAGAGCGGTGATGTAGGCGGTGTTGCTACCACTGGGCTTATGAGTCATTGGACAGGAAACACGAAAGGTGGCTTTTATGAGGAAATACTTCAAAAAACATCTGAACTAAATGATGAAAATTCCAGCATGAATGGATGTCCAAGACAAATAATAAACCCCGAATCGCTTAAAACACATTTATTAGAAATGCTTGTAGAAGCAGGGATTGTGCTAAGACTGTACAGCTTTGCATCTGTACCAATTGTACACGACAATATTATTAAAGGCGTAATTTTGGAAAGTAAAGCAGGTAGGCAAGCAGCACTTGCTAAAATTGTAATAGATTCGACAGGTGATGGCGATATTGCCGCAAGAGCTGGTGTTCCGTATTTCAAAGGTCGTGAGGAAGATGGATTGATGCAGCCGGTAACAATAATGTTTAAAGTTGCTGGAGTTGATACAGATCGTTCAGTTTTCCCTGGTAGCTTTGAAGAAAATCCATTGATACCCGCAGGACCAATACAAGATGTTGGAAAGGCAAATTTACCATTCCCTGCAGGACATGTGTTGCTATACCGGACCAGTCTTCCAGGCATAGTTACCTGTAACATGACCAACTGTACTGATATTGATGGGACAAACCCAGCAGATTTGACTAAAGCTACCCTTTTCTGTCGACGTCAAATGAATAAAATAATATCTTTTCTTCGTAAGTTTGTGCCTGGATTTGAGAATTGCTATTTAATTAGTAGCGCATCTATAATCGGAGTTCGTGAAACACGCCATTTTTATGGTGAAGCTACAATAACAAAAGATGATATCTTTTCAGCGCGAGTTTTTGAAGACTGGGCAATTACAAAAGCTTATTTTAACTTTGATGTTCATAATTTAACTGGAAATGGATTAGATAAAACTGGGGTTCAGAAACATTTTTCACAAAAAAATGGCTATACAATTCCATATGGTTGCTTAGTTCCTAAAAAAATAGATAATCTTTTACTCGCAGGACGAGATATATGTGGAACCCATATTGCTCATTCTAACTTTAGAGTTATGCCCATCTGTGCCAATATGGGACAGGCAGCAGGTGTTGCAGCAAGTTTGTGTGTGAAAATGAACGTACTGCCGCGTGAGTTAAATGTAAAACATTTACAAAAACGTTTAATTGATTTAGGTGTCACGCCATAATAGGAGAATACAAATATGAACCAAACTTCATTTGATTTTGTTGTAATAGGTGGAGGTATGAGTGGATTGTGTGCCGCTATTTCAGCTGCAAGGAAAGGCATTAAAACAGCCTTGATTCATGCAAGACCAATGCTTGGTGGGAACGCTAGTAGTGAAATAAGAATGCACATTTGTGGTGCAGATTATCATATGTCACGTCCAAATGCACGTGAAACAGGCATTGTTGAGGAAATTCTGCTTGATCACAAAAAGTACAATCCAACTAACAATTACGCAATTTTTGATTCCGTTCTATGGGAAAAAGCAACTTTTTGTGATAACTTGACGTTATTCCTGAACACATGTGTTGATGAAGTAAAAGTAGAAAACGGACAAATTGTAAGCGTTACGACTTATCAACAGACGACAGAAAAAAGAATAGTGTTTGAAGCACCGCTGTTTGCAGACGCAACTGGGGATGGAACTATTGGAGCATGGGCAGGGGCTGATTATGTTGTTGGACGAGAAGGAAAAGAAACTTACGGAGAAACATACGCACCTGATAAAGCTGATCATTATACAATGGGAAGCTCTCTAATGTTTAAGGCGCGAGATGTAGGACAACCTGTTCCTTTTATTAAGCCAAAATGGGCAAACACATATACAGAACATGATCTAAGGAAAAGAATTCACGAAGATATTACATCAGGATATTGGTGGATTGAATTAGGTGGGGATAAATATAATACCATTGATGATGCTGAAATAATACGTGATGAATTACTAAAGGCGATTTATGGTGTGTGGGATCACATAAAAAACGGTGGCGATCATAGAGCACAAAATATGGAACTAGAATGGGTAGGTATGTTACCTGGAAAACGTGAAAGCAGACGATTGCTTGGTGACTATGTACTATGTGAACGAGACTGCGTAGAAGGAAAACGTTTTGAGGATGCAGTAGCTTATGGAGGATGGCCTATGGATATCCATACAGTAGAGGGCTTTCTTAATAACAGCGAGGATCCTACTCAATGGATTGAACTTGATGATGTGTATACCATTCCATACAGATGCTATTATTCACATAACATCTCAAACTTATTTATTTGTGGACGAATAATTAGTGCATCCCATATGGCATTTGCTTCTGCACGAGTTATGGCAACATGCGCAATAGGAGGACAAGCAGTAGGGACTGCAGCCGCAATAGCTGTTAAAAAACATGTTTTTCCACGAGATGTTGGATTGCATATGTTTGAATTGCAACAATCCCTTTTAAAAGATGATTGCTATATTCCTGGAGTTATTAACCTAGACCCAGCAGATCTTATTAGAACAGCACAAATAACAGCTACCATCTTTATTGAAGGATGTGGCCCTGAGAATATTAATAATGGCATAGCTCGCACAGTTGGAAATGATATGAATTGCTGGGCAGCTTATCAAAAATATAACCCAATACTTACTTGTCAACTAAATCAGACTGAGAATATCAGATCAATTAGTATAACGTTCGACAGCAATCTTTCTAGGGAAATTACAATTAGTATTAATAAGGATGTATTGAACAGACAAGTGATTGGAAGTCCACCAGAACTAGTTCGTAAGTGTCAAATTATATTAGAACAGAATGGGCAGCGTGTTACCAAAATAGAAATTGACAACAATTCTCAAAGACATTGTGTCATCAATCTTAAATCTCCTGTGTCCTGTGATACTATTCGACTAGAAGAAATGCAGACCTATGGATCACCAATTATTCGCATTTTTGAAATTCGTGCATACACTTAGGAATAGTTTAATTAATCCTCTATGTTATTAAAAGTAAGATAGCTTTAATTTATAGCAATCAATATTCTAACTATGAAAATACACAAAACAAACATTTAACCATAAAGCAAACCTTTTCCCAAAAAGCAAACCTTTACTCAAAAAGCAAACCTTTACTTTAGCAGTCTCAAATTATTCTCATAAAGAACAAAATAATCTCGCCCTATAGTAGTTTATAAGGCGAGCTTTTTATTTGCAAATATGCTATAAACCCCTAAAATTAAGGCTTTTTAAGTAAAATAAAAAGATGCCATATTGTATCCAAATATGACATCTTATCTGGCGGAGAAAGAGAGATTCGAACTCTCGAGACTGTTTCCAGCCTACACGATTTCCAGTCGTGCGCCCTCGACCAGACTAGGCGATTTCTCCAGAACAAAAGCTATTTTAACATCAAATAGCTTTTGTGTCAATAATTTATTGCTCCTTAATAATATACTTATAATAATCTACTGCAGGTGGCAAGGCATGAATAAATACATTTTCGTTAAGGCCATGCATGCTTGATAGTTGCTGAGGATCATACATAATTGGAGCAAATCTTATACAAGCATCACTCACTTCATGGTAAAATCTAGCATCTGTTGCACCTGTCATTACATATGGAATACAAGCACTGCCATTAAATATGGTGTTTATGGCTTGCTCTGTAATTTTAAATTGACGTGAATTAACATCAAGACTTGGGCTTGGATCACTTGCTAAATTTACTTCTACATCGATATTTGATTTTTTTGCTATATTTTTAAGAAGTTCGATGCTTGCATCTTTTTTCTGATGAGGAATAAATCGCATATTTGCAGTTATTGTTGCCTTGCTAGGTATTACATTGTGCATGTCTGAGCCTTGTGCCATTGTAAATGCAATTGTTGTTTTTAGCATAGCAGCTGCCTGTGGACTTATGGTTGGTAGCAATTTCTTTAGCAGTGGTTCAAATAGCCATAAATTGCCAAACACCAATTTCAAAGGAAATCCACAATAAGGGGCTAGTCTCCTGAACATTTCTCTAACTTCTTTGCTAAATTTTACATCAAAGGGATCGTTGTGTTCAATTTCATGAACAAAATCAGCAAGTCTTGCTATAGGAGTATTTCTAGGTGGAGCTGACGCATGCCCACCTTTACTATTTGCAGTAAAGCTAACGCTGGCATTACCTTTTTCGTAAACTCCAACCATTGCAAAATATCCCTTTACGCCAGGAATCGGATCAGCAGTAACTGCACCACCTTCATCACAAACCATAAACAAACGAACATTATGTTCTTTTAGATAATTTACTATTGTTGGCGCACCATTTCCACCTATTTCTTCAGTTCTGCTTGAGGCAATATAAACATCACAGTTTGGTTCGTAGCCTTCAGAAATAAGTTCTTCGCAAGCCTGCATCAAAGCCATAAGGCTACACTTTGTGTCGCAAGATCCCCTCCCCCATACTCTGTTATCAATAATTTCACCACCAAAGGGATCGTGTTTCCAAGCGCCACTAACTTCTACAACATCTTGATGGGACATAAGCAATATAGGATTTTCTGAGCTTTTTCCACTCCACTTATATAGCAAGTTACCATCTAGATCTATTTTCTGACAGTGCTTATGAATATTGGGAAATATTTCTTCAAAAACTTTATGCAATTTATCAAATTCGCTCAAATCAGTTTGCCCAATATGAGATACTGTCTTGCACTGAATCATTTTTGAAAGCTTATTCGCATACTCGATTGCTCTCTCATCAACTTCTGGTGACTTATAGGTAGAAGTCTTATTCGGAATCAACAAAGTGTGAATTACAGCAACACATAATAAAACAAAAATTATTCCGATAATTGACAATAAAAAATTTAAAATCATATATTAAGCCTCCTTTTTGAACATGATCCATGCAATAAGTATTGCTAAAGCACCACTTGGTATTATCATAAATGTAACTTGTTTAATTAGCGAAGGAATAAGTAAGAATAATGAACACATAATTACTAATGGCAAGATAGATAACTTTAGGTTTTTGCTTATATATCTATATGCAATTGCGCCAAATAGAGCCGGAACAACATTATCAAAAGCTGGTGTAAGAACCGGATTACTTAAAAACCCCTGCAAAGGAATAAGAAGTGCTACACCTAATGCAAGAACAATAGTAGTAACGAGCGCAGAACTTGCTCTAGACAATGTACTTATTATCTCATTTTCTGGGCTCCCTACCTCTGCACCACTAAGTTCTCTAGCATTAGCTACACATGGTATTTTTAAATTAATAAGATTACCAGTGGTAAATGCTAAGAATGAACCTCCAGCGCCTAGTATTGGTGTATACACCAAAAACTCCACT
>JAXFOG010000003.1:0-10542 GCA_034180455.1 Eubacteriales bacterium
TGGTAATGCCAGGCGACCATATTGATATGGAAATCAACCTAATCACACCAATAGCAATAGAGCAAGGATTAAGATTTGCTATTCGTGAGGGTGGTCGTACAGTTGGTTCTGGCGTTGTTGCTAAGATCATAGGATAATTTAAAACAAATATAAATCCATTGCTAAATTTAGCAATGGATTTTTATAAAAAAGGACTTAATTCTTATAAAAGATTAAGCCCTTTATTTTATCTATTTGAATACATTTTATCGTAATAATTTCTGTATTCACCACTAATAATAGTTTCCCACCAATTTTTATTTTCAAGATACCAATTAATTGTTTTCTTTATACCATCTTCAAATTTTGTAGAAGGCAACCAGCCTAAATCATTATGAATCTTAGTTGGATCAATTGCATATCTTAGATCATGTCCTTTACGATCAGTAACATAAGTTATAAGATCCTCAGACTTGCCCAGCGCTTTACATATAAGCTTAACAATATCAATGTTTTTCATTTCATTGTGACCACCAATATTATATATTGAACCATCTTCAGCATTATGAATAATTAAATCTATGGCAGAACAGTGGTCATCAACATAGAGCCAATCTCTAACATTTAATCCCTCTCCATAAACAGGTAAAGGTTTATTATTTAATGCGTTGGCAATCATTAATGGTATAAGTTTTTCTGGAAATTGATATGGACCATAGTTGTTTGAGCATCTAGAAATAGTAACTGGCAAGTTGTATGTTCTAAAATAAGATTGTGTTAGCAAATCTGCCGAAGCTTTTGATGCACTATAAGGCGAACTGGTATGTAATGGCATATCTTCCTTAAACAAAAGATCAGGTCTATCTAAAGGTAAATCACCATATACCTCGTCTGTAGATACCTGATGAAATCTTTTTACATCATACTTTCTACAAGCATCGAGAAGTACTTGAGTTCCAAGAATATTTGTTCTTAAAAATATCGAAGGATCTTCTATAGACCTATCAACATGAGATTCTGCTGCAAAGTTAACTACATAATCAGGTCTTTCTTTTTTAAATAGATTGTCAATTGAATTAGCATCACAAATGTCAATTTTGTTAAAGCTAAATCTGGGATCATTTAAAACGGATTCTAATGTTGAAATATTACCAGCATAGGTAAGCTTATCAACACAAACTACTCTATAGTCAGAGTGTTTTTTAAGCATGTAGAAAATGAAATTCGAACCAATAAATCCTGCACCACCAGTTACAATTACTGTTTTAGACATAAATATATCTCCTAGGTATTTAATAATTTAGTATTATTATACTTGTTTATTATTATTTTTGCAAAAAGATTAGCTAATACATGCTAATCTTTTTTTAGAGGATGTATACTACCATCCGGCTCTTTAATTTTTGTGTTATCTAATTGGGCAATAAAATATTTTCTAAAATCCTCTAAATATCTTTTTCTAAGTTCTGCTTGCTCAGCAAGTTCTTCATCAGTAAGCCCTTGTAGTTTTTTCTTTTTTGCAAGTTCGTTTATACGCAAAATATCTTTTTTATCCATTTATTACGGCCTCTTTAAAGCAGTTTCACTATATAGTTTAGTTTGTGTTACTGCATCAGCTATACCATCAGCATTAAGTCCATTATATGTTTGAAATGATAAAACAGCCATCTGGGTATTATTATCATATATTGCATTAACCTTTGGATTGAAATACTTGAGTTCTTTAAGTCTCTCTTGCAAACTAATTACATCCTCACCATCACTTCCCATATTAAGTGTCTTATAATTGGCTGTGCTCAAACTAGCGGGTTTTGCAAAGCTAGAATATACAAGAGATAATGTATTTGGATTTGCAATTCCATCAACACTTAATCCATTGTTTCCCTGAAACTCTGCAACTGCGCCAAGTGTATATTCATTGTATTTGCCATCTATTTCTTGCTGCAGATATCCTAGTTCGTATAATGTATATTGAAGATTAAAAACGTTATCACCACTTGAATATGGAGCAATCTCCTCATATTCAATGTTGTTTGGGACATTACCATATAAGAATCTTTGAGTTGTAGGACCAGCTTTTCCATCTACTGTAAGATGGTTGGCTTCTTGAAAACTCATTATTGCTTCCCTTGTATCTTCATCAACTCTACCCGAATTCTCTCCCTTATAATATCCGAGATCTTTTAGTTTTCCTTGTAGTCTTAAAACATTATCTCCTGAGTCATTGATATTAATTGTTGAAAATCCAGTACTAGATGCTAAAGTTGATTGAACGTTTTCGTCAAGTTCTTTTGCAACAACAGAATCAACGTCTATTGATGATCCTTCAGGGTAATCAGTATACATTAGATTTAAAGTATCACTGCCAGCAATACCATCAGCATTTATGCCTTTATCATTTTGAAATTTCATAACGGCTTGTTTTGTGGCTTCACCATATGAACCATCTACAGAACCCTTTAGATAATTTAATTCTCTCAACCTAGCTTGTAAAGCACGTACATCTGGCCCTTCATCACCTAGTCTTAGTGAAGAACCAGGCTTTGCAACCACTGCTACTGGTCTTGATGCTTTTTTTGCATTTTTTGAATAAAGAAGTGCGAGAGTTTCTGGTCCAGCTACTCCATCAACATAAGGTGCGTTAGATCTTTGGAAAGCCTTTATTGCTTTTTCAGTTGCTGCTCCATATACACCATCTGCAGTTCCTGCTAAATATCCCAGATCTATAAGTCTATTTTGTAGATTTCTTACATCTGCCCCTGTTGAACTTGATGAGGTAGAAATATATTTATTTTTTGGAACACTTGGCAAATTTGGAAGTCTAAGTTTTTCAGTTGGTCTTGGAGCTTTCGAGTTAGAATTTTTGTTTTTGCTTGTGTTAGTATTGTTCTTTGTATTTGTAACTGCTTTTTTAGCATTGTTACTATATAATTTCTTTAATGTTGCATTTCCAGCAATTCCATCTGAATTGAGCTTATTATTCTTTTGGAAGTCTTTAATCGCATCTTCTGTGCCTTGACCATACTTTCCATCTACACTACCTTTATAGTAGCCAAGCCTTTTAAGTCTTTGCTGTAGTTCTTTAACACGAGAGCCTTCTACACCTGCTTTCATAACCTTAGATGTTGGCTTGGGTGTTACTTTTGGTTTAGCGGTCGTCTTAGATTTTTTTGTTTGAGTTGGTTTTTTTGTTATTGCAGGAATACTTGTGTTAGGACTATCCTCTATCTTATTTGTTGTATTTATTGTAGGGGTGTCAAAAACGCCAAGATTTAAACCAGAGCTTTCTTGTGGTTCATCTGATGGTGGTGTTGTTTCTGTAGTTTCCTGTGGAACTGGTGTATCAGTAACTACAGGTGTTGGACTTGCTGTAGGTGTTGGTGTAATAATAGGATCAAAGTTTTGTCCATCATTTCCAATATTATTAGTATTATCTATAGTTCTATCCGGCTCCATATAACAAGAGCTTAAAAATAAAACCATAATTATAGCTGATGTGAACAATAAAGCATATTTTTTTAATTTGGTAATATTCATATCTATCCCTCACAAGTCTTAAACAAATATTTAAATTCTTAATATTTACTATATAATTTAACACAGTAATGTTAACATATCTGTTAAATAAAGTCAATATATTTGAAGTAATAAAAAAATAATTATTAAATTTTTATTAAATATAGTTAATATATTCAATCGCTTTCTTGTTTCTCATGATTAGGTTAGTTAGTTATTATTACTTTTTTCTACCTATTATCAGTGACTTGATAAATTAGGTTTAGCAAAGTATAATTAAATCGTACAATATTATGGAGGTACGAATGAGTATTATAACAAATAGCACTACGACTCTTTTTAATTTACCACTTCTTGTTTTTAAAGATGTAGTAATGTTTCCACATACGATTATAAGCATTGATATAAATAATAATTTTGCATTAAAAGCAATAAAAGAATCTCTTGATCGGGATAAAGAAATAGTCATTGCAATGCAACAAAAATCCAGTTCTGATGATCCTACAGTAGAAGATGTATGTAAAGTAGGGTGTCTGTGTAAAATAGAAGAGATCAAAAACGAATCTATGAATTCAGTTAAAATAACTATAAAAGGGGTATCAAGATGTAAACTGCTTAGAGTTAGAAAAGAAGAGTTGTTTTTTACTGATGCATCTTTTATCGATAATAAAGATGAAAGTTTAGCTCCACAATTGCCTACTCTTATTAAAGCAATTACAAAAACTATAAATGATACCGCAAAGGTTACTAAAAACTTTAAATTATTCAACAATGATTTCCAGAATATTTCAGATGCTAATGAGTTTTGCGACATTATATCGCATTACTATATAATCGATTCAGTAAAACAGCAGGAACTATTGGAATGCACCCCTCTCGCTAAAAGAATGGAATTGCTTTATTCTTTTCTAATTGAGCAACTAGAAATACTTAAAATGGAAAGTAGAATACAAGCAAGAGTTCGTGATCAAATTGAACAGAATCAAAAAACATTCTATTTGAATGAACAAATAAAATCAATTCAAGAAGAGCTTGGCAATACTGATGCAAACGAAATCGCAAAATATAGGGAAAAATTAAAAGAATTAAAATTAAATGAAGAGGCTAGAGAAAAGGTAGAACAGGAAATTATTAGATATGAACAAATCCCGTCTTCTTCACCTGAAGCTGTAGTAAGTAGAACATATATTGAGTATATATTGGGTATGCCTTGGGGTGAATACACAAAAGATCAATTGGATTTAAATCATGCCAAAAAAATTTTGGATGAAAATCATTACGGACTTGAAAAAGTTAAAGAAAGAATAATTGAGTTTGTTGCTGTACTTCATAAAAAATCTACAATGCGTGGACCTATTCTATGCTTTGTAGGCCCTCCAGGAGTCGGAAAAACTTCCATAGTACGTGCGATTTCTGAAGCTTTGGGACGAAAGTTTGTTCAAATGTCTCTTGGTGGTGTTAGAGATGAAGCAGAAATAAGAGGTCATAGAAGAACTTATGTTTCTGCTATACCAGGAAGAATAATTAGTGGAATAAAACAAGCAGGCACAATGAATCCACTTTTTCTGTTTGATGAAATAGACAAAATGTCTTCTGATTTTAGAGGAGATCCTGCATCAGCAATGCTTGAAGTTCTTGATTCAGAACAAAACTTTGCCTTTAGAGATCATTACCTTGATATTCCATTTGATTTGTCAAATGTAATGTTTATTACAACTGCAAATACAACAGACACTATTCCTCCAGCACTTCTAGACAGAATGGAAATAATAGAAGTTCCATCTTACACTTATGATGAAAAACTTCAGATAGCAAAAAGGCATCTTGTTCCAAAGCAAATAAAAGAACATGGATTAAATAAAAATTCAGTAAAGATATCTGATGATATTTTGAAAGAACTAATAGATGGCTATACTAGAGAATCAGGTGTTAGATCACTAGAGCGTCTTATATCAAAGCTAATAAGAAAATCAATAGTCTATATGTTAGAACATAAGAATAAATCGATAACAATTAATAAAAATAGGATGCTAAATTTTCTCGGTTCTAGGAGATTTAGCAGCGAGCAGGTTGCTAAAGAACCTATGGTTGGGGTTGTTAATGGATTGGCTTTTACGCCATATGGTGGCGTACTTCTTACAATTGAATGTCTATCATTGGATGGATCTGGAAAAATATATCTAACTGGTAAGCTTGGCGATGTTATGAAAGAAAGCGCTGATGCTGCTCTATCCTGGGTGCGTGCAAATTATGTTCTACTTGGAATAGAAAAAAATTTCTTTAGCAATACAGATATTCATATTCACGTTCCTGAAGGTGCAATTCCTAAGGATGGCCCTTCAGCTGGGGTTACTATCGCAGTAGCTATGGTGTCGGTTCTCACCAATAGCAAAGTAAGACAGGATATAGCTATGACCGGAGAAATAACTTTACTAGGTAATGTGCTTCCCATTGGTGGGCTAAAAGAAAAACTTTTTGCAGCATACAGAAATTCTATATATACAATTTTTATTCCAGAGGAAAATATTAAAGACTTGGAAGAACTTCCTGATGAAATAGTAAATAGTATGGAAATAATACCAGTTAAAAATATAAAACAAATATTAGAAAAGGCATTTATATAATGGATATAAAAAACGCAAAATTTATTACGAGTCTTTCTAAATATGATGATTTTGCTGGACCTGAACTAAGTCAAATTGCAATTGTAGGTAAAAGTAATGTTGGCAAAAGTAGCTTAATAAACTCACTTTGTAGACATGGTAAATTGTCGAAAATAAGTTCAACTCCGGGTAAAACAAGATTAATTAATGTATTTGAGGCTACTGTTTTTGATGATACGTTCGAGCAAAGATTTCAAATAATTGATTTGCCAGGATATGGATATGCAAAAGTAAGTAATGTTGAAAAACTCAAGTGGGCAAATATGATTGAGAATTATCTTCTTAATTCAAGCCAATTGCTAAATCTATTTCATTTAGTTGATATTAGGCACGATCCAACGCAAGACGATGTGCTTATGAATGAGTTTATAAGATCAAATAATTTAAACTTTACAACTATTGCTACAAAAGCAGATAAAATATCACGCTCGGCATATATGAGAAATATTTCATCTATATGTAGAAAATTGCAAGTTCAGCCATGGGAAATTATTCCCTATTCTTCTGAAACATGTTATGGTAGAGATTCACTAATTAAAAACATCTTAACTGTATTAAAGGCATAGTGTTGCAATTAAATAATTTAAATGTTAAAATAATTTTAAATGCATACTGAGGAACATGTCTTGAATAAAAACGCTAAGA
The DNA here is from genome assembly GCA_034180455.1 of Eubacteriales bacterium. Lineage (GTDB taxonomy): Bacteria > Bacillota > Clostridia > Christensenellales > Aristaeellaceae > JAAZPT01. Next base: position 6,804 of record JAXFOG010000003.1, read on the forward strand.
GAATGCGATCTAGGCTGTAAGTCGCTGCGTATACTCAAGAGAATTCACCTCATAGCAGCTTGTATGAGCCGGATTTATCTCCGTTATTGATAGATAAACACTGTTGGGTGGTATAACGAAGTTTCGTCCCTTTGGGGTGAAACTTTTTATTATTTTTAAAAGGAGCAGTATATGAGCATATTTGATGACATTAATAATGCAAGGGAAAACGCAATAAATCGATTGAAGAATGTAATTGATTTTTCCAGTTATGAACAGATAAAGCAGGAACTTACTGGTAAAAAAAGCGAACTCCAAATGCTACAAAAATCTATCTCTTCAATTGCTAAAGAAGATAGACCTTTGGTAGGTCAAAATATTTCTGCACTAAGAGAGTTGATTTCAAGCAAACTAGATGAATTTGAACAAAAATTATTGCTTGAAAAGCGATTGGAAGATTTAAAGAAAGAAACTATTGATGTTACGGAGCCAAGAGAAATACCAACTATAGGTAGTATGCATCCAATTTCAATGGTCTTAAAAGACGTTTTAGATTGTTTTGTAGGTCTTGGTTTTGAAGTTCTTGAAGGTCCAGAGATAGAGCTAGATCATTATAACTTTGAGCTATTAAATATCCCTGCAAATCACCCAGCACGTGATGCACAAGATACGATTTATATTTCTGATAAGCAACTTTTAAGAACTCATACTTCTCCAATGCAAGCTAGAACTATGCTAAGCAAGAAACCACCTATAAGAATGGTATGCCCAGGCAGAGTATATAGAGCAGATGAAGTAGATGCTACTCATTCCCCCGTCTTTCATCAACTTGAAGGTTTAGTAATTGATGAAGATGTCACAATGGCAGACTTAAGAGGAACTCTTGATGCTTTTGCAAAAAAATTATATGGCGACGATATTAAAACAAGATTCAGGTCAAGTTTTTTCCCGTTTACTGAGCCAAGTGCAGAAGTAGACCTTACCTGTATGGCATGTAAGGGAAAAGGCTGCAAAGTATGCAAGGACACAGGCTGGATCGAGGTTTTAGGTAGTGGAATGGTAAATCCTAAAGTTCTTGAGATGTGTGGTATTGATAGCAAAAAATATAGTGGATTTGCATTTGGAATTGGCTTGGAGCGCATTGCTATGATGAAATACGGAATAAAAGATATGCGTCTTATGTATGAAAACGATATTAGATTTCTAAGTCAAATTAAGAAGTAGGAGGAAAAATAAATGAAACTGCCTTATAATTGGATAAAGGAATATACAAACATAGATGCAGATATTAATAGCTATGTAAAAAATATGATTATGACTGGTACAGCTATCGATGGATATTCAAAAGCAGCCCCATTTACAAATGTTGTTGTAGGCAAAGTTTTAAGCTGTGTTAATCACGAAAACAGCGACCATCTACATGTTTGTATGGTTGACGTTGGATCAGAAACTTTACAGATAGTTTGTGGTGCTCCAAATGTAAAATCAGACATATTAGTAGCTGTAGCTTTAGTTGGAGCGGAGCTACCAGGTGGTATAAAAATAAAAAAGGGTAAGTTGCGTGGTGTTGAAAGCTATGGTATGCTTTGCAGCGCAACTGAATTGGAGATTCCAATTTATTTATACCCTTCAGTTGGAGAAGCCGGAATACTAATATTTAACGAAGAATATCCACTAGGAAGTGATGTTGCAGATATTCTTCATCTAAATGACGAAATACTTGAGTTTGATATATTAGCAAACAGACCCGACTGTTTATCAGTTATGGGCATAGCAATAGAATCAGCCGCTGTGCTTGATAAAAAATTTACTTCTCCAAAAAACGATGTGCACATATGCAGTGAAAATATAAATGATTTTATTTCTGTAGAGATAAAATCAGATGCATGTCCTAGATATATGGCACGAATGATTAAAAATGTAAAGATTGCCGAGTCACCAATTTGGCTTAGGGCTTGTTTACATAAAGCTGGGATAAGAAGCATTAACAATATTGTTGATATTACAAACTTTGTTATGCTTGAAACAGGTCATCCTATGCATGCTTTTGACTATGATAAATTAAGAGGCAAAAAAATTATTGTTAGAAATGCTTCTGAAGGTGAAAAACTTACAACGCTTGATGAAAAAGTTTATACGCTAAATTCAAATGATTTGACCATCTGTGATGCAGAAGGAGCAACTGGATTAGCAGGCATAATGGGAGGTTTTGAAAGCGAAATAGACGAAAATACAAAGCGTGTAGTATTTGAATGTGCTGTATTTGATAAGGGAATAACACGTAAAACTTCTAGAAGGCTAGGAATCAGAACTGAATCGTCTGGTAGATTTGAGAAAGGAGTATGTGAGCATACCGTTCCATATGCAATAAATAGAGCATGTCATCTTGTAAATCAATTAAATGCAGGTGAAGTCTTATCAGGGACTATTGATATATATAATAAGCAGTCTGAAATTTCGCCTATAATAACAAGCATTGATTATATTAATAAGCGTTCAGGTGTTAATGTACCACTTGAAAATGCAATAAATATCCTTGAGAGACTCGGCTTCACATGTGCAAACTCTAACGGAACTATAACTGCTGTACCACCTAAGCATAGGCAGGATGTTGAACAAGAAGCAGATATATGTGAGGAAGTTTTAAGGCTCTATGGTTTTGACCATATTCCTTCTACTCCCCTTCGTGGTGTAACTACACAGGGATTGATAAATAAAAACATGGCATTTAGGAACATGTTAAGCGAATTCCTAACTGGATACGGATTTTCTGAAGCAATGCATTATTCGTTTATTAGTCTTAAAATGCTAGAAAAGCTTCAAATTGACAAGGATGATATAAGAATGCAGCCCATTGCAATTCTAAATCCACTTGGAGAAGACAGTGCTTATATGCGTACTACACTTATACCAAGTCTATTGCAGACAGCGGCATTAAATCTTAACAGAGGAAATAATAACTTAAGACTATTTGAATCATCAAAAGTGTTCTATAAGTCTCAACAATCCTCTGATGAATTACCACATGAAGAAAATAGTATTGCAATGATCTGCTATGGTGAAAAAGAAGATTTTTATTCCCTAAGAGTAGTATGCGAGGCTATACTTGAAAAACTTGAAATAAAATATAGCATACAACGCGAGTCTGAAAATTACTTACATCCTGGTAGATCTGCTGCACTTGTGCACGATGACAAAAAACTCATAAAAATAGGTCAGTTGCATCCAAGCGTTGCAGAAAGTTTTGGAATTGATAAAAATGTATTTATTGCAGAAATAAATATACCTTTGTTAATGCAAAGTTCTGAAGAATTACAAGGTATTAAGGAATTACCTAAATTTCCTGCTGTAACTCGCGATATAGCTGAAGTATTCACTGAGGATACTCTTATTGGTCCTGTTATGGATGAGATTAAAAAAATATCTGGTAAGTTGCTCGAAGATATATCTGTATTTGATGTATACAGGGGCAAGCCAATTGATAAGGGATTTAAATCTGTTGCATTTTCTTTTATTTTTAGATCTCCTGACAAAACGCTTTCAGATGAAGAAATTCAAAAACTAATGAATAAAATAATTTCTACACTAAAAGAAAAATATGGCGCAAATATAAGAGAATAAAAAACATTATTTTTATAAAAGTTACAAAAAATCCCTGTAGTCATTTTTTGCGATTACAGGGATTTTTAATTTTTAGTGTCTATTGTTCTGTAATGGATAATATATATAAATATTACACTCAAATCTTCCATTGAAAACT
>JAXFOG010000004.1:0-3381 GCA_034180455.1 Eubacteriales bacterium
CTTTAATTATATTATCTAACACAAGCTTAAGCTTTGTCGTCAAATCCTGAAAATCTGTATATTTGACATATTCTACCCCGTCTTTGTCGAACTTATCATATCTGATCCATACAGGATTTAGAAGTGTAGCTCCCGCATATACGGCCTCTCTTACTGAACCCGAGAGCCCATCACTGGTTTGGGCATGTATGAAAATATCAGTAGCAATCCTCATTATAGCAACATTATATAGGTCGAGCATGTCTTCCATAAGCAAATAAGCTAACCCGGTTTTCTCTATACTTTTGATTATTTTCTCCTTATATCCGGTTTCAGTATTATAGCCAATATGAATCAGCAGCTGAACTCTTAATTTATGGGCACTTGGTAACTTATCTACTGATTCTATTGCTTTTATATGCTGCTGTTCTTGACGTCCATTATACCCCACTGCTATTACTTCTTTTGATGGATCCAATCCAAGCTGCTCCTTAGCGCCCCTCTTTGACATTCTGCATTCTCTGATATAAGTCAACGCAGGACTGCCAAATCCAATATATGTGCATTTTGAATCAAATCTGTTTCCATAGAATTCTCTAAGCTTATCATGCATATGCGAAGTCCCTATGTTTATCCATCTCGAAATATTAAGTATCTTTTCCAGATGTTTTGAATCTTTAATACCTATTTGGAGAATATCAGATCCCCAAAAGGTTGTAACAATCCTTGCTTTAGATTTTCTAAATACAGCATAAATTATGTCCGCCTGCCATGAATGGGGCGGACCTTGTATATCTACAATATCCAGTTCTGATTTATGAACATTCAAAAATTTTTTCAGCCGACCGTAATACTTGATAACTCTTTCAAATTTACCACGGGAACTAAGATCTAGGAATTTCACATTAATAGTATTATAGAATTCCTCATCAGCATTACTTAACTTATTGTAACACGTAACCCACACACAATTCCCATGTTTGATATGTATGTTTTTTATGTATTCTTTCGTCCAAACTGAACTTGCATTTCCCACAACAAGAACTTTTTTCACTTACAGCCTCCTAAAGTTTAGGATAGTTAAACAGATCCAGATACTTCTCCTCATCCATATCTTTCTTAAAATCTATCATCATGCTTTTAAAAGTTTTGTATTCCGGATTATATCCAAAATCCTTTTTTGCTTTTTCTATTGAAAACTCATATGAGGGTCCATCATTTTTTAATTTCGGATTGTATAATATCTTTGATTTCTTCTCGTCACTTTTAGAAAAAACATCAACAATTACTTTTGCTTGTTCATCTAAAGTCACCGGGCTTCCACAAGTCATATTGTATAGTCCCTTTGCATTTTCACTATCCATTGCCTGGCAGAAAGCCTTCGCAACATCCTTCACATAAGCAACATCTCTTGATAAGTTCTTATCTCCAAATATAGTTATATCTTCACCTTGACTTGCTTTTTCCATAAATATCTGTATTCCGGATTTTTTTAGCTCTCCATTTACTCGAAGACTTCCGTGAGGTCCAACTCCGTAAACTGTCGGTAACCTAAACCAAATATTCTTCATATTATGTTGCTGATTATAATATTCCATCAGGTCACTTGCTGCGTTTTTTGAGAATGCATAAACTGCATGATCACCGTGATAAAAATAATTCCTTGGCTCTTCCTCCGTAATAACATATCCTTTCCCTAAAGAAGCAGCAACATCTGTATAAGAAACAGTAGAAATCAGACGCTTTATATCGTTTTTTCTGCAGTACTCAAGTGTGTACACCGTTCCCAAAGTGTTAATAACAAAGTAATCAGCAGCATTTTCTTCATCCACCAAGTTTGCTGTCGAATTTGCCGGAAGTAATGCTGCAAGCAAAATCACACCCTTAACGTCCCCCGTTGGCAGATTGTTAAAATCATCAGGCTTGGCTAAATCCAAAGTATAGTATTCGACTCCCTTTGATTCAAAGTAATCCTTAAATTTATTATCTCTGCCGGTAACAGCAACCTTTTCACCATTTTCCAAGAGTGCATCTACCGTGTGAACGGCTAAAAAGCTGGTCGCTCCTATTATCAATACCATAACTAAATCTCCTATTCTTTTCTAACTGTGAATTCAAACAACAAGAGCCAAAACAATGTAGCTGTACAATATGTGTACAACATATATCCACCTGATGTTAAAGAGACCACAAAGAACCCTATCGATGTCAATATTAAAAATACATTCTCCGGTTTAATCAAGCTGCCTTTCCAATGATAAAAAAAGGCAACAAAACTATCCTTGATCACAATAAACATTAATATTATCATGGATATTCCTGCCATAATACCTGCTGAATATGCCACCTGCAAATAAACATTGTGTGCATTCGTGCTCTTATATACTCTCCCTTTGAACGCTATGTCTTTGCCTTCCTGAGGATGCCCAATAATACTTAAGTCTGTATAGAAGTCATTCCAAATGGTTACTCTTCCTGATGTAAACGTATCTTTATTCTTTTTTTCTATGCCCTTACTCAATCTTGACTCTGAAAGATCTACTATTTTCTTTGTAGTTAAATTTACATCATCAGAATATGTAGCTTTAATCTGCAAATTAGGTATGATTTTGGCTATATCTTTTTTTACAGTGGTCATTGTGTAATAAAAAGCAACGGTTAATAATACTGTAGACAAACAGATAAGCAAAAGAATGGCTATAAATTTTTTACAAAAGTCCCTGTGCCTTTCGCTTTTAGTAATATAGACCGGTATCAATACCACCAACATAAATGTAACTTCTCCTAGAATGGCCAATAGTGAAGTCCTTGATTGAGCAAAAAAACACATTGCAATTGCAGTCCCCATACAAATTATTTCGAAATAAAACCTTCCTCCGTCATAACTTTTTTTATAAATCAGATATGAAGATGATGCAATGGTTATAGTCATATATATACCAACTGTATTCGGATTTTTTACAAAAGCAGCATATTGATCAACCGATAGTCCGGGGCCAAACAAAACAGCAATGACAGTGAATAGAACAAATGAAGTCAATACTCCATTTGCAATGGCTGTTGACAAAAAAACTCTATTCCCTTTGCTAAATGACAAATGAAATACAGGTACGATCACAGAAAACACAACACCAATAGCCAGATAACCAACAACACGAAAATATAATCCATTAACTAAGTAGGATATTCCCACTATTAATATCAAAGCCAAATATATTTTGTTAAATCTGTACTCCTTATAATGTTGCTCTCGTGGCACAAAAAAAAGCATGATTATAGTCAAGAGAGCGCCGACTGATACAGTCAATCTAAATGAATTCGGACCTATAATCAGTTGATTAATCCAACTTATACTGAACAAAATTACAGATATAAAATAAATTATTCTGTAACAATACTTTT
>JAXFOG010000020.1:0-35112 GCA_034180455.1 Eubacteriales bacterium
ATTACATTCCTTGATACTCCTGGTCATGAAGCTTTCACATCTATGAGAGCTAGAGGAGCGCAAGCAACCGATATTGCAATAATAGTTGTCGCAGCTAATGATGGAGTAATGCCTCAGACAGTTGAAGCTATTAACCATGCGAAAGCAGCAGGTGTTCCAATTATAATTGCAATAAATAAAATGGACCTTGCTCATGCAAATGCTGAGCGTGTAAAGCAGGAGCTTGCAAATTATGATCTCATTTCTGAAGAATGGGGTGGCGATACTATTATGGTTCCTATCAGTGCGCACACTGGTATGGGCATAGACAATCTTCTTGATATGGTATTGCTTGTTGCAGAGCTTCAACAATATAAAGCCAATCCAAATAGAAGTGCGAAAGGAATCATAATAGAGGCAAAACTCGATAAATCTAGGGGTCCTCTTGCTACTGTATTATTAAAAACTGGTACTTTACGCATAGGAGACAGTATTGTTGCAGGAATATCTTCTGGTAATGTTCGTGCTATGTTAAATGACCGTGGCGAAAATGTTACAGAAGCTGGCCCATCCATGCCAGTTGAAATTTCAGGATTTGATGAAGTTCCAGAAGCTGGCGACGAAATGATAGTTGTAGAAGACAGCAGACTTGGAAAAACTGTAATTGCCGAACGTAAGGATAAGGAAAAAGCTTTAAGGCAGAGTAATGGTAATAAAGTAACCCTAGAGAACATGTTCTCTCAGATAGAGCAGGGCAAGCAAGTGAAGCTTAATATAATTATTAAAGCAGATGTGCAAGGTTCTGTTGAAGCTGTAAAGCAGGCACTTGAGAAATTAAGCAATGATGAAGTAAAAGTAAGAGTACTTCATAGTGCTGTTGGCGCAGTAACAAATGATGATGTAAATCTTGCTAGTGCATTTGATGCTATTATAATAGGTTTCAACATTAGACCTAATTCTAATGCTGCTGAATTAGCTGCAAAAGAAGGCGTAGATATTCGTTTATATAGAGTTATATATAAAGCCATTGAGGATATTGAGCTTGCTATGAAGGGAATGCTTGAGCCAGAGTATGAAGAAGTAACAATTGGTCATGCGGAAGTTAGAGATACCTTCCGAATTTCTGGAGTTGGCACAATAGCTGGTGCCTATGTTACGGATGGTAAAATACAGAGAAATTCAAATGTAAGACTTCTGCGTGATAATATAGTTGTATTTGATGGCAAACTTTCTTCGCTAAAGAGATTTAAGGATGATGCCAAAGAAGTTGCAAGCAATTTTGAATGTGGAATTTCTTTGGAAAACTTTAATGATATAAAAATTGGCGATGTTATTGAATGTTATATTGAGCAGGAGATAGAAAAGTAATATGAACTTTCAAAGAATTGACCGTATAAGTGAGGAAGCTAGACGAATAATTGATCAGATCATACGAGAAGATTTGAAGGATCCTCGAATTTCTGGTACCTATAGCATTACGCGTGTTGATGTAACTCGTGATTTAAGTTATGCAAAAGTATATGTTAGCGTCTATGAAGAAGACAAGAGAAAAGACCTCATCAAAGCCCTTAAAGGTGCGTCTGGGTACATAAGGCGCGAATTGGGCAAAAGAATGGTAATACGATATAGCCCTGAGCTCATATTTATAGAAGACAATAACATTGAATATGGTGTACATATTGAAGATGTATTAAGAAGGGTTAATAAATCAAACGAGAACTTGGAGAGCAACGATAATGAATAAGTTGTTCTGCAAGAATAATGAATATAAGGAACTTATTTCTGAAATAAAAAAAGCTGAAAACGTTCTTTTGTTTACACATGTAAATCCAGATGGTGATGCTTTGGGAGCTTTAATCTCATTAAAAAGAGCATTACAGCAAATGACATCAAAAAAGATATATCCAATACTTATGGACTCGGTTCATCACGATTTGGATTTTTTGCCTAATTTAGATGATACTATACAACTTCCCGATTTCTTAGGTATTGAAAATTTTGATTATTCAAATACCTTATCTATTGCTGTGGATGTTGGAGATTTGGATAGGCTGGGTGAGGCAAAAGATGTTTTTCTAAAAGCAAATAAAAAAGCTCAGTTTGATCATCATGAGACAAATACATATTTTGCAGAAATTAACATAGTTGATTCAACTGCTTCATCTTCTGCATCAATGATCTATTATTTTTTCAAAAAAAATAATCTTCTGATAGATAAAGATACTGCAATAGCAATATATACAGGAATTGCTACAGATACTGGTAATTTTGCTTTCAGCAATACAGATTATAGAGTTTTTGAAATAATGGCAGATCTTATGAAAACTGGACTTCCTCTTTCAGACATAAACTATATTCTTTTTAAAAGAGTACAGGTACCACAACAAAAGATTCTAGGAAGAGCTTTAGATAATCTTAGTACTTTTGCAGATGATAAAGCAGCATATTTTTTTCTTAGCAAGAATGACTTTATTGAGTGCGATGCATACTCAGAACATATTACAAATTTTGCCAACCAGCTAATAGATATAGAGGGAGTAGTAATTGCTTTCTTTATATATGAAAAGCGAAATGGAGCAATAAAGGTATCTTTAAGATCAAAGAATGGATATAGAGTTGATGAAATAGCTTCAATGTATGATGGTGGTGGGCATAAATATGCTAGTGGATGTACGATGAATATGTCATTAGATAAGTCTATATCCGAATTAAAAAATACTATTGAAAATTATATTAACAAATGATAGGATTCATAAATTTAATAAAACCTGTTGGCATGAGTTCAAATCAGGCTGTTGGATATATAAAACGAATGATGGGATTAAAAAAAGTTGGTCATGCTGGTTCACTTGATCCTTTGGCATCAGGTGTATTGCCTATTATGATTGGCAAGGCAACTAAACTTTTTGACTATACTTTAAACATAGGTAAGGAATATATTTGTGAACTTGAGTTTGGAAGGACTACTGACACTTTAGATACAGAAGGAAATATAACAGCTATAAGTAATTTTATTCCAACACAGGAAGAAATTTTGAAAGTATTGCCACAATTTCTTGGAAATATTATGCAGACCCCTCCAAAGTATTCTGCTTTAAAGATTCAAGGCAAGCGAATGTATCAACTCGCAAGAGATGGTGAAGATTTTGATGTTGAGCAAAGGCCTACATTCGTTTATGATATTAGACTTATAGATTTTAGTTTACCTCGTGCTAGATTTTATATTCATTGCAAGTCGGGATTTTATGTAAGATCTTTTTGCAGAGATATTGCTTATCTTTTAGGAAGCGTAGCTACCATGACTGCATTAGTTAGAACATCTGCAGCAAGACTTAATATAAAAGATGCATTAACACTTGAAGAAGTATCTAATTATGTAAGTAATAGTGATTTTTCTTTTATTTTGAATGCAGATAACGTATTGAGAGACTATGGTTCTGTATTGATAGATGATAGAGAATATTTTTGCCTTAGAAACGGCATGAGTGTCAAAAAAACACTTGAAAATACTGGTTTATATAAGGTATATTATGATAATAATAAATTTATAGGAATCGCTGAGTATTCAAATAATTTTTTAAAAATGAATGTTTTATTGAATGAATAGGAGAAAACATGAAAGTTTTTCGTGGTGTACCTGATATAAAAGGACCAAGCATTCTGATGCTAGGTATATTTGATGGGATTCATGTTGCTCATCAACAAATTATTGCAAATGCTATGAAGCAATCAAAAACAGATAACATACCAGTAATATTATATTCTTTCCTTTATCGACCTAATGAGGTTTTAAGAGGGCAGAAAGCTAATATGCTCACTAGCGAAGCTCAGAAGTTAGCCATTCTGTCAAAACTCGGAATAGATGCAATATGCATAGATAAATTTGATGATCAATTTGCAAAGACATCTGCTGAGGAATGGTTAGATAATATCTGCATGAAGCTTAAACCTGTGCATATATTTATAGGCTTTAATTATCACTTTGGACATTTAGGGCAAGGTGATAAGCAAATGCTTATCGCTAATGAGCAAAAATATGGATATAAAGTTCATATTATGGAAAAGCTCCAAGAGAACGATAGGGGAATCTCTTCAACTGTTATCAGAAACTATATTTTGGATGGTAATATAGAAAGTGCTAATTCGTTGCTAGGCAGGAAATTTACACTCCCCCTAGAGCTTATAAATGATGATATAGATAAATATGTTTTTATTAAACCAGAGAGAATGATATTGCCTGGAGTGGGCAAATATCAAGCAACTGTTGAGTATTTTTTGGATAAAAAAAAGGTAAGCTGTGATTCAGTCTTAAATATTGAAAATACGATTTTTATATTAAAAGATGATTTGCCTAATAGCCAGACCTTGCCAAAAAAAATAGCGGTGAGTTTGCTTCACCGCATAAATTAATTTTTTATTTCTCCTCTTAATATATCTCCTTCATATACTGTGAAGGGGATTTTTATTATTATTACATCATTAGCTACACTATATGTGTCGTATGATTTTTGAGTTTTCTCGACAATCATACTATCAAGCTTAAATTTTCTTACACCATAAGGCGATAGAAGCTCTAGTTCATCTCCAACGCTGATCTTATTTTTCAGTAACACTCTACAATTTGAATTGGCATCAGAATTTTCTAAGATCTGACCCCTATACTCCATACTTTGTATTACACCTTCTGCACCAGATAATGCTTCAGGAGCACCATAGTAAAATCCTGTGTTGCTTGCTCTATGGCCTACCTTATCAAGTTCAATCATAAGTTCGGGCAATATTTTATAATATTCTTCAGGGCTATTATAATAAGAATCAATCGCCCTTCTATATGCAGAAACAGTTGTTGCTACATAGTATTCACTTTTCATTCTTCCTTCAATTTTAAGACTGTCTAACCCGGCATTAATTAGATCAGGAATATGATCAAGCATACATAGATCAAAACTAGACAAAAGATAAGTTCCCAGTTCGTCCTCATATATTGGAATTGCTTCACCAGGTCTTTTTGCTTCAAGCAGCTGATATTTCCATCTGCAACTTTGGGCACAAGCACCTTGATTACCATCTCTACCTGTCAGAGCATAGCTTAGCAAACATCTCCCAGAATAAGCCATACACATTGCACCATGTACGAATCCTTCCAACTGAATTTCTGGATATATATTTTTGCGGATTTCTGATATTTGATTAAGAGTAAGCTCTCTAGCAAGAATAATACGTTTCGCATTAAATGCATCATGATAAAAGTTGCAAGCGGCACTATTTAGAGTATTTGCTTGTGTACTTATATGTAATTCTAATTCGGGTATATTTTTGTGCAAAAGATCAATTACACCTATATCGCTTACTATTGCAGCATCTATACCAATATTATATGCCTTATTTGCAAGTTCAAGCAATAAAGGTAAACTATCATCTCTAGGCATTGAGTTTAACGTTAAATAAAATTTCTTTCCATTGCTATGAAGTAATTTAATCGCATCTTCAAGTTCATCTAAAGAAAAATTATTTGCCTTTGCTCTAAGACCAAATTGTTTTAAAGCACCATAAACAGCGTCTGCTCCAAAATGAATTGCTGTTTTTAAATTTGAAACATTGCCAGCAGGTGATAGTAGTTCGATTTTATTTGTCATAATCACATACCTCTGCTCTTATCAAAAGAATCCCATAATGGAGCATATTGTTCAACTGCCTTTTCATGCTCTTGTAAAGTATTTGAGAAATGCAATTCGCCAGTTGATGGATCCTTACTACAGAAGAATAAATAATTTTCCTTTATAAATTCTTCATCTGGGAACAAAGCAGCATATATTGCATCTGAAGATGGGCTACATATTGGGCCTACTGGCAAACCTTTTATTTTATATGTATTATAAGGTGAGTTCACATTTATATCTTCCTTTTTTAAATGCATACGTCTTATGTTAGTTGTATAATGTATAGTTACATCACTTTCAAGTTTCATTCCTTGTCTTAGTCTATTATGAAAGATTGCTGAAACTTTTGTAAAATCCTGTTTTTTAGCTTCTTTTTCAATAATTGAAGCCAATGTAAGGACCTCATCCATAGATATATTTAATTCTTCTGCTCTATTATGATATATATCAGAAAATACTATATCTGTTTGGGTAAGAAGTTTGGAAATAATATCTTTAGGTGTGGCATTAGTATATATCTCATAAGTGTTTGGGGATAAATATCCTTCTAGTACATATTTTCTATTGCCGGCTAAATTTTTACTAAATATATCATCAATAAAATAATAATTTTTAAATTCCTTAGCATCTTTGCATAGTGCAAGGAATGTCTCTGCATTTTCAATTACTCTTTCTTTTGCTAGCTGATTTGCTATATCTTCTACTGTTGAACCAGGTATTATGGTAATTCTTCTTGTTATAGATTTACCATCACCGCTAGAAAGTTCATTTGCAATCTGCTTTAGAGTCATACTCTTTGATAACTCATATTCTCCAGCCTGTATTTTTTGCCCTAGTCCTAAAAAATCAGAGTAATACTTAAATACATGCCTATTCTTTATTATATTATTATTCTCAAGCTGCTTTGATACAGTACTTAGGCTTGAACCCTGTTTTACAGTAAATTTTATTTTACTAATATCCTGTGGATCTACTGGGTTAAAGAATTTTTCTCCAAGAATATTTATACCATAAGAAAAAATGCCTATTGCAAGTATAGCAGATATGCAAAATATTAATATTGGCCTTAATATGCTCCATAGCACATTGTACCAATAAAAACCATATTCACGCTCTTTTTTTAATTGTTCATAATCGTACTTTTTACGGCTATTCTTCATTGTTTTATAACTCAATATCTAATTCGTTGCACATATATCTGATTATTTCTGATAGGCGATTTTGCATAGTGATCTCGCTACTTATATAGTTTACTATATCCTCATTATCAAACGCAATCAAGCTAAAAGAAGTAAATCTTTTTACATCTTCATCATCGGGTTCCAATCCCTCAATTGCTCTTTTTTGTAACTTGCTGCTTAAATTTTTGTATGTATTAAGGAGTGAAGTTGTTTCTTTATTTTCTGCAATATTACTTTTTGAGGATTGATATTTAGGATACAAATCTGAAGATTTTATAAGGTTTATCAATTCATCAAGCTTTAGTTTAACATCATTATCCATATTTGCCTCGCTTAAAAAGGAGCTTGAACAGCTCCTAAACATTTAATAGAATCGGTAATATTATTGGCTTTCGCTTTATTTTAATGTTTATTGCTCTTGCTATCTCACTTTTTAATCTGTTTTTAATTTCGTTGTATACGCTATCGTTTACTATATCATAACTAAAGACTATTTTCCTAGCTATATCTGAAATATATGTAAGTACTTGATCATTTATTCCATTATCCCTTGAATTATCAGAATAAATAAATCCTCTTGTAGATATTTCTGGTCCAGATACAATTTCACCCTTATCTCTATCAATAGCCAAAGATATTATTATTATTCCATCAAGACTTAGTTGTTTTCTATCTCTTAATACAGAACTTTCAACATCACCAATTCCCAAACCATCTACCAGCAAAGCTCCGCTTTCAACAAATTCTCCTAAAGAAACACTATCCTCAGTCATTTCTATAATTTGGCCAAGCTCTGGAATAATTATGTTTTCGGGTAATGTACCCATACTTTCTGCTAATTCTGCATGCTGCCATAACATTCTATATTCGCCATGTATAGGTATAAAGTATTTTGGCTTGCATAAGCTATGCATAATTTTTATTTCATCTTTACATGCGTGTCCAGAAGCATGAACTTTAGCTAGTGAACTATATATTACATTTGCACCACATCTATATAATTGATCAAGCACTTTTGCAGTATTCTTTTCGTTACCTGGAATTGGGGTAGAGGAAAGAATAACTGTATCGGTTGGTCTAATTTGTACTCTTCTGTGCTCTCCAGATGCCATACGAGTTAGTCCTGCCAAAGGCTCACCCTGACTTCCTGTTGTTATAACCAAAACTTGATCGTCACTATAATTGTTTATTTGAGTATCATCAATAATACAATCTTCAGGAATTTCAAGCTCATTTATCTCCATAGCGACTCTTGAAACATTCAACATGCTTCGACCTACAAAACATACTTTTCGGCCAAATCGTAGACCTGCCTCTACAGCCATTTGTATTCTATATACATTGCTAGCAAACATCGCAACAATTATTCTTCCAGTTGCTTGTTCAAACAGATCATTGAATGTATCTGCTATTCTTTTTTCGCTTATTGTGAAACCATCATGTTCTATATTTGTGCTCTCACATAGAAGACACATTACACCTTCCGATCCAGCTCGTGCAATTGCACCTAAGTCAGTTGTATCATTTTTGGTAGGGGTAAAGTCGATTTTAAAGTCTCCACTAAAAACTACCTTGCCAGCAGGACAATCTATAATTAAAGCATATGCCCCTGGTATGGAGTGATTTACATGTACAAATTGTATTTTAAAACAACCAAGCTGAATAACATCATTAGCATTAACTATATTTAATGACACATCTTTCATGCGTAGCTCTTTTAATTTTATTTCAATTAGAGCTGTTGTAAGCTTGCTTGCATATATAGGAGCTCGAACGTTTTTTAATACATATGGTATTGCACCTATATGATCTTCATGACCATGTGTAATTACAAAACCCTTTAGCTTAGATTGATTCTTAATCAAGTAGTTCGTATTTGGTATTACAAGGTCAACGCCAAGCAAATCTTCTTGAGGAAATATACTACCACAATCTATTACGATCATGTCATCATTGCATTCCAGAACGGTCATGTTTTTTCCTACTTCTTGTACACCACCAAGAGAAATAATGCGCAATTTATTATCGTTCAAAAAGATTCCTCCCTTCAATTTTTTTTAATATAATTACATCGCTTTACACGAAAAAAATTTAATATCAAATAAGCTAAACACATATGTATAACTCATCATTTATTTTAAATATTATATCACATTTTTTATAAGCGTTCCATATCAAAAAGGGAATTATTTTAAGAAATTTAAACAAAAAAAGCCACACTATGTGTGGCTGTACTATACTTATGCTATTGAATTGATAATATCCATAAGTTTTTCTTTTTGTACCAAACCTACAGATTTGTTCACAGCTTCACCATTTTTGAAAGCGATTATGGTTGGTATACTCATTATCCCATACTGACTTGCAGATTGAGGACACTCATCAACATCTACTTTGTAAACATTTACTTTTTCTCCAATTTCTTCGTTGAGCTGTTCGATTATTGGAGCTAGCATTTTACATGGGCCGCACCATGTTGCAAAAAAATCAACCAATACAGGTTTTTCACTCTTTAATACTTTTTCAGCAAAATTTGAATCTGTTAAATGCTCTACCATAATAATTTCTCCTTTAAAAATTTATTTTATATAATTCAACCTTTTTATTACTAACTAAATTATCTTGATGTGCAATACCTAGAATATAAGGTTCCCATGAAGCTTTTTTTTGTCTAAAACGTTCAACAATGTTTATCACTAACAAAGCAAAACCCATACTTATAAAAGCAGATATTGCAGTTACTGATTCTTTCTCACTTATAGATGAGCCTACATATAGGCCTAAAATAAGCATTAAAAGTGGGAAAACATATGCGATTGCAGAAGCTTTTAAAAACTGGTTATCGGGCATATATACTTCAACAATACTTCCAACAGCATAATCCCCAGGTAATTCAATTATAGTATCTTTACTTGCGTGGCTACATTGAGAACAGCTTTTACATGTTTCAAGCCTTGAAAATTTAATTGTGCAATTGCCATTTTCAGATTTTATTACTTGTCCAACCCTTATCATAATTGCCTCCAAACTAAAGCAAATATATTATAAACATATATCTGCTATTTAAAACATCTTGTTGATTATTATTTTGCTGTGGACTATAATAATGGCGTAAAGTTTTGAGGAGGGGTTGAATGCGCATTCAGAGAAAAGCATATTATATGAGTGCTGAAAAGATTCTGGCACTTGGGTTTGCTTGTATAATTCTGTCTGGTGCAATACTTTTAAATACTCCTTTTGCTTCTGCAAATGGAAAAAATATAGGTTTTTTGAATGCACTTTTTACAGCTACATCTGCTACAAGTGTTACTGGCTTGCTTACTGTAGATATTGCAAACGAACTAACATTGTTTGGCAAGATTATAGTACTTCTATTGATTCAAACTGGTGGACTTGGATTTATGATGATGGGAACTATAATTCTTGTTGTACTGGGAAAAAGAATTTCTCTAAAAAATCGACTTTTTATAAGAGATACATTTAATACTGAGAGCTTGTCGGGGAGTGTTAGATTAGTACGTAGAGGTGTTATATTCGCTTTAAGCTTGGAATTTTTAGGCGCTGCAATACTGTCTATTAGATTCATTAAACTATATGGATTTGCCTCTGGAGTTGGAATAGCTATATTTACTGCAATTAGTGCATTTTGTAATGCAGGTATTGATTTATTTGGTAACTTTGATAGTATGAGTGGATTTTCAAATGATCCACTTGTTCTTATAACAGTAGCTATTCTTATTATACTTGGTGGGCTAGGGTTTATAGTATTAGATGATCTTATCAATAAAAAGTTTCAGTTTAAAAAGCTATATTTGCATTCTAAAATAGTTCTTACAATGACAGCCTGTCTATTGGTATTTGGAGCCCTGATACTTTATATCACTGAAATTGACAATGTTCGCTATTGGGGAGACAGAAGTGTTCTTAACAAAATTTTGAATGTTTCCTTTCACTCTGCTGTCCTTAGATCAGCTGGATTTTCTTCATTAAACTATGCCTATAACACAAATGCTGGCAAAATAATGTCTGTAATTTGGATGTTTATTGGGTCATCACCTGCCTCGACTGGAGGCGGAATAAAAACAACGACTATGTTTTTATTATTGATGCAGACATATACAGTAATTAGAGCCAATGAAGAAATTCAGGTTTTTTCAAAAACTATTTCAAAGAAACAATCTCTAAAAGCTATTGCAATAGTGGCAACATTTTTGATACTAGTTATAGTTGGAACGATGTTTATATGTGGGTTCGAAAAGAACACCGACAGACTTGCTATTGATATCCTTTATGAATCTATGTCGGCTATTGGAAACGTAGGACTTTCTACATCAGATATTAGATTATATTCCGTCCAGTCACGAATTGTCTTGATAATTATTATGTTTTTAGGCAGAGTAGGTCCACTGACAATGGCATATGCAATAGGAAATAGCGATCAGGGCGCTTCAAAGATACAATTCCCTGAAGAAAGAATAATAATAGGCTAGGTAGATGATGAAAAACATAAAGCAATTTTTAGTTTTAGGACTTGGTAGTTTTGGAAATAGCATTACAAGAACATTGTTTGAACTGGGACACGAGGTAATGGCAGTAGACAGCGATAACGAAAAAGTTGAAAAAGCAACTGAATTTTCTACGCATGCAGTTCAAGCAAATATAATGGATGAAAACACACTTAAATCATTAGGTGTAAGGAATTATGATGCTGTGATTCTAGCAGTTGGAGAAGATATTAAGGCTTCAATACTTGTAAGCATGCTACTTAAGGAAATGGGCTGCAAGTATCTTATGGCCAAAGCAAACGATAATATTCATGCAAAAGTACTTAGGCAATTAGGAGTGGACAAAGTAGTATTTCCTGAACGGGATATGGGAATTAGAGTTGCAAAATCACTTGTAACCAAAAGTGTTGTGGATATTATGGAACTTGATGGAGATTATCGTATCGTAGAGATTAAAGTTCCTAAGCAATGGTATGATAAGAGTATAGTAGACCTAGATGTTAGAAAAAAGTTCCACGTTAATGTTTTAGCCATCAATAGAGAAAACAATTATATTGTATCACCAGCACCAAACACCATTTTTCTTGAGCACGATGTAATGCTTATACTTGGAAAATCTGATGATGTTGATGCTATTGATGAAATAAGTAAATAAAAATAAGCAAGCAAAAAGCACAATGATTTTAAAATCATGTGCTTTTTTTATTTGTTGAAAATCAATATATTTGTTTCGCCCTCTGCCTTATCAGATACAACATATCCTGCCGTTTCATGTTCATTTCCATCTTTGCGTTTTAATGAGAATTTTATTGAACGCGTTCCATTGTAGTTTAATATTCTGTTGTAGCTTTCATCATCATATACAAGATCATTTAGCTTGGTGTGCTTTACTATTTCTTCAATTCCATCATATCCTAAATATTGACTTGCAAATTTGTTTGCAAAAATTATACTTTGTTCGTCATTATACATTATAATGCCTTTTTTAATTGTATTAAGCACGTCTTGTATAGTTTCAATGCTTCTTCTTTGTCTTTGTTCAACTCGTTTATATTCGTCAATATCAAAGAATACGAAATAGCAATATGGATTGCCGTCACTATCCTCCATAAGCTGTCCACTGAGCGAAAACCACTTTAATTTATCATCTAGTGTCTTAAGCTGAAGCTCAAGGGTGATGTGCCTTTTACTATGCGTTTGATATCTGCTTCGTATTAGATTTGCGAATGCTTCTTTATCTTTATCAAGTATTATTTCAGATATTCTATTGTTGCAAAGCTTTTTAAAACTTGCAGAATTATAACCTAAATAGCTATAAAATTCTTCGTTTGCATATATAAGCGTATAATATTTATTGTATTTGAAAGTAAAAATTCCGCCTGGTATATGTTCATATAGAAGCTTTATCTGATTGTTTATTTCTTGCAAATTTTTACTTTTTTCACGTTCTTCATGCACGTCAGTAAACGAACAGTTAATAAAAACATGTCCATTAGGCTGTGATATAAAAACAGCTTCAATATATACATGCCGGTATACGTTTAGAGGTTTATTATAAATACGATATATTGATTTTAATGATTTTGTTTCATAAAGTGCTGTTTTAACATCGTTTGTAAAAATGAAAATGTCTTCTGAGTGAAGTAATTTTATGAAGTCATTGAAATTCTTTTGTAGTATTATATCTTCAGGATAACCAAGTATTTTTTCAAGTGCTTCTCCGATTATTTTTGGTTTAATTGTGGAACCGTCCCACTCAAATAAGCAGATTGCACTAGGGGCGTTTTGCACAAGAGATTTATATGTTATGCATTCTGCTTTTAAAGAATCCATCATCGCAGTAAAATCACTTGTATCAGATATATATAGAGCACAGTCCGTATCATTTATTTTTTTCCTAATAAATTCAATAGAATATTTTTTGCTTTTATCTAGAACAATACGAGTAGGCTTATTTTCTCTTTTTTCTAAATGCGCCAAAAAACTCGAATCAAGTTCATTTTCGCTTAATAAATCATAAGCATCGCATAGTAGCATAATTTTTTTTGCAATCGAGTTTTGATATATTATCTTACGGCTGTTGTTATTATATAGTACAACAGCATAGGGAGCATTATCTAGTACAGCTGTCATATTACTATTCACAACATTTTTCTCCTTATCAGCTTAATACTTAAATAGATTATCATAATTACTTTATATTTTCAAGAAAATATCAATTGTAAATTGTTTAAAAAACATTGACTTTTATTAGTCTTATGATAAAATATAATTGTAGGTCAAAGATGGTCAAAGTATAATTTGATTAAAGTATGATTTATATGAAGGAGAAATAATATGAAACAAATAGATTTTACACAAAAAACAAGAGAGGTTTTGCAAAGAGCTCAGCAAATTGCTATAGAATATCTCAATCCAAGCGTAGAACAAGAACATATAGCTTTTGCATTGATAGAAGATAACAGCTCACTTGTATCTAATATATTGAGTAAATTAAATGTAAACGTAAAATTACTTAGAGATGATTTTAAATCTTTGATAGAAAAACTTCCTAAGGTAAGTGGTTCTGGAAGAGAACCCGATAAAATTTACATTACTCAAGAAGTTGATAGAGCTTTAAATTCAGCAAAGCGTATTGCAGGTTCTATGAAGGACGAATATTTATCTCAGGAGCACTTGTTTTTGGGATTAATAGATGCCCCAAGTCAGAATATCAAGAAATTACTAGAAAAGTATGGAATCAATCAGGAAGAATTTTTGAATGCATTGAGCTCTGTGCGTGGTTCTCAGAGAATAACCACAGATAATCCAGAAAACACCTATGAAGCATTAAAAAAATATGGTCAAGATTTAGTAGAGCTAGCTAAAAATCATAAACTTGAGCCTGTTATTGGTAGAGATGATGAGATTAGAAGTTTAATTAGAATTCTATCCAGAAAAACAAAAAATAACCCTGTTCTTATTGGTGAGCCTGGAGTTGGTAAAACAGCTATTGCAGAAGGACTAGCATTAAGGATAGTTCGTGGCGATATACCAGATAGTCTTAAAGACAAGCAAGTTTTTAGCTTGGATATGGGAGCCCTGATAGCTGGTGCTAAATACAGAGGCGAATTTGAAGAAAGACTTAAAGCAGTTCTTAATGAGATAAAGGCCAGTGAGGGTAAGATATTGCTGTTTATGGATGAATTACACCTTATAGTTGGTGCTGGTAAAACTGAAGGGTCTATGGACGCTGGAAATCTTCTTAAGCCTATGCTAGCAAGGGGAGAACTCCATATGATAGGAGCTACTACACTTGATGAGTACAGAAAATACATTGAAAAAGATGCAGCTTTGGAACGTAGATTCCAGCCAGTAATGGTAAACGAACCTACAGTTGAAGATACAATATCTATTTTACGTGGACTAAAAGAAAGATATGAATTATTTCATGGCGTAAAGATAACAGATGACGCTATTGTAGCCGCAGCTAAGTTATCAGATAGATATATTAGCGATAGATTCTTGCCTGATAAAGCTATTGATCTAATAGATGAGGCTTGTGCAATGATAAGAACTGAAATTGATAGTTTGCCAAGCGATATGGATAATATTTCTAGGCGTATCATACAGTTAGAAATTGAGCAGGCTGCTTTGAAAAAAGAAGATACGGAATCAAGCAAAAAAAGACTTGAGAGTTTGGAAGATGAGTTAAAAGCGCTACGACTTGAGTTCAATACTATGAATGAACAGCTTAATAATGAGAAAAATGCTATTCAAAAGGTAAACGAACTAAGAAAAACCTTAGACACGGTTAATGCAGAAATTGAAAGTGCTGAAAGAAATTATGATCTTGCTAAAGCTGCTGAGCTTAAGTATGGAAAACTGCCTGAACTAAAAAAACAGATACAAGAGCAGGAAAAACTAGCAGAGAATGCTATGAAAGATGACAGTCAGAGACTACTTAGAGATAAGGTAGACGAAGATGAAATAGCAAGAATAGTTTCAAAGTGGACGGGAATTCCAGTAAGCAGGCTTGCAGAAACAGAGCGAGAAAAGCTTATAAATCTTGAACAAACATTGTCAGAACATCTTCTTGGACAAAAAGAAGCCGTAGAAAAGGTTAGCCAGGCTATATTGAGAAGCCGTGCAGGAATTGCTAGAGAAGGAAGACCAATTGGATCATTCTTATTCCTTGGACCTACAGGAGTAGGAAAAACTGAACTTGCAAAACAACTTGCAAAGCAGCTATTTGACGACGAAAAAAATATGATTCGTATAGACATGAGCGAATACATGGAAAAATTTAGCGTGTCAAGGCTAATTGGAGCACCTCCAGGATATGTAGGATATGAAGAGGGTGGACAGTTGACTGAAGCAGTTAGACGTAAACCGTATTCTGTAATCCTTCTTGATGAAATTGAAAAAGCACATCCTGATGTATTCAATATACTTCTACAAGTTCTTGATGATGGAAGAATTACTGATTCAAAGGGTAGAACTGTAAACTTTAGCAATACTATTATTATTATGACCAGCAATATTGGGTCGCAGCTTCTTCTTGAAGGCCTAAGTTCAGATGGCACTATCAAGGAAGATACAAGAAACTTAGTTCTAGGAATGTTAAAACAAACATTTAGACCTGAGTTTTTAAATAGAATTGACGAAACAATACTATTTAAACCATTAAATAAAGAAGATATTTCAGGTATAGTGAATCTGCTTATTGATGATTTGCAAAGCAGGCTGGATAGTAAGGACCTTAAGCTTAATATTACTGATAGAGCAAAAGAGTATATTATAGAGCATGGATACGATCAAGCCTATGGAGCAAGACCATTAAAGAGATATTTGCAATCAAGCGTAGAAACTTTGCTTGCAAAAGCAATTATTGAAAATAAAATACAAGATGGAGATAAAATAATAATAGATTTAGATAGCAATAACGAACTTTTTGTTTATCCAGAAAAATAATATTAAACCTGCTGGTTAATCCAGCAGGAATTTTATATGTATTAAGCATAGATTGTGATATAATATTCTTAATAATTTTTGTGGGGGATGTTAAATTGGCAAGATACTCTCAGTCTATGTTTCATCGAAGTTTCAGATCAAAACTTTTAATTTCATTAGTTATTATATGTTTAGTCTATGGAATTATTATGCTTGCAAGTACATCTGTACAGATAGATTCTAAAGAAATAGTTTCTGCTAATATCCCAAGAAATTTTCATGATCTAACAATACTTTATGCAAGTGACTTTTTGTATAATGGTGGAAGTACTTTCTATATTGATAATGTTATTTCAAAAATAAATTCTTATCGTGCCGATATAGTAATTTTAGGTGGAAACTATGGCACAAATTATAACAATGCTCTTAAATTTTTTGACGTCATTCCAAACATTCATTCAAACATGGGTGTATATGCAGTTCTTGGGGAAAATGATATAAATAACGACGCTAGAGATGACTATGCAATAGAAAAGAAAATGATCTCAAAAAACATCAGTCTACTTGTGAATAAAAGTATAGATATAAGAAGAGAAGGAGATCATATACGTTTGTATGGTATAGATGACATAGATATTGGCAATCCAAATTTTGATTTTTTGAATCAAGGAGGAGTATTTACAATATTTGCATGCAATTCAGCAAAGGGCATTGATAAATTATTAGAAGCAATAAACACCCTTGGAAGAGAGTATGTTTGTGATGTTTCGCTGTTTGGTTCGACACTAGGTGGTCAATATTTTTTTAATGAAGAGTTGCAAAAACTTTTAAATCCATTAGAAGCTCCGATCTATTTTAGTGGATGGCATGGAAACAATAAAAACAATATACTAGTAAGCAATGGAATAGGGGCAAGAGACCTAGGATTCAGGCTTGGAATTTTCCCACAAATACATATAATGAAAATTAAGTATAGGTAAATTAAGAAATTATTTAAAATAAATTGACAAAATGAGAAAAATATGTAATTATAAATAATGATAAGATATATGGAGGTATGCTTATATGAAATCAGTTGACATTAAACTTAGTTTAGCAGAGAATGTAAAAGAATTCGTAAATATTGTTGCAAATTACCCATTTGATATAGACTTGCGTGCTGGAAGGCATGTGGTTGATGCTAAATCTATTTTAGGAATTTTTAGCTTGGATCTAAGCAAACCACTGACATTGGAAATTTATTCAGAAGACTGCGACGAACTTTTAGAGCAGGTAAAGCCTTTCACAGTAAAATAAATTTAGGGGGTTTAAAACCCCTTTTTAATTATGGATTTTTTGAAACCTATTAAAAGCGACATAGATTATAAGTTGCTCGTGTTACTTGCCCTTGACTCAATTGGCAAACTTACAAAGACCGAGCTTGATAATATTCTCATAAAAGGCGAATATTCTGATTATTTCTCAAACACTTTTGCAGTAGAAGATTTGTTATCACAAAAATCAATAGTACAAAATGATATATACTACGAGATAACAGAAAAAGGAAAATCGGAACTTAGACTCTTTAGCAAGAGAATTCCTTCAAGTATAAAAAGCAGATTTTTAATAAATGCTTTGCAATATAAAGACGAATTGCTGCGAGATAGAGATATAAGCCTTAACTTTCAAAATATTGACAATGATCGAGTTATAGTAACTCTTTATATATTCAGCCAGCAATATGAACTTATGAAAATAGAGCTTATTACTCTTGAAGAAAACATCAACTTTAACTGCCTTAATAAAATCAAACGTAATAAAATAATAGTATATGAATCAATAATAAACTTAGCTTTTACAGATAAAAGTGATAAGCTACAAAAAATATATGATACAAGCGTTGATATAAAGTATATTAATGATTTACCGTACTTGTTTTTAAAATTATCTGATGGAATAAACATTTGGAGCCTTAAGGTTCTTGTTCCAAGTCCAGATATGATAGAAGGAGTATGCTTGGCTTGGCCATACGAAGCTAAAGAAGTTGCAACTCTAATATTTAAAAAATTCTTTTCAAAATAAAAAGCTTATTAAGCTTTAAGAATTGTGACATAATATTTAGTAATAATTTAATATTTTATTTTTAGCACAACATATTGTGAATTTATTTTCTCATTACACAAAGTGTTGTGTTTTTTATGTTCATATTAAAATATTCTAAAGCTTGTTTTTTTATAGCTCCTTGATTTTTACAATTAATAATGATATTATACCTTTACTGTGGATAATTTTTAAATCTGCTTAACTTATAAGTATGTGTGTTGGGGGTTCTGTTCTTTGGATGTAAAGGCTTTATGGGATCAAACTTGTTCCGTACTAAAAAATAAAATAAACGAGTTGTCATACAATACTTGGATAAGTCCTATGACTCCAGAGCTTGTAGACAAGTCTTGTCTTTACTTGCTTAGTCCAACTTCATACTTGGCAGATTTCTTTAATAAAAAATATAGTTCACAGGTTCTTAAGATCGCCAAAGAACTTGACCATAGCATTAACTCTGTTATAGCTAAGACTGAGCAGGAAATGGATACAGTTAAGTTACAGACAAGTAAAAGTAAATTTACATCAAGCGATATCAATAGCAAGTATACATTTGAAAATTTTGTAGTTGGGAACAATAATCGATTTGTATATACAGTTGCTCTTGCAGTTTCAGAGAGCCCTGCAGAAGTATATAATCCACTTTTTATATATGGTGGTACAGGACTTGGGAAAACCCATCTGCTTCATGCTATCGGTAACTATATAAATGAGCTTTATCCTAATTTAAAGGTTAAGTATGTTACTGGTGAAGCCTTTATGAATGAGCTTATAACTTCAATGGGAGCAAAAGACGATAATCGAGTTTTCCGAAATAATTATAGAAATCTAGACGTACTTATGGTCGATGATATTCAATTTATTGCGGGCAAAATGGCAACACAGGAAGAATTTTTCCATACATTTAATGCCCTGCATAATATGGGCAAGCAAATTATTCTCACAAGTGATAAACCACCTGCTGATATCGAAAAACTTGAAGAACGTTTAATAAGCAGATTTACTTGGGGACTTATTGCAGATATTCAAAAACCAGATATAGAAACTAGAATTGCTATTTTAAAGAAAAAAGCCGAATTAGATAATCTTGAAGTCAACGATGAAGTTCTTGCATATATAGCAGAAAAAATTGACTCAAATATAAGAGAGCTTGAAGGTGCTCTTATAAAACTCAAAGCTTTTGCTTCATTAAAGAATCGTCCTATTGATATGGCTATGGTTCAAGATGCACTTCGCGATACAAAAACAAAAAAACACGAGGTACAAGCTAGTTGCGATCGTATTGTAGAAACTGTTAGTTCTTTCTATGGTGTTGCAGTAGACGATTTAAAAGGGAAAAAGCGTACAAAGGAAATTGCTACTGCAAGACAAATTACAATGTTCCTCATGAGAGATCTTTTAAGTATGTCATTTCCTATGATTGGCAAAAGTTGCGGAAATAAAGATCATTCCACTGTTATTCATGCATATAATAAGATTAACGAAGCTATGAAAAACTCAGACATGCTATCTTCACAGATCGCTGATTTAATAAAGCTTATTGATTTAAATTAATTTAATAAATTATATATACCGAAACAATTAAATTGCTTCGGTATTTTATTGTGTGTTTTTATGCTATAATATAGCGATAAGCAGTTTTAGAGGTGGAAAATGGAAGAAAAATATCTCCTTAATAAAGCCGTTTCTGCAAACGCACTATTAAAGAGTAAAGAAATAGCAAATTCAACATATATTAATGTTGTCAGTAACAAATATATCAAAAAAATAGATGCTTACGAAATTAAAGCTGAAGTATTAGATGGACTAATAACTTATAATGTTGCACTTTGTCTTAACACAAATAAAGGAATATTGTTAAATTCTTCATGTGATTGTCCTAGTCATGATAATTCTAAGAAAGCATGCAAACATATTCTGGCTTTAGCTCAATATGCTTATAATGTACTTAAATATAACCAGAAGTTTCCAGACTATTCTCCATCAAAAAACAAGAATGTAAAACAAAACAACTATAATGAAAATATTCAACTAGCAGAATATATCAATAAGCTATCAATTGGTGAAAATTATTTTGCCAACTCTGAATTTTTATCTGAAAAAGTTAAAATCGTACCTGAAATTAGAGAACAAAATGAAACTTTCCTTGTACGCTTTTATATTTCTTCACATAAATCCAGACAATACGTACTCTATGATTTTGAAGAATTCATTTGCAACATGGAAAATGAATCTTATTATAGCTATGGAAAAACTCTATCATTTGTTCATACGGAAAACGTCTTGGATGAACCATCTTTAAGTTTGTATTTTTGGATACGCGATAATTATAGAGATTTTGTATTTTCAAATAAAGAGATAGTCATCTCTCCTAAACTATTTGATTCTTTTTTTAAAGCTCTAAACTCTTTAAAAGTCAAGATAAAGTTCGAAGATGAGCTGCTAAGATTAAATTCAGAATATTATATAATTAATAAGGATTTGCCAATAGAATTATCTATAAATAGAATTGATGAAGATTATTATTCGTTGAATGTTGACAATGTGATTCATTTATTTAAAGGAGAACGCAAACTTCTTTTACTGAGTGGCGATAATACTCTTTATATCCTTGGAAAAGCGTATAGTAGCAAAATAGACCCACTTTTAGATTCTATAATAGGGAAAGAGAATGTTTTAAAAAATGATAATCTATTTAAATTAATAAATATTATTGTACCTATATTTAATGGCAAAATAATAATAAAAAATAAAGAAAGCTTTAACCCTGAGTTTGAAAATGTAAAGGCGGAATTCTATTTTGATAGACTTGCTGATAATGGAATAAGTCTATATGTTAATTTTGTGTATAAAAATATTCAGTATCCTTATATAACAAGCGTAGAAAAAGATCTTTCGCAATCAAGAGATTTTGTTACCGAGCTCGAGATTGAAAAAATACTAGGAAAATACTTTGATATTTTTTCAGGTGGGCAACGAATACTAATTCAAAATGATGAATTAAAACAATTTGACCTCTTGAAAGATGGACTTCCAGAACTATCAAAGTATGGCGAGATATATGTTAGTGATAACTTTAAGAATATAAAATTAAGAACTAATAACAATATACGATTAGGTGTTGGTATTGGTATAGATGGATTATTTATTAATGTTTTAGAAAGTGATATTGCAGAAGAAGAAATCAAAGAAGTCTACAAATCTTTTTTTGAAGGGAAAAAATATCATAGACTCAAAGATGGATCTTTTATTAGTCTTACAGGAAATGCTGTCTATGAATATTTTGATATACTCAATAAACTCGGTGTAAACGAAAAAGATTTTGACAGCTCAAGTATTAAATTATCTAAATACAAATCAATATATATAGATGAGCTACTTAAAAATACTCACCATGTTGGATTTAAGCTTGATAATGATTTTAAAAATATGCTTATGGAATTAAATAATATACCATATGCTGATATAGAGATACCTGAAGAGGTAAAAAATAGAATTCGTAGTTATCAAGTTTTTGGGTTTAGTTGGCTTAAAACGCTATATAAATTTGGAATGGGTGGAATATTGGCTGATGATATGGGTCTAGGTAAGACATTGCAAGTTATTAGTCTTCTGCTTTCCAATAAAAAAGAAAACAAAAAATCTATAAATTTAGTAGTATGTCCTGCATCTCTAGTTTATAATTGGAGGGAAGAAATAAATAAATTTACATCCGAATTATCAGTAAAACTTATAAGTGGGAATGCCAATCTAAGAAAAAAGCAAATAAACTCTTTAAACAAAGAGGACGTAATAATAACTTCCTATGATTCACTAAAAAGAGATATTGAATTATATAAGAATTTTAAGTTTGATGTGCTTATTGCAGATGAGGCTCAATATATTAAAAATCATGAGACTCTCAATTCTAAGCTATTAAGATCAATAAGAGCGAATTCAAGATTTGCTTTAACAGGTACACCTATTGAAAACAACCTTTCTGAACTATGGAGCATTTTTGACTTTGTTCTTCCTGGATATTTATTGAAATACAACACATTTAGCAAAAAATTTGAAGCTCCCATTATCCTTAGAAATGATACTGACGCAAAAGAAAACCTGAAAAAAATAATTAGTCCATTTATACTTAGAAGATTGAAAAAAGATGTTTTGGTAGATTTGCCTGAAAAAATAGAAAGCACGATCTATTCTGAAATGGGTGAGGAACAAGAGAATTTATATAACAGTGTATTAAAAAGCGTTAAAAATAAGCTCTCTCAGGAAGAAAAAAATGGAGCTCAAGTAGTACAAGTATTGGCTATGCTTACTAGATTAAGACAGATTGTATGTGACCCAAAGCTTCTTAATATTGAAAAATACTATAATATTTCAAGCTCAAAAAAAGAACTTTGTCTTGAGCTAATTAGATCAAATATTGAAGCAGGGCATAGGATTATAGTCTTTTCAAATTTTGCATCAATGATAGATGTACTTAGCAATGAACTAAATAAGGAAGGAATAGACAATTTATTACTTGTTGGTAGCACTCCTAGCGAGAAGCGTCATTTGATGGTAAAGCGATTTAATGAGTCAAACATACCTGTGTTTTTGATTTCGCTCAAGGCCGGAGGAGTTGGATTAAATCTTACAGGTGCAGATACTGTAATACATTATGATCCATGGTGGAATCTAAGTGCTAAAAATCAGGCGACAGATAGAGCGTATAGAATTGGACAAGAAAAAAATGTACAAGTATATAACCTTATTACTAAAAATACTTTGGAAGAGAATATACTTGATTTACAAATAAAAAAAGGTGAGCTGGCAGACTCCATGATAAATGGCTCAGCAGATATTATAAAAAAACTCACCATGAAAGATATTTTGTCAATGCTTGCTTAAATATGATTTTATTTCACTAATAAAGTCAAAACCATAGAGCATGAATTTATTTTCACCAATACCTTGCACTGCCATAAACTCTTTGCTGTTGCAAGGTTTTTTGATAGACAAATTGTATATTACCTTATCGCTTAAAACTGCGTAAGGAGGGACGCCAGTCCTTAATGCTAATTCTTTTCTTAGCTTGATAAGTCTTTCATATAGACGTCCATCATAATTTGAATTAGTCCTTTCACTTTCAATTGCAATAGAAATTTTTTGAATTTTTCTTTCAAATATATTACTAGTATGAATATCTTTCCTTAAGCATGCTCCGCAATTATTGCAATCTTCATTTTTTAATTCACCAAAATAGTTCAAGATATAGTTTCTAAAGCACTTTTTTTGATAGCAATAGTCAATCATTGATTTTAATTTTTTCTTTGCCATATCAGAAGCCATAATTTCTTCTTGAGAATTTGTAGAGCTACTTGATGATGAAACAAAATGTTCAAGTATTTTGACATCCCTTTTTGAATAAAAAAGTATACATTTTGCTTCTAATCCATCTCTACCAGCTCTTCCAGCTTCCTGATAATAACTTTCTATATCTTTTGGCAAATTATAATGTATTACAAACCTCACATTTGATTTATCTATTCCCATTCCAAATGCGTTTGTAGCTACCATAATATTAACTCTGTCATATAAAAAATCATTTTGGTTTTTTGACTTCTCTTCATTACTTAGTAAAGCGTGATATCTTGTGGCACTATACGAGCAATTCTGAAGAGTTGAGCATAAAAATTCAACATCTTTTCTTGTGGAACAATAAATTATTCCACTATTATTTATTTCTTCTGATATTATTTCAAGCACTTTGTTTAACTTTTCATTGTGCTTTACATGTATTACATCAAAGAATAGATTGGGTCTATCAAAACTTCCTTTATAAATAAATGGACTGTTTAGTTTGAGCTGTATTATTATATCATCGATTACTTTGGGAGTTGCAGTTGCAGTAAATGCACCAATAGCTGGACGATTTGGAAGAATATCAATAAATTCACGTATACTTAAATAACTTGGTCTAAAATCATGTCCCCATTGTGAAATGCAATGAGCTTCATCAACTATTAAAAGACTTATGTTTTTTGATCTAACAAATTCTAAAAAAGATGGCATCAATAGTCTTTCTGGGGCTAGATATATAATTTTATACATACCTGCCTTTGCATTTTCTATAGCCTTATTTATCTGTGAAATAGTAAGGCTGCTATTTATATAAGCTGCTGCGACACCATATTGCTTTAAAGACATTACCTGATCGATCATAAGACTAATAAGTGGTGATATTACAAGAGTAATACCACTTTGCATAAGTGCTGGAATTTGAAAACATATCGATTTTCCACCACCAGTAGGTAATATTGCAAATGTGTCTTTATAATCGCATAACGAATCAATTATTTTATCTTGTCCTTCTCTAAAAGAATTAAATCCAAAAACTTTTTCGAGTAATTCTAATTTTATATCTTTCATTTTAACTCCAAGTAAATATTACGATTAGAGTATATATATCAAATAATTTTTTTGCAAATTTCTTACATTTATGTGAATAATAGAAAAATGCAATAAATATATACAATATGATAGTTTTAATACAAATATATCACAAATTATACTTGATTTATAATGTTTATTTGTTATAATGTATAAAAAGAAACTATACAGTTTCAAAATTATGGGAGGAGATTCCAATGAAAAAAATACTTTCTATTTTACTTACGTTAGCACTTATGCTTAGCTTTGCTCCTGTATTGGCAGAAGGCACATACGAGTTGGCAATGATTACCGACGTTGGTAATATTGACGATCAGTCATTCAACCAGTATTCGTATGAAGGCTTAAAGATATTTGCTGCTAAGACAGGAAAAACTTTTAACTATTATAAGCCAAGCGAAGACTCTAACGATGCTAGACTAGAGCAGATCTCTGCAGCTGTATCCAAAGGTGCCAAGACAATACTTACACCAGGATTCCTTTTTGCAGAAACAATTAAAGAAGCTCAGGTAAAGTATCCAGATGTAAACTTCCTGTTTGTAGACTTTGACTTAGGTGATGAAGCAGCTGAGAATACACACTGCATCATATATAAAGAAGAGCAGGCTGGATTTTTAGCTGGTTATGCTGCTGTAAAAGATGGCTACAAAAAGCTAGGCTACCTAGGTGGAGTTGCTGTTCCTGCAGTTGTAAGATATGGCAGTGGTTATGTACAAGGTGCTGACTATGCAGCTAAAGAAATGGGTATCGACGATGTAGAAATAAAATATTGGTATTCCAATTCTTTTGTTCCTACTGATGAGATTGCTACAAAGATGTCTGGATGGGTTACAGAAGGCACAGAACTGATATTCTGCGCTGGTGGTGGAATAGTATTCTCTGCTTTAAAAGCTTGCCAAGAAGGCTCAACAAAGATTATTGGTGTAGACGTTGACCAAGTTGGTATTGATAAAGAAGGTCGTGTTGTTACTTCAGCAATGAAGGAATTATCACTTTCTGTAGAAAATGCATTGGATGCTTTGTATGCTAACGAAGGAAAATGGCCTGAGGAGCTGGCAGGAAAGACCGCTGTACTTGGCGCAAAAGATAACGGTATAGGACTTCCTACTGCAGAAGCTAGCTGGAATTTTAAGAACTTTACACTTGAAGAATACAATAAGCTTTTCGAACTTATAAAGAGTGATGAAATTGAAATTTCAGACAGCCTTGATGTTAAGCCTGAAGTAACTAATGTAAAAGTTGAGTATATAGACTAAACAATATAATTAAAGCGCAGTACGTTATGCGTGCTGCGCTTTTTACTAGATCCGAAAGGATGATTTAATGTCAGATTATATTATAGAGATGATTGGCATCACCAAGGAATTTCCAGGTATTAAAGCCAATGATAATATTACCTTACAACTGAAAAAAGGAGAAATCCATGCACTTTTAGGTGAAAATGGTGCAGGAAAGAGCACGCTTATGAGCGTTCTTTTTGGACTATACCAACCTGAAAGTGGAATTATAAAGAAAAATGGTGCTGAGGTAAAAATTAATAACCCTAATGATGCTACTGCTCTTAATATTGGCATGGTGCATCAACACTTTATGCTTGTAGAAGTATTTACAGTACTTCAAAACATTATTCTAGGTGCAGAGCAAACAAAAGCAGGTATACTTAAAACTGATGAAGCTAGAAAAAAAGTAATAGCACTTAGTGAAAAATATGGTTTAAAAGTAGATCCTGATGCACTTGTACAGGATATTACAGTTGGTATGCAGCAAAGAGTCGAGATACTTAAAATGTTGTATAGAGATAATGAAATTCTTATATTAGATGAACCAACTGCTGTCCTTACCCCTCAAGAAATTAGTGAGCTTATGGACATTATGCTTGCATTTAAAAAAGAAGGTAAATCTATTTTGTTCATTACTCATAAATTGAATGAAATTATGGCAGTGTCTGACAGAGTGACGGTGTTGCGTAAAGGACAGTGCATTGGAACTGTAGAAACCAAGGACACAAGCGTTGAAGAACTCTCACGTATGATGGTTGGCCATGAAATTGAAGCAACTATTTCAAAACCTGAGCTAAATTATGAAGAAAATATCTTAGAAGTTCAAAACCTTACTGTTCATTCTAATTCAAAAAATAAAGACGTAGTAAAAAATGTATCATTTAATATTAAAAAAGGAGAAATCCTTTGTATTGCTGGAATAGAGGGCAACGGACAGACTCAACTTATATCTGCTATTACAGGTATAGGAAAGCTTACAAGTGGTAAGATTATTTTGGATGGAATAGATATAACTCATGCAAGTATTCGTGAAAAATGTATTTCAGGAATGGCTCATGTTCCTGAGGATAGACATAAACATGGACTTGTGCTTGATTATACTCTAGAACAAAATATGATTCTTAGAAGATATTGGGAACCAGAATATCAAAGTAATGGATTCATAAAGTTTGATAAAGTAAGAGATTTTGCGAGCAAGCTTATTGATCAATATGATGTGCGTTCTGGTCAAGGTAATAATACTATTTCTCGAAGCATGTCGGGTGGTAACCAACAAAAAGCTATTGTTGGAAGAGAAATTGATTATGCTAAAAAGCTTTTAATAACCGTTCAACCTACTAGAGGACTAGATATTGGTGCTGTTGATTATATAAATAGACAAATAATACGCCAACGCAATGAAGGAAAAGCAGTTTTGCTTGTATCTTTGGAATTAGAAGAAGTAATCAATGTGCCTGATAGAATATTAGTTATGTATGAAGGCGAAATAGTAGGAGAGTTCAAACCCTCAGAAACTACTACTCAGGAACTCGGTCTATATATGGCTGGGGCAAAAAGACAAAAGAAATTTGGAGGAAACGACTGATGGAAGAAAAAAGACTTCATGTTAATGCTGGATTGCTTAGCTTCATATCATCTGTTGTTTCTGTTCTTATGGGACTTGTGCTGGGCTATATCCTTTTGCATGTATTCAATTCTCCTTTTGCAAACAAGGGAATAGTAACACTTCTTACTACTGGTTTTACAGATTCTCCTAAGTTTGCAAAAGTCTTATACAGTGCAACTCCAATTTTGTTAACTGGACTTTCTGTTGGCTTTGCTTTTAAAACAGGTCTATTTAATATTGGTGCATCAGGGCAACTTACAATCGGTGCGTTTTTTGCACTTGTTTACGCTGTAATATATCAAATGCCTTGGTATATTTGCCTTATAGTAGCAACATTAGGTGGAGCAATATGGGGTGCAATACCTGGAATATTTAAAGCATATTTTAATGTAAATGAAGTTATTACATCTATAATGTTTAACTGGATTGCTGTATTCTTGGTGAACCTTTTAATAAACAATTTACCATATATGATATCTAAGGCGTGGGGATCTATAAACACAGATAGGACTCCGGAGCTTAAATTTGCTAATCCTTCGGCGATTCTGCCAAAGCTTGGACTAGATGAAAAATATGGATGGAATTATTTTAATATAGGAATATTCATTGCTATTATTATAGCAATAATAGTATGGATAACTCTTCAAAAGACTACATTTGGATATGAGCTTAAAGCCTGTGGATTAAATAAGAACGCAAGCATTTATGCTGGCATAGATGCAAAGAAAAATATTGTTTATTCTATGCTTATAGCTGGAGCCCTAGCAGGACTTGGAGGAGGCGTATATTATTTAAGTGGAACAACACAGTATACAGTTTTAAAGGAAGTAAGCGCTATTGGATTTAATGGCATACCTGTTGCTTTGCTTGCAAGTTCCAATCCTTTAGGAATAATTTTCTCGTCTTTGTTTATATCTTATATACAGGTTGGTGGCGATTCTTTGCAACCGGAATTTGCAAAAGAGATAATAGATATTATTATTGCATCAATTATTTATATCAGTGCATTTTCGTTGTTGATGAGAGAACTGATATACAAAATGATAGTAAAGGGAGTAAGGAGGTAGCATATGCAGATATTAACAGATATTATCAGTGCAACAATATCATTTGCAATGCCATTGCTTATTGTAGCACTGGGTGGAATGTTTTCTGAACGCTCTGGAGTAATAAATATTGCTTTAGAGGGAATAATGGTTATAGGAGCATTAGCTGGCTGCCTTACACTTAGATATTTTGATATTATTGGTTATGGAGTAGATCATCCACAGCTAATTGTATTTTTAGCATCAATTGTTGCTGGCTTATGCGGTATATTATATTCTCTGTTACTTGCTTTTGCATCAATAAATCTTAAAGCAGATCAAACAATTGGTGGAACAGCACTAAATATGCTTGCTCCTGCACTTGGCCTTGTAATAAGTTGGAGCGTACAAGGACATGGAAATACATTCATATTGATTCCTTCGTGGGCAAGATTATCAGCAGCAAGCGTTGGAATAGACAGTAATAGTTTTTTAGTTAATGCAGTATTTAAGAGCTTGTTTATTACCACTCCAATAATAATTATATTATTTATTCTTTCTTATATCGTTCTATACAAGACTAAACTAGGGCTAAGACTTAGCGCATGTGGAGAGCATCCTCAGGCAGCAGATTCGCTTGGAATAAATGTTTATAGGATGAGATACATAGGAGTTATGATCTCGGGATTTTTTGCAGGTATAGGTGGACTAGCTTATACATTTGCAGCAGGCACAGGTTTTCTTTCAACTGTTGCAGGATATGGATTCTTAGCTTTGGCAGTTATGATATTTGGTAATTGGAAACCATTAAATATTTTGGGTGCATCATTCTTCTTTGCTCTATTTAAGATTGTTAGTGCGTATGCTCAAAGCATTCCATTTCTACCAAAGTTTGAGAATGTTAGGACCTCGGAGTATATATATCTTATGCTGCCATATATTGTAACTATGATTATTTTGGTGCTTACAAGTAAAAACTCAAGAGCTCCTAAAGCTGAAGGAATACCTTATGATAAGGGTAAAAGATAAAATTTGTTGAAAAATAAGGGCTATCATGTTACAATTAACAAGATAGCTTTTATTTATTTGGAGGTATTATGGCTAAAGAAAATACTGGATTTGTTACGCATATTACACCAAGAAACGAGGATTTTTCTCAGTGGTATACTGATGTTATTCTTCTTTCAAAATTGGTAGATTATTCCCCAGTACGTGGATGTATGGTTATAAGACCATATGGATATGCTATTTGGGAGCGCATAAAAGAAATCTTTGATAATATGATTAAAAAAACAGGGCATAAAAATCTTTATATGCCAATGCTTATTCCAGAAAGCTTATTGCAAAAGGAAGCAGAGCATGTAGAAGGTTTTGCTCCTGAAGTTGCTTGGGTTACTCAGGGTGGTACAGAGCAACTTACAGAAAGGTTGGCTATTCGTCCTACCAGTGAGACAATATTTTGTACCATGTATTCTAAATGGGTTTCTTCCTGGAGAGATCTACCACTAAAATACAACCAATGGTGTAGCGTTATGCGATGGGAAAAGTCTACTAGACCATTTTTGAGAACAAGTGAATTTTTATGGCAGGAGGGCCATACTATTCATGAGACTCCTGAAGAAGCTCAAGATGAAACATTAGAGATACTCCAAATGTATAAGGATTTAGCTGAAAATTATCTTGCAATACCTGTCCTTACTGGTAGAAAGACTGATAAAGAAAAGTTTTCTGGCGCACGTGCTACATATAGTATTGAAGCAATGATGCAGGACGGCAAGGCACTTCAAGCAGGAACTAGCCATAATTTTGGTACTAATTTTTCAGAAGCATATGATATTAAATTCCAGAACAGAGAAGGAAAAGAAGAATATGCATATGAAACCAGTTGGGGAATTTCAACTAGGTTAATAGGAGCAATAATTATGACTCATGGAGATGAAAGAGGACTTAGACTACCTCCAGAAATTGCTCCAACTCAAGTAATTATTATTCCTATTGCTGCACATAAGGGTGGAGTAGACGAAAAATGCCTTGAGATTAAAGATAGACTTGAAAAAACAGGAATTCGTGTTGAAATTGATAATAGAGATACTGTTTCTGCTGGGTACAAGTTTAATGATGCAGAACTTAGGGGAATACCTCTTAGGTTAGAAATTGGTCCAAGAGATATAAAAAATGATGTTGTTACATACTTTAGGCGTGATACCTTAGAAAAGGGAAGCTTTGCTACAAAACTATTGGAAAACAACTGCAAAGTGTTGCTTAAAGTAATTCAAGATCAGCTCTTTAAAGAAGCAAAGGAATTTACAACAAACAAAATAAAAGACTGCTTCAATATGGAGGAGCTAAATGAGCAGGTTCAGAGTGGATTTGCTAGAGCCATGTGGTGTGGTGACGAGAATTGTGAGCAAAAGATAAAAGATGAAACAGGTGCCACAACAAGAAACATGCCATTTGATCAAACACCTATAGCAGATA
Organism: Eubacteriales bacterium; assembly: GCA_034180455.1. Lineage (GTDB taxonomy): Bacteria > Bacillota > Clostridia > Christensenellales > Aristaeellaceae > JAAZPT01. The sequence continues at coordinate 31,149 of JAXFOG010000020.1, forward strand.
AATGTGTATGTTGTGGAAAAAAAGCTGAAAAGCTAATATATTTTTCAAAGGCATATTAATATTTAATTAGAAATTATTAGTAGAGGAAAATTTATGTTTGGAAAAAGACCTGATGGTAGACTAATAAAGGGTATGGATCCGATAGTTGAGATGATACCATACTTTATGCCTACAAGAGTTGATTCACAAGTTTTTTTCGGTTATGACATTAAATATGAAAATATAGTAAATTATATTGTTGAAAAGGGAAATGAAGGATATAGGATTTCCTTTATGGAAGTCATCATAGCAGCTTTTGTTCGTGGCATAAGTCAAAATCCTGAAATCAACAGATTTATCATGAATAAAAAACTATATGCTAGAAATGAACTTGTTATTTCTCTTGTTATTTTGAAAGAGGATAATGAAGAAACTGTTGCAAAGGTATACTTTGACCCTTATGATACTATATATGATGTTTCTGCTAGAATTAAAAAAACCATAGCAGAAAATAGAAAAGCTGATTCGGATAATGGTACCATGAAGGCCGTACATGCACTTATGCGTGTACCAGGTCTTCCAAATCTTGTTATTCAATTATCAAAACTTGCTGATAGATTTGGTCTTCTTCCAAAATCTGTAATTGATATTATTCCATTCCATACTAGTATGTTCTTTACAAATGTTGCTTCTATTGGACTTGATCGCGTATATCATCACATATATAACTATGGTACTACTTCAATTTTTATTTCCATGGGGAATATCAAGAAAAAGCTTTTGATGGATAAAAAAGGTATGGCAAAAAAGACAAGAGTTATTCCTATGGGAATTACTGTTGACGAGAGAGTTTGTGGTGGTGCGGTATATTCAAATTCATTTATTGCAATGAGAAAATACTTAGAGGATCCAAGGCTTTTAGAGATACCTCCAGAAAAAGTAGTGTTTGATAAAGGTTGCAAATATTCTTGTCCAAAACCTGATTATGATTGTATTAAAATCAAAGAATGATAGAGATTAATATAAATCAGAATAAAAAATTTATCGGCAGAAATACGGGTCCGTCACTTGTATATTTTACTGCCGATTTTTATTATGAAAATCTGCAAAACAATGAAATAGAACAAGCAATAAGATATTATAAATCGCTTGGTTTGTTTGCGGTATTTTGTACTTTTGATATGGGGTTGGGAGAAAAAATACTCGAATACAATCTTATCAAATTAAATTTTGTACTTTTGCAAACATCAGAATATAAAATAAATGTTTTTTTAAAATTAAAAAACACTAGAAATTCTAATTTAAAAATTTTAAAAAGAATTATAGAAACTTCAACAAAGAACTCTATACAAAATACCGGAACAGTAATTGCTTTGATTATTGATAATGATTGCAATTTTAATTATTTTGAATCCTTGGGATTAAAAGGTTTTTGCTTTAAACAAGATGATTTTTATAGTTCAAATTTTATAAAAAATATTTCTGCTAAGCTACCATTTGATGAGTTCAAAAAAGAAGTGTTTTCCTCATTATCTGATGAAATAAATCACATATATATTACCGACTTAAACGCTTTTAATTTAAACTACAATTCTGATTTTAATAATCAACTAAAATATTTAATTAGAGCGATAATTGCGTTTAGTAATGAGAATATCAATGAGGAATATGAAGCTAGTTTAAATAATATTCTATGTTTTTATACTAAAAATAGAACATACGAATTACTATATTTGTATACAGATGAATCTCAAAAAATTAAAATAAATTTTAAAACAACTCTAAGTAAAGCTATAAATTTTGTTTTTAATCTTAGAAGCTCTGCAATAATACCAATAAATATATCTTTCTTTAAAAAAAATATAAATTATGCATTGCTTGAGATATTTCAAAGGGTGAGTTTTACCAATGAAGAAATTTGGTTTGCAAAATCACTGGATTCAAACGATCCTATTATTTCAATAGACGATAAAACTTATCCCATTGAATATGCTAAGAAAAATGTGTTCAATTTTGGTCAAACAAAACTTACTATATATTGTATACCATCAAATATACAAATGAACTATAATATATTGTTATTCAGAAACAATCCCTATCTATTATTATCAAAAAATCTAATTTTTTGCTTTAAAAATGGAATAATATTTAATTGTTTAGAAGAAGATAATATTTATGTTTTGCCTAGGCCAAATTTTATACTTTCAGAGAATTTATTATTAGATTATAATGATGATAGCTTCTCAGTCTATAAGATGAATATAAAGGCAGAGAAGGTTCATGCTAATTTTATTGAGGACGAATCATTTATATTATCAATTCCACAGTTTGTATATGAGTTTGATTTCAATATCGATTTTATGGGTGAAGCACAACATTTATTACCTTGTGATATAGTTTTATGCATATTTGCATTAGAACAATGCAAAATAAAAACTATTTTAAAAGAAGTTAATTTAAAAAAAGGTGAAATTTATTATTTAAGCATCAAAGAAATATTATCATATGACAAAAAGTGCAAAATTGAAATATTTTCCACAAAAAAACCAACTGCTTTTTTTAAATATGTTTATAAAACTTTTATACTATCTAATACTTCCGAACCATATATTATTTATTAAGGAGACAATATGAAATTCAACTGCTTGGCTTTGGCTGCCTTTGGTCTTGAAGGAATAGTCGCACGAGAACTTAAAAGAATGGGCTTTGATGCTAAAGGTGAAATAGGGGGAGCAAGATTTCAAGCTAATTATGAAGAAATTCTATCTGCAAACATTCGATTAAGATGTGCTGATAGAGTACTTTTGATTCTTAAAGAACAAAAGGCTCTTAGCTTTGATGAAATTTTTGACATAGTAAGCACTGTTGATTGGAAAAATATTATTCCCAAAAATGCAAAAATAAATATTAAGGCAAAATGTGTAAGAAGCCAGATAATGAGTCCTAGAGACTGTCAGTCTATAACAAAAAAAGCAATCATTAAGAATCTTCAAAGGGCATATAACACTAATATTATTTTGGAAAATGGCATAGATTTTAATATAGACTTGGCCTTAGTAAATGATATATTTAGAATAAGTTTAAACACATCAGGAGAAGCACTTAACAAAAGGGGATATAGAACATTTAATGTAGAAGCGCCTATAAGAGAAACCTTAGGTGCTGCTATGCTAGAAATATCCCCATGGAAAAAAATTCAACACTTATATGACCCATGCTGTGGATCAGGTACTTTTTTAATTGAAGCAGCTTATATGGCGTTAAACAAAGCTCCTGGATTAGATAGACAGTTTGATATTGAAAAATGGGGAGTAATTAACAAAGATAAAATTAAAGAAATTAGACAGGACATACTAAATGAGTATAAACCAGAAAGGGAAATATATATATCTGGTAGTGATATAAATTCTGAAGCTATAAACGTTGCAAAAAAACACATCCTTCAAGCTGGATTAGAAAATAGAATAAATATTAGCAATATCGATTTAAAAAATATAAATCTTGAAAGTGAGGACGGGTGCTTTATTGTAAACCCACCTTATGGAGAACGACTTTCAGAAAAGAATGAGGTTTTAAAGCTTTATAATGAACTAGGAAGGCTCTTTTTAAGACACAAGGGCTGGAGCATGACAGTTATTTCAAATGATATTAACTTTGAAAAGCACTTTGGCAGAAAAGCCGATCGAAAGCGCAAAGTTTTCAATGGAAGATTTGAGTGTAATATTTATATATATTATTCAATACAGAACAATAGACACTAAAAATTAAAAAATCCCTGTAATCGCAAAAACTGACTACAGGGATTTTTTGTAATTTTTTTCAAATTAATGATTTCTATTCTCTTATATTTGCGCCATATTTTTCTTTTAATGTAGAAATTATTTTATTCATTAGTTCTTGAATTTCATCATCTGAAAGCGTTTTATCAGGAGATCTAAAAATAAAAGAAAATGCAACAGATTTAAAACCCTTATCAATTGGCTTG
>JAXFOG010000011.1:0-43177 GCA_034180455.1 Eubacteriales bacterium
AGCCAAAGGCTGCACCCTAAGCCCCGAAATAGGCAGCTGTCGCTGGTGGACAAGATCCAATGGCGCTCGTAAAGTGGATATGTGGGGCATTCGCCTAGATGGAAGAATGACCGCCTATGGCATGCAAGATGTAGACTGGCCTGGCAATATCATGCGCCCAGCCATGTGGATAAAAAACAATAATAAAAAATAAAATTTTTAATTATTTTCAGAATGGATTAGTTAAGCAAATTTCAAGAAAACAATTATAAATTATAAAAAAGTGATATACACTTATTCAAAAAGCTAAACTAACACAAAAAAATGGAATCAATAGCGATTCCATTTTGTTTTATAAATTTATTTACTACTTTTCCAAAGTTACAAGTAGTGCCATCTTAAAGCGCTCACTTGCCTTTATTGCATGTAGGCCACCTTTTGCAAAGCAAAAGTTTTCTCCAGCCTTAATAATATGCTCCTTGCCCTCGTATGTGATTACAGCCTCTCCATCAAGCGCAAATATCAGCGCATCCCCTGGAGCAGCATGCTCTGAAAGCCCTGTTCCCTTGTCAAATGCCATAATTACGAATTTCATCATGTCGTTATGCACTACATCCATGTTTACAATTTTGCCACTTGCATACGGAACAAGCTCTGCCAAGTTAAATAGCTCTCCCGCATTTATTGCTTTGTTCATATTGTCCTCCTTATATATCAATATCTCTGTGTAAATTGCTCCACCCTCTGTTTCCATACCTATTGGCACATCAGTAGGCGTGAGAATTCCTTCACCCTCATGTAAGCTTTTTTCTATATCCCCATATATTTTCATGCTTCCTTGCAACATGATTATCAGCTTGTGATAGGGATAGAGCTCTGCGCTAATATCTGTTCCTTTTGCTAGTGAAAAATAATTTATAGCATTTTTGCCATCATATATGGCTTTTGATACAGTGCAACCCGCTATAACGTCGTTTTCCTTTGTAATATAAAACAGCTCTCCAACATTCTCTTTCATCTAGCCTCTCCTTTTTTAAATCTTTCCCACTCCATTTTATGAATATATTATACTATTTTATAAACTTAATTTCATTACTTTAGCAACCTTGCCCATAAAAAGCTTGCTCTGAATAGAGCAAGCTTAGAAAATAATTCTTATTTGTTTTTAGACTGTTTTTTGTTTCTGTATACTACCAGTATCACTATGATTACTGCAAGCACCATAATGGTTATCCATATTCCTATGCCCGCGTCACCAGTTTGAGGAACTTTATTCATTATGGGAGCCTTTGTATTGGGAACAGGATTATCAGGTTTTTCTGGATTTTCTGGATTTTCTGGATTTTCTGGATTATCGTTGCCCGATTTTTTGTTTTCAATCTTCAGCTCTACAGCTTTGTATCCTATTGTAAATGGAGTGTCTGCATTCACAATTTCATAGCCGTCTGGAGCTGATATTTCGCTGCATATATAGTAAGCATTTTTCAATTTCAAAGCTATCGCATTTTCGTTCTTGCTCAATTTGCCGTTTGAGTCAGTCACCAAATCTTCAAGCATTATTCCATCTTCAGTTTTTGCGATGCCAAGTTTTTCATTATTTCTGTTGGAATTGTAAATCGTAAACTTTGCTCCCTCAAGAGCTTTGCCACTGCCCGCTTCCACTTTTGTGAATTCCATGGCGGGAATTTTTATTTCTCCTCCTACTGTTGGGGGCTTTACTATGCCCTTAGCTGGATATTCGGGAGTGCCATATTCTTTTTTATCCTTTAAGCCAGTTTTTTCAAAATTAATTGGAATACAGTTTTCGTCCTTTTTAGGATCACAGGTTGGTATCTCCTGAGCATAGTATGTGAAAGTGTTATAATATTCAGTGTTTCCATCTTTATTTAAATTTTTTGATGGTTCTTGTATTTTAAAAGAATATATTAATGTAAGGTTGCCACCAGGGGACATTATAGCGTCTTTATAATCGCTTATAGTTACCTTGAAGCCTTTTCCTATGGTCTTGTACAGGCCTCCCTTAGCTTCTATCTTATCCTTTTCTGCCTGAGTTAAAGCTTCTCCTGTAGGCTTTTCAAAAAGTATATTTTTTGGAACTTTTACTGTGCCCATGCTATCTAGCTTTTCGCCATACACATTGTTTCTGTTGAATGTTACGGTTTTTTCTTCCCATTCAGCATGACGGTTGCCGTTGCTTTCATTTCCTTCCACCGTTTCGTAATATACATCATATACTTTTACTTTTATACTGCTATCCCAAGGAGTGGGGTATATATCATTGGCATGGGATCCTTCAAAAGGACCTGTTTTTATGCTTATGTTTCCTTCAAATCCTAGTCCTACATCGGGAGCATCATATATTATATACTCATTGGGGGATCTTAAAAGCGACTGCAAATAAATGTTGTATAGCATGGTTCCTTCGCCTAGAGTATTTTCTAAATTGTATATTCCATTGGTTTTGGTATACTTTGTTTCCTTAGGAGGCACAGGTTTATTAAACCTATATCGTATTTTTGAATTTTCCGACTTATCTCCGTTCTTATAAATATAATATACTGAGTCCACATACTTTGCGTCTGGATTATCTCTAAAGTACTTATACAGAGCGTCTTTATCTTTTATTGTAAGTCCCAGATCTATATGCGCTTTAAAAATATCTATATTTTGAAACTTTAACTTTATATCCTGCCTACTTTTTAAATCAATATCTGCAATTTTTATAGGAGGATTTTTTGAATTGTCCATAAGGGACTTAAGCACTGATGATTTATAATCAATCGATACGAAGTCCTTGCTTGCATCTTCAGGCTTTATTGAAATGCTTAGCGTGTCTCCTTCGTTTATTGTTAAACCAGAGCTTTTATTATAGTCCAAATCAACTTGCCAGCGTTCTTTGGCTTCATGAAATATCGTGGCTTCATCTTTTCCAATAATATTATTGGGTATGTTTTTATCGGTGTCATTGTCCCATACGCCCATTTTTATATCTTTAATTATACTTGGGTCAACATTTTTTGCACCTTCGGCATTAGCAGCGTATGAACCAACTCCAAGCACCACTGCAAGAGCGAGGCTCAATAGACTTATGAACAATTTTTTCATTCAGTTATCCTCCTGCATATTTCACTGCTTATGAAATAATGTAATATTATTTTAACTATTATATAATAATTATAAAATTTGTCAAAGATTTATTTATACTTTTAATTTTTCCTTAAGAATCAGTCTATCGTAATATAGGAAATGCTGCTTATTAAATTTTTTATACGGAATTTTTTTATTTTCAATGTTTATATTGCATTTATTTTGATTTTTCTTTGTTCTTTTCGTATTAAAAATGGATATTTTAGTTTAACTAGAAGCTTACGCATTGTTTGCTTTTAGAATTATCTTATCGCAACAAATAATTGGCTTTACATTTTTAGAGTCCTATTTTGATCAGATTCTGCCTTGTTTTTAATGCGCCTTTCGCTCTTATATGTAAACTTCTCACTTTATTAAACATATAATGCTTTTGCGATAAGCTTAATTTGTATATGTCAATATTAGCTGTAAGCTCCATTTCTGCTATCTCCCTACTTTATACCATAATAAAATACTTTTCATCTATTTTTTTGAATGATATTCACATGATAAGCTCTTGTTAGTATTATTTGGAATTCAATACTCTACTAATTTTTAGCTTACAATCAGCTTAGGCGAGCTCTAGGCTATATCATTGCTTTCCACATAAAAAAGACCTCCGCTTTTGCAGAGGCCTTTATTTTATTCGTACTTTCTGTTCAGTATCTCGCTCATAATTACGCCTTTTACCAAATCATTCGCAGTTATCGAGGCAAATATGCCATCAGCAGCGCGTCGTGGCTCGTCTACGGGCGAGTGTTTATCTTCAAATACGCATACATCAGAACCCGTACCCTCCGAGCTTCCAGTGCCTTCAGTACTTTGCTCTTTTATGCTTCCAGATTGATTGGCTATATCCTGCATTCTGTGAGAGATTCTAGCCTTTAGTGGTTTGTAATCAGCGTTTGTCGCTGGCTTTTCTAAGCTTTCAGCCTTTTTAGGCTTTATATTCTTTTTGGGCTTATGCTTTTGAGTACCGTCTTCCACATTCAGCTTTTTTTGCAATTCTTCCCAAAAATCGCCATTTTCTGCCTTTTTTTCTTCCAACTCATCTTGTATCTCTTGCCAGAAGCTTTTTTTAGGCTTTGCTAGATTCTTGCTCGATGCTGCGCTACGGGAGGAAGTTCCTTTTTCGTATGCTTTGTTGGCATTATTTATAGCCTTAAATATAAAGAAAACTACAAAAATAAATATTAAAGAATCCATAACTCACTCCCCTTTCACGCATAATCATATTACTTCTTCTTGGGTTCTTCAGCCTGAGGTACAGTAGCCTGAGCAATTCCATGTCTCATATCGGTGTCTGCCATAACGTTCTGCATCTTGTAGTAGTCCATAACGCCTAGCTTGCCACTTTTTAGTGCTTCTGCCATTGCTTTTGGTACTTCTGCCTCTGCTTCCACAACCTTTGCGCGCATCTCTTGTACGCTTGCCTTCATCTCTTGCTCGTGAGCCACAGCCATTGCTCTGCGCTCCTCGGCTCTTGCCTGAGCTATGCGCCTGTCTGCCTCAGCTTGGTCCATCTGCAACTGAGCACCTATATTTCTGCCTACATCTATATCAGCAATATCTATCGAAAGTATCTCATAGGCTGTGCCAGCGTCAAGTCCCTTGTTCAGCACGGTCTGGCTTATGGTGTCAGGATTTTCTAGTACATCTGAATGTAGCTGTGAAGAACCAACCGTAGTAACAATGCCCTCGCCAATTCTTGCGATAACTGTTTCTTCGCCAGCGCCACCAACTAGTCGCTCGATGTTTGTCCTTACTGTTACTCTTGCCTTTACCCTTAGCTCTATACCGTCTTTAGCAATAGCTGCAACTAACGGAGTCTCTATAACTTTAGGTGTAACGCTCATCTGTACTGCTTCAAATACGTTTCTGCCTGCCAAGTCTATTGCGCAAGCTTGCTCAAATGTTAGGTTGATGCCAGCTCTTTGAGCAGCTATCAGCGAGTTTATAACTCTGTCTACATTACCACCAGCCAAAAAGTGTGTTTCTAGCATTGGCAACGAAAGGTCCAAACCAGCCTTTCTAGCCTTTATCAATGGTTCAACAATTTTCTTTGGTGCAATTCTTCTTAGCCTCATACCTATAAGGCTTGCTATTGATACATGCACTCCCGAGCTCATCGCTGTTATCCATAGGCCTAATGGTACAAACCTTAGGAATATGAACACTAGTGCAAATATCACTACCATCAGTATGCTTGAGCCAATATATGGTTCCATAAATACCTCCAAATTTTATAATCTTTTTACTATTAGTTTTAGATCTTCTACTTTATAAACATAGATTTTCTCGCCTTTTGCTATAAAATCTCCATCGCTTACAGCATCTATGCGCTTATCTTCTATCTTAACTATTCCCGCAGGGCGCAAATCGCATAGCGTTATGCCTGTTTTGCCCTCCAAGCTCTTGTCTAGCTCCACAGCTTTTGAGTCCTGCATATCATTATGCAGCACTATCGTTTTGCTTAGCTTGCCAGATTTTAGCGATTTTATAGATACAGAGAAAATTATTATGAATATCGCGCCCATTACTATTGCAAGGCCCAATGTAGCCAATGGCCCAAAACTTGATGCACATATCACAATAGACGCTATCGTAAACCCAATTCCTAGCATGCCGGCAACTCCAAAGCCAGGCATTAGCGCCTCTATAAGTAGCAGCAGCAAGCTGAATATCACGCATAACAAAAACGGTAAATTTGCAGCTATCCAGTCCAAAACATACACCCCCTCTGCTATATTTAATTATATCACATTGTTTATCAAGTTTTTGTGAACAAGCTGTAAAATTTATCCATTTTGCACTATTTTTTCTTTAAAAAATAGCAAGCCATTCAGCTCACTATTCAAAATCATTTTCAATTATGTAAATATCCTTGTTGTCCCCTGTCAGCCTGCCATATAGCACGTCTTTTAATATTTTAAATAGTTCTTCTTGATTACTGCTCTTTTGAAGCTCCCAAATATTGAAGTCTTGATAATCAACCTTTGCAACTAGACTTTCGTCTATTTCTTCGTTTTGCCATTTAATAAAAGCTTCAAGAATTTTTTCATATCATACTATCATTCGTATTATTATTTTTTCTTTAAAAAAAGCAAGCCATTCAGCTCGCTATTCAAAATCATTTTCAATTATGTAAATATCTTTGTTATCACCAACAAGCCTACCATATAGCACGTCTTTTACTATTTTAAATAGTTCTTCTTGATTACTGCTCTTTTGAAGCTCATCTATATCAATATCTTGAAAATCAACCTTTGCAATAAGACTGCTGTCTATTTCTTCGTTTTGCCATTTAATAAAAGCATCATAATTTATAAATTGATATCCCGTATCTGTTTCTACCGCATATATTTTTAGTATATTTGAATCCCACCACATTATAAGATCTTTATCAATATTTGTTGCATCTTCAAGCTTTATTCTGTCAACTCTGCCACTTTCTATATCTTTTTGTAAGCCTTGTGTAGGTAATGTAAAACCATCTACAAATGCAAACAATATCAAAGAACCCTCTTTTTCTAATGTTTTCAAAATCTTTATCTTATATATATTTAGAAAAAAGCTTCTTTGTTCAAGAGTTTCTAAAAGCTCTTTATCAAGCTTTTCATTAGCATTTATTGCAATACCTTTTTCATAGCTCTTCCAATGCTTTATCCCTTCATATACCAACTGATATAGCTCAATATCGCTTGCTTTTTCTGCTTTTGTAGAATTTTCAGCCACAGCAGAAAAGAGCAATAAGACAATTATCAAACACGCTATTATCTTCTTCATAGAATGCTCCTATAATTTTATTTTTTCACATTCTATCACAATCTTTTCTTTAAAAAAAGACTATACTCAAAACTCGCCCGCGCCACGTTTGACGCAGGCAAGCCATATTTAGTTCTTACCGATCAATTCTTGATATTGCTCTTTGAATTTGTTTATATGCTCCTTTGCATATTGCATACCTTTAATTCTACTATAACTCATAATCCCTCCAATAAAAAAAGCAAGCCTTTGCTTGCTTCGTTTTTATATTTTTTATTTTATCTTTTAATGCGATATTCTTTTTTAATATCATCATACTCTGGATACATGACATTCTGTACTATAATAGCTTTTAATCCATCCTTAATATTTTCTCCCATCGCTTCATACTTTATTATATCTACATTGCTCGTATCATACTCAAATCCGTTCGCATTGTAATATATAAAATATCCCTCAATGGTCTCAATATTGTGATATAGTCTATCTTTTATAGCAGAAACATTCCAATATTTGAGCCTTTCCTCTGTATATCCATCGTTCGTGATTTTTTTAAGAACCTTGATATTATAATCATTACATCCGCCATGTCTTTCGTTTTGCAAATAATCAAAACGAGTAATGTAATAATCCTCGTACGCTCGCGATTTTCCATGTGCTAGTTCTTTATAGTCCTTAAATTTCTTTTCGTTTTTAAGTTCGAATTCATATCCATCATATACATAAAGCTTATAAAATGTATATTTGTTGCCTTCTTTTTCTAGCTCAAGTATACCATTTATATCACCATTGCAATATGCTCTTACAATATTCCCATCTTGCTCTAGCTTTATTATATCTAGCATCGCAAAGTAATAGTCATCCATTACTCTATCCCACATTATTGGATCTTCTGATTCTTCGCTTCTTGATATCAATGCGAACCTGTAAACTGCTTCAACTTCACTGTCAAAAATACCATATAATCTGCCATTTTCATACTCGTACATTTTTTCATAAGCTCTGGCATTAAAAGGTATAAGTGTCGCTATAATCATTAGACAAACTATAATTTTTCTCATAGAATGCTCCTATAATTCTATTTTTTCACATTCTATCACAATCTTTTCTTTAAAAAAAGCTAATTGCCTTTTCTTGTCGCTCTCAAAATTCCACGCAAAATTTTCAAAAATAATATTAAAAATTTTTCTACATATTGTGGTAGCAAATCTTGTCTTACACAACATGATGTCCTTTTGCTTTATTTGCCAAAAAATTCCAAAATTCCACAGTTTACAAAGCTTTTGTTTTGCTATATATTAAGTACGAGGTAAAACAAAAATATTTTTTAAAATGCAATAAAATTGTTTTCCGATTCGTTATATATGTGAATAAAGATTTTTATGTTTAGATATTAAATATCGTAAACAAATCTTTTCAATTATGTAATAATATGTTATATTGGATAACGATATAAAAAGGAGAGTGTTATTATGTTGAAAAAGAGCTTATCCTTATTGCTCGCAGTGCTCATGGTGCTGTCTTGCGTAAATATAGGAGAGGCAAAGGCTGGATCCAACGAGTTCACCTATATGGCCTCTGCTCCTAAAAACGACTTATATACCAATATTTATCTGCCAGCGAGTGGTACTTTGTCCAGCGCTGTTGTTCATGCTTTTGTGGGCGCAGGTGGCAAGGTGCAGTACAGAATGTACGGTAGCATCAATAATGTCGCTGGCTTCTATCCTCTCAATGTACAGAGCGATATGCAGAACAATATAAGCCTTAGCATTTCTTCTGCTCAGGCAAAGAACGATACTTTAATGGATTTGGCTATGGCTAAACCATACGATCCTAAAACCGTTCCAGCAGAACAAAGTATTTCAAATAGCGTTCTTGTAAGCAAGGGCTACACTGCCCTACTCCAGCAGAGCGTTTATTCCATGGAGAATCTATTTGGTGAAAAAGAAGTTTCCATTCTAGCTACCTATGATGGCACAAATTATGTGCTTGTTCCAGCTATGCTATATGAAGATTTCGAAAAATTGCCAAATTATCAAAGTTTCAATTATCCTACAATGCCAAGGGGTAGCTATGTTCCAGTTCCTGGAGCTCTTCCTTATAATATGGAAGATCAAATTGCTCGTAGCAAGGCAAATAATGGCAACAAAACTTATGCAAAGCCAGCCGATTATCAAAATGGCTTCTCTTATCTTGTAGATGTTCAAGATGTAAATGGCAAGCTTATGCAAAATGTTAGGACCGTAGCCAATAAGCTAGACCTTGCTGCAGTTCGCAATCCTGTAAAGCCCACCATTGCACCTCAGGCAAATAATAAAAAGACTCCCGATTATGTAAGACCAACCAAGAAACCATCAAGGTCTTCCAACAATCATAATAGATCAAACAACAATAGATCAAATAATAATAGATCAAATAACGGCTATTCATCTAGCGTTAAAAAGTATCAAAAAAGACTTATGTCTTTAGGCTTCTTTAATAGCGTTGTAGACGGTATATATGGCCCTATCACAAAGAAGGCTGTAAAAGACTTCCAAAGACTAAATGGCCTAAAGCAAACCGGTACATTCAATAGCGCAACACGCAGGGCATTAAATAGCTCTACTGCTATCAATTCTAATGGTTGGAGAGTTTCTCCTATTGTTAATGTGCCCAACAATTCTAAGGCTGCCATCAATTCAGTTGCCAACGTATATACCACAGTGCAGATTGCAAGAACAGTATATCCTCTTGGTTCATACGTTCTAGCCTATACTGCAAATGGCAGAAATCCAAGCCTTAAAAATGTAGACCTAGTAGTTGACATTATCAATCTTGATAGTGGCTCTCAGGTTGCAAGCGTTCGCAAAACTGCTATGGATGTTAAATGTGGCGCTACAATAAATGCTCCTGGTAATTATAGAGCCAGAGTTTTTGCCACCAGAGGCAAGGGTCTTGTGCTTAAAGATTATAAGGACTTCAAAGTGCTTGTAAATATGGATGGTCAGACTGCTCCTTCCGATATCACACCCGATGAAAAGAAAAACGATACCTATCTTAGCGTAAGCTTTGATGCTAAACCCGTTAGATTGGGCGAAACAGTCAACTTCACAGTTGCCCTTAGCAACTACCAAAGCGACCATGCATATAGCATCACAGTTCTACCAAAAGATATTGCTCCTATGAAACTTGCCAATGTTCAAAATAGTGGCTATAAGTTCTCATCAAGCTTTACACCAGCCAAGGCAGGAGATGTACCAGTAACAGTTACCATAGACACTCCAAGTGGTCAAAAGCAGCGTAACTATATAGTTAAAGTATATCCAGCAACTACCGAGGATGAAAAGAACGATAAGAACCTTGATGTCAATGTAATTATCCCAGGTGGCAAGTTGCAGAAGAACGTTAGATCTCAAATCGTTGTAAACTTTGTAAACCCAGTATTTGATAATCAATATGTATATTCTATCACTGGTAATGATCCAGCTATTGGTACCAATATCACTGGCATTACCCAGATAAACGATTACAAGTTCGCCATCACTCCAACGGATAAAGGCGAGTACAAGCTTGTATTTACCATAGTAAATAAACATGGTCATACCAAGACTATTGAGAAAACTATCAAAGTAGAAGATTCCAATGTTGCTACACCTGCCAACTTTGAAGTTGTTCGTAAGGATAACAACACTATCTACACAGATCGTCCTAGCACAGTACAGTTTGAGCTAAAGGGTGCAGCTTCCAATGTAAGCACTTCAATGAAGGCATATATTAAAGAAAAACCCGATATCTCTGCTACTGGCGATAAGAACGTAACACTTAAATTCACCCCAGCAGGTGGTCCTGCTAATGTAGTTGTAGAAGTATACGAGGGTGGCTCAAGCACTCCAAGCATCAAGAAAGAATTTGCTATTACAGTTCTTCCACTTGAGGGGATTACATATACTGCTACTCCCGACAACACTACCGATCCTAAAAAGATTACAATTAGTGTAAGCTCTACTCCTAAGAAATTTAACTTAACAATTTCCAATCTTACAAAGAACATCACTCTGCTCAAGGCAGAAAATGTTGATTTCAGTAGCGACTATGTTTACACTATAACTCCTAACTCCAATCAATATGATGACGGAACAAACGTTATAACGGTTCGTCTTTATGATGAAAGCCATAATGAAGTAAAAACGCTTCAGCTTGATTTCAACAACGTTCCTAAGATGGCGCTTATGGCTGCTATGCCAGCTCCAGAGCTCACACTTGATACAGTTGCAGATAAGACCGAGCTTATAGCAGGCGAAGTTGCAAATCTTACCATAAACATAAGCAATATCGTTTCCGAGGCTCAAAGCATCACAGTAAAGACTCAGTGCGATAGCGATGCAAATCTCAATGTAGAGAAAACTATTACTGCCGACCAGATCACAAACGGAGTTGCTTCATTACAGTTGCAGCTGCCTATGAATACAGTTGGCGAAAACATCATCAACATTAGCGCTGTTGCCGATAATGGCTCCAGTGCTGGCGCACAGCTAAAGCTTAATGTAGCCGAGGCTCCCGAGCAGACCGAGGCAGTTGTTGAAGAAAACGCTGCTACCCAGTCTATGAATGTTGAAGAAACAGAAGAAGATTACGTAGCAAATCCCGAGAACAACGAAGAAAATACTGTTGCTCCATCAGAGCAAGGCAAGCAAACCTCCGAAGAAGGCAATAATAAGCTTGAAAGCTCATCTATCGAGATAACTGTTCCCGAAGATGAAAAAACTAACACACTGCCATTGCCAAAGGAAGAAAACAAAACCCTTCCTTTGCCAGCAGAGCCACAGACTCCAGCAGAGCCTCAGGCACCAGTAGAGTCTCAGACTCAGGCAGAGCCTCAGACTCCAGCAGAGCCACAGTCTCCAGTACAGCCACAGACTCCAGCAGAGCCACAGGCACCAGCAGAGCCTCAGGCACCAGAAGAGCCACAGACTCCAGCAGAGCCTCAGGCACAGGCAGAGCCACAGACTCCAGAAGTACAGCCCGAAAACAATGAGATTGTTTCTCAGCCAACAGAGAGTCCATTGGAGATAGTTCCAGCAGAGAACCCTCAACCTGAGGCAAAGAAAGCTCCAGAAAAGGCAAGCAAAAAAGCTGTAAGCTATAAAAACGATACCTTTAAGATAAAGAATTCCGTTATCAGAGATAAGGCTTACAAGGGCAAAAAGCATAAGGGCAAGCTGTACATAGGCGAAACTATAAAGCTAAAGACAGATGTTATAGAAACACTACTTCCAGAAGAAAATTACAGAATAGATATTCTTGTAAATGGCAAGCTAGTAGATAGCAGAATGGGCATCTCAAACAAAGTTACTCTAGAACCTCAAAAAGAGGGCAAGTACATTATAGAAATTAGAGTTTATAACTATCTTGAACCCGAAAAAGAAAACTTCAAGAGCCTAGTTCTAAAGTACAAGGTTGTAGATCCTGATAAGAGCAATTCCGAAAACGATGCTCAAACAGAATCTAACCCAGATTCTAATAAAGAGTCCAAGCCTACTGCAGAGCCTCAGGCCACAGTAGAGCCTCAGGCCACAGCAGAGCCACAGACTCCAACAGAGCCACAGACTCCAGCAGAGTCTCAGACTCCAGCAGAGCCACAGACTCCAGCAGAGCCACAGACTCCAGATGAATCTCAAACTCCAGAAATCAACGGATAACACTATTTTATATATTTATTGAAAGGATGATACTATGTTAAAAAGACTCATGAGCATTGTGCTTAGCCTTGTTCTACTGTTGTCTATGGCAACCATAGTTCAGGCAGAAGACGGTGAGTTGGAGATACTTGCAAACCCTCCAAAAAATCACGTCTATACCGAAATAGCCTACAATATGGGCAAAACAGAGATGACCATATTTGGCTATATCAATGAGGAGGGCACACCTCAGTTCCGTATTTATGGAAAGGTTGGCAAAACAAAGGGATTCTTCCCAGTTTCCGTTAGCAGCGATGGCGAGCTTACAGTAGAAAGCTCCGAGCCTGTTAAGGATAACAAAAAGATGTTTGGCGAGGCAAAGATCGCTTCCGACAAAATGGACATCCCAGAGGGCTTTTCAAAGACCAACAAGAAAAATATTTTCAGAATTGAGAATATCTTTGGTGAAAAAGAGCATGTAGCCTACGCATCTTATGATGGCGAAAACTACTACTATTTCCCAATTGCCAAAAATAATCAGCCAATACCTGGCTCTTTCCCTATGGATCTTGACGATATGGTTGAGCGCTCCAAGAAAAATAATGGCAATAAAAAGTATAAGAAGCCTGCAGACTTCAAAGATGGCTTCTCAAAAGGTATAATACTCCTCACATCCGATGGTGGCGAGCTTAAAACCTTTACCGCTGGTCCTGTTCTTGATATAGATGAAATCAAAACAAAGAAGGGTCGCAGCTTTGGTGGAGGCCACAGAGGTGGTAGTAATAGTAGTTCCAGCAACTCAAGCGTTAAATTTGCTCAGAATATTTTAAAACAATTAGGCTTCCTAAATGGCCCAGCAGATGGCAAGCTTGGCGATCAAACCAAGAAGGCTATTTCAGCATTCCAGGCTAAAAACGGCCTAGTACAGACTGGCGCTCTTGATAAGGGCACCCTTGAAAAGCTTCGTGGCAATACTGCTATAAACGCTCAGGGCAAAACAGTTCTTCTTAAAACTATTGGCGAGGCAAAGGATAAGGCAGCAGCTCAAGCAGCAATAAATGGCCTTAAAGTTGCCGTTACAGTTCAATATGGTAGACTTGGCACCAACGAAACACAGATCTTCACAGTAAAGCCTACTGCAAATCCAAATGGTATAAATAACTTCACCTTAACACTTGAGGTTCGTGGCCCAGAGGGATTCGTTCAGCAATTTAATGCTACCGGTGGCAGCGTTAGCCATTCATTCAAGACTCCTGGTAGCTATAGAGCTTGCCTATGGATCAATGGTGCTGCAGGCACAGTTGGTGGCGATGTTAAGGAATTTACAGTATATAAGGGCGATGCACAGTTGCCAGACGACCACAAAGTTTCTCAGCAGGATGCAGATACCGATAGATTCCTAAAGGTAAGTCCTGGAGGTTCATTCGGAAAGTCTGTTGCAAAGGGTCAGTATGCTCAGATAGTTGTAAATCTTAACAACACTATTGCAAATCATACCTACTCTATCACCGTTAGTGGTCCAAACCTTAACAATACCCAAACAGGCACAAGCTACAATGCAAATGTTCAGATGCTTGATGGTAACGAGAAGGTATACAATATTACAGTTAAGGGTTTCTTGAATGGTAAAGAAACTAGAACCATCAATACTCAGTACAAGATACTTGCAGAGAATGCTACACCAGGTGGCTCAGGCGGAAGCGTTGATATTGGCAATGTTGAATCTCATACTATAAAAGAAGTTCATCAGGGTGATGTTCCTCAGGGCGTTAGCAATACTACCGTAAAGGTTAAGGATGGTGGTACTTGGACAACTACTTATAGCGCTACATATACACAGAATGGTTATACCTATACGGGTATTTGGAACCCAAATAGAAGCGTATCAAATGTCAAAGAAGATAAGACAATAGTATGTCAATGGACCAAAACTGCAAACTCAACTCCAGATACACCAAACCCAAATCCAGATACACCAAATCCAAATCCACCTACTGATCCAAATCCACCAACAGATGGTATCCCAAGTCCCGTACCAGAACCAGGGTACTAATCAATTTATAAATTACAGAGAGCATTTCTGCTCTCTGTTTTTATTTCTCTTTTATTCAATCAAAAAACAAAAGCTTTATATATTGTATATCAACAAATTAGCATCTCTTTTTGCTAACCTCACCCAAATAATTTTTTATTTTTGCTTGCAATCAGGCTTACTATACTGCTTTGCAGGCTTTTTTATTATCGTTTTACAGCATTTTAAATAATCTCTTACATTATAATATAGCTATGGAGGAAATATGAACGATATTGATTATTGCTACGATCTGCTACTGAAGCACATCAAAAAAAGTCTGGAAGATGAATATTGCTTTTATCGCTACCAAATCGCCGATAAAGAAATCAATAGCGATGGCAAAACTTCTAACTATATCAAAGAGCAAGTTTGCGACCTATTTAATATCAAGGCTGCCAAAGATACTATGGAGCTGCTTATAAAGCTTTCAGATAGACAGTCTAGCACAGACGATCAGCAAACTGGTGTCATAATTCTGCCGGCAGTTCGTGAGCCAAATGATTGCCAAGTCATAGAGTCTAGCGAAGAAGCCTACTCTGATAAAGAACAATCAAGCGAGCAAGTACCAACTTCCGAGCATACTTCCGAGCAATCAAGAGAATCTTCTCCCGAACCTAGTTCCGAGCAGACTTCCGAGCAATCAAGCGAGCAAGACTCCACTTGCCAGCCCTACCCAGAACCCAATTTCAAGCAAGCATATAAGCAAAAAGCTTTTAAGCCAAATTCAAATAAATCAGGCTTTACATAAATAAGGAGGAAACATGAGCGATTTAAATAAATTAAAGCAGACCTTACAAGAATATATAGATAGCAAGCAAGAACTTTGCACTCGTATCAAGCAAAATGAAGAGTTTTATAGGGCAAGCAATAGCGAGAGCCGTAGTCCCTATCTTATGAACGCTCTACTAAATAAGCATGCCGATATTATGGATAGCTTTCCCGAGCCAGTAGTTTTGCCAAAGGCTCAGGACGATATTGAATCTGCCTCAATGCTTAGCGCACTGCTCCCAGTTATATTTAGACAGAATAGCTACCAAAGACTTTATTCCGACTCTGCTTGGGAAAAACTAAAGCATGGCACAGGCATTCAAGGAGCCTTTTGGAATGGTAGCGATATAGTCATAAAAAATATAGATATCAATCGCATTTTTTGGCAACCAAATATAGACGATATTCAGCAAAGTCGCTTTGTGTTCTATATCTCTCTTATGAATTCCGAAGACTTCAAGGCAAAATACCCTAAAATCAGGGCTGAAAGCACTAGCTTTCTAAATACCGAGCCTGATAACATAGAGATAATTGATTGCTATTTCAAGCAAAAAGGTCGCCTAGAGCTTGTAAAATTCGTTGGCGATAGCATACTATACGATAGCTCAAAAGCACCATTCCCAGTCTATGATCATTGTAAATATCCCTTTGTGTTTGATAGGCTCTACTCTATGAAAAACACCCCCGTAGGATTTGGACTTCTTGATATTATCAAGCGTACCCAGCGCCAAATAGATACTCTTGATAAGGCTCTGCTAGATCATGCCCAAATGTCAGCCAAAAAGCGCTTTTTTATTAGAGTTGATGGGGGAGTGAATGAAAAGGAATTCGCAAATTGGAATAATGACTTTGTTCATGTGGCAGGTGGCATTGATGATAGCAGTATTAGAGAGCTAAACATCAATCCCATTGATTCTTCTTGCTATGCTCTGCTTAATTCCAAGATAGAAGAGCTAAAGGAATGTTCTGGCAATAGAGATTTCAATCAAGGCTCCGTCAGCGCTGGAGTAACAGCAGCCTCAGCTATTTCAGCTCTGCAAGAGGCTGGCAATAAACTCAGCCGCGATATAATTCGCTCAAGCTACCATTCATTTACAGATCTTTGTAAGCTAGTGGTAGAGCTTGTGCGCCAGTTTTATTCCACACCAAAGGTTCTGCGCATAATGGGCGATACTATGGAGTTTAGACTTTTCAGCAACCAAAATATGCAAGCAAAGGATGGCATGCTACCCGACTACGATATAGTTATTCAGCCACAAAAGGCAAGCCCCTTTAGCACACTTGCGCAAAACGAGCTTGCAAAGGAGTTCTTTGCAATGGGTTTCTTTAAGCCAGAAAATAAAGCAGAGGCGCTTGCTTGCATAAGCATGATGAATTTTGAAGGAAAGGAGGCGATAATATCCAGGATACAGGCACTAGAATAATTTGGCAGCCTCAGCCAAGGCAAAGGGATTTTCTCTGCCGAAATGAATACGAAGTGCTATATGGTGGTGCAGCTGGTGGGGGAAAGAGTGATGCTCTGCTTGTTGAATCTCTTAGACAGGTCAATATGCCAAACTATCGCGCGCTTATATTACGCAAAACCTATCCCCAGCTTAGAGAGCTTATAGATAGGAGCATACAGCTTTTTAAGCCGGCTTTCCCCTTTGCTGAGTATAGGGCAGTCAGCCATATGTGGCAGTTTCCAAGTGGAGCCAGAATATACTTTGGCTCCATGCAGTATGCTGCCGATAGATATAGCTATCAGGGCGCGCGCTTTGACTATATAGCCTTTGACGAGCTTACCCACTTTAGCGAGGAAGAATACTTCTATATGTTCTCTCGCAATCGCCCTGGTAGTCCTGGAATGCGTATATATATGCGAGCAGCTGCCAACCCTGGTGGCATAGGTCATAGCTGGGTAAAACACCGTTTCATAGATCCGGCGCCTCCCAATACCCCAATATATGAGCAAATAAGCATAGATGGCGCAACAAAAATTCAACGCGATAGAATTTTCATTCCATCAAGCGTATTTGATAACGCAGCCCTTATGCATAACGCCCCTGGCTATGTCGCAAGCCTTGCCCAGCTTCCCGATGCCGAAAAAAGAGCCTTGCTATATGGTGATTGGAGTAGCTTTCGTGGTCAAGTCTTTACAGAGTTTATTGACGATATTTCTCACTATACCGACAAAATACACACCCATGTTATCTCCCCTTGCGACTTCCCCGACTATCTGCCTGTATATAGGTCCTTTGACTTTGGCTACTCCAAACCCTACGCAGTTGGCTGGTTTATTGTGGATAGTGATGAGCGTGTCTATATGGTGAAAGAGCTATATGGCATGGGCGCAAGCTATAATGTAGGATTAAAGCATAGTCCCCTTCAAATTGCCGAGCGTATTCGTGAAGTGGAAGAAAATGACCCTATTCTAAAAGGCAGAACAATTATTCCCTTCGCCGATCCTAGCATATTTGATAAAAGTCGTGGCGAATCCATTGCCGAGATGATGGAAAAATCCCCTAATTTTATCTACTTTCGCCCAGCAGACAACACTCGCCTAGCTGGCAAGATGCAAGTCCATAGGCGCTTGGCTTTTGACCAAAGCGATCGCCCCTCCCTTTATTTTTTCAACACTTGCATACACTCCATTCGTGGCATGAAGTCCCTTACATATAGCCTTAGCGATATAGAAGATGTCGACACCAATCAGGAAGATCACCTATACGATGTTCTGCGCTACTGCCTTATGGCTCGCCCCCTTGCGCCCCTCAAGCCAGCACTACCAAAGCTTTATTCAGCCAATCCCCTAGATATATGATAATCCCCCTTTCCA
The DNA here is from genome assembly GCA_034180455.1 of Eubacteriales bacterium. GTDB lineage: Bacteria > Bacillota > Clostridia > Christensenellales > Aristaeellaceae > JAAZPT01. The sequence goes on from JAXFOG010000011.1 coordinate 18,188, forward strand.
TTTTTCTATATTTTCAAAAAATGCTATAATATATCTACCTACAACAATATATGGAGATGTAATATGAAAAATCTCAGTAAAAAAACTTGGTTCAATATAGTGCTTTTTGGACTCGTTGGCCAGATAGCATGGGTAGTAGAGAATATGTATTTTGCTACAATGTGTCAGGATATATATGCCTTTGCTGAAAGACAAGACCTCGGCTACGTTTTCACCACCATCATGGTTATAGCCTCTGCAATCACTGCCACTGCTACCACATTCTTTGCTGGCGCTGCAAGCGATAGGCTAGGCAAACGCAAGCCTTTTATATCATGGGGTTACATACTTTGGGGCATAAGCATTATGGCATTTGCCTTTATACCTATGCATATATCTTCCAGCCAGTACATCATTATAGGAATAATCATAGTTTTGCTAGACTGTATAATGACCGTATTTGGCTCTACTTCAAATGACGCTGCATTCAATGCTTGGATAACTGACGTAACTAGCCAGAGCAATAGAGGACGCGTAAATTCCATTCTTTCTTTGCTCCCAGTTTTCGCTGTTATGGTGGTGTTTATTGGCATTGGTGGATTGTATGCTAGCTCTGTAAAGAGCTTCTTCTTGATTCTTGGCATTATTCCATTAGTTTCAGGCTTTGCTGGCCTTTTCTTGCTAGAGGATAATTCCATACACGGTAGCGACATCAGCCTTGGCAACGTATTCTATGGCTTTAGAAAAGACGTTATCACTCAGAATAAGGCGCTATATATCACGCTTTTTGCATATAGCCTACTAGCCACTGCCCAGCAGACCTTTTTCTCCTACCTTATCAACTTCCTAAGCGTAACATTGGGTTTTGGAGATGGCTTTGTTATACCTATGGCAGTAATTCTTCTTGGCTCTGCTGTAATTACAGGTATTCTAGGAGTTATGTTTGATAAATTTGGTAGACATGGCTTCTATATTCCACTTACTCTTATGGTAATATTAGGCACTCTTTCATTCTACCTTGTGCAGTATAGTTTAGGTGCCTTGCGTATGGCAGTAATATACATAGGTGGCGTTGTTATGATGAGTGGCGTTTTCGCAAGTGGCGCCTCACTTCAGGCAAATTTCCAAGATCTTATTCCCACAGGCTTTGAAGGTAGATTCCAAGGTGTTAGAATGTGCTTCACAGTTCTTATACCTATGATACTTGGCCCCATAATTGCACTCATAATTGGCCTTAATAACTCCGATACTTCGGCAGTAGGCTTTGCACCCACTTACGATATTTTCTTAGCTGCAGCAGTTGTCGCCTTGCTTGCCATTATTCCAATGATCTCTGTAAAAAACAATAAATAAATTAGGAGAAAATATGTTCAATAAGCTCTATACAAAAGAAGGACTATCCCTTAGCCAAACTCCATGGAACGAATATCCCAGACCATCTCTTAGGCGAGCAAAATGGCTCTGCCTTAATGGACTATGGCAGTTTGAAGCTACCGGAATCAAAAAACAAGATATACTTGTGCCTTTTCCTCCCGAGAGCCTTTTAAGTGGTATTGGTAAAGTTTGCAACCATCTTAAATACACTCGCTCTTTCACCCTTGATAAAGACTTCCTAGCTGGTAGAGTAATACTGCACTTTGGCGCTGTCGACCAAATCGCCAAAGTCTACATTAACGATACTTTTGTTGGCGAGCATGAGGGTGGCTATCTTCCTTTTAGCTTTGACATCACTTATTATATACACGATGGCGAAAACACTATCACCCTTGTAGCGCAAGACTTGCTAGATAAAAAATACCCCCTAGGCAAGCAAAAGCTTGATAGAGGTGGCATGTGGTACACTCCAGTTAGTGGCATTTGGCAAACAGTATGGATAGAGCCGGTTCCACAAGAATACATCAAGGGCATAAACTACACTGCCAACGGCAACAATATACGCATAGATATAGATGGTGTGCAAAATGGCACCATAATCTTGCTTGATAAAGAATATCAATTTAGCAATGGTAGCTGCAATATCACAATAGATGAACCGATTTATTGGAGTCCCGAGCACCCACATCTGTATTATTTCACAGTTGTTTCTGGCACAGATAGGGTAGAGAGCTACTTTGCACTTCGCACTCTTAATATAAAAAATATAAATGGCAAGCCTCGTATCTGTCTAAATGGCGAACCATACTTTTTCCATGGTGTGCTAGATCAGGGTTACTTCAGCGATGGCATATATCTTCCAGCCACGCCAAAGCTTTATGAAGACGATATTCTCGCAATGAAAAAGCTTGGCTTTAACACTCTTCGCAAACATATCAAGATAGAGCCAGAATACTTCTACCACGCTTGCGATAGACTTGGAATAATAGTTTTTCAGGATATGGTGAATAACGGTGGATATTCTTTTGTAAGAGATACCATACTACCCACAATAGGTATTCAGCGTATTAGCGATAAATTTTTAAACAAAAATAAGGCATCAAGAGCATTTTTCATACAGCACATGAAAGATACCGTCGCCCATCTTAAAAAATTTCCCTGCATAGCACTCTGGACTATATTCAACGAGGCTTGGGGGCAGTTTACAGCAGATAAATGCTACGATATTCTCAAATCTATTGACAACACTAGAATCATAGACGCCACATCTGGCTGGTTCTGGCAGAATAAAAGTGATGTAGATTCAAAGCATATTTATTTTAAACCTCTCAAGCTTAATTTTTCATCAAGACCTATGTTGCTCTCCGAGTATGGAGGCTATGTTTGGAAGCTAGACGAGCATTCCTTCAATACCACAAAAACCTATGGTTATAGGATATATAAGACTAGAGAAGAAATGACAAAAGGCGTCCGTAAACTTCTTGATGAGCTTGTACAACTTACAAAAAAAGGACTCTGTGGAGCTATCTACACTCAGCTTAGTGACGTGGAAGATGAAACCAACGGAATACTTACCTACGATAGAGCTGTATGCAAGATAGACGAGTCCGAAATAGCAGACTATGGCGCCAAACTTCAATCTGCAGTTAAACAATAATTTTTATTTAGCGTGAAAATTTTATCAATAAGTTTTTTGTAATATTATTATTCTATAAGAACACAACCTTTTGCCTCTATACGTTCGCATAGCTCATCAGAAAATCTATCATTACTTATTATCATATCTATATCATCAAAATCTGCCAGCCTTACAAATCCATTGGCATTTTCCTTAGATGTATCGCACAGTATTATCTTTTGACTAGCATTTTTCAGCATAGCTTTTTTGCAGAACGCCTGCGAATCGTCCCCCTCATACACGCCATTTATGTTTATAGCCTTGCATGATAAAAACGCTATATCCACACTAAATTCATTCAAAAACTTTGTGGCAAAATCTCCTACTATTGATAGGCTTTTGTGCTTTACAAGCCCAGGGCATATATAACAGCGTATGTTCTCATTCATATATAACTTCATAGCATTGTTTATACCATTTGTTATTACACTTATGTTCTTGTGTCTGCTTATAAATGGCACTATGTAGCTTACAGTGGACGATGAGTCCAAAAATATCACCATATTGTCCTTTATAAATTTATCTGCCTTCTTGGCTATGGCAAATTTCTTTTCGGGATTTTCTGCTCTGCGAATGGATATAGAGTCCTCTGATGCGCTTGGGTTGTTCAGAGTTATCCCACCATGATGACGTGTGATTATTCCCTCTTTTTCAAGGGCGATTAGATCTCTGCGTAATGTAGATGTGGATATAAAGAGCCTTTTCTCCAGTGCACCGTGCCTTACCATTCCTCCACTTGCTCGCAGTATATCCAGTATCTCTTTCTTTCTCTCTATGTAACTCATGTTTTCCCCCTGAACTATTTTGAACTATTCTGAACTATTATAACACATTAGATAAAATATTATCAATCGTTTGTTCAAATAATGTACAAAACATATCTTTTGTGTTAATATATATACAAAACCAAAAAGCTTCGTTAGGAGTTGTTTATGAAAAAAGTTCTTGCTATTGATATGGGAGCCACATCCATAAGAGGCATACTCGGCTGGGTTGAAGATGGCAAAATACATACCGAAGAAGTAATGCGCTTTTCCCACGATATAGTTCATGAGAATGGTAGAATGCGCTGGCAGTTTGAAAAGATACTTTCCAACATCAAGGGCTGCATAGAGATCTACCAAGATCAGATCTGCTCTATTGGTATAGATACATGGGGTGTAGATTTTGGCATACTAGACTCCGATGGCAAACTTATAGAGAATCCAGTATCCTATCGCGATACCCAGATACCCCTAGGTTATGAAGCCGCCAAAAAGGCTCTTTCTGAAAAAGATATATTCCTTGATACAGGCACCCAGTTAATGAGCATCAATACGCTTTTCCAGTTGCTTGCTATAAAGGAGCTAGATAAGGCTACATTTGATAAAATACACACTATACTTATGATGCCCGACCTTATTCAGTACTTCCTTACAGGTAATGCCCAAGGCGAAGAAACCATTTGGAGCACTTCTCAAATTCTCAACCTTGCTACTAGAGATTATAGTGCCAAGATAAAAAATCTTTTAGGACTCAGCGATAGCGCATATCCCCAAGTGCATAAGGCTGGTAGCATCACTGGCTATATGGGCGATATAGCAGTAGTAAACGTATGTGGACACGATACTGCAAGCGCAGTTCTGCTTACAGAGGCTATGTACGATCTAGACACTATGTTCCTAAGCTGTGGCACATGGTCCTTGTTTGGAGCTAGAGTCAATAAGGCTATGCTTACAGAAGAAGTCTATAAGGCAGACCTTACCAACGAGCTTGGTTACGATTCTGCAAATCTGCTTTTCAAAAATATCACTGGTCTATATCTTCTTGAAAAATATAAGTCCCAGCTAGAAGAAAAGCAGGGCAGAAATATTAGCTTTGATGAGATTACCGAGCATTGTGAGAAAATATTTGCAGCCAGCAAAACTCCTATGCTTAAAATAGATATTACAGATCCACGCTTTGCCAATGAAACTATGGACGCAGCCAAAGAGATTGCAGAATACCTTGCCCAGCACGGTCAAACTGCTCCAAGCGATCCAATGGACTATTTCGCTATAATATACGATAGCCTTATAGACGAGTATATCAATACTAAATCACAGCTTGAGTCCATAGTTGGCAAACAATATCATAAGCTGCACATGATAGGTGGTGGCGCCAAATCAAAGCTACTTTGTAGCAGAATAGCCAGCCGAATGAATGTAGAGCTTACTGCAGGACCTTTTGAGGCTTCTGCATTGGGCAACATACTTATACAGCTTGTGGCAATGAATCAATTTGATAGTATTTCAAGCGCTATTGCTTGTGCTATGAATACAGAGAAAACGAATAAATATCATAAATAGGGAGGAAAACATGAATTATCCTAAAATAGGTTTAAGACCAGTAATTGATGGTCGTTGGGGCGGCGTTAGAGAGTCTCTTGAAAAGCAAACAATGGGCATGGCAGAGAGTGCAAAAGCTCTTATCGAGAGCAATCTGCGCTACCCTGATGGTACCAAAGTACAGTGCGTAATTTCCCCTTGCACAATAGGTGGAGGCGCCGAGGCTGCAAAGTGTGAAGAATACTTTAGCACACAGAATGTAGTTGCAACCCTTACCGTAACACCTTGCTGGTGCTATGGCACAGAAACAATGGACCTTAACCCAAACACAATAAAGGCTGTATGGGGCTTCAATGGTACAGAAAGACCTGGCGCAGTATATCTAGCTGCAGTTATGGCAGCTTATGCTCAAAGAGGTTTGCCAGCATTCTCTATCTATGGCCACAATGTTCAGGATGCAGATGACAAAACCATCACACCCGATGTTCAAAAGAAGATACTAGACTTTGCAAAATGCGCAGTTGCAGTAGGCTATATGAAGAATAAGTCCTATGTAAATATTGGCGCAGTTGCTATGGGTATAGCTGGCTCAGTAGTAAATGTAGATTTCTTGCAAAAATACTTAGGTATGCGTACCGAGTGGGTAGATATGACCGAAGTTTTGCGCCGTATCAACCTTGGTATATACGATCACGAAGAGTTTGAAAAAGCTTATAAGTGGACTAAGGAAAATTGCAAAGAGGGCCTTGACATCAATAAGGGCAAGGATTTCCCCTATGTTATCAAGCATAGCAGATTTATCCCAGAAGAAGAGCAGTGGGCTTTCGTTGTAAAGCATGCACTAGTTGTAAGAGATATACTCTTTGGCAACAAGAAGCTTGACGAGATGGGTTGGCATGAAGAAGCACTTGGTCGCAATGCTATCGCAGGTGGTTTCCAGGGTCAGAGAATGTGGACAGACTGGCTGCCTAATGCCGACTTTACCGAGGCTCTTATGGCTACCACATTTGACTGGAATGGCAAGCGTATGCCTACTCCTTTTGCAACAGAGAACGATACCCTTAACGGTATGGCTATGATGTTTGGTTGGCTAATTAGCGATACAGCTCCTATATTCAGTGATGTTCGTACATACTGGTCTCCAGAATCCGTAGAGCGTGTTACCGGCAAGAAACTTACTGGCAAGGCTGCCAACGGAATTATGCACCTTATCAACTCTGGCGCAAGCTGCCTAGATGGTTCAGCTGCAGCTGTAAATGAAAAGGGCGAGCATTGCATGAAGCCATGGTGGGAAATGACAGACAAAGATATCAATGCTTGCCTTGATGCAACAGATTGGTGTCGTGCCAACTATGAGTACTTTAGAGGTGGTGGATTCTCCTCACACTTCAAGACTTCAGCCGAGATGCCAGTTACCATGATAAGAGTAAACATCATAGAAGGCGTTGGACCAACACTACAAGTTATAGAGGGTCACACCTGCGTACTTGATCCAGAAGTACATAAGATCCTTGATGAAAGAACAGACAAGACCTGGCCTACCACATGGTTCGCACCAGAACTTCGTGGAGCTGCAGACAGCGTTTATAACGTAATGGCAAAATGGGGCGCAAACCATGGCGCAACAGTATATGGCCATGTTGGCGATAGACTCCTTACACTTGCTTCAATGCTCAGGATACCAGTATCCTTCCACAATATTGAAGACGAAAGAATTTATAGACCACATTCCTTCAATGGATTTGGCACACAGGATCTCGAGGCTCAGGATTACAGAGCTTGCGCATACTACGGACCATTATACAGATAATTAAATTTCTCCCGAGTCTTTAAAGGCTCGGGAGAAGGAAAAAGGTGATTTATTATGCTTATGGAACAAGCAAGGCTTGAATTGATAGAATATGGTAAAAAGCTGGTTACAGCAGGACTTACCAAAGGTACCGGTGGCAATTTAAGCGTATTTGATAGAAAAGCCGGCACAGTAGCTCTTACTCCTTCAGGTATAGACTTCTTCGATATTAAACCTGAAGATATAGTAATCATTGATCTTGACGGCAAGACAGTTGAAGGACATAGAACTCCTTCTTCCGAATGGGAAATGCATCTTATGCCATACAGGACTAGAGATGATATTGATGCTGTTGTACATGCTCATGTTATGTATGCCACAATATTATCTTGTCTGCATGAGCCACTGCCAGCGACACATTATATGATCGCTGTTGCAGGACCAGATGTTCGCTGCGCAGAGTATGCTACATTTGGCACTCATGAGCTTGCAGTAAACGCATGCAAGGCTATGGAAGGCAGACGTGCAGTATTGCTTGCAAATCATGGAATACTTGCAGGTGCCAAAGATCTCAAGAACGCATATAATATCGTAGAAGAGATAGAGTATTGCTCCGAGATCTATGTAAAGGCAAGAAGCATAGGCAAGCCCGTTGTGCTGTCTGATGAGGAAATGACGCTCATGGCTGAAAAATTCAAGACCTATGGGCAAAGGAAATAAAGCATAAAGTATTCGTACTTGGAAGGGATAATTATGGGTGATGTTGTTCTCACTATGAAAGGGATATGCAAGTCGTTTTCAACAGTGCAGGCCTTAAAGAATGCGCAGCTTGAGTTGCGCGAAGGAGAGGTTCTCGCCCTTATGGGAGAAAACGGCGCAGGCAAATCCACACTTATGAAAATACTCACCGGCATTTACCAAAAAGACAGTGGTACGATCACGTACATGGGTAAAGAGGTAAATTTCAAAGGACCACACGAATCCGAGCAGGCGGGTATAGCAATAGTACATCAGGAACTAAACATGATGAAAGACCTTACTGTCGCTCAGAACCTATTTATAGGCCATGAGAAGATGAACGGAATGTTCATAAACGACAGGGCTATGAACGATGAGGCTGTTAAACTCTTTGATGTGCTTAATATCAAGCTTGATCCAAGCATAAAAATTGGCAAGCTTACAGTAGGCAAGCAGCAAATGGTAGAAATAGCCAAGGCTATTAGCCTAGACGCCAAAATAATTATATTTGATGAGCCTACTGCTGCCCTTTCCGACAGCGAGGTAGAAGAGCTATTCAAGGTAATAAACGACCTTAAAGCAAAGAACAAAGCAATAGTTTATATTTCTCACAGAATAGATGAGATAGGCATTATTTCAGATAGAGTTTCAGTAATGCGTGATGGAGAATATATAGACACCCTTGTTACAAAGGAAAGTACCAAGGCCGACATAATAAAGCTTATGGTTGGCAGAAACATTTATATAGATCCAAAAACTCATTCCGAGGTTCCAGCAGATGCGCCAGTAGTTATAAGGTGTGAAAATCTTTCACGTGGCAACGCTGTAAAAAACGCTAGCTTTGAGCTTAAAAAGGGCGAGATACTTGGATTTTCTGGGCTTATGGGCGCAGGAAGAACCGAGCTTGCAAGGCTTATATTTGGAGCCGATAAAAAGGATAGTGGCAAGATCTATAGAGATGGCAAGGAAGTAGTGATAAACTCTCCAAAAGATGCTGTAAAAGCTGGTATAGGTTACCTTTCCGAGGATAGAAAAAGATACGGACTCATAGTGGATAAATCCATTACAGAGAACACCGTACTTGCCTCCATAGAAAATTTTATGAAGGGCATATTTATAGATAATAAGAAATCCAAAGAAGTTGCCGAAAAACATGTAGATGAGCTCAAGACCAAGACACCAAATGTTGAGCAAATCATAAAGAAGCTTTCTGGTGGCAATCAGCAAAAGGTAGTTATTGCAAAATGGCTTGTGCGCAATAGTGATATACTGATATTTGATGAACCTACCAGAGGTATAGACGTAGGCGCCAAGAGCGAGATATATACTCTTATGGAGGAACTATCAAAGCAGGGTAAATCAATAATTATGATTTCCTCAGAGTTGCCAGAGATTTTAAGACTCAGCGACAGAATTATAGTGATGTGCGAAGGCAGGATCACAGGTGAACTGGATATTGCAGATGCAAGCCAGGAAAAAATCATGGAATATGCTACAAATCGCTAAGGAGTAGATACAATGAATAAATTAAAGAAACTATTTTCAAATCAGCAGGCCATTGTAATTATGGCGTTGATAGTGATATGCCTTGCATTCACAATCATCACTCCTGAGAACTTTTTGAAGCCTACTACCTTTACAAATATTGCTAAATCTGCTTATTATACTGCATTTATGGCAATAGGTGTTACCTTTGTTATTTGTACTGGTGGTATAGACCTTTCAATAGGAACTGTGGCTATATGCTCAGCTCTTATAGGTGGTACGCTTATGGAGAACGGTATGCCCATGTGGCTAGTGCTTATAATCATACTGCTATGTGGCGCTGCATTTGGATTAATGAATGGTATTTTCGTAGCCAAGATGGGATTGCCTCCGTTTATTGCAACCCTAGGTACAATGATGATGTCCAGAGGTCTAGGATCCATTGTTTCCAAGACCAAGACCATCTCTTTCCCGCAGGGTAGCAGCGAAGGCGCATGGTTTAGAGAATTATTCTTGATTACCAAAAAGGATAGTATTTTGCCTAAAAACTTCCCGACAGGCTTTATACTCCTTGTAATACTTGCTATAGTAATGTATATCGTACTTAACAAAACCAAAACTGGCAGATATATTCTATCCATAGGATCCAACAAAGAGGCCACAAGACTTTCTGGTATCAATGTTGAAAAATATGAGATACTAGCCTATGTATTCTCTGGATTATTCGCTGCTTTGGCAGGTATTGCATATGTGGCAGTATTTACCACTGCTCAGCCAAATACCGGTAACGGATTCGAGCTAGATGCAATAGCTGGTGTAGTTATAGGTGGTACATCTCTTGCAGGTGGCGTAGGTACAATACTTGGCACTATCATAGGCGTATTTATTATGACAGTGCTAAAGATAGGCTTCCCTTATATAGGAGTACAGTCCCATTATCAGCTGCTTATCACAGGTATCATACTGATATTCGCAGTATATATGGACGTGCTTAACAGAAGCCGCGAACAATAGTTTATCGCACCACAAAAGTGGTGTAGAAATATAAGGGGGATAATATTATGAAAAAATCCACTAAACTTATGTATGCTATTATGAGTTTTGCACTCGTTGTAGCAATGTTGCTAGGCGCAGCTCTCACAGCTAACGCTGAGGGCGAGAAGATGAAGATCGAAGTTATAGCAAAAGGCTTCCAGCATCAGTTCTGGAAAGCTGTAGAAATGGGCACAAAGCAAGCAGCTGAAGAATTTAACCTAGATGTTACATTCCAGGGCCCAGACAATGAGAGCGCTATCGCTCAGCAAGTTGAGTACCTCAACGCAGCAATAGCAAAGCATCCAGCAGCAATCTGCCTTGCAGCTCTTGATACAAAGGCTTCTTTAGACGCATTGCAGACAGCACTTGATGACAATATTCCAATCATTGGATTTGACTCAGGTGTTCCAGATGCTCCAGAAGGCGCTATAAAGGCTAATGCAGCTACAGATAACGCAGCAGCAGGCGCTCTTGCAGCAGAAGAAATGTATAAGCTTATCAAAGATAAACTCGACAGCGCTGAAGGCGTAGTACGTATTGGCGTAGTAGCTCAAGAGAGCAACTCCTTCTCTATCGTTTCCAGAACAAAGGGATTCGTAGACAAGATGGTAGAGCTTATTGGCGCAGATAAGGTATCTGTAGAAGGCCATGACAGCCTAAAGAACGAAAAAGCTGAAGCAAAGTACATCATTGATGTTGCTATCCCTGCAGAAGTTAAGGACGTAGACGGTGCAGCAGTTGCAGCTTCATTGCTAGAGAAAAAAGACCTTATCGCTATCTATGGTTCAAACGAGTTTGCAGCAAACTGCATAATCACAGCTAACGAGGGCCTTGATGTTCTTGGTGCTGATAAGGTATTGGCAGTTGGCTTTGACGCAGGCGCAAAATTGCTTGACGCTATCGCAGATAAGACATTTGTAGGCGCAGTAACACAGGATCCAGTACAAATTGGTTACCAGGCTGTTAAGATGGCTTACGAAGCAGCTCAGGGCAAGGAAGTTTCAGATGTTGATACAGGTGCCAAGTGGTACAATGCAGACAATATGGAAGATCCTGCAATAGCTCCATGTCTGTATAGATAATAGAAAAAGGTAATAAAAATGCTTAAAAATATACCGGCAATCTTATCGCCAGAGTTATTGAAAGCATTATGCGAAATGGGCCACTCCGATAGGCTTGTTATAGCCGATGGCAATTTTCCATCCGAATCGATAGGAAAAAATGCCAAGGTTATAAGGCTTGATGGTCATGGCGTTCCGGAAATACTTGAAGCAATACTTCAAGTATTTCCTTTAGACACTTATGTAGAGCAACCCGCATCGCTTATGCAGAAGGCTCCCGGTGATACAGTGCAAACTCCTATTTGGGATGAATTTGCAAAAATAGTAGAAAAATATGACGATCGTGGCAAAAAGGCAATAGGCTCTATTGAAAGATTTGAGTTCTATGAGCAGGCTAGGAAGTGCTATCTTATTATAGCTACTTCCGAAAAGGCTCTATATGCCAATATTATGCTACAAAAAGGAGTAGTTTGATGGCAAACAGAATTGTTTTAAATACCGTATCCTATCATGGCAAAGGCGCTATTGCTGAAATACCTGCAATAGCCAAAAAAGAAGGCTTCAAAAAAGTATTTATTTGCACAGATAACGATTTAGTAAAATTTGGCGTTGCAGATAAGGTATGCGATGTACTGAAAAAAGCAAATATTGACTATGTAGTTTATAGCGATATAAAGCCAAACCCCACAATAGAGAATGTGCAGAATGGTGTTAAGTGCTTCAAAGAAAATAATGCAGACTCCATAATCACAATAGGTGGAGGCTCTGCAATGGATACTGCCAAGGCTATTGGTATTATCATTACAAACCCTGAATTTGCAGATGTACGCTCTTTGGAGGGCGTTGCTCCTACCAAAAATCACGCTGTTCCTACAATAGCTGTTCCAACCACTGCTGGCACTGCTGCAGAGGTTACAATCAACTATGTTATAACCGATGTAGAGAAAAAGCGTAAATTTGTATGCGTTGACGAGAACGATATTCCAAAGTACGCCGTAGTAGATCCTGATATGACTGCTTCTATGCCGAAGGGATTAACTGCTGCAACAGGTATGGATGCTCTTACCCACGCTATTGAAGGCCTTATCACAAGAGGCGCTTGGGAAATGACCGATATGTTCCATCTCAAGGCAATAGAGCTTATCTCAAAGAATCTGCGCTCTGCAGTAGCTGGCGAGCCAGAGGGTAGAGAGGGCATGGCTTTGGCACAGTACATAGCTGGCATGGGCTTCTCAAATGTAGGGCTTGGAATAGCTCACTCTATGGCTCATACTCTTTCAGCATACTATGACACTCCTCATGGTGTAGCTTGCGCAATGTTCTTGCCAATAGTTATGGAATTTAATAAAGATTATACTGGCGAAAAATATCGTGCTATTGCAAAGGCTATGGGTATAAAGAACCTTTGCTCTATGAGCGAGGCAGATTATCGTAGTGCAGCAATAGAGGCTGTAAAGCAGCTCTCTCATGATGTAGGTATTCCTGCCAAAAACGAAAAAATACGTGAAGAAGATCTAAGCCAACTTGCTGATGATTCACTTGCAGATGCTTGCTATCCAGGCAACCCACGTGAAGCTACAAAAGAGCAAGTTATTGCAATGTTTAGACAACTTATGTAGTTAAAATAAATCGCTCAAGCCTAGTACTTGAGCGATTTTTTATTTACTAAAAATTAAGTTTATTTATGCAGCTTGTCTGCGAAATTTAGCAATGAATTTTTCTCTGCGCTCTTTTCGGCGCTGCTTTATGGCGAGCCTATCTCCAAGATCTCTAGAGCCTACACCATATACTAGATACAGTATCAGTCCACTCACTAGCATTATAAATACCGTAGATGCGCAACGTCTGCCCGATGCATTTACATTGTAGCCATCTTTGCCCTCTTCCAAAGTCATGCTCTGCATTATCATAGCGTATGTCTTGCCATAGCTTGAGTGGAATGTAGCAGATATATCGTATTCTGTAAATAGAGCATTGAAGTTTATCGCAAATACTGCCAACACACTTGGCAATACTATTGGCAGCTTTACCTTCAAGAATGATACCAGAGGGCTTGCTCCAAGGTTTCTAGCAGCCTCTCCCAACTCCTCGTCTATCGAGTAGAAAGCAGCCTTTATCATTCTTAATGAGAACGGTATCTTGACGACCACATACGCCAGCACAATCAATATTCTTACGTTTTCTTGCATATATAGGTTTACGTTTCCTACATAGGCTATATCATTGGTATTGAAGAATGTACGATAAGAGTATGATATTAGTATCGTAGGTAGCAACCATGGGAAAAGTAGACTATATTCCACTATCACAGAACGCTTTTTATTTCTATTTTTAAAAATATAGTTTACTGCAATTACAACTATCACACATGCAAGGGCAGCAGCAATAGCTGACATTATCATACTTAGCCGTATTCCTCCAAGCGTTTGCTCGTTTGAGAAAACACCCGATATAGAGTCTGGTCTTATTTTTAGCTTGCCTCTATTTGTCATAAATTCATAGTCTTGAGTACCAAAGAAGTTTACCAATGTAAACTGGTCAAACGATGGTATCTTTGAACGTATGGCAGGATAGTTCTGGAAGGCAAACAGTATTATCATAACTACTGGCATAGCATATATTATAAATATAACGTATGCGTATATATGTGCTAGTACATTGATAATTGGATTATGTATCTTTTGCTTTTGTAGCTTTATCTTTGTTTTGGAAACACTTAGATAGTGCCCTTTGCGCTCGTATGAGGAAAGTAGCATTAGCAAAGTAATAGTAAATAACGCTAGTATTACAGATAGCAAAGCTGCTCTTGCTTGTGGGAAGGCCTCATCTGCAACAGATGAACCTGCAAGACGAACAATCTCTGGGTTTATAGAGTTGTATCCCAGCAATGTAGGCGCACTCATTGCACATAGACCTGTAATAAAGGTCATTACAGTTAGAGAGAAAAGCGTAGGCAATAGCGTGGGGAAAACTACCTTCATCAATACCTTAAAAGGCTTTGCTCCCAAGTTTTGTGCAGCCTCAACAGTGCTGTAATCTATGGATCTTATTGCATTGCGTAAAAATAGCATGTGATTGGATGTGCAGGCAAAGGTCATTGTAAATAATACAGCCTTAAATCCAGAAAACCACGTGGGATCCATTTCAGGGAATTTTTTTGATAACCATGTAGTTAGTATTCCATTTGAATCATATAAGAAAAGATATCCAGTAACCAAAGCTATACCAGAATATATAAGCGTGGTCATATATCCAAGCCGTAGTATATTGGCTCCTTTTATATCAAAATATTCAGTTAGTAAAACTATGCTTATTCCTATAACATTTACAGTTATCACAAGGCATATTGCAAGCTTTAGAGAATTCCATACGAAAGTTGGCATTGAGCCTGCAAAAAAGAATCGTATTACTGCAAAAGGATCAGTATTTCCAGCTGAGTTTTTGGTAGTAAATATCTGTGATAGAGTATTTATGCAAGGAATTATCATAAATCCTAAGAACAAATATACAAAAAACGCAGTGCTAAACACCTTAAATAAAATATCAGGTTTTAAACGCTCTGTACGTGACTGTTTCATGATGGGGTCTCCTATTTGTCTTTAATATAGCTCATAATGTTTTTAGGATCTATATTTATGCTTACTGTGTCCCCAGGAGCGTATATATTTATACCGTTGTTCTTTTCAACTGCCTTTAAAATGCTATTGTCTGATTTAATGGTATATTTTATATACAGGCCATAATATTCACGACTTAATATAGTTCCACTAAGGTGCAATGCTTCACTTGTTGGTGGTTCATTTATGCCAAGCCTTTCTAGACGAATATAGTGGCGCTTTGTAGTGTCTAGTTTCATCTTGTCTACAATATCAGGACTCAGTTCGTTTATATCTCCAATAAAATTGCATACAAAATCTGTTGCCGATTTATTGTATATTTCATTAGGAGTACCTACCTGCTCTATGCTACCTTTATTAAATACTGCTATTCTATCAGATAGAGTTAGGGCTTCTTCCTGATCATGAGTAACATATATAGTTGTAATTCCAAAGTTGGTCTGCAATTTTTTAAGCTCGTTTCTTAGCTGCACTCTTAGCTTTGCATCAAGGTTGGATAAAGGCTCGTCCATACAGATTATTGCAGGCTCTGTTACAAGAGCTCTAGCTATTGCAACACGCTGCTGTTGTCCACCAGAAAGCTGACTTACTGCCTTTTCCAGCTGATCTTTTGAAAGTTCAACCTTATCAGAAATATTCATTACTTTTTTCTCTATTTCTGATTTATCCAACTTTTGCATCTTGAGTCCAAAGGCGATATTGTCTTTAACTGTCATAGATGGAAAAAGTGCATAGCTCTGGAAAACCATACCAATATTGCGCTTTTCAATAGGCACATTTGTAATGTCTTTTCCTTTTACCTTTACTCTGCCCTCATCTGGAGAAATAAAGCCAGTTATAGTGCGTAGCGTAGTAGTTTTACCACAACCAGATGGCCCTAAGAAAGTAAAAAACTCTCCCTCTTTAACCTCTATATTTATATCATGCAATGCTTCAAAATCGCCAAATCTAACTACTATATGTTCAAGTTCTATCATTTGCTAAATCCTTGTCTGTTTAAAGTATGAAATAGGCGGGTTCATACGGCGAACCCGCCCATAATATTTTTAGAATTTATTTATTCTTTGTGTGCCTGAGTCAATGTTGCCCAGTCTAGATTATCCCAGTCTGGCTCTTCAGGAGCTGCAGAACCGTCTGCCCAGTAGAATCCCAAGTTTGTCATAATATTGGTCCACTGGCTTATATGCTCACCAACATACTCTGCGTATGTTTGTTCTGTGCCTTCAACCTTCTTTAGAGCGAAGTTTGGTATTGTATAGATTGATGGGGTATTGTCGCCATAGATTTCTTTAACAGCTACTTGGTTGCATGGGAATGAATCAAATTCATCTGCCCATTCAGCCTGTACCTTAGAAGAACCAAACCATTCAGCAAAAGCCTTTACAGCTTCGGTCTCTTCGGGGGTGCGCCCCTCACGGTCTACAATGCCTAGATACTCAGCTATGTAGTATGTACCATCATCTATTTCTACCAAGTTCCAGTTTTCTGGCTCTGTTGTTCCCTTTAGAGGATTCTTGGAAGAATCTGCAGCAACGTCTATATTGCCATATAGTGAAGATGAGAAGTAAGCAGCTACTTGAACATCACCACGGTTTAGAGGATCAAAACCATACTTGTCGCCAGAGAATATTCCGTCTGCACAGTATTTCCATAGCATCTTCCAACCGTCAACACTAATGCCACCTGCAGGAGACTTAGGATCTGTATATGCATACAACATTGAAGAGTTGATATTGCTGTTTGTTGTTCCACCAACTCTGCCTTGTCTATACCACTTTAGGCCACTGTTTACCAAGTCTGCCCAGTGTGTAAAGTGTAGCTTTTCACCGTTTGTTCCAAGCTCGTCATTACGATAGAGCATCAGTATGTTCTGTATTACAAGACCGTATGCCTTGCCATCATATTTGTACTCGCCTACTTCATCAGCCCATGATGGAGTCCAGTCCATAATCTTTATATTGTCATAGGTATTGTTTACAAGCTGTGACCAACGTGTTTCATTCAAGCCGAAGATAATATCGCCGTCTTTGTTTTCGTTGGCTGCCTGTATTACAGTAGAGTCTCCAGACAATACAGTGTTGTCGTCCATAGAGATGGTGAAGCCTGCTTCTTTAGCTGCATTTTGTAGCCAAACAGCACGCTCTGTAGAGTTGGAATTGGAATAAATACGTATGGTGACGCCAGAGTAATCTTTTTCTGCGGCTAGAGCATAGCCGGATACAAAAGTCATTACCATAGCTAGCGCCAGCAATAACGAAAGATACTTTTTCATAAAAATTTCTCCTTTTTATTTTTTTCTTTCTATATTATAAACTAAATTGAGCTATATAGTCAATCTTTTATTGCTATTTTTAATTATTTAGCTACCAATATATATAAAATTAATGAGTAGATAGCTATAAAGGTAAGCATTTGATAAGAAATACTATGTCTTATTTTTGTTAATATATTTTGATTTTTAAAAATCAAGTCTATTGAGTTCTTTATAAAATATTATAAAATAGTATTAAACACATAATTAAAGAGGCAAAGTATGGAGAGTAAAATTATTCAAGAAAAATTGCTTGCAATGCAGGATAAAGAATATGCAAGCTTTATGTCAAAGCTTATTCCTGATAAAGATGAGTCGGAAATTATTGGAGTAAGGATACCAGATCTAAGAAAGTATGCCAAAGAGCTTTTAAAAACTGGAGATGTTTTTGAATTTCTTCATAGCCTACCACATAAGTTTTTTGAAGAATATCAGCTACACGTTTTAATTATTTCTGCTATGAAAGATTTTGACACTTGTATAAAAGAGATAGATAATATCTTGCCATATATAGATAACTGGGCTACCTGCGACTGCCTTTCGCCAAACATTTTTAAAAAATATCATAAAGAATTGCTACCGTATATAATGACTTGGATTAAGTCAGAAAAAACATATACCAAAAGGTTTGCAATCGGTATGCTTATGCAGCACTTCCTTGATGAAGATTTTGATGCAAAATTCCTTGAAATAGTCGCCACAATACGCTCTAAGGAATACTATGTAAATATGATGATAGCGTGGTACTTTGCTACAGCCCTTGCAAAGCGCTATGATGAAGCTATCACATATATAGAAAACAATAGGCTTGATAAATGGACGCATAACAAAGCTATACAAAAGGCGATTGAAAGCTACCGAGTTTCTGATGAGCAAAAGTCCTATTTAAAAAAGCTTAGGATAAAAAGCAAATAAAAAAGCATTTATCAAAATGCTTTTTTAATATGAAATTTTTAATAATTGAAAGTAATTTTCTGCTCTATTGTATTTACTTCGCAGTCTACTCCAAAAGGAATAATGCAACGTGGAGTAGCGTGTCCTACATTTATGTTGCATACTATGGAAAGGCTTTTATCAGCAAGCTCATCAAGCAGAATCTTTTTATACTCGTCAAAATATACTTCATCTTGAGGCTTGCCTATAAGCACAGCAGATACAACATCAAATATACCATAGTTTTTTAGTGCCTGAATCATTTTTTTATAAAGCTCTGGAGTAGGCTTTTCTTCGCTTGTCTCAAGCAGAAGAATTTTATCCTTCCATTCCGTAAGGCTTGGAAAAATTGAGTATTTACGGCAAATAGACACAGTATCTTCAAATCTGGAGTTGTCAAATATAGTGTAAATGCTGTCTATACAGCCACCTAGTATCTGTCCTGTAAAAATTGCCTTGCCCTTTAATAATTCAAATCCATTATTTTTGTGACAGGGCATAGCTATTCCTATTGATTTTTCACTAAAATCTTTTCTTTCACTATACCATACTTCGCTTGGACGAATTTCTTTAATTCTACCAGTATTTAGCAATTCTTCAAAATATTGTTTGGTGTAGGGTAGCATATCTTTTGAAAGCTCGCATATATCAGGCAAAAACGCTTGCCCATAAAATGTTTTGATACCAAGCTTATGTAGCATAAAATGATTCATTGTAGTATCAGAAAAGCCTAAAAATATCTTTTGTCTTGCTGCCTTTTGTAATTCGTTGTTATCAAATAGATAGGGCAGTAGTCTGTATGTGTCTTCGCCACCTATGGCGCATAGTATCATATCTATTGAGTCATCTAGCATGGCATCAAGCAAATCTTGAGCTCTAGCCTTTGGGTTGCTTTTTATAAAGTCAATACCTTTCAGTGAGTTTGGCATGAATTGTATTTCTACACCGTATTTTTTCAGCCTGTTTACTCCAATATCAACATTATGCTTTAGAAATTCTTCTCCCATCATTCCAGATGAAAGGCTTACTATTCCTATTTTTCTTACTTTCATATTTACACCTATGTAATTTAATAGAGAGCCGTTTGGCTCTCTATTTATTATTTTTATAGTCCCATTTCTTTCTTTACTTCGCAGAAGCACTTGATAGCAAAGTCAAGATTTTCCTTGGTGTGTCCAGCACTTATCTGGGTACGGATACGAGCCTTGCCCTTTGGAACTACTGGATAACTGAAGCCAATTACATATACGCCCTTCTTTAGCATTCTGTCTGCAAATTCAGCTGCAACCTTGGCATCATATAGCATTACAGGTACGATTGGATGTGTGCTCTCAGGAATATCAAAACCCTTTGTAGCCATCTGCTCTCTAAAGTATCTGGTATTCTCATGAACCTTATCACGCAAAGAAGTATCTTTTTCTAGCATATCTATTACCTTTATTGTAGCTGCGCAAATTGCAGGAGCCAATGTGTTGCTGAAAAGATATGGTCTTGAGTGCTGACGAAGTAGGTCTACTATTTCTTTGCGAGCTGCTGTAAAGCCGCCACTTGCTCCACCCATAGCCTTGCCGAATGTGCTTGTGATAATATCAACTCTGCCCATTACGCCACAAGCTTCTGATGTACCTCTGCCATGCTCGCCCATGAAACCACTTGCGTGGCTATCGTCCACCATTACAAGAGCATCATACTCATCTGCAAGATCGCATATAGCCTTTAGATTAGCAATGTATCCATCCATAGAGAATACGCCATCAGTGGCTATCATCTTTATACGGCAGTCTTTGGCCTCTTCCAGCTTAGCACGAAGGTCGTCCATATTGTTGTTTAGATATCTAAATCTCTTTGCCTTGCAAAGTCTTACACCGTCTATAATGCTAGCGTGATTTAATTCATCACTGATTATAGCATCTTCAGGCCCTAGCAATGTTTCAAAAAGTCCACCATTTGCATCAAAGCATGATGAATATAGTATTGCGTCTTCTGTGCCAACAAACTTTGCTATGCGCTTTTCAAGCTCTTTGTGTATGGTTTGAGTACCACAGATAAATCTTACAGAGCTTAGTCCAAAGCCGTAATCGTCATAAGCCTTTTTGGCTGCTTCTATTATCTCTTTGTTGTTTGCAAGACCAAGGTAGTTGTTGGCGCACATATTTAGAACGCCTTTTACTTCGCTGGTGTCAATTATAGCTCTTTGCTCGGTGGTTATTACACGTTCGTTTTTGTAGGTGCCAGATTCCTTTATTCCGTCTAGCACTTCGTTAAAATACTTATAAGCTGTCTTCATCAAATCTCACTCCAATTTAATATTATCTTGCCAGAATTGCCGGTATTCATAATTTCAAAAGCTTTTTCAAAGTCTTTGTAATCAAATCTGTGTGTGATTATAGGACTCATATCTAGTCCACTCTGCACCATTGCCTGCATCTTGTACCAGGTCTCAAACATCTTTCTGCCATATACGCCCTTGATTGTAAGACCCTTGAATGTTATCTCATTCCAGTCTACCTGAGCGCCCTTGCCAAATATACCTAGCTGAGCTATCTCGCCACCAGTGCGCATATTGTCTAGCATCTGCTGTAAAGCGTGTGAGTTACCACTCATCTCAAGACCAACGTCAAAGCCCTCAACTATCTTATGAGCCTTCATGGATTCTTCAAGGCTTTCTCTGCTTGTGTTAAGCACAATGTCTATGCCCATCTTGCGAGCAAGATCTAGCCTATAATCATTTACATCTGTAATTGTAACGCTTCTTGCACCGTTGTGCTTGCATATAGCAGCTCCCATAATTCCTATTGGGCCAGCGCCTGTTACCAAAACGTCCTCGCCTACTACGTCAAACATTAGAGCAGTATGGGTAGCGTTGCCAAATGCGTCAAAGAAGGATACAACATCTGTGTTAAGATCCTCGTCTATTTCAATTACGTTTGAAGCAGGTATGCACAAATATTCTGCAAATGCGCCATCACGATTTACGCCAACGCCCTTTGTGTGCTTGCACCACTGCATATTGCCAGCGCGGCAGTTTCTGCAATGCCAGCAAACTATGTGGCCCTCGCCACTTACTAGCTGACCCTCATGATATTGCTTTACATTTTTGCCCAATTTAGCAATGCGACCTACATATTCATGGCCTGTTACAACTGGTGGTTTAAGGGTGTTTTGGCTCCACTCGTCCCAGTTGTATATATGCAAGTCTGTACCACAAATGGCAGTTTTGCATATTCTTATAAGCACTTCATTGTCGCCAGGCTCTGGAACAGGTACCTGCACCAGCTTTAGACCCTTTGCACGCTCTGTCTTTGCAATAGCATTCATCATAGCCATATTATATTATCCTCCTGAGGATTTATTTTTCTGTGGTTATTATATCACAATTAAATGATATGGTAAAATTTTAAAAGTAGGATAAATCGCTAAAATCAAGGAATAATGCCATATTTTTGTATAAATAACCACAAAATAAAACGACACTTGCAATTAAAATTTTGCAAACTGTCGTATTTTAAAATAAATTTATTTTGTGATTTTTAGATAGTTAATATAAATACAAAAAAATGAATTAAAAATTTTTATAAAACAAACCTTGATTTACAAAAAATATCAAAAATCAATTTTATAGGGGCGCGAAACGATTAAGCGTCTCATCGTAGTAATACCCATCATCACCAAGCCTGTCTATTATATCGTCCATATCAAGATGTAGGTCATAACAAAGGTCTTCAAGACTACTATAAGAATCTCTAAGCTTCATATTTATATAGCTATATAGCATTGCTCCATCCTGTGGTATCATTATTTTTCCTCCAATTTTGCTGCTTTTATGTAGTATTCTGCCATATCCTTTTCACTTGTAGCCATGTTTTCATTCAGCCACCACTTTATTGTTTCTATAAAACTTCCCGCATAGAAGCTTACAAGATAGTTGTCAGGAAGATCACTATCCAAAAACTCCTGTTCAAACAGTTTCTTTATGTATGGTACAAATATACCCCAAAATATATCGGCATCTTCACTCTTTAATATAGAGAGCATATCTTTCTTGCTCTTTTTGAAATGGTAGTATATATGCACAAGCCTTTGCTCTAAAGTGTAGCGCATATCAAGCTCAATAGGTAGATCGCAGTCTCCCTCTGGGCTAAATATATGCTCAAACAGCTTTTGACAGAAAGATTTTAGCAAGTCGTCTTTTGTTTCAAAATGATTGTAGAAAGTTGCTCTGCCTACATTTGCCTCATCTATTATATCCTTTACCGTTATATTGCTGTATCTTTTTTTCTTTAGCAGAATTAGAAATGCATTAAATATCTCATCTCTGCTACGTGCTTTTCTCCTATCCATATATACACTTTTCCTTTTTTGTTCAATAATGGTCAAATTACGGACTTTGTATGTAGAATCCTAAAGTTAAATACGCTATCATAATACTGAACGAAGCGTTCAATAGATTATAACATCTATTTAAATATATTTAAAGGAGATAAATTATGCATAGCGAAAACAATAAAGCCTGCAATTGCTCATGCTGCGAGCACGAAGAAGAACATGGGAATTTTTTATCCGAGCTTGCAGAGAGATTAGAAAAGCCAATATATATTATTATAAGCTTTATCGCCCTTTTATGCACCCTGATACTGTCATTGACTATGAAGGATGGGAGCTCTGGCGTAAAGTGGTACGACTATATATCGCTTGTAGCTGTGGTGCTTAGTGGATTTCCTCTAATATATTCAGGCATCTATAATCTCTTTGTAAAAAGACGTATTAAAAGCTCATTGCTCATAACGATAGCAATATTTGCTTCAATATATATAGGAGAGCTTTTTACAGCTGGCGAGGTTGCTCTGCTTATGGCTCTTGGTGAATATCTTGAAGATAGGACTGTGGAGAAAGCAAAGAACGGCATAAGCAGACTTATGAAGCTAGTTCCAAACGATGTAAGCGTTTTGGAAGATGGAAAAGAAATAAAAAAGCATATTGATGAAGTAGAGGTGGGCGAAATAATAAAGCTGCGCCCCGGCGAAACCATAGCACTTGATGGCGTTGTAGTAAGTGGAAACTCTGCAGTAGATCAAAGTAATATCACTGGCGAGAGCTTGCCTATAGACGTGCATAAGGGAAGCAAGGTATATTCTGGCTCAGTAAATATGCAAGGTACAATTGATGTAGAAGTAACAAATATAGCAGATAACTCATCTATGCAGCGCATGATATCGCTTATGCGTATGACAGATAGCTCCAAATCTCGTATAGAGAACACTGCAGATAAGTGGTCAGCTATACTTGTGCCAGTTGCTTTGCTTATAGCACTTATTGTGTATATAGTTACTAAAGATATAGTACGTACGGTATCCGTTTTGGTAGTATTCTGCCCATGTGCATTTACATTGGCAACCCCTACTTGTATAGTGGCTGCAATAGGTCATGCTGGCAAAAACGGAGTGCTTATTAAAGATAAAAACGCAGTCGAAAATCTTGCAAAATCCGATCTAATGGCCTTTGATAAGACTGGTACACTTACAAGTGGTAGGCTTACAGTAAGTGAAGTAGTGCCACTAGGTAGCGAATCTCCAGAAGAGATATTGCGATTGGCTGCAAGCCTTGAATATAGCTCAGAGCACCCTCTAGCCAAGGCAATAGTGATGCAGGCAGAAAAGGATAATGTGCAGTTGCACGATGTAAAAGACTTCAAAGCCATAGCTGGTTGGGGTATAGAGGGTAGCATAGATGGCGTAAAGTATAGCATAAGCCGTACAAAGCACAGCGCAGCAGATGAACTTGCCAGCGAGGGCAAAGCTACAATGATATTGAAGCGTGGAGATGAAGATATTGCAGTAATAGCTCTATCTGATGAAATAAAGGAGAACTCAGCAAGCACCATTTCTGCATTAAAAGCGCAAGGGGTAAACAGCGTACTGCTAAGTGGTGACAACCAGAGCGCATGCAAGCATATTGCTGAAAAGCTAAATATAGAGCATTATAAAGCAGAGCTTATGCCAGAGGACAAGCTGAAGTACATAGCAAAGTTTAGAGAAAATCATACAGTATCAATGGTGGGAGATGGAATGAATGATGCTCCAGCTCTCAAGAGTGCAGATGTAAGCATTTGCATGGCAGACAGTGGCAGCGATGTAAGTGTGGAAGCCAGCGACATAGTGTTGCTTGGTGACGATATTGGAAAGCTTCCCTATATAAAAAGATTGTGCTGCAAAACCTTGAAAAATATCAAATTGAATTTAAGCGTTGCAATGATAATAAATCTTACGGCAGTGGTATTATCAATAATGGGTCTATTAAGCCCAGTATTTGGAGCACTTATGCACAATCTAGGCTCAGTATTCGTAACACTTAACGCTGCAAGGCTTTACAGAGTAGAAATAGAAAAATAGCGCCTCCTAGGCTACTTATCATACAATACCAGAGCATTTTCGCTCTGGTATTAATTTTTAAAGCTACAACACTTTTTATAAATATGCTAAAATATTAGATACAAACTTATTAAACAAAGGAATCTATATGAAAAAATTTATACTTTTATTGATGCTCATTATACTAACACTAAGTATCACAGCTTGCCAAAGCGCAAAAGATATATCCTTGCCCGATTCTAAAAACATAGTAAGCATAGAGCTTGAGTATGGCGAGCAAAAATGCCAAGTAAGCGATAAAAATATTATAGAAGAA
>JAXFOG010000030.1:0-2791 GCA_034180455.1 Eubacteriales bacterium
CTGGCGAAATGGATAATTTTTATGATCCAATTATGAATAATGGGAAGCTTTATCAGCGGTCATATAATGAAGAGAATGGCAAATTTGGCTTTAAAATAGTAGATATTGCAGCAAAAACTATTGATGAGATTTATTTTGATGTCTATGTATCAAGCTTTGGCGCATATAAAGATAGCATATTTATATTTAATGAGAACAATGAAATATGCGTGCTTGAGGGTAAAGAATTTAAGAAAATACACGAGCTTACAGGAAACGAACCTCCTAGGTATATTCTATATGACCAAAACACAGATACCTTCTATTGTGTTGCTTATAATGGAGTCTTGAATAAAATTGGAGCAGACAATGAGATTACTCCAGTTGCTTTGATGCCAGAAGATATTGATAAAGTCTATATGGTTGAAGATTCAAAAATAGCATACCTTACAAATGGACAAACAGATTATTCAAAAGTTATCGGCTTTATAGATTTAAAAAATGCCAAAATGCCAGAAAAAACATTGAATATTCTTGGTTGTTATACACCATCTATTCTTAAAAAGTACAACAGCACTCATAGCGACATGCCAGCAGTAAGCATGGAAGGAAATATTTACGATATTACTAAGATCGCCGATCAAATGAAAAGCGACAACAAGCCAGATGTAATTTTTATGGAGCTGCAAAATGGTGTTAATAACTTAATAAAGCACGATTATGCAGAACCAATAAAAGACCCTGCATTGCTTGAAAAGATTGGCAGAATGTATCCATATATTACAGATGCCATCTCTGAAAATGGTGAATATTTTGTATTCCCATATAATGTGTATTCCTATAACTCAGAGTCAGCAATACAAAATTATGCTTATAATACAGAAGCATGGAGCAGACTTGGTCTTAGCGAGAGCGATGTACCAAAAAACTATGCCGAATTTATTCAGTTTATTGATAAATATCAGGCAGAACTTTCTCAGCCCGATATTGAATTATTTAGTTATATGAGCTCTAAAGATATTAGAACAGAGCTCAAAATAAGGTTGCTTAATGAAGCAGTTCTTTATGCACAGACTAGGGGAGAAATGCCCAACTTTAATACACCAGAAATGCAGCAGCTATTTGCCATGATAGATAATGCAAAATTTGAAGGCTTCTTTGACAGAAATAATCCAGATATGGATTATGTTCAGGAAACCGATGAAAAAACTGAGCTTTTTAAATCAACTGAGGATATAATGGATATCCCTAATGGATATGCACTTATGCCACTTAAATTTAAAGATTCTGAAGAATCACATACAGTAGCCAACATGACAGTAATGCTTGTAAATAGCCTTAGTGAAAACAAGGATAAGGCGTTTGAGTTCATCAATTCAGTTGCAGATAATTTCTCTCAGCGTACACAGACCTATATGTATAGCGATGTAAACGAGACAGTAATAAATAAAAACATGGAGATTTCAATCGAGTATACGCAGAAGCGCATTGATAAGCTTGAGAAGAAAATCAATGAGATGAAAGCATCAAACGATAAAGGTGTAAGTGCTTTGGAACAAGAATTGGACTACATGAAAAAAGATCTTGAATACTTTAAGAAAAACAACTATATCATAAATCAAGAGGAGCTAGATGCTCTGCAAAACAATGCAAATAATATTATTATCCAGAAGAACGCCGCAATAAAAAGTGATAATGAACAGATGATTAAGCTTCTTGACGAGTACTATGATAAAGATTCCAAACTTAGCAGCCAGCAGTTCCTTTCAGAGCTCGATAGGATAAGCAAAATGAGCATGCTGGAGGGCAATTAGCAGTTTTAACTGTAAATTGCTCTAGGAGGTGTTATATGAAAAAAATTCTTTCAATAATTTTGCTTGTGTGCTTAGCAATAAGCACACAAGCCTATGCCTATACCATTGTTGATAATGGCAAGGAAGAAGCAAATAAATCTTTAGATATAAATGAGTTTTTTTATACAAATGATAGTTGTTATTATTATTTGTATCCAAACCTCTATAAATACGATAGTTCAAAAGATAAATTAGTTTTCGTTGCAAAATCTGAAGATGATAGCATAAAACAAGGCATAAATTCAAAGTCGCCATATTTTGCCGGAGCAGATGATATATATACATGCTCAAAAGATGCTATATATAAAGCCAATATTGAAGGCGATAGAATTAGTTATAGCAAGGTTGTAGCGTTCAAAAATACTTGGGATACACATACTCAAATAGCAGTATCTGGCAACGCTTTGTATTATACAAATCTTGGATTTGGATATGTATATGCAGTAAATATGCTTACTGGTGCAGAAGCAAAAGTAACAAATAATGATAGAGACTATTATAGAAACATTTGTAGATACAAAGATGGTGTTATTGCGATAAATGAACATTCGCACTCTATAGACTATATTTCTGGTAAAACGATAACCAAGCTATATAATTTAGATAATAGCGATGTTTTCTCTCTGGCTTATGATAGTGAAAAAGATGTTATATATGCTCTCTCTGATAATAATATTTATTCAATAAATGCAAAAGGTGAAATTGACAGAAGAATACTAGAAAATAATTGTTCAAGAGTAATATTTACAGATTCTCTTTTTGTGTTTGGTAAAAATCTTGCTAAGACAATTAATTTTAGTGGGATTGCTAAAGATAAAAATCCCATAAAAGTTGCAGGGCTAATAGATAGTGGAACACTTGATAAGTATAATCAAGAGCATCCTAATAATCTGGCCGTTAGATATAGTCTTGAAAACGATAGAGATAGTTTAATTAAGAATATGTTTTCAAAAGACGAG
>JAXFOG010000007.1:0-4806 GCA_034180455.1 Eubacteriales bacterium
GCGACTGATGGAGCTGTAGTAACAATACAGGGAGTGAAAAGCAATTTAAGAGGGCGCATAGGGGCATTTTTGATTCCGGAAGTAAGAAATTTAATGGAAAGAGATGAACTGTTTCTTGAAAAAATCGGAACGGAGAAAACCGCTTTATTTCTAGCAGTACCTTCGGAAGATACCAGTTTTAATTTTATTGTGAACATGGTATATGCTCAACTTTTCCCAATGCTATATAAAAAGGCAAGGGAAAGACCCGATAACAAATTGCCTATACCTGTACAGTTTTTTATAGATGAGATGGCAAACTTCATAATGCCTGATGACTTTCCTAAATATCTCACTACAGGACGAAAACATCGAATCTCGTACATGATGTTTTTTCAGGAAATAGCACAGATAGACAAGATGTTTGGAAAAGAAAAAAATACTGTTATAGGTACTTGCAGTACTGTTCTTTATTTGAGAGGAAGTGGATTTGAAACTAACAAGTACTTTTCAGAATGGATCGGAAAAGAAACAGTTACAACAGAAAATTATAGCAGAAACTATGGTAGAAATGGCAATTCATCAAGAAGTCATAATCAAGGAGCAAGGAATGTTCTGACTCCTGATGAAATTGATACAAAGCTTGGTCAAAATGAAGCACTGTTATATACACAAGGTTTAGGATTTACAAGAGATCTTAAGAATAATCCACAAACACATAACAAGTATAAAGAAACCTCATATGCAGATGGAGGAGTTTATGACTGGACGGGAAAAAATATAGTCGTGTATCAAACACATAAGTTAAAAAACACAACAGGAAAAGTAGATTATGAGATAAATGATATTCAAAAGATCAATATAGACAAGATGGAAGAAGAATTAAATTTTGAAGTATTTGAAGGAGAGTAAAACAATGAAAAAAATAAGGAAGAATATTAAAAGGCAGTTTATGTTGTTGGCAGCTATACTAATGCCAACACCCATATATGCAGCAAGCGATCCAACAGCGGGAGTACAAAAATTGACAACCTTAATTGTTTCTATAGTCAGTACAGTGGGACTTGCAATATTAGTGTGGGCAGCTGTAAATCTTGGTCTTGCTGTCAAGAGAAGAGATCCTGCCGCAACAACTGAAGGAATATTAGGAATAGTCGGAGGTCTGATTATCGCTTCGGCACCATTTGTAGCAAATTATCTTCTAAACTAGGTGTAATTATGAGCAATTTACAACATGCGTTTAATTCGTGGACAGAATCACTCACAAAAGTCTATGGCATAATCAGTATATCACCTCAAAACTGGAACCCGGACGTGTGGGCAGTTGTAAAGACAATTAATGCAGGGCTAACGGCAACCGCCGCTAGCCTTCTTGTTATGTTTTTCTTTATAGGATATTTAAAACAAGCAAGTAACTTAAAAGAAATCAAGAAGCTTGAAAATGTACTTTCTCTATTAATAAGACTTGCAATTGCTATAGGACTGGTTGGTGCCTCTATGGATATAATGCTATGGATCTTTGAAATTATGCAAGGGATTTTATCTACAATATTTCAAAGCTCATCGGCGGTATTCAATATGACTGTACCGGGTAAAATCGAGGACGCTTTAAAAGATGTTGATTTTCTGTCTACTGAAGGAATAGAGATTGCAATTATTGGGTTAATTCTCAGATTAACTGTATTTGTAATTTCTATAATATTAATCGTTATAGTTTGGGGTAGATTTTTGAATCTGTATTTACATTTTGCAGTTGCAGGCTGTTTCCTTTCTACATTTGCCTCTGAAAGTACAGTTCATATAGGAATGGCATTTTTAAAAAGCTTTGTCAATGTTTGTTTTCAAGCTGCGATAATAACGCTTGCTCTTGTGATCTATTCGAAACTAATTTCATCAAATAATTCACAGGCAATAGAGTTAATTAAAAATGGTGATATTGCTAATGGACTTTTAACTTACTCAAAGGACTTTTTTGTTGGAGCATTGGTAACCTTAGCACTATGTAAACAGGGTGAGCAGATTGCAAGCAAAATGGGGCTTTAGCAGAAAGGAGTAGACGTAATCTATGATTGAAATAAAAGTAAATGATGAAATTAGAGATGTATCAGCGGAATTTTTCATGGGATTAAATATTAGACAAACCTTATGGTCAGGCTTAGGGGTGCTTATTGGAGCGATAACTGGTATATTTTGCTATTTTAAATTAAATATGCCAATTACTATGCTTGTATATGTTAGTACAATTCCGGTGGTACCTTTCGCTTTTATAGCATTTTATAACTATCACGGGCTTACCTTCTTAGAAGTTATAAAAATATTAATTTCAATAGTACGAACCAAAAGTATAAAAAAGTATGATTGTGCAAATCTTGAGTATATGAAGTTTAAAGAAAAGAAAAAGAAAGGTGATAGAAAACATGGCTTTAAAAACACTAAAAAATCATGCAGCAGATAGGAAAAAGAAAATTAAAGTTAATAAAAGAGCACAGGGAATAATTCCCATTACTGAAAGTTTGGGTGATGGTTTGTTTAAGTCTGACGGTAGTTATATGAAGACTTATGCTTTCGAAAATATAAACTTTAAGCTTCTTTCTAAGGATCAGGAAACAGGAGTGCTATCAAAGTGGTTTGAATTTCTAAATATACTTGAACCGGGTGCAACATATAAATATGTGGTAATGAAACAAAAACTTGATGTGAAAAACTATAAAAAGGAAAGAATGTTACCATATAGAAATGACGATAAAGACCATTATCGCAAGGAATATAATGATATGCTTGAAAAGAAGGTTTTTGAAACAAATCAAATCAAAGAGGATAGATACTTTCAGGCTATATATAATGCCAGAAAAGAAAGAGATGCAATTGGCTTTTTTACAAGGAGCGAACCTGAGTTTGAAAAAATGTTTACTAATCTCAACTCTACAATTCGTAAATTAACCGATAGAGAATATCTTAAGATTATGTGGAATTTCCTGCACCCTGAAAGTGAAGATTTTTTTGACCAATTAGAGCTACCCAATAAGTCATCACACATAAAATCATTTTTAAGTCCATATAGTTATAAGACCAATCATTCAGAAAGTTATATTAAGATTGGTAATAAATATATGCGAAGTCTTTATGTACCTCCTAATGCTTATGCAAAATATATAAAAGATACGGTAATTGACGAATTAACATCTCTTGAAAAAACCTTGAGCATTGCTGTAGATATAATGCCTATTGAGACAGTTGAAGCATATAAGATGGTAGAAAACTTGGAATTTAAAAGTGAAAGTAATTTAACAAAATATATTCAAAGACAAAATAAGGCAGGCAACTTTAATGCACAACCGCCATATTCAATGCGGAAAAAAGCAGAACAAATTGAAGAGTACAACAATGATTTAAATGAAAGAGATCAAAGACTAATGCTTGGTAATATTACCATTACACATATAGCCGACAGCCTAGATGAGTTAAACGATGACACGGAAACTTTAAAAACGTTGGCAAGAAAGCAAGGTTGTGAATTAAGTGAGCTAACGCTTGAAGAAGAAAATGGATTAATTACCTCTCTTCCATTTGGTACTAACAGATTTATCAACAAGACAGGGTCTAAGTTAAGAACTTTTACCACAGAAGCTATGGCAGCATTTATACCATTTACGGTTCAAGAAGTTATGCAAAAAAATGGGATATATTACGGGCAAAATCTAATATCTGAAAATCCAATATTTATAAACCGAAAAGAGCGAATGAATGGAAACGCTGTTATATTAGGTTCCAGTGGTTCTGGTAAATCCTTTAAGAAAAAGGAAGAAATGCTCAATGTAATACTTAATACAGACGATAAAATCATTATTATCGATCCGGAAAAGGAATATACCCACCTTGTTCAAGAGATGGGCGGCACAGTTATAAAAATGAGTGCAGACAGTACAGACCACATCAATGCAATGGAAATTGACAGTAGTTATAATGATGGGGCAGATCCTACAAGTTTAAAAAGTGAAAGTATACTTACACTTTATGCTATGGCTGAAGGCTCAGAAGAACTTGATTCAGGTGCTAAATCTGTGATTGATAGATGTGTCAAAAATGTTTGCAGAGATTTTGTAATGAACGGTTATAAAGGGGAACAACCTACACTTTTAGATCTTAGAGAGGAATTGTTAAAGCAACCGGAAGATATAGCCCAAAAGATTGCTTTAACCCTTGAACTTTACACCACGGGTTCATTAAATCTCTTTTCAAAGCACACTAATGTAGATATGACGAAAAGAATAATCTCATTTGATATATCTGAACTTGGGGATAATCTAATGTCAATTGCTATGCTTATTATAACCGACTTTATAATGCTTACCCTATCAAGAAATCGTAAGAGCGGCATTTACACATGGGTTGATTTAGACGAACTGTATCTGATGTTCTTAAAAGAATATACTGCAATTTTCTTCTATAAGCTCTGGAAAAGAATAAGAAAATATGGCGGCTTGTGTACAGGCATAACACAGGAACTTTCAGATCTTTTAAAAAGTTCAACAGCAAGAACTTTGCTTGCCAATTCCGACTTTCTGATAATGCTTTCTGCAAGTGAATCGGACGTTCCTTTAATACAAGATCTTCTTAATCTTGATGATACACAGATGAGCTATATAGCTGAAGTCGGTGCTAAAAAAGGATTAATCAAACTTGGCAAAAGTTATATACCTTTTACTGATGATTTTCCAACTGATACTAAACTATATAAAATAATATCTACTAAGTTCAATGAGGAATAATGATGAATTTCAAATCAAAATCTGCTCCTACTGTAGGGAGAGAAAGGGAACTGTTTAT
>JAXFOG010000010.1:0-34163 GCA_034180455.1 Eubacteriales bacterium
TTTACTTGTCCTGATGTAAAAAGTCTCTTTTTTGCTTCAAAATATGTATCCATATCTTTGAAGTAGTCCAAATGGTCTTGCGAAAGATTGGTATAACAAGCAACTTCAAACTCAATTCCATCAAGCCTATGCATATCAATAGCATGAGCTGAAGCTTCCATTACAACAATCTCTACATATTCATTGTGCATTCTTTCTAAAATTGAATAAAGATCAATTGGATCAGGAGTAGTAAGTTTACTATCATATCTCTTATTGCCTATCATGCTACCTGTTGTTCCGATAAGGCCAACTTTGTAGCCTGCAGCTTCAAATATAGATTTACACATATAGCTAGTGGTGGTTTTTCCCTTTGTGCCAGTAATACCTACAAATTTCATATGCTGTTGTGGGTTGCCATGGAATCTTGCAGCAATATATGCCATTGCACCACGAGAATTTGATACTAGAACCTGAGGCACATTAAGATTTTCAATAATACGTTCAACAACCAAAGCTGTGTTTCCGTTTTCAACAGCCTGGGCTGCATAATTATGTGAATCGTGGTTCTCTCCTGAAATACAAAAGAAAAGACCATTTTGAGTTTTTTTGCGGCTATCAATATTAAGATTATCAATATCGATTGAGCCATCTCCAACTATTTTATGTAAATAAGGAATAACTGCTAGATTTTCTAATTTCATGTTTTCACCTATTAAAAATGCTTCTCATTGCAGCAACAAAGTTAAATTCATCAAGCTCTTTTTCTTGAATTTCATCATTAGATAAAACAACAACGTCTTCTGTCATAGCGATTGCTTTTTTTTCATCGCGTTTTATCATGTTAAGTTCTGTTGAGGCTATATAGCGAATTTCATCAATATTTTGAGCCTTATTTATATTTAATTTAAGAGTGTTGATCTCGCTATCAAGTTCGCTAATTTTTTGAATGTATCGTTGTTGATCTGCTCGCATTGAACTAATCTCAACAAATTGTCCAACAATACATAGACAATAATATACTATAAATCCTGCAATTACAAGCCAAAACATAGGAATAAAAAACCTTTTAAAGGATTTAAAATTACGCTTTTCTATTTGCTTGTTATAATCAAATGTACCAGTATAATCCATTATTAACTCCTATTATTTTGCTCACATTTAAGCATTGCATTTCTAAATTCTTCATAGCGCTGTTCTCTGTTGCTGATGAAGTCTAGCAATCCTTGTTCTGCTTCTTTCTGTTCTTTAAGTATTATGTATTCACCAATTCCAGTGAACTTAATATCTTTTGCATCTTTTAATATTATTTTTCTAAGCTCCATGGGAAGAAGTGCTCTTCCCTGAGCATCAAATTGCTGATTGGTATAAGACCATGCAAATAAAGCTTTTTTGTATTCATAAATAGCAGGATCTAAATCATCACCCTGTTGAAGCTTTTTATATAGCTTTAGAAAAGCCTTCTCTGTATATATAGCAAGTGAATCAAAATTTTGAGTAACAGTGATTACAAAAGAATCTCCAAGTTTTGTTCTAAATGAGCTTGGTACTATTACTCTACCTTTGCTATCAACACTGTGGGTAAAAGATCCAAAAAATAAAGAATCGAGCTCTTTGCTTACATCAATGAAAGAATCAGGCGAATTCTCGGTGTTTTTTAGCGTTGTATTATCTGTATCATTCACATCGAGCATCCTCCTTTTTTCATTAAATATGACACATTTACCCACTTATATGTTATTTAATAACATTATACCCCACTTATATGCACTTTTGCAATGCTATTTTACAAAATAAATAATTAAATTTTTGAAACAATTTTAATAATTGCATAAAAATAGAGACTCATGTGCCTCTTAATAGAGTAATGAGTCTCTTAAATTATTTTCTTGTTTTAATTTTTATATAATACGTTTTAGTTTAAAGTTTAATGCATCAGCAGACACTAGTGAATAGTCAACGCCATCATGTAATCCATTAAACGCGAGCTTAATGCTATCAGCATGTAAATGCCCGTACACAACATATTGAGCACCATATTCAGTAAATATACTGCTAAAATCAGTATCCTTCATATTTGAAAAGACTGGGGGAAAATGCATGATGCCTATTTTAATCTTGTTGCTAGTCTTAAATGTTTCAAGAGAAAGCCGTAGTCTTAAAAGCTCTCGTTGATATATTTTGACATCATTTGTATCGAATTTAGGGTTGTCTTTTAGATCTGGAGAGTTTACTAAATTCCAGCCCCTTGTTCCTCCAAAGATAAAGTCGTCTAATTCAACAGAATCATTTTGAAGTACGTAAATATTATTTTTTATTATACTTCTAACTTTAGTTATAGATCCCCACCAGTAATCATGATTTCCTCTTATCATTATTTTTCTGCCTGGCAGTTCGGAAATGCTGTTTAAGTCTTCCAAAGCATCATCAAGTTTCATTGCCCAGCTAATATCACCAGCAATGATAACTATATCATCATCTGATACACGACTTTGCCAGTCTTCGCTGATTTTTAAAAAATGATTATTCCATTCACTGCCAAACCTAGACATTGATTTATTTTCACTCATTCCTGGCAGATGAAGGTCACCTATTGCATATACTCCCATATTACTCAAATGATATCAATTTTAAATAAGGTAAATTTTCAATACTAAATTGAGCTTTACCCACAAGCACATCGTCTGAAAATCCCAAAAGTGTAGCTACGCCTCTTACTCTTCTACCTATTTGTTCTTCTGGAAGCGTGGTCTCTGACTGTACATATACAAAGGAGCTAAGATTTTTGTTGTTTTTGTTATATGCGATTTTAAGCAAATAAGAATCATCCATATTTATAATTTCAGCCAAATATCCATTAAATCTTATTGCCTGATCTTTGAACTTTTCGTTGCCACGAGTAAGATTGCCATATGTAGCATTTACAGCTTTTTTTATAATCTTTTCAAGCTGTTCTTCTTCAGAAATTTCTCTGGTAAAGTTAAATTTAAAACGCCTTGTTTCTAAATTGCGCTTTGTGAATACAAGTACTACCTCATAATCGCCTTCCTGTTTTGTATTTATAGGCACAATAAATTTACCATCACGATCAACGCTTTTATTACTAATTGTTTTGTTGTTAAGCATTACCTGAATAGCAGCTCCCGGCTCACCAGTACCTCTTATTTTATACGAATCTTCGTAGACTTTTTCTGGTGTTTCGGCAGCGAACTTAACAGATAAAAGTCCCTCTTTGTATGTAACAGGATATGCCCATTCTCCAAGCTCTTTTCCATCTTTGTTTGCAGTAACAGTTATAAGAAATACTCCCTGCTTTTTAAAAGTGATTGGTAAAGAAAATTTATTTTTTTCATTTGCTGTAGTTTTAATAATATCTGGTTCGCTAGCTCCAAGGGACATAACAACTGCCGTAAAATTTACTCCCTCTTTGGCATTTCCAGCTATCTCTATATTTCGATTTTTTGTTTCCTCCGAAGGAATTTTTGTAATATTTATTCCAGCATCAGCAACCTCTGATAATTCCTGAGTAAGATTAAACTTCCATGATTTAAAAATTTTGTTTAATGCTTTATTGTCCTTGTTTGTTGCTTTTCTGTTTAATGCCTTATAATCAACAGAGATCTCGTAGCCATTTTTAATTGTCTTTCTGGCATAGCCAGTATAATCTTTTATTTCATTACTATAATGATTATATTCCAAAACTAGGAATCTTCCTACATTATCACCAAAATTTTTCCAGTTAGAGCTTTTGTATTCGTAGCCTTCATAAATATTATTAGGGAAATAGCTTGTTCTATATTCACCGCGAACCTGCTCCGTTTGTCTATCTACATCAAATACGAGTTTTGACCTATCAGTTTCAACAGCAGAAATTTCAAGGCATGAATCCTTCTCTTTTGACCAAGCCTGCAAAAGTATACCTTTTAGGTTGAAATCTGCAGACAGTTCCTCTGGTGTAGTGCCTAGAGTTTCTATAAAGTCTTGCATAACATGCAAATTTTTGGGCAAAAGAACAGTATAGTCTTCGGGGATATCCACTGAAGCAAAGATATTCTCAAATGAATAGTTCTCTGCATTGGCTACTCCAATAGATGTCAAAAGTAGCAGTACAAAAACAATCGTTACTATTTGCTTACGCATGGTATCCTCCTAATAATTATAGTATATATTTTTTGGGGTCAGGCATAGAGCTAGAACTTTTTAGATGAGATTTTACATATTCATCATTGATGTTAAGTTCAACCTTAGGCATATCTCCTCCTGCATGGAAAGAAATATCTTCAAGTACTTCTTCAAATACAGCATAAAGACGCCTAGCGCCTATATCTTGGTCACTTTCATTAAGAGCATACGCCACTTTGGCAATCTCTTCAATAGCTGAATCCTCAAAATTTAGAATAACATTATCTACTTCAAGTAGCGCTTTATATTGCATTGTAAGAGCATTATCGGTCTTTGTAAGAATATTTTTGAAGTCATCTATAGATAGGGACTTTAAATTAACATGTACAGGGAATCTACCTTGAAGCTCAGGAATCAAGTCACTAACCTTTGCCACATGGAATGCCCCTGCAGCAATAAATAGAATAAAATCTGTGCGAACTGCTCCATATTTTGTATTTACGGTTGAGCCTTCAACAATAGGAAGAATGTCTCTTTGAACTCCCTCTCGGCTTACATCGGGGCCTGAACCAGAGCCTCTTCCAGCAATTTTATCTATTTCATCAATAAACACTATCCCATTTTGCTCTGTAAGCTTTATTGCAGTTTCATTTACCTCATCCATGTCTATGAGTTTTGAAGTTTCTTCTTGGATTAGTATCTTGCGTGCTTCCTTTATTTTTAGGCGTCTTATCTTTGTACGCTTTGGCATCATGTTTCCCATCATATCGCCTATATTTATAGAATTGCCTCCTACTTCAAGCGATGGAACACTATCTTCTACTTCTATTTCTATTTCTTTATCTTCTAGTTCTCCACGCATAAGCTTCTGCCTAAGCTCTTCTTTACTGCCTTCAAGCTTTACGCTTACTTCTTTTGTTTCTGCTTGATTGGCATTATTACCACCCATAAGAATATCGAATGGATTAGATTTAGGCTTTGGCGGATCAACGATTAGATTAAGTAGTCTATCTTCTGCAAGAACTTTAGCTCGATTTTCAACTTTTTCAGCAAACTGTGCTTTTACAAGTCTTACGGCGTTCTCTGTAAGATCGCGAATGATACTCTCTACATCTCTTCCCACATAGCCTACCTCAGTAAATTTTGTAGCCTCTACTTTTATAAATGGGGCATTTACAAGTTTTGCAAGCCTTCTAGCTATTTCTGTTTTTCCTACTCCGGTAGGTCCTATCATAAGTATATTTTTAGGGCTTACCTCATCAATAAGTTTTTCATCAAGCTTTGATCTGCGATATCTGTTGCGAAGAGCTACTGCAACAAGACGCTTTGCTTCGTCCTGTCCGATAATATATCTATCAAGTTGTCGTACTATTTCTATTGGAGTTAATTCGTTCATATCTATCTCCTAAAGTTTTAAAGTAATAATGTTTTCATTTGTGTATACACAAATGGATGCTGCAATCTCAAGCGACTTTCTAGCAATTTCTTCTGCTGTAAGATTGGTATTGTTAACAAGCGCTCTAGCTGCAGCCATTGCAAAGTTTCCACCAGAACCTATGCATGCGATTCCATCATCTGGCTCAATAACTTCACCTGTACCACTAAGTATTAGCAGGCAATCTTTATCAGCAACAATTAACATACTTTCGAGTTTTCTCATTGCCCTATCGCTACGCCAATCCTGTGCAAGCTCTACTGCAGCTCTCTCAAGATTGCCATTGCATTGATTAAGCTTATCCTCAAATCTGTCGCACAGAGTAAAGGCATCAGCAACAGAACCAGCAAAACCTGCTATAACATTTCCGTTATAGAGTTTTCTAAGTTTTTTTGCATTGGCTTTAAAAATGGTGCTTTCACCCATTGTAACCTGACCATCACCAGCGAATGCAATTTCGCCGTCTTTTTTTATAGCGCATATAGTAGTCGCTCTTAATTCCATATTATTCTCCTTTATTCTGCTTTATCCAAGCAACCATATCCACAAGGGCTGTTTCACTTATATTATCTTCATCATCTTTAATAAGCCAATGATCAAGTCCCACGTATAGTTTCCTAACTACTTTGTCATTACCATAAAACTTTTTATCCCAAAGTTCTATACCATAGTTAACGGGAATATTTTCATCTTTTGATCCATGAAGTATTAGCATAGGCAAATTTTGTTTTGAAATTATTTCATCATTTTTATACTTTGCTTGGCTAGTATAGTAGTAAGCTGTTCTTCCAAAAATTTCAGTTTGCATTGCTTCGCTTTCGCTAAGTTCTGCTAATTTATTCGCTTTTTCAAAATCGGCAAGATTTTCTGTAATTGCTTCAAGAAGGTCATCATTTGAAAGTGTATTAAATTTATTGGCTGTTTGCATGTTTTTTATATTTAATTCACTGAGAGGGCTACTAGAAAAATAAATCAAACCTGCAGCTGGTTCTTTGATTTGTTCTAGTATTCTAGGAACAAAGTATGAAGAATATCCATGAGCCATAATATAAATGTTATTTTTATCTACATTTTTCTCATTGAGAAGTGTATTAAATGCTTCAACTGCATCAGCAATTATTGTTTCCTGAGGAGTTAGATCCTTATGTTCTAAAATATCGCTATACTGATACTCTCTTTTATTATACCTTATAGTAATTATACCATTTTTTGCAAAGAATTGAGAAATATCATTAAAAATAGCAGAATTATCCATAGTATAGTCCATGTCAAATGGGCCCTCATCCTGAATAAGAACTACTGCTGGATATTTACCTTCAGCCTTTGGAGAAGTAATTTTTGCCTCAAGCATATAAGGATCTTTACCAATTTTAAGTGAATTTTCGGTATATTGTAGTTCCATACCGTCTTCGGAAGAGGATAATTTATCACTAAAGTTAGAGCTTGACATATTACTATCTGCAATAGCAAATTGCAAATTGTGAATCTTTGAATATATATTTTCATTATCCTTTTCTCTATATGGAGCAGCCATTGTAAGCATCATGATCACAGTCTTTTTTTCCATATTAAGGTAAAGTACATGCACATCATAGTTTTCATTTTTTACGAGCTGATATTTTCCAAAGGATTGGAATTTGCCAGTAATATGTTCGATATTTTTTAGTTGATTGGAAAAATATTCTTTTGGCATACGCATTGCTTTTACTTTGTCATACATTTGAAAAAGTTTATCGAATGATTTCCCCTCAATATAGAGCCTTGCAAATTCCTTGCAAGTTTCTTCATCGTTTACTATCATTTGTGGTACAGAGTTAATTTCCTCGCCAAATACGAATGATGCAGCAGTTCCTAATATTAAAAATATTACTATTGCAATTGCAATTATTTTTTTTGCCATTTTGTTACTCCTTTATCTCTGAAAAGCTATCTATTTGTTGTGCAATGTCTTTTAACTTGTCTAATGATCTTTTGGCAATCTGCTCATATCGCATTTGTTTGTTTCTTATCCTTTTGCCTTCAAGCTCTGGCAAAAGTCCAAAAGCGCAGTTCATAGGTTGGAACTTTGCATTGGGCAAAGATACATATTCGGCCATAGCAGAAATTGCGTGAATGGAATCAAGCTTTGGAAAACCTATGTTTTTTATTTCAAACGCACGATATAGCGCACAAAGTAATCCACTTGCCGCACTCTCTACATATCCTTCAACACCTGTAATCTGCCCTGCAAAAGACAAATTCGGTTGGTTTATTACCCTATATGTATTATCCAAAAATCCAGGACTATGCAGGAATGTATTTCGGTGCATAACTCCAAATCTTGCAAATTCAACATTTTCCAAGCCTGGTATCATTGAGAACACCCTTTTTTGCTCAGGAAACGTTAGTTTAGTTTGGAATCCCACTATGTTATATAGGGAACAGTTCGCATTCTCACTGCGAAGCTGGACTACTGCAAAAGGCATCTTACCAGTATTTGGATCAACTAGTCCAACGGGCTTGAGAGGTCCAAAAGCAAGCGTCATATCCCCTCTTTTTGCCATACTCTCTACTGGCATACAGGCTTCAAAGACTTTGTTTTCTTCAAATCCATGCACAGCAGCGCAGTCTGCATTTTGCAGCTCATGTACAAAGCTAAAGTATTCTTCCTCGTTGAATGGACAATTTATATAATCACTGCCTCTATCATACCTTGATGCATAAAATACCTTGTCAAAGTTCAAAGAATCTTTTGTAATGATTGGAGCTGCTGCATCATAAAATGATAGAGTTTTGAGCCCGTCAAGCTCTGAAATAGCCTTGCTTAAGCAATCAGATGTAAGTGGACCTGTGGCAACTATTGTTATTTCATCTCTCGGAATATCGCATATTTCCTGATGAATAACATTTATGTAATGATTATTTGCAATTTTATCGCTTATATATTTTGAAAAATTATCTCTATCAACAGCGAGTGCTCCACCAGCAGGTATTCTATTTTTGTCTGCAGATTCTATTATCAAAGACTTGAGATACCTCATTTCTTCTTTAAGTAATCCCACAGCATTGCTAAGTCTATCGCTCCTAAGTGAATTGGAGCATACTAGTTCTGCAAAATAATCTGACTTATGAGCAGGACTAAATTTGTCAGGCTTCATATCATAAAGATTTACATCTATACCAAACCTTGCTAGCTGCCATGCAGCTTCGCATCCTGCAAGTCCTGCGCCTATAACATTTACGGGCATATTATATTTCCTTTTTAAAATTACAATCTTTATTTGAACATAGCAAGATGGTTTTGTTTTTTTGCTTTTTTATTACCATATATGAGCCACATTTATCGCATTTTTCATTACTAGGCATATCCCAGCTAACAAACTTACATTCTGGATAATTTTCGCATCCATAGAATGTACGCTTTCTTTTATTACTTGTTTTCTTTACAATTTTCCCATTACATAATGGGCAATTAGCATCTACATATTCTACAATTGGCTTTGTGTTTTGGCACTCGGGAAAGCCTGGACAAGCAAGGAACCTTCCATATTTTCCCATTTTATATACCATGTGCCTGCCACACTTTTCACAAATTACATCGCTTTCCTCATCTTTTATCTCAACTTTTTCTATTTCTTTTTCTGCTATTTTTAGTTGAGCGCTAAAATCTGGATAAAATTCAGATAATAAATTCTGC
The DNA here is from genome assembly GCA_034180455.1 of Eubacteriales bacterium. Lineage (GTDB taxonomy): Bacteria > Bacillota > Clostridia > Christensenellales > Aristaeellaceae > JAAZPT01. The sequence goes on from JAXFOG010000010.1 coordinate 9,213, forward strand.
CAGTTCTTTGTTCCTTCTTCAACAGCATCCAAATTATCTTCCATACCAGCAGTAAATCGATAATCCATAATATCTTCAAAATAGTTCATCAAAAGCTCTGTTACTATTATTCCAAGATCAGTAGCATAAAGCTTTTTCTGCTCACGAGATACATAAGCTCTTGATATAATTGTACTGATTGTTGGTGCATAGGTACTAGGTCTTCCTATACCTCTATCCTCAAGCTCCTTTACTAATGAAGCTTCGGTAAAATGTGGCTTGGGCTCAGTAAAATGTTGATTTTTAAGTACATCAAGAACATCTACGGTTTGTCCCTCTTTCAAATCTTTTGGAATAGTTTCTGTACTCTTTTTTTCATCAGACTTATAAAGCTTCATAAATCCGTCAAAAATCAGATTTTCGGATCCTGCTTGTAGCTTAATGCCATCTCCTTCAGCAATTACTGTAGATACAGCATACCTTGCATCCTCCATCTGACTAGCTACAAATTTAGTATATATTAAATTGTAAAGCTTATATTGATCTCTAGTTAGATGAGCTTTTATAGACTCGGGTGAAAAATCAATGTTAGTCGGTCTAATAGCTTCATGTGCATCCTGAGCATTTTTTCTACCCTTATAGTACTTTGCCTTTGCTGGTAAGTAATCTTTGCCATATTCTTTTTCAATATAGCCACGCACAGAAGCAATTGCTTCCTCACTTACTCTTACAGAATCAGTTCTGATATAGGTTACTAGACCTATATTTCCTAACTTTCCAAGGCTTATGCCCTCATATAATTGTTGCACAACCTGCATTGTCTTAGCAGTAGAGAAATTTAATCTGCTGTTTGCAGCCTGTTGTAATGTAGATGTAATGAAAGGTGGTGTTGAAGATCTCTTTTTTTCTGTATTTTTTATTGAACTTATTGAAAATTTAGCTTTTTTAATTCTTTTTTCTAAGTTTTCTGCAGTCTTTTTATCAGAAATAATAGGTTTTTTACCGTCAACAGAACTGAGCTTTGCTTCAAAACTATGTTTTTTATCGCCAAGTTTAACTATTATATCCCAATATTCTTCTGGAATAAAGTCTTCTATTTCTTTATCTCTTTCTACAACAAGTCTTGTGGCTACGCTCTGCACTCTACCTGCTGAAAGACCTTTTTTGACCTTTGCCCATAGTATTGGACTAATGCCATATCCCACCAATCTGTCAAGGGCTCTACGAGCCTGCTGAGCATCAACTCTATCTATATCAATTGCCCTTGGACTATTAAGAGCATTTTTTACTGCGTTTTTGGTGATCTCATTAAACTCAACTCTACACTTTGACTTTGGATCTATATCAAGTATATATGCAAGATGCCAAGATATTGCTTCTCCCTCTCTATCAGGGTCAGTAGCAAGAAAAACTTTGTCAGCTGCCTTTGCCTCTTTGCGTATCTGTGCCAGCAATGGGCCCTTGCCTCTAATTGTGATATATTTCATATCAAAATTATTGTCAGTATCTATTCCCAGTTGCGATTTTGGTAAATCTCTTACATGCCCTTGGGATGCTATTACCTTATATGTTTTTCCTAAAAATTTTGATATTGTCTTTGCCTTTGATGGTGATTCAACTATAACAAGTTTTGTCATTCTTTCTCCCTTAACTAATACTATATGTTCCGCCGCCTGCTCTTTGAATATATCCTAATATTTCTAGTTTTGCCAGTGCAACTTGCACATCTTGAATGTTCATATTTAGACTTAATACAAGCTGATCAACTGACATGCTTTCCTGCTGTATTGCCTTTAGAACAGCTATTTGGAATGGTTTTAGACCTTCTAATTCAATATTATCATCTTTTTTATAATTACTCTCGCTTGTCAGATTCAATGATTCAACAAAATAATCTATGTCATTTATGCAACCTGCTTCGCCAATATTAAGTAAATAATTAGGTCCACTACTAAACCTGGAGTCAATATTGCCAGGCACTGCGTATACATTTCTGCCTTGCTCTATGGCTCTGTCCACAGTAAGCATTCCTCCACTGCGAACTTCGCCCTCCACAAACACTACACTATCAGATAATCCAGATATTATTCTATTCCTGTATGGAAAAAAGTAATTTCTTACAACAGTATTGGGAGTGTATTCACTAATAAGTAAACCTCCCTTTGAGATAACATTCTCTTTCAGGTCTCTGTTGCTTGCTGGATAATCAATATTAAGGCCACATCCACATACTGCACAAGTGTTTGCACTTTTTTCATTTACTGCGCCTTGATGAGCATATGTATCTATGCCAATTGCCATTCCACTAACTACGCATGCTCCTGATGAAGATAGCTTTTCAGATAAAAGCTTTGCAATTTTTTTACCATAGAAAGACGGTTTTCTTGTTCCAACAATTGCAATGCAGGTTCTGTTTAAAACATTTAAATTACCCTTGTAGTAAAGCGCATATGGGGCATCACTAATGGATTTAAGTTTTATAGGATATTCAGGTGAATCATATATTATCATGTGAATATCATTTTGCTCCATAGCTTCAATATTGCTATTAAGCAAATCTCTTGCCATGTCAAGAGCTTTAATCTGATTGTTGGTAAACAGTTGATGTTTGTCTAAATCGTAGTTTAGAAAAATTTCGTAAGCAGAAGTATATGTTTTTAATAGTTTCTCAAATAAATTTGTGCTTACATTGGCTTCTGAGAGCCAAAGGCAAGCTTTATGTTCGTTGCTTATCTGCATACTTCCTCCTCTAAACTTATACTATTGTAACAAAAAATATGTATTTTTCAACTAATATGATGTAAAAACTATCTTATCCTTTGATCTCCACCATTTCATATCTATTACATTATCTAGGTTTATAAAGCTTATAATACTTTTATCTATCTGGATATAATTAAAATTTCTACCCCTTAAATCCTTTCGCGTTAATGTGCTATCTAAATTGTCTACATATAGAAGGGATACTGTAACTCCACCATCGGGAGGGAAAACTTTCATTCTCATTTTTTTATTTTCTATGTGTTCTTTGTAATAGTCATAATAAAACGGATTGTTTCCACAATGTATTACAAGTGGATAATCGAGATAGTTATCGAGTTCTGGATAAATTTCTGCCCCATAATCTCGCAAAGTACCAATATACATCATCACATGCCTTGCCCCATAGTTAATTACTAGCAAGTCTCCCACATGCAAGGTGTCTTTGAACTTTTTTGGATATTTTGATTGCAGATTTATTTTGCCATAATTATTAGTTAGTATACTTTGTAAAGATGGATGTTCCATAAGGCCTCCCTCTTTATAAACCCATCTGGTAAAACCTTTACAATCAAATCCATATAAATATGCTCTATCCAACTTAAAATATCCACTTTCTTGCTGTGGATATCTTGGTTTGAGTATATAATCGTAGTTTGTTCCAGCAAAATAGTATGGCAAACCACCCTTGAAACGTGCTTTAAGCAAGGCATCGGCCTTTTTATTATATAGCTGTATTATTATATGATTTTCTGGCAGCATTGAAAGAGCAGATTCCAATAGATCCGATGATTCAAGTGCTGCTTCTGATGATGTAAACAAAATGCATAGAGAAATACAGGCTATAAGAGCAATTTTATGAAATTTGATGGACATATCTTTCTTTGCCGATTTTGTAATAATCATTACCATAACAATCTACAGCAACCACTAGTGGAAGATCTACTACTTCAAGCTTTTTTATTGATTCTGGTCCCAGATCATCATATGCTACAACTTCAAGCGACTTAACACACATAGCTCCAAGAGCAGCACTGCCACCGATTGCTGCAAAATATACAGAGCCATATTTCTTTATGGCTTCTATGGTTTCCTCATTTCTATTGCCCTTACCTATCGTTGCAACTAAGCCATGCTCCAGCATCATTGGAGTAAAAGCGTCCATTCTTGCAGACGTAGTGGGCCCAATGGAACCTACCACTCTTCCTGGTGGTGTAGGCGAAGGCCCAGCATAATAAATTACCTGACCTTTAATGTCAATTGGCAAAGGTTTGCCATTTTCTATAGCTTTCTTGATTCTAGCATGTGCTGCATCTCTTGCTGTATAAATTGTACCACTAAGAAGCACCTGGTCTCCAGCTTTAAGATTTTTAATTGTTTCTTTACTAAGTGGGGTGTGTATTCTAATTTCGTTCATAATAGCCTCTCTATAATACTATGCTCGCATGCCTTGTAACATGGCATCCAATATTAACTGCCACAGGAAGGCTGGTAATATGAGTGGGATAAGTTAGTATGTTTACAGCAAGAGCTGTAGTAAGTCCACCAAATCCTTGTGGGCCTATTCCTGTTCTATTTACTGCGTCTAATATTATCTGCTCATATTTAGCATAAAATGGATCGGGATTCTTTTCGTCCAAGTTTCTCAAAAGAGCTTTTTTTGATAAAATAGCACATTTTTCAAAGCTTCCGCCTATTCCAACTCCTATAACAAGTGGAGGGCACGGCCTAGCTCCTGCTTTAACAACCGTGTCGACTACAAAGTTTTTAACACCTTCCATTCCTTCGCTAGGAATAAGAATCTTTGATGCACTCATATTCTCACTTCCAAAGCCTTTAGCTATAAGGCTGATGGTAAGCTTATCGCCCGGTACAATGTTGTAATGGATAACTGCTGGAGTGTTGTCTTGAGTGTTTTTTCTGTCTATCGGATCTTTCACAACTGATTTGCGCAAATATCCATCTATATACCCTTTAGCAACCCCTTTATTTATAGCATCTTCGATATTACCACCACAAATATGCAAATCCTGGCCAATATCCAAAAAAGCTATAATCATTCCAGTATCTTGACAAATAGGAATATTTTCTTTTTCAGCCATCTTTGCATTATCCTGAAGTTGTACCATAATAGATTTTGCAGGCATAAACGGCTCATTTGTAGTAAATGAGGCTATTCTGTTTTTGAGATCGCTTGGAAGATGTAGATTGATATCTATGCACATCTTAGCAACAGCTTCTGTAATAATATCGCAATTTAATTCTCTCATTTTTACCCCCACGTATAGTATTAGAACAATTATATCAAAACATAATATATTCGCAAGATTTTATCGTATATTTATTTTTGATATAAAAATAAACAAAAATCTATCGCTTTATAACGATAGATAATTGTTTTTAAATTGCTTAGCCCTTTACAGCACCGGCAGTAAGACCCGATATGAACTGTTTAGACATTGTAATGTATAATATCATTACAGGAAAAGCTGAAAGCGTCAATGTGGAAAGCACTCTTGGCCAGTCTGTAGAATATTGGCCCTGCAACTTTGTAACTGCAAGCAAAAGAGTTTTATTATTTTCATCTGTAATAAATATAAGAGGGAACCATATATCATTCCATAATGGAACAAGATTATATATTGCTACTGTTGCCATAGCTGGCGCTATAAGAGGTAGCACTATGCTCCTATATATTTTAAATCTGCTAGCTCCATCAACAAATGCAGCTTCATAAAGTTCACCTGGTAAACCTCTAATAAACTCTGTAAGAATAAATATAGCAATTGGGATACCAGTTGCAACATATATTGGTGGCAAAGCCCAGATCTTATTAAGCAATCCTAAAATTTTCATCAGCTCAAGAAGTCTAATAGAAGCAATTTTTATTGGTAGCATCATACCTACAATAATAACTAGATATATTGCTTTGGAAATAAGCGAATGCCAATGTGCAAGAGCAAATGCACAAAGTGTTCCAAGCATTAGTATAACAGCAAGAGATAGTACTACTACAAGCAAGCTATTGAAAAAATATCTAGCAAACTGACTATTTTCAAAAACATATTTATAATTATCAAGAGTCCATTCATTAGGAAGCCCAAAAGGGTTTTTATAAATATCAGTTTTTATTTTGAAAGAGTTAATAATCATCATGTATACGGGAAAAAGCGAAATTATACACCAAAATACCATAAGTATATGTGATGGTATATGCATATTCTGTATTTTTAAAGATTTTTTCATTATACAGTTACTCCTTCCCCATAGTACTACGCATTGTAGGAACAACGCCAATCATTAGCATTATAAATATGCTTGTGGAAATAGCTGAACCAAGTCCAGGTTCAGGTATGCCTATAGGATGCTCACCTGTAATACCAGTTCTATAAAAGAGAGTTCCTATTAAATCTGTAGAATACTGTGGTGGTCCTTCTGGACCCTGCATAGCAAATACTATATCAAATGCATTAAAATTACTTACAAATGTAAGTATAGCTATCATACCTACTGCAGGCATTATAAGTGGTAACTTAATATACCAAAATTGTTTCCATGCATCTGCGCCCTCTATTGCAGAAGCTTCCATTAAATCCTCACTAATACCTTGTATTGCAGCTACAAACATCATAGTTGGTATTCCCATCCACTGCCAGCATGATATCAAAGCTACCACATTAAGAGCTGATTCGGTCTTTCCTAGCCAAGGCTGAACTAAATTGCCAAGTCCTAATGATCTAAATGTAGGGCCTATCCATACTGGATTCAACATTAGTTTAAATAAATAGCCTGTAACCAATATAGCTATTGTACAAGGTAAAAAAATTATCGTCTGATATACATTGCGACCCTTCATTGTCCTATTAGTAAGAATAACTGCGAAAAGCATTCCCAAAACATTCTGAATGCACATGTGAAATGCGAAAAATTTCCAAGTATTGCGGAATGCATTCCAGAATTTAAAAGAAACCTTTGGATCGGTAAACAATTTTACATAATTAGCAAACCCAACAAAAGTTCTATCTCTTAATGCTCCCTCATAAAAGCTTAGCCTTATTGAATCAATAAGAGGATAGAGCATAAAAAATAAATAGGCAATTAGAGCAGGCAATATGTAAGCCATCCAATATATACCGCTAGGATTTATTGAATCTCCACCACGATATTTAGGCTTATTTTTCCCCATATTAATACTGCGCACCTCCTTGAACACATACAATCCATTAAAAAAGTAGGTGGTAGGTAACCACCTACTTTTTTTAAATTTACTTAGCTAATACAGCTGCCTGAGCTTCTGCAAATGCATCTGCTACTTGATCTACTGTAGCTTCGCCTAGCCATAGACTGATAAGATTGTCTTGCATAGGAGTATAGGCTTCCATAAGCTTTGGCCATACAAATCTTACATCTGTATGTTTGCCTTCGTTGAGCTTTAGAATATGGTCTGCAAGCTCGTCAGCAAGTTTAATATCTGCATTTATCATTGGGTAGAATCCACTTGGTAAACCGTCTGAAGCAATCTGAACGCCTTCTGGTGAAGCCATCCACTCTAAGAAAGCTTTTACTTCTTCAGGATGTTTTGTTGCTTTGTTTCCTGCTAAACCAAAATCAGGATGGAAGCACATTCCAGGTTCTTTTCCTTCTGGAGCTGGGATTGCAAAAGCACTATATGTTTTTAGGCCAAACTGCTCTCCCAATGCACCTGCTGACCAAGAACCATCAATAAGCATAGCAGCCTGCTCAGTAGCAAAGAAAGCGTTACTGTCATTATTTTCGATTGATTCAAAGCCTTCTGGTAAATACTGTGCCATCTTTTGGAAGTCTGTCAAAGCAGCCTTAAAGGCATCATCATTCATCTTCTTTTCAAGTTTCTCATATGGCTCACGACCTTCAGGTCCACCAATATAGTTAGGAAGCATTCCTAAGAAAACGCACTCCAAAACATCCCATTTACTCTTTATTCCGTTTGCTAAAGGAGTAATTCCTGCATCCTTTAATTCTTGGCAAACAGTCATAAACTCTTCATAAGTCCTTGGAACTGCTAAGCCCTGCTCATCAAATATACGTGTGTTGTAATAAACAACATGAGATACTGCACCAAAAGGAACTGCAAACACTTTTCCATCGTCTGCTCTCCATGCGCCTAATGCACTCTCTGGGAAATTTTCTTTTACGCCAGGGATATCTGTAACATCCATTGCATATCCTGCATCATAGAGCTCTTGACCAGTTTTATATGATCTAGAATACCATAGGTCAGGGCCTGTGCCATTATCAAGTTGTAATCTGATATTAGCATTGTACTGTGATGAAGCCGTGCCCTCAAATTTGATCTTTACTCCAGAAACCTCGGTGTACTTATCAAGGACAGCCTGAATTCTATCTGTGTCATCAATACGCCATGATCCCATTGTAAGGGTCACTTCTTCAGCATATACTGCGCTTAAGGAGATAATCAAAGCAAAAGCCAGTATAAAAGATAAAATCTTTTTCATAAGAGCCTCCAAATAAAATATTTTTTATTATAAGTTTTAAATTATTAAAATATTCTCAATTTAAGAATTATTTTTTTAAAGCTTCTTCTTGAGCGCTAGCAAAAGCATCTGCAACTTGATCTACAGTAGCTTCACCAAGCCATAGGTTTATAAGATTATCCTGCATAGTTGTGTATGCATTAAGGAGTTTAGGCCAAATAAATCTAACATCTGTTATAGCATTGTTATTTAGGCTTAAAATCTCGTTTGCGCGTTCATCACTCATTGTAATTTCAGCATTGATCATTGGGAAATATCCACCTGGTAATGCATCAACTGCAATCTTTACACCTTCTGGGGAAGCTATCCACTCTAGGAATGCTTTAACCTCTTCAGGATGCTTTGTTGCTGTATTGCCTGCCATACCAAAGTCTGCATGGAAGCACATACCTTGTTTATTGTTTTCTGGAGCTGGTATTGCAAAAGCAGAGAATGTATTTAATCCAAATTGCTCACTTATTTGATCAACAGTCCATGAACCGTCTATAAACATAGCAGCTTGCTCTGTGCCAAATAATGCTTTGCTATCTCCGTTTTCGATTGCTTCAAAGCCCTCTGGTAAGAATTGTCCAAGTTTTCCAAAGTCGGTTATAGCCTGTTTGAAAACTTCATCATTCATCTTTTGCTCAAGGCTCTCGTACTTAACACGGTTTTCAGCCCCGCCAACATAGTTTGGCAACATTCCAAGGAAAACGCACTCCAATACATCCCATTTGCTCTTTACACCATTTGCCAAAGGAGTAATTCCTGCATCTTTTAATTTTTGGCAAACTTCTATGAATTGCTCGTATGTAGTAGGAACTTGTAGACCTTGTTCTTCAAATATACGTGTATTGTAGAAAACTTCGTGGTTTACAGCTGCATAAGGAACAGCGAACATTTTACCATCATCAGTTCTCCAAGCTTCTTTTGCGCTCTCTGAGAAATTTTCTTGAATACCTTTTAAATCGGTTAAGTCCATTGCGAAACCAGCATCAAATAATTCCTGGCCTGTTTTATATGATCTTGAATACCACAGATCTGGACCTGTGCCATTATCAAGTTGTAAGCGCAAATTTGCGTTATATTGAGTAGCTTGTGTGCCTTCAAATTTAATTTTTACTCCTGAAATATCATAATACTTATCAAATACTCTTTGTATTTTATCAGTATCTTCGATATTCCAAGAACCCATTGTAAGGGTAATGTCCTCTGCATAGACAACGCTTATAGAAATAAGCATGACTAATGCAAGTAGTAATGAAACGATTTTTTTCATATTAGCCTCCACAATATTTTGTTTATTTATAATTAATATAATCATAATTTTTACATTTTGTCAATTGTAAATGTTGATTATGAATTTGTTGTTGCTGTTTTATCTATCTATATTATTTCTTGTATTAAAGGAAATCTTTGCTATAATAAGGAATATAAATAATAGATCGGAAGTGCCATATGAAGTATAAAAGCGTATTTGATATCATAGGACCTATTATGATAGGGCCATCTAGTTCGCACACTGCAGGTGTTGTAAAAATCGGAAAATTATCTCGAATGCTTTTTGGAGGGGATCCCAAAAAAGCCAATATATATTTCTATGGCTCGTTTGCCCAAACATATAAGGGACATGCAACTGATGTTGCAATAGTAGGAGGTCTACTTGGCTTTGAGCCTAACGATAAACGAATAAGAAATTCTCTGGAATATGCTGAAAAAAATGACATTGAAATCAATTTTTTCAGTGATAACCGTGAACAACAGCACCCTAACACTCTTATGATGGAGCTGTTTGATGATAAAAAAACCATGAGAATAACTGGGGTTTCATTGGGCGGTGGGACGGTTGCTATAACTAGAATAAACAACTTTAGCATACATATATCTGGAGAATTGCCTGCCCTACTTGTAATGCACAATGATGTATATGGGGTAATGGCATCAGTATTAAATAAAATTGCTGCTCATCGAATAAATGTTGCATACATGACTACATCGCGTAGCGATAAAGGTGGCGAAGCTCTTATGGTAATAGAGAGCGATGAAAAAATAGATAATGATGTTGTTGAAGCAATATCCAAGCTAGATAATATTATTTGGGTAAAAACATTAAATATGTAGGTGAATTATGTTTAAAAGCGTAAGTGATTTAGTTAGGCTTGTAAATGAGCAAAATAAGAGTGCTGCCAAACTTATGATAGAGCAAGAAGCCTTGGTAAGCGGCGCTAGTGAAGCAGAAGTAGTTGCACAGATGCGCGAAAGCTTTAATGTAATGAAAAAGGCAGTGCAAAAGGGAATAAATGGAGTTGTATCTCATTCTGGAATGTGTGGAGGAGATGCAAAAAAACTATGGGCATACATACAAAATAATAAATTTATAACTGACACTACATTATTGAAAGCTGCCTGCTATGCCATAGCTACAAACGAAGTGAATGCTTCAATGGGAATAATATGTGCTACTCCAACAGCTGGCTCAAGCGGTATACTGCCTGGTGCCTTGCTTGCAATTCAAGAAAAGTGTGGATTCAATGATGATAAAATAATAGATGCTCTATTTGTTGCAGGAGCTTTTGGATTTATTATTGCAAACAATGCATTTATTTCAGGAGCAGCAGGAGGCTGCCAAGCAGAAATTGGCTCTGCAAGTTCAATGGCAGCTGCAGCTGTTACCTTTCTTATGGGTGGATCAATTGAGCAAAGCGCCCACGCAATGGCTATGGCTATGAAAAATATGTTAGGTCTAACATGCGATCCATTAGCAGGCCTTGTAGAAGTGCCATGCATAAAGCGTAATGCTTCTGGAGCTGTTAATGCGATACTTACAAGCGAACTCGCTCTTGCTGGAATAGAAAGCAAGGTACCTTGGGATGAGGTAATTGCAGCCATGTATGCAACGGGCAAATATATGCCTAGTATTTTTAAGGAAACAGCTTTAGGAGGATTGGCCACTACACCCACTGGAATAAAGTGGAAAGAAATTCTTTGGTCATAATAAATTTATTTAATAAAAAATAGCGTGTCAGTTTGATTGCTGACACGCTATTTGTTTATTTACTAGCTTCTTTAATTGAGAGGCTAATTCTTTTTTTCTTTAAATCTATATCAAGCACTTTTACTTTTACAATATCGCCTACTGAAAGCACCTCACTAGGATGCTTTATATATTTATTGCTAATCTGACTTATATGCACTAGGCCGTCCTCGTGTACTCCTATATCAACAAATGCACCAAAGTCTATTACATTTCTTACTGTTCCACTAAGCTCCATACCTGGCTTAATGTCTTCAATTTTTAGAACATCACTACGCAATATTGGCTGTGGTAACTCATCTCTTGGATCGCGTCCTGGTTTTTGTAACTCGTTAGCTATATCTCTAAGAGTAGGAACACCCACTCCCAACTTTTCTGCCAGCTTATCTTCACCTTTTTGCTTAATTATTAGTGGCAAAAGCATTATTCTGGCACTATTTACATCTTCTATGCTAAACCCACATGCTTTAAGCAAATTTTTTGCAGCATCATAGCTCTCAGGATGTACAGAGCTGTTATCAAGAACGTTATCGCTTTCTGAAACTCTTAAAAAACCAGCACACTGTTCAAATGCTTTTGGCCCTATTCCCTTTACTTTTAATAGTTCCTGACGACTTGAAAAGCTTCCGTTTTCTTCTCTATGTTTTACAATATTTTTGCCTGTGGTAGCAGTTAATCCTGAGATATATGACAACAATGATGGTGAAGCTGTATTAAGATCCACACCTACACTATTTACACAATCCTCTACAACATTGCCAAGAGCGTCACTAAGATCTTTTTGGGGCATATCATGTTGATACTGTCCTACACCTATCGCCTTTGGATCTATCTTTACAAGCTCTGCCAGTGGATCTTGCAAACGTCTAGCTATGGATATTGCAGACCTTAGATTTACATCATAATCAGGAAATTCCTCTGCAGCGAGCTTGCTTGCAGAATAAACGGATGCTCCGGCTTCATTTACTATTGCATAGCTTACAGGCTTGTTTAATTTAGAAATCATTTCGGATACCATAAGCTCTGTTTCTCTTGATGCAGTACCATTACCTATTGCTATATGGTCGGCATTATGCTTTTTAATAAGCACAGATAGCTTTTCAATAGCTTCGTTTTTGCCTTTTTCACCAAATGTAGGATATACCACTGTGGTATCGAGAACTTTTCCATTGGAATCTACTACTGCAACTTTGCAACCATTCTTATATCCAGGATCCAGCCCCATTGTGATATGTCCTTTTACTGGTGCCTGCATTAATAGATTTTTTAGATTAAATGAGAAATTATGTATAGCTCCAACATTGGCATCGTCTGTAAGCTCAGTTCTAATAGCTCTTTCAACTGCTGGAAAAAGTAGCCTTTCAAAAGAATCGCTAATTGCAGCCTTTAGAAAGTCTTTATATACCTCATCACCAGTGATTATCTTATTACAGAGATATTCTATACCAACTTCACTTTCAAATGATATACCACTCTTAATGAAGCCCTCTTTTTCAGCTCTATTTATTGCTAAAATTTGATGGTTTTGTATATTCTTTATTGGAGATGAAAAATTATAATATTGAGCATATACGCTGTCTTCTTCCTTTATTGCGTTGCTAACTATACTTCCTTGTCGTTTTATAATCATCTGCATAGTTTTACGAATTTTTGCATCCTCACTAATGCGTTCGGCAATGATATCAGATGCGCCTGCAAGGGCTTCTTCAACACTGCTTACGGATTTTTCTTCGTTTATGTATTCACTAGCAAGGCTTTCTAAGGATTTATCGGTAGCTTCTTGAGCAAATATAATATCTGCAAGTGGTTCGAGTCCCTTTTCCTTTGCAATAGTAGCTCTTGTCCTTCTCTTTGGTCTAAAAGGCAAGTAAATATCTTCCAGCTCGGTAAGAGTCTGCGCCTCGTTAAGATCAGCGATAATTTCGTCATTAAGTTTACCCTGCTCTTCGATAGACTTTGTTATCTCTTCTTTTCTTTCTTCAAATTTGCGCATGTACTTCAAGCGCTCTTCAAGCTGTCTAAGAGTAGTGTCATCGGTAGAGCCATGAAGTTCCTTTCTATATCGAGCAATAAAAGGAATTGTGGCTCCCTCATCCAGCAAGTTTACCACATTTTCTACATAGTCAACTCTCATATTAATTTCTTTTGCTAGCTTGTTAATTATATCTTTCATCGATTACCTCAATTTACTTATTATATTTTGCTACTATGTCGCTTAGAATTTTCGCTCTTTTTTCTATTTCGGCCCAATTATGATTATGTATTAACTCTTTATTGCATAAGTAATTACTTATTCCTGCAGCTACGAATCCAGCATCAAAAAAATCCTGAATATTATCTGGTTCAATTCCTGCATTTGCAATAAAGCATATATTACTTAGTGGAATGCAAACTGCCTTGATATAGTCAAGTCCAATAGGAGCAGCAGGAAATATTTTCACAAAATCAGCTCCGGCACTTTTGGCATATACTATCTCAGTAGGAGTAATAGCTCCAGGTATTGAGACCATGTTCATAGCCTTTGTTGCTTTAATAAGATCTAAGTTGGTGCTAGGTGATACAATATATTTTGCTCCTGCACTATGTGCTGCATATAGCTGTTCAAGATTGAGCACAGTTCCAGCTCCAACACAAAGATCTTTAATATTGTTCAATAAATTAAGACTATCGCAAGTTTTTTTTATGCATTCAGGATCAGACTGCTCAAATGTAACCTCAATATTGCTTACTCCTCCATTTTGCAAAGCAAGTGAAAGTTCCTTCAAACCTTCCCCATAAATTCCTCTAGCGATCGCTATAATTTTATTTTTAATTATACTCTCTGTTGCGTTCATAATTTACTCCTTTAAAAATTTATTATAGCACAAAATATTTACAATATAAACTACAATTAGGCTTCTTTTAATAAAACACTCTATAGTTATATACAGCAAATAGAAAATTTGATATAATAATTTAAGAAAAATATCATAGGAGCTTGTATGAAAAATATTGGATTTATTGGTACAGGAATTATGGGCACCGAAATGATAAGCAATCTTAAAAAATCTGGCTTTAATGTCACAATCTACACAAGAACTAAGGAAAAAGCGAAACCACTTATTGATAAAGGGTTTGTTTGGGCAAACAGCATTGAAGAAATATCAAAAGATAAGGATGCAATTATAACGATGCTTGGCTATCCTAGTGATGTGGAAGAAGTCTATTTTGAAGGAATTCTTAATAGTGCTTCTCCTGGAACCTATCTTATTGATATGACTACATCAAGTCCTTCACTTGCTAAAAAAATATATCAAGCAGCCCATCAAAAATGTATGCATGCACTTGATGCTCCTGTAAGTGGAGGTCAGGTTGGAGCAAAAAATGCGACACTATCCATTATGGTAGGGGGCGATAAAGAGGATTTTGATGCTTGTTTAAAAATATTCGAGGCCATGGGTAAGACTATTGTGCTTATAGGTGATTCGGGAGCAGGTCAAGTAGCCAAGGCTGCCAATCAAACTGCAATTGCTGGGTGCATAGCAGGAGTGGCTGAGGCAATCACACTTGTGAATAGTTCAGGGCTTGATGCTAAAAAAGTGCTGGATGTGATAAGCAAGGGTGCTGCAAGATCATTTCAGATGGAATATAACGGACAGATGATGCTTAAAGATGATATGTCGCCATCATTTTATATAAAGCATTATATAAAAGACTTAAAAATAGCATCTCAAACAAGCAAGGAGAACAACCACAATCTACCAATACTGGAAAACGTACTAAAGATGTACATTGATTTGGCTGATAAAGGAATGAATGAGCTTGGTACACAAGCAATAATAAAAGAATATAGTGAGAAGTAATAATATGGATTTTAGAGAGCATTATGAATATTGGATAAGTAATCCCGTTTTTGACGAAAGCACAAAATCAGAATTAAAAAGCATTAGCGATGAAAAAGAAATTGAAGACAGATTTTATAAGGATTTGTCATTCGGAACTGGTGGAATGAGAGGCGTGCTTGGTGCAGGCCGCAACAGAATGAATCTATACAATGTAAGACGAGCAACAAAAGGCGTAGCTCTATGGCTAAAGGAAAATCCTGAGCTTGCAAAGCGTGGTGTGGTTATTGCTTATGATAGTAGACGTAACAGTGATCTTTTTGCTAAACAATCTGCATTGGTACTATGTGAAAACGGTATAAAAGCTATGTTGTTTGATGCACTTAGACCAGTGCCAGTTCTTTCTTATGCAGTAAGAAAAATGAACGCAGGCGCTGGAATTGTAATTACTGCAAGCCATAATCCCCCACAGTATAATGGTTACAAGCTATATGGAGATGATGGTGCGCAAATAGGGCCAGAAGTTGCAGATAAGGTTACACAAAAAATACGTAGCCTTAGGTACGAAGATTGCTTACCAATGAACGAAAACGATGCTATTAAGGCTGATTTGCTTCAGATAATAGGCAAGAAAGAAGTAGATGACAGCTATACTGAAATGCTGCATACCCTTGTAGTAGATAAGGATATTCTAAAAAAGGAAGGCGCTAATTTCACAATAGTATATACTCCTGTGCATGGCTCTGGTAATGTTCCTGTACGCAGAATACTTAAAGAAATAGGAATATCAAATGTTTATGTTGTAAAAGAGCAGGAAAATCCAGACCCAAATTTCTCAACGGTTGAACTACCAAACCCTGAGGTGCCAAGCACATTTAATCTAGCTATAAAACTTGCAAAAGAAGTGAATGCTGACTGTGCATTTGCTACAGATCCAGACTGTGACAGACTTGGTATTGCAGTAAAAAATCATGAAGGTGAATTTGTACTACTAAATGGCAACCAAATAGCTAGCATTATGTTGTACTATATTCTAAGCACAAAGAAAAATAATGGTACTTTACCAAAGAATGGAGCTGTTGTAAAAAGTATAGTTTCTACAGAGCTGGCAAAAGAAATAGCCGCTAGTTTTGGCGTAGAGACAATAGATGTACTTACTGGCTTCAAGTTTGTGGGCGAAAAGATACAAGAATTTGAGGAGAGTGGATCTCATACTTTCGTATTTGGATTTGAGGAGAGCTACGGCTATCTAAGTGGAACGGCTGTTCGAGATAAAGATGCAGTAAATGCTTCTATGCTTATTTCTGAATGCGCATGTGCATATAAGGCAAAGGGCATGACACTCTATGATGCTTTGATGGATATTTACAAAAAATATGGTTATTACAAAGATAAAGTAATGAGTGTTACTTTGCCAGGAAAAGACGGCAGCGAAAAAATGAAAGTTCTTATGGAAAAGCTTCACAAGAACTATCCAAGTCAAATAGCAGGTCTTAAAGTCTTGGCTGTAAGAGATTATCTTAGTGGTAACCGCACTTGCATAGATAGCGGAGAAAGTCAGGAAATGGGATTGCCTAAGAGCGACGTATTATATTTTGAGCTAGAAGGCAAAAACTGGGTAGCAATAAGGCCAAGTGGAACAGAACCTAAAATAAAGCTATACATCAACGCAAACTCTAAAGAAGAAAAAAATGCTGAGGCTTTAGTTGAAAAAATAGCTGACGCATGTCAAAGTATGCTGAAGTAGTATTACTCAATGTTTTATACCTCCTAATTTTGTGTATATTTATATATGCAAATTTTAGGAGGTTTTTTATGAAAAAAATTTTAATATTAGCCATTACACTAGTATTATTCTGCGTTTCATATTCGATGGCAGAAAGCGAACCAACCGACTTCTATTTAAGCGAATTTGAAAATTATATAGATGATCAAGCGCCGTTTGACATTACTGATTATATAGGTGAAAATCTAATTATTAGCTTTTGGACCACATGGTGCCCACATTGCGTGAAAGAGATACCAGATTTTGTAAAATTCCAGAACGACTATAGTGATCAGGTAAGGGTGCTTATGGTACATGTTCCTAGCAATGAAACATTTGATAAAGCTCAGGAATTTTTCAAAAAAAATAATTATGAAGATACGCTAGAGCTACTACAAGATAATGGTTTTTATGCAAAGGCTTTCAATCTGCAGGGCTTTCCTACTAACTTAGTTTTTAATAAAGAAGGCAAGCTTATACACTATGGTTATGCCACAGATTATGAAAGCTTAAAAGCACTGTTTGAAAAAAATAATTTATTTGAAGTAACGGATAAAAAGTAATGCCACAATTTGTAGTTCCTGAACCAACTATATCTTTGCAATCTCCGTTATTAATGATACTAAATGGAATACTAGCATTTTTTTCACCTTGTATTATACCTATGATTCCTATATACGCCTCATATCTAATAGGTTCTACTGATGCAGATGGGACTGTAAATAAAGCCACCATAATTAGGCTTTTAGGGCTTGTATTGGGTTTTATAATTGTGTTTAGCATTCTTGGCGCAATAGGAGGACTAGCCGGCTCTATTACAAAAGAAGGGCAAAATATAAGAACTATACTTAATATAATATCTTCTATACTGCTTATAGTTTTCGGATTCATGATGCTTGGCTTTATTCCAGGATTAAATTTGTTCTCTGTTTCTGGTGACAGTGCAAAACTCGCAAAAGGTGGGTTTGTTCAGAACATGCTTTTTGGTGCTGTTTTAGTACTTTCATGGGCTCCATGTCTTACTCCAACGCTTGGGGTTGCACTAACAGCAGCAGCTTCTTCAAGCTCTGCGAATGTTCTTAAAGGTATATATATGCTAATTTTTTATTCATTGGGGTTAATCGTACCGTTTGTGCTGATTATTCTTCTTTATAAGAAACTTGGTGCTTTATTGAATGTAATAAAGAAAAATATATTACTTATAAGGCGCATTGGTGGATTACTTATGATAGTAATTGGAATATATAATTTACTTAATATATTTTTCATACGTTAATTGTTATGATTTAAAATTTATCTATAATTAGCAAGCTTTTGCTTGCTTTTTCTATTGATTATTTTATTTTTTTATAATATAATGTTATTAATATAAAAATATAATAAATGTGTTCGGCATCCAATTTAAAATTATTTAGATTATAATTATTTTTTCTAATTTGAAAGGAGTCTAAACATGAAAAAATTTATATCTTTTTTGCTAGTCATAGCATTTGTTGTGGCATTTGGATTTTCAGCTACGGCCGAAACTGCCAACATGTCGAAAGATGAGCGAATAAACAAGCTTCGCGACATAGTACAAAGTTTTATTGATGAGGAATCATTAGATTTAACTTATGATAGTGAAAATCAATGGTTCACTGGCAATTTTGATTCTGAATCAAAACTTGGCAAATTTGATTTAGACATATTGCTGTTTGATGACATGGTTACCATATTTGCTGTCCCCTCTCTAAAAGTTCCTGAAGAATATAAGTCAAATATGGCAGTATTTATAGCACTACTTAATAACGATCTATTTTATAGTCATTTTAATATGGATTTTAAAAGAAGTGAAATTGAGAGTTTTTCATCCCATATAGTTAATAAAGTTTTCCCTACTAGCGAAGAAATAAGTTCATTATTTTTTTCAACAGTTGTAAGCCTTAATAGTTATGGCGATTATTTTATTAGGGTCGCCGATGGTGAGGATCCTTATCAGATATACACAAAATACATTGAAGAAAATTAATATAATAAATCAATAATACATGAGTGATATGTGTACTTTTAAACACATATCACTTTTAGTTTACCTATATCTTATAGAATATTTTCAATATTCAAAGCTTTTGGCTTCTACAAACCACTTGTCGCCCTCATGAAATAAGAATGATTCCATACCGTTTATAAGTACAGTATATCTTATTCCTCCCCCACCAACCTTTTTTGATACTGCTCTACATTTATACAAAACTTTATCTATGCGAAACACTGCACCATTTGCCCAACGTATGATTCTTGGTCGTATTGCACCATTTTCATCTACATCTATATTGACGGATACATAGGCTTTTTTACATTGAATAGCTTGCATATTTACCTCCAAAAATATTGACACCCTTTATTTCGTATGATATTATATTTATACGAACGATATTTCGTATCGATAATCAGAGTTTATCACGAACTATTTTTCGTGTCAAGAGTAAATTATGAAAGTTTGTTCATAATGTGTGAGGTGTAGTATGGCATTTAAAGATAGGCTTAAAGAAAAGAGAATTGAAGCAGGCTTAACTCAAGCCCAACTTGCTAAAATTGCAGGTGTAAGCACTCGTACTGTACAAAATTATGAAATGGGAGATAGAAAACCATCTAGCATGGAAGTTGTGCAGAAAATTGCAGATGCTGTACATACTAGTACAGAGTATTTACTTGGTAGCGCTGACTCTTATGTTGTAGCAGCACGTGAAAAAGGTGGAGTAAAGGCTGCTCGTGACCTTGATGCTCTTGTAAGCGAGGTTGCAGGTATGTTTGCAGGAGGCAAGCTTAGTGATGATGCACTTGAAGGAGCTATGAAAGCAATAAATGACGCTTTTTGGCTTGCTAAAGAAAAGAACAAAAAATACTCATCAAAAAAATGAATCCGTATTTTAGGACAGTAATTTTATTATAATTTCTAAAAGTAGAGGTGTTTTGATGAGTGCTGATCGCCTTTCTAAAATTGGCAATGGACTTGTAAAAAAATTTAATACGCGTGATCCGTTTATAATAGCTGAAGGTCTAGGCATAAACGTACTTTTTTGTGATGGTTTCGGTTCGTTAAAAGGTATGTACAAGGTAATAAAGCGCAATCGTTTTATATTTATAAACAAAGACATGAGCGAACAAATGCAAAAAATAGTATGCGCTCATGAAATAGGGCATGATCAGGCTCACAGAAGTTTTGCAAAAGATGCGACCCTGCAAGAATTCATGCTATATGATATGAGCACTAGAGCCGAATATGAGGCCAACATAATAGCTGCTGAAATACTGCTTGATACTGATGAACTACTGGATTACATATATAATTATGGTTATACTTCAGAGCAGATTGCAAAGGCTATGCACACTGATATAAACCTTGTAGCACTTAAAACTGCACATCTTGCAAGCATTGGGCACGGACTGCATGCAATAGACCATAAATCTGATTTTCTGAAAGAATAAAAAAGCTTTTATGAAAAATAGGACTTATATAGCAATAGATTTAAAATCATTCTATGCATCGGTAGAATGTCGTGAGCGCAAATTTGATCCACTGGATACAAATCTTGTAGTAGCTGATGAAAGTCGTACAGACAAAACTATATGTCTTGCCGTAACTCCATCGCTAAAAAGCTATGGTATATCGGGTCGAGGAAGACTTTTTGAAGTAAAGCAACGTGTAAAAGAGGCAAATGAAGGTAGAAAGCACGATGCTCCTGGCCGTATATTAAAAGGATCATCGTGCTTTTTTTCTGAACTGCAGAATGATCCGAGCCTTGCCATAGACTTTATAATCGCTCCTCCTAGAATGGCTCATTACATGGAATATAGTATGCGCATATATGAAATATATATGAAGTATATCTCTCCAAGCGATATTGTTGTTTACTCAATAGATGAAGTATTTATGGATGTAACAGACTATTTAGATACATATAAGCTTTCTGCTCGCGAACTAACTATGAAAATAATACTTGATGTGCTTAATAATACAGGTATTACAGCTACTGCAGGTATAGGTAGCAATCTGTATCTATGTAAGATAGCTATGGATATTGTTGCAAAACGGCTACCTGCTGATGAAAAAGGAGTACGCATTGCTGAGCTTGATGAAATGAGTTATCGCAAAGAGCTTTGGTCGCATAGACCTATAACTGATTTTTGGAGAATAGGAAAAGGATATAGTCGAAAGTTAGAAGAAAACGGGCTATTTACAATGGGAGATATAGCTCGTTGCTCAATAGAAAACGACGAGCTTCTTTATACATTGTTTGGAAAAAATGCTGAGTTACTTATAGATCACGCTTGGGGTTGGGAGCCTTGTACAATTAAGGATATTAAGGCTTATAAACCTATGAATAAAAGTATTTGCTCAGGACAAGTATTACTACGGCCATACACAGCAGATGAGGCTAGACTAGTAATCAGAGAGATGGCAGATGCTTTGGCCTTGGATCTGTGCTATAAGGGGCTCTTTACAAAGCAAATAGTTGTGACAGTAGGATATGATATAGAAAACATAACTAACCCCTCTATACGTAAGAAATACAAGGGAAAAGTAATTAAAGACTCTTATGGGCGCAGCGTACCAGTTCATTCTCATGGCACTATAAACATAGATCATTTTACATCTTCTGGAAGAGCCATAATGGAAGCTGTAGACACGCTATATACATCTATAGTAAATTCCGATCTTCTTGTAAGAAGATTGAATATTACTGCAAACAATGTTGTGGATGAAGAAGGATTTGTAGAAGAAAACGATATAGAGCAACTTGACTTTTTTACCGATTATGAATCTCTAGATAATGAGAAAATTCATAAAAAAGAAAGAGAAAAAAAAGAACGCAGCATTCAAATTGCAGCAATGAATATAAAAAAACGCTTTGGAAAAAATTCAGTGTTAAAGCTGATGAATTTTGAAGAAGGAGCTACATCAATAGATAGAAATGAGCAGATAGGAGGTCACAAGGCATGACATGCGAAGCGATAAATGATTATGATGACATAATTAATCTAGAGCATCATGTATCAAACAAAAGAACTCCTATGCCGATGAGCGATAGAGCTGCTCAGTTTGCACCATTTGCAGCTTTGGAAGGACATGGTAGTGCAATAGAAGAAACTGCTCGCATTACAGAAAACAGGCATGTTTTACATGATGATGAGCTTGAATTGCTTAATGAAAAGTTGCTTATGCTAGAAAAAATGGATTTTTCAGTACCTATAACTATTGAATATTTTATAGAAGATGAAACAAAATATGGTGGAAAATATATAAGTATATGTGAAAAAATTTCACGCATAAATAGCGTGGAAAGATTTATAGAAATGGAATCCGGATTAAAAATTTCAATTGACGGTGTACTAGATATTAAATCAGATATTTTTAGTATTTAAATATACTTCATTGCATTACCAAGTATTTTTCTAATTTATTTTGTTTAAATTAAATAAATTTGATTCGTAAAATACTTATGATAAAAATTATGCTTTTCAATTAATAAAAGCTTATTATGAATACTATTGTCAAAATTTAATAAATATATTATAATATTACAGATTACGCACCTTGTTTATAGAATCACTTCTGGAGCACAGCTCTTTGATTCATAAAAATTCAGCAAGGGTGGAATAAGGAGGAAATCAAATGAGTGCTATTTCAATGAAACAGCTACTAGAAGCAGGTGTTCACTTTGGACACCAGACTCGCCGTTGGAATCCTAAAATGGCTAAGTATATATTTACTGAGCGCAACGGCATTTATATCATCGATCTGCAGAAGACCGTTAAAAAGATAGACGAAGCATATAATTATATGCGTGATGCTGCAATGGAAGGCAAGACCGTACTATTTGTAGGTACTAAGAAGCAAGCTCAGGACAGCATTGAGAGCGAAGCAAAGCGCTGCAATATGTTCTATGTAAGCAACAGATGGCTTGGTGGTATGCTTACCAACTTTACTACAATTCGTAAGCGTGTAGAAAGACTTAATGAAATTGATAAAATGGAGCAGGACGGTCAATTAGAAGTTCTCCCTAAAAAAGAAGTAATTAAGATCATGCAAGAGCGCGAAAAACTAAACACCAACCTAGGTGGAATTAGAGAGATGAAGAATCTTCCTGGACTACTATTTGTTGTAGACCCAAAGAAAGAGCATCTTGCTGTAGATGAAGCAAGGAAACTTGGTATTCCAATCGTTGCAATGGTAGACACAAACTGTGATCCTGATCTAATTGACTATGTAATCCCTGGCAATGATGATGCTATCCGTGCCGTAAAACTAATCAGTGCAAAGATGGCAGATGCAGTGCTTGAAGGCAGACAAGGTTATCAGGATGCTCCTGAAGAAACTCAGGAAGTTATGCCAATAGAAGAGGATGCAGAAGCAGATAAAAAGCGCGCTCCTCGCAAGGAAAGAGCTCCAAGAGCTAAACGCGCTCCTCGTACAGAAAATACAGTTGAAGAAACAAAAGTTACAGAAGAATAAAAATAATCAACCAAAGAAAGGAATGATATAGATGGCAATTACTTCAAGTATGGTAAAAGAGCTAAGGCAAATTACAAACGCTGGTATGCTTGATTGCAAAAATGCGCTTGTAGAAGCTGATGGCAATATTGATAAGGCTATCGAAATACTTCGTGAAAAAGGCAAATCTAAAGCAATCAAAAAGGCTGGCAGAATCGCAGCAGATGGCTTGGTATATGCTTTAATTGATGAGGATGCAAAGCTTGGAACAATGGTGGAAGTAAACTGTGAAACAGACTTTGTTGCAAATACTGATAAATTTAAGGATTTCTGCAATGAAATTGCTACACAGATAGTAAAAACAAACCCGACTTATGTTCGTAGTGAAGATGCTCCAGAGGGATACAATGGCGTATGTCTCATGGATTCTAAAGTATACAACAACGAGAGCAAAACTGTATCTGATATGGTAAGTGATGCTACAGTATCTATTGGCGAAAAAATCAGTGTTAGAAGATTTGTTACCTTCTCTGCTGATGAAGGCTTAATTGATGCATACATTCATCTTGGTGGAAAAATAGGTGTAATGGTACAATTAACTTGTGGCCAGAACTGCCCATGCTCATGCACCGATGAATTAAGAACATTAGCTCATGATATAGCTATGCATATTGCTGCAAGCAAACCTGCATATATTGATTCAAGCGAAGTTCCACAAGCCGAGATAGATCACGAGCGTGAAATCTTGAAAATACAGGCTGCTAATGAGAACAAGCCCGCAAACATCATCGAGAAGATGGTAGATGGCAGAATCAAGAAGTTCTTTGGCGAAATCTGCTTACTAGATCAGCCTTTTGTAAAGGATCCTGAAATCACAGTATCTAAGCTAATAAACAATCTTAGCAAAGATATTAAAGTAGTTCGCTTTGTACGTTATGAGTGTGGCGAAGGCATTGAAAAGAGAGTAAATGACTTGGCTGCTGAAGTAGCTGCTGCTACAAGTGGAAATTAAAAAATATAAAACAGCTTTGAAATAATTTTCAAAGCTGTTTTTTTATTTAATGCTCCAACTATGTCCACAGTCTTGGCACAAGCATACTTTCTCAGTTAAAGATTTTGTACTTTCTCCACCTTTTGATTTCTTCCATAAAATATTGCTTAAACCCAATGTCGCAATTCCCGTCATAGCTCTTGCTGTGTTGTTTAGATGACCAGCCAATCCATTTCCATGCTTGCTTGTTTTGCTACCTACTTCTATAAAATCGATAGTAACATTATTGCTACCACATTTTGGACAATTCATGATTGCCTCCTTTAATTTATTTTTTTTTAATTATATATATATATAAATATTGTCAAATTAAAGAATTAAATAATAGCCCTAAGTGTGGTTTGACATATATAGTTATATAATATATAATATTCAAGTTATTTTATATGTTTCCGTAGCTCAGTTGGATAGAGCGACCGCCTCCTAAGGTTGCGTTACAACGGCCACCTCAAAAAAAACTAAATAAGGGATTGCAGTTCGACTTTGATCGGGCTATAATCATATATCAGACACGTCCATATAGCTCAGCTGGATAGAGCACACGCCTCCTAAG
>JAXFOG010000008.1:0-2379 GCA_034180455.1 Eubacteriales bacterium
AATAGCCAAAACAAAAGCAATAATACAAAATTTCTTTGCTTTCATTGGATCTCCCCCAGTATTTATTTATTAAATTTATTATAATATATTTTTAAAATTAAATCATTACTTATTTATATAATAAATATCCACCGGTATAACCGGTGGTTTTACATTTTCGGGCATAGCCCTACCTTAACTGGCTTGCACACAAGTGTGCATAGTGTGCCTGTCAGCTTGCATACTTTTTACCTGCTACCCGTAAACGGGTCTCGTGGATCAAACATACTTAATTGATCCATTTCCTTGTCAACTTTTAATTGATTTGCTATGTATTCCTTTATTGCCTTTGTATTCTTTCCTACTGTATCTACATAGTATCCTTTACACCAAAATTCTCTGTTTCTGTACGCAAACTTCATATTACCATATTTTTGAAATATCATTAAACTGCTTTTCCCTTTTAGATATCCCATAAATCCTGATATACTTATCTTGAGTGGTATACTTAGCAACAAATGTATATGATCTGGACAAATTTCTCCTTCAATTATATCTACTCCTTTCCATTCACATAATGTTCTTATTATCTCCCTTATTGCTTCCTTTTTGCCTTCATAAAATACTTTTCTTCTATATTTTGGAGCAAAAACTATGTGATACTTACAATTCCACTTGGTATGTGCTAAACTGTTATTTGTATTATCATGCTTTTGCATTTTAATACCCTCCTAATTTTATTTGCAAGCTGCCAGGCTTACAAACAGTTTAGCACATTAGGAGGTTTCCCTCACCGCTTAAGCTTTTTGGAACCACGCGACTATCGCGTGGTTTTCTGTATACAAAAAAAGCGACTAAACTTAGTCGCTTTTACCCCTCACGCTATATCTATTTCTTCAAAAGCTTCGCCAAAGTCGCTCTTTGAAGCAACTAAAAGAGCCGATACCTCGGCTCTTTTTTCTTTGTCTTATTAACTTAATTTTTCAACCAATCCCAAGAATCTTCATATATGTACTTTACATTATTCTCTTTGCAATATTCTTCTGCAAAAGAATCTTTTTCTACTGTGGCAGTAAGCATAAAACACATATCAAAAGCTTCTTCTCCAATATATTTAACACTTACTGGAATGTTTATTTTTGTGAGATTTTTGCATGCATAAAAGGCCCTATATCCTATTGCTTGCGTGCCATCGGGTACATTTACTTCTGTTAGTTTATCACAAAAAATAAATGCCCTATCACCTATTGATTGCACACCATCGGGAATGTTTATTTCTGTTAGATTTTCGCATAAATAAAAAGCCGAATTATCTATAAATTTTACGCTTTCTGGAATGTTTATTTTTGTGAGATTTTTGCAACCATAGAAAGTACTCTTTCCAATTAATCGCAGCCCCTCTGGTATACTTATTTCTTTTAGATTTTCACACTTTAAAAATGCATAAATTCCTATGTATACAACACTATCAGGGATTGTTATTTCTTTAAGGTTTTCACATTCAGAGAAAGCGCTATCACCTATAACCTTAATTTCTTTTGAAATTTCATATTTACTTTCTTCACTTGCACTAAGATAGCATACTAACCTTTTTTCAGACTTATAAATAAGTGCATTGTCTACAAATTCTAATGTGGGATGATTAGCTGATATATTTATGTTTAATAAATTTTTACATCCCATAAAAGGATTGTCACCTATATTTTCTACACTATCAGGTATTGTTATTTCTGTTAGATTTTCGCAGAAAGAAAAAGTCCTGTCACCAATGCCAGTAATTCTTATTCCATCTATTTTTTCAGGTACTATTACTTTTTCATCTTTTCCATTGTATCTATTTATGCAAGCCGTTCCATCATCTAAAATATAATATTCATAATCTCCAGATGTCTTTACTTCAGGTTCTTCTTCTGCCCAACTCTCGCTTATTGGTGCAATAAGTAGCACAATAGCCAAAACAAAAGCAATAATACAAAATTTCTTTGCTTTCATTGGATCTCCCCCAGTATTTATTTATTAAATTTATTATAATATATTTTTAAAATTAAATCATTACTTATTTATATTTTATAAAAGAGCCGATCAGTCGGCTCTTTTTTCTTTGTCTTATTAACTTAATCTTTCAGCCAGTCCAAAGACTATTCTAATATATACTTTATATTATTCTCTTGGCAGTATTTCTCTGCATAAGAACCTTTTTCTACTGTTGCAGTAAGATTATTACAATATTCAAAAGCATATTCCCCAATAGTTTTAACGCTTGCTGGTATGTTTATTTTTTTAAGATTATCGCATCCTAAAAAAGCACAATCTCCTATTGATTTCACACTGTCTGGTATTTTTACTTCTGTAAGATTGGTACTCCATGCAAAAGCGTAATCGCCTATTGTCTCAATTCCT
>JAXFOG010000025.1:0-3348 GCA_034180455.1 Eubacteriales bacterium
TCTTATTGAACAAGAAGTTAGAAATATTTGCGAAGGATTGGCAAAGGCGTATAGTTGCGAAATCGAATTGGATTACAAAAATGATTATCCAGTTTTGATGAATGACGATGAAATGACACAACTTGTAGTTGATGCTGTAGAAGAAGCGAATATTCCTGAAGTTGATGGCGTTGAAGATTGCGGTCCACAAGCACAATCAGAAGACTTTTCATATTATTCACAAAAAATTCCAGCAAGTTTCTTCTATATCGGTGCAAAACCAGATGGCAAAGCATATCCACATCACCATCCAAAATTCACAATCAACGAAGATTCTATGATTATCGCAGCAAAGGCAATGGGAGCTGTGGCTTTGAAGTATTTGAACGAAAAATAAATTTTATAATACAAGACATTAAAATAAAAATATTTGGGAAAATGATATATTGATAGAAATGTTTACATTAAAATTTAATAATTTAATCTAAGAAATCCTTTATCAAGTTATATATAAGAGTTCGTATAATTAATTATCTAAAATATTTATAAAAGAATCTAATTTAAAGAAAAATAGAATCGGAGTAATACTAAATTTAAAAGATAATTATTTATGTTAATGATAAATATTAGAAAAAATAATAAAGAATTAAAAAATCCCTTTACTATCTAAGAATTTAATGTTATCATATAATTATAAAGATATCGTATTCATAAATGTGATGTTGATATTATATTGAAAGGAGTAGTGAAGTATGAAAGATTATTTAAATGTAGCAAATTCAACAATTTTATGGTTATCAGCTTTGCCTGTAGCTATTTTGGTAGTTATACAAGCGTTTATTTTTTATAAGAAAGCTAAAAAAGCTGGACCTATAGTTGGGCTTAGCGAAGAGGAAGCAAACAGAGCTTTTAAAATAGGAGCAACATCCGCTATTGGTCCAGCTCTGGGAGTTTTTGTTGTGATGCTTGGTTTGATGGCGGTTATAGGGGGACCTCTAGCATGGATGAGGTTATCTGTAATAGGAGCAGCACCTACAGAACTTGCAGCTAGTCAAATGGCTGCTCAAGCACAAGGAATAACCTTAACTAGCAAAAACTATAATTTATTGAATTTTGCAAATGCAACATGGGTAATGGCGCTTAATGGAAGTGCATGGTTACTCAGCTCAGGATTATTAGCTGATAAATTAGGATATTTATCGGAAAAGGTTTCTAAAGGAAACCCCAAAAGGCTTAGCATCATAATGGTGGCAGCAATGTGTGGTGCATTCGGATACTTATGCTTTAATCAAATTTATCCAGGATTTTTTGACATTAAAAAGCGTCCTTATATGGTAGCAGCTATCTCAGGATTTTGCTTTATGATTCTATTTGAAATTATCAGTAGAAAACATCCAAAGTTTAAGGAATATGGATTAGGATTAGCTATGGTAATGGCAATGATAGTTGCTGTATTATCAAAGAAAATGTTATTAGGAGTTTAATATGGAAAGTTACGATATAAGAAAATATGAAAAAGAATTTACAACACCTATTATAAAGTATGGAAGACTTACGAATTTATTTGCGATTCCTTTATGTTTTATTCCATCTCTTGTCGTATGGCTTGTATATGGAGCGCTACCTTCCACTGAAGATATTATAACAGGATGGGGCCTGATCGCTTCAATTTATGGAATTTATGCGATTATTGAACCTATTTCTTATTTTCCGATGGTAGGTATACCTGGTACATATATGGTTTGTTTATCTGGAAATATATCAAACGTAAGAATCCCATGCGCTGCTATTGCTCAAGAATCAATAGGGGTTAAACCGGGTACAAAAAAAGCAGAATTAGTTTCTACTATAGGTATTGCTGGAAGTATTGTAACAAATATAATTGTTGTAAGTATTGCTGCTTTTGGAGGCGCTACGTTAATGTCAATTTTTCCACCTATAGTTATTGAGGCATTTGAATATGTATCTCCAGCAATCTTTGGCGCTATGTTTGGAATGGTAGCTATAAAAAATTTGAAATACGGATTATTTTCTAGTGTATTAGCATTAATTTTAATTCATTTTAGAGTAAAACCTTTTGCTATTATACCGATTTTGGTTTTTGGAACTATATTTTTTGGATTTATGTTAGAAAAAAACAATAAATAAAACTAGGAGGAAAAGATGATAAATTATAAGAAAGAAGCACAAAATGTTTTAGATGAAGTTATTAAAAATAGAAGATATCTTCATGAAAATCCTGAAGTAGGATTTGAATTACCCAATACTTTAAAATTTGTTAAAGAAAAATTAGATGAATATGGAATAGAATATAGAACTGATATAGGTAAGTCAGCTGTTGTAGCATATATAAATCCTAACAAAGCTAGGACAATTGCACTGCGCGCTGACATGGATGGATTGCCTGTAGTTGAAGAAACTGGATTAGAATTTCAGGCTAAGAATGACAAAATGCATGCGTGTGGACATGATGCACACACGTCAATGTTACTTGGAGTGGCGAAAGTTTTAAAAAATCATGAAGAAAAAATTAATGGAACAGTAAAATTTATATTTCAGCCAGCCGAAGAACTTGGAACTGGATCAAAGTTCCTATGTGAGGACGGGGTTATGGATGATGTTGACGAAATTATAGGCTTACATGTGGGGAATATATCTACTGAAGGGACTGTCGGTGATTTAGTATTTTCAAGAGGAAGCATGATGGCATGTATGGATAAGTTCACGATTAAAATTAAGGGTACAGGTGCACATGGAGCATATCCACAAGCCTCAAGAGATCCAGTAGTTATTGGCTCATATATAGTAACAGCAATACAAGAAATATTATCTAGAGAAATTGACGCAACTGAACCTGGGGTAATAACGATAGGAGTTTTTAAGTCAGGAAGTGCATTTAATATTATACCCGAAGAAGCATACTTAGAAGGGACTGTCAGAGCCGTAACAAATGAGAACAGACAATTTATTGAAAGTAGAATAAAAGAAGTTTCGGAAGGGATAGCAAAAACGTTCAGAGCAAACGTAGAATATGAATACTTTTGGCAACCACCACCAGTTGTTAATGATGAAAAAATAGCTGGAAAACTAATTGATTATGCAAAGGAATTATATCCTGAAAACGTTAAAGAAATGAAAAAACCAGTAATGGGAGGAGAAGATTTTGCATGGTACTTGGCTGAAAAACCAGGAGCATTCTTCTTACTTCATAATCCTCTTGAAATAGACGGTAAGTGCTGGGCACATCATAATTCTAGGTTTGCATTGGAAGAAAGTGAATTCGAAAAAGGAATGGCAGTAATGATTGCCTATGTAATGAATGAATTAAAATAATATACCTTAAATTTTTGAGATTAATTAATATTTCAT
>JAXFOG010000028.1:0-3725 GCA_034180455.1 Eubacteriales bacterium
GCTTATTATTATGAATAATAATAGCTCCTACTCTATATTGAAAACAGTTGTTCTCATTTTTGAAGCATAGGTTCATTAAAATTATTCCTCTACAACAAAGCTATCGCTCATAAATTCATCTATTGCTTTGCGTGCTAATGGATAATCTATGTCCATCACTATCATACCAGAGTAGCCTATAAGCTTATGCATAGTTTCGTCTGGTATTTTAAGTTGCTCTATTGGAGCACCTCTCAAGTCAAGTGCAATAGACATTGCTTCTAAAAGCTCAGCAGTGGAAATATTTGTTTTATCAATATTTTCAACAATTGCATCAAGCAAATCGGCAGCCTGATCTGCATCATAACTCATGGCAGTAGTGGCAAGTTTGCTAAGGGTTTCTCTTATTCTAGTATTTCTGCCATAGTCTCCATTGCCTACTTTTCGTATACGCATATATATGACTGCAGAATGGCCCCTAAAATGATATGTTCCTGCAAAGGTCATTGCTGGAGTAGTAGAATCTGCAGGTATAGCATACCTACGTAGATATTTTGCCTCGGCGTTTGTTACGGTAATATCAACTCCACCTAAGGCGTCTACTATATTTTCAACACCAGACATTTCAAACAGAATATATTTATCTACCTTTATGCCAAAATGTGTAGCCATTATCTTACACAGCGCTTCAGGTCCATAGTTTTTTGCTATAAATGTGATTCTGCCCATAACACCATCAGGTCTTTGAACAAGTATATCTCGTGAAAAGCTAGTGATAAGCACTCTCTTTGTATGGGTGTCTAGCGTTAGCAGTATTATTCCATCGGTATTGCCTATTCCTTCTCCCTTACGCTCCCATTGATCTGTACATAGAAGCAAGTAGTGCTTTTGCCCTTCTTTATTTACAACGCTATCATAGTCAAGTAACTCAACAGGTCTTGGCGTATCTGCAAAAGCAGTAATAAAAATTAAGCTAAGCATCACGACAAGAGATAATATCCTTTTTATCATTATATACCTCCGTTGAGCTTATTATATCAAATTTAATGGTATTTGTTAAATTATTATCCTCGTGGTTTCCCAACATAGAATAGGCATGCCGTACCAGAGCCTACATGTGAGCCAATGGTGCAACCTATATCGCAGATTTTTATTTCTTTAATATGTTTAAATTTCTCTGTAACCATTGCATATAAATCATCTGCAAGGTCTTTGCGATGTGAATGAGCTATGAGCAAATATCCAGAGTAATTTAAGCCATCATCTGCAGTATCTTCCATAGTATTGCATAGCTGTCTGAGGGCTTTTTTTCTCCCTCGTATTTTTTGAGCTACTTTAAGCTCTCCCTTTTCATTCACAAACATTGTAGGGCAAATATTAAGCATATTGCCTATTAATGCACCTGCTGCTGAAAGTCTTCCACCCCTATAAAGATGACTAAGATTTTCTGTGCAAAAAAGGTGATTTATCCTAAGTTTATTATTTTCAAGCCACTCATGCACAGTGTCTAAATCAGCCCCCGCAAGCTGCATATCGCTTGCCATAAGCACAAGCAATCCACTTCCTGAGCAGGCTCCAAGTGAATCTACTACATAGATTTTTCTATCCGGATAGTCATTTGCAAGTAATTTGGATGCTAGCACTGCATTCTGATACAATCCACTAAGTGCAGATGAAAGAGTGATGTGAAGAACATCCATTCCAGTATCTAAAATTTTTTTGAAATGTTTAATATACTGATCAGGATTTATTTGTGAAGTTGTGGGTAAAGCGCCGTTGTCTATGCGAGTGTAAAACTCGTCATAGCTCATGCTTTCGCCAAGATCATCTTTATATGATTGCCCGTCGATCTCATAAGGCATTGGTATATAGCAGATTCCTCTGCTCTCAAATTCTACTTTAGGAAGATCAACTGTGCTGCAACAAGATAGTTTATACATCATTTTCTCCTTATTTTTATATTTACATTGCCAAATTCGTCTATTTTTATAAATATTTTAAAAAAGAGCTATTATTTTGCTGTTATAATTGACTAACGATTATAGCCAATGATAACATTAATTTATCAAGGATAGTCTTGAAATTTATATCCAATTTATATTAGGAGGTTATTATGCCATATATTATTGAAGATTCTTGTATAGCATGTGGAGCTTGCGCTTCAGAGTGCCCAGTTAGCTGCATTTCAGAGGGTGAACCCTATGTAATCGATGCAGATCAGTGCATTGATTGTGGATCTTGCCAGAGCGCTTGCCCTGTAGACGCACCACATCCAGCAGAATAATTTGTAAAATTTAGGGTGACATAAAATGTCACCCTTTTTTTGTACAATTATTTTTTAGTGACAGCCTGAGCAACCTGCACAACCGTCATGGCCACAGCCACCCTCTTGCACAAGTGTCAATTCACCGTTTTGTGCGTCAAAGGTTGTAGCGATAAGCGCCATCTCAGTTTCCATATCCATGATTACGTTTATGCCATTTATCTCAACTACGCGATCGTCATCCTTTTTGTTTACGAGTTCCATAGCAAGGCCATAGCCTGACTCTGTTTCTTTAAGGTTGAGTGAAACGCTGTCAAAATTTTGTTCTTTTAGTGCTTCGTTTATTACGATTTTTGCGTCGTCTGTAATTTTCATATTTATATCTCCTAATTAAATTGCTTAAAAGCTATTTTAGTATATTTTATTTTTGAATTTATGTCAACACTGGGAAAATTGCTTCTCATATCCCTGCTTTATTATAGATTTGCGTCGATTTATCTCGGGGCTTATTTTTTTGCCAGAATAAGCATTGACAGAGGCCATAGCAAAATCATATCCCTGCATAATGCTAAAGCCAACTCCCCCTGAAAATCTAGGGTTTATTTCCAAAAAGTAAAATTTTCCATCGCTGCATATAAATTCCATGTTTACACAGCCCACTATGCCAAGCTCTCTCATTATTTTTTCTGCATGAGTTTCTGCTGTTGGCTTATCAAAAAATTCAACTACTGTTCCTAGGCCATTCACAGTGCGCATAAGTTCTTTGCGAGCAAGGCATACGCAAGTTCCAAATTCATCTTGAACACAGTCTACTGTATATATATCGCCATTTATATATTTTTGTAAAATATAGTTTTCGTTCTTTATAGGCTCAAGCTCTTCTACACAATGTAAAACTTTTAGTCCCTCGCTACTCCTACCATAAATAGGTTTGGCTATCGTTGGAAAAGTCAATTTATCAACATCTCTTATAGTATAGGTATCAATTGTGTTTACAATATTCTTTAGTCTATGCTGAATAAGTAGCTTGTTGCGACATAGAGCATTAAGCTCACCATTCAGACATGCCAGAACAATATTTTGATTTTTAAAAAGCTCTTTGTACTTTGCTAATGCATCACATTCGGGATCGGTAAGTGGTATTATCATATCGGCTTTACAATCTTTAGCAAAATGCAACATAGATTCTACATATTCTGCACTACTGGCTAGTGGTGCTCTATAAACTTTTGCAAACGCTTCAACCCCGTATATCCACTCACTTGGATATATATCAGTACCATATACAGTATTTCCATTTTTACTTATGGCTCTTGCTGCTGAAACTGCACTTGCTGAGCCTATGGCGGTAAGCAGTATGTTCATATTTCCTCCATTATGTTTTTTACAAAATCAAAGAATATTGGCGTACCTCCAGTATGTATGAATAGCACATTTTTGCCACTCATGTTTTTTAATTCCTCTTGCATTGCCCAAAACGCTT
>JAXFOG010000033.1:0-75641 GCA_034180455.1 Eubacteriales bacterium
CCACAAAAAAGAAAAATAAACAACCAAGCAACTAAGACTCCCATGCCTGAACAAAATCCCGAAGAAAGAATTAATAACTTTGATGAGGTTGCTAAGGGATATACTAAAGAAATGGCAATAAATGAGGCTATGCGTTGTTTACAATGTAAGAATAGTCCTTGTACGAAAAATTGCCCTGTAAATGTTAAAATTCCTGAATTTATAAGTCTGATAGTAAATGATAATTTGCCCGCTGCATATAAAAAGATTAGAGAAACAAACTCTCTTCCTGCAGTTTGTGGTAGAGTATGCCCTCAGGAAACTCAATGTGAAGCAAAGTGTATTCGAGGAATAAAAGGAGAACCAGTTGCGATTGGTAGACTCGAAAGGTTTGTGGCAGATTATGCATTAGATCATCCAGATGAAATTATAGAGGACATAAACGTTAAGCAAAGTAAGAAAAAAGTTGCTATCGTTGGGGGAGGACCAGCTGGAATAAGTTGTGCTGGCGATTTGGCTAGAAAAGGTTATCAGGTAACAATTTTTGAGGCTTTACATAAAGTTGGTGGAGTACTAAGTTACGGAATTCCAGAGTTTAGATTGCCAAAAACACTTGTTGAAAAGGAAATCAACGCATTAAAAAAATTGCCAGTTGAAATAAAAACAAATAGGGTAATTGGCAAATCTATGATGATTGATGAGTTACTACAAAATGGGTTCGATGCTGTATTTGTAGGAAGTGGTGCTGGTTTGCCGAGGTTCATGGACATACCTGGCGAGAACTTACCAGGAGTATATAGTGCAAATGAATTTTTGACCAGAATAAACTTAATGAAAGCGTTTAAAAAAGATAAGACAGATACTCCTCTACTTATTTCCGAAAACACTGTTGTTGTTGGAGGAGGAAATGTTGCGATGGATGCAGCTAGATGTGCTAAAAGAGCTGGAGCAAAAAATGTGTATGTAGTATATAGACGAAGTGAGGCAGAGATGCCTGCTAGACTCGAAGAAATTCATCATGCTAAAGAAGAAGGAATAGAATTTATTACACTTAGCAATCCAATAGAAATAATTGCGAACAATGAAGGGTTTGTGCAGAGCATTATTTGTATAAAAATGGGCCTTAAAGAAGCTGATGAAACCGGAAGAAGAAAACCATATCCTATTGAGAACAGTGAGTTTGTTATAGATGCTGGGACTGTAATAATTGCAATTGGAAATTCTCCAAACCCCCTAATTAAAAATACAACTCCAGGAATTGATACTCATTCTTGGGGTGGGATTATTATCAATGAAGAAACAGGCGAAACCTCTAAAAAAGGTGTTTTTGCTGGAGGCGATACTGTTACTGGAGCTGCAACTGTAATATTGGCAATGGGAGCTGGTAAAAAGGCAGCAACAGCTATAGATAATTATTTAAAAAATAAATAAAAATTGAGAATTTAAAAAAGACTGAATTTTACGGATAATGGAATTCAGTCTTTATATATTATGCTTTAACAATGTATAGCAAAAAATCTTTTTAGTACATTAGTATATAAAACTTTAAAATAATTTGAATTAATTTTCAATATAATGTTCAAATGTATTATCAAGATTTGTTAACTTGAAGCAACCATTAGCTATACATATATCATTCTTAACACCTATTTGCAAAGAAAATGTATTATTTATATTTATTAGAATATAATCAGTGTATTCACTTACATTTGTATCATTTGGAACTGCATTTTCTAAAACATATGAAACAAAATTTTTGGCACTTTCTATGTCGTCAATTAAACCAAGCTTGCTATAATAAACGGATTTAACATCATTTAAAATATTTTTACATAAAATATTTTTATCTAGCATAGTAATTGAAAATCTTTGAAAATAATACGTTTTATTCAAAGTCTTTGCAACCAACAAGCAAGGAAGATTCTCTGAATAATAGAATTTAGTATTTTGGACTATTCCAGCATTCTTAAGCTCACCATTGTAATCATTGAGCTTTTCAATAATGATTTCTTTCATGCTTTTATCAGCAATGTTAGTGTCATTATTATTAGAATCACTTAGCAACCGATATTGAACATTGTCATATTCTACATATGGATAATTTTCAATAGAACCTATCCATCTATGCTCGTATATAAATTCATTATTTGCATATATTCCTATACTGGGAACTTGAGAATTATTCTTAGTGGAAATAGTATTGTTTTTACCTGCAGTGATTGCATTAAAGAGTCTTGGGGAAGAATTAATAGCAGTATCATTTTTTTTATGAAAATCTGACGAAGAGATACCTATAATTAGAATTACAATAGCACAAACAGAGCCAAGTATAGCTGGAAAATATTTTTTAAAGCTAAACTTAGGAGCAGATTCAAAATTATTAATATAAGCACTATTAATTATTTTTTGCTTTAATTGTTCGTTAGCTTCGACATGCTTAAGATCATTTTCAATTGTAGTATTTAAATTATTTAGTGAATAATCAATATAATTAATTTTCATTAAAATCATCCCTCAATATTTTTTCTAACTTTTTTCTTGCCCTAGATAATCTACTTGAAACAGTTCCTGTTGATATATTTAAAATATTAGCAATCTCTACAACGCCAAATCCCTGATAGTAATGCAGGATAATTACGTCTTTAAACTTTGGAGATAATTTATAAATTGCCTCAAGAATATCGCTATGATCATGATCTATATCAGCATCATCTACAGCATTATCAATTGCAAATTCATCAAACGATGTTTTTTTATACCAAGACGATTTTAGAATATCTTTACAACAATTCACCGCAACTGTCAAAAGCCATGCTTTTTCTTTACCATTTATAAGACTGTTTGGATTTTTTATTGCCCTTATAAATGTATCATGACATACATCTTCAGCTTTTTGAATGTCTTTTAGATATATGTATGCAACTTTTAGAATATCATTAGCATACTTTTCATAAAGCTCTTCAAAGCTAAGATGAGATAGTAACTGTGAATTATTCGTCTCATACATATAACGAATTGTTCCTTTCATTTATTCCAAATTAATGTAATTTTAATACTTAAATTATTGTAATATTTATATATAGAAAATTAACAAAATGCAATATGCTATATTATAGCATATTGCTTATTTGTATTATAGTATAATATGTAAATTTGTATTATTTTATATTATATTCAATATTAACCTCTGCACGTATTATCACATTGCCACTCATGATTTGCATGTCTTGTGCTCTTTCTGAAGCGCTATCTGCCATAAAAGAACTCTTATAGTTCATATACATATCATTATATGCTTTTACTTCTTCAATTGATTTAATATTTATAATCTCAGTTCCAGATGACTCTGCAATTGCTTTTGCTTTTAAATTGCCTTTTTTTGTTGCTTCTTTTAAAGCTTCAATATACACTTCATCATACTTTGAATAGGAGTATTCAATATTATATGCATTAGTTGCACCATTTTTTATGCTTATGTCAATTACATTACCAAGTTTGTTTATATCATCTAGTGTAACTCCAATGCTATAAATTACTCTATATGACTTAATAGATCGTGTTCCGCTTATTTGATAGTTATACTCAGGCACAATTTGAAACTCGCTTGTGGTGATATTTTCTTTTGGAATATCAAGTGATAAAATAGCGTCTATTATTTCTTTTGTCGAATGGTTTGAGGCCTCCTGAGCCTCTTCAACAGTTGGCTTTTCCGAAACTACATCAATGCTAATTTTTGCCTTATCTGGTATCACACTAATACTAGATTCTGAATTAATACTTATAGTATTTTCAGCTAGTACTGAATTTCCTAATGTTGTAAATAGGATGATTAAAAGTGAAATAGCTACAAAACATTTTTTTATAAATTTTTTCATAATATTCTCCTTTGATTTTGTTATCATTTATATAACGATTAAGCTTAGTTTTTTATTCCATATTTATGGACAAATCAATTTTTTTAATGTATAATTCGAGAATATGCCAATATAGCTCAGTTGGTAGAGCAACGGTTTCGTAAACCGTAGGTCGAGGGTTCGAGTCCCTCTATTGGCTCCACGAGGTGTAGCGCAGCTTGGTAGCGCGTTTGGTTCGGGACCAAAAGGTCGCAGGTTCAAATCCTGTCACCTCGACCATTATTTTATCATAATATAGTATTAATACTAGCATAGAAATTTTTATTTAATTTTATAAGTAAATTATAAATGCTTATTTTAATAATTTATTATTTGAAGTATTAAACTTTTTATGTTACATTAATGTCATTCTAATTGATAAAGAGGGAATAATAATATGTATGTATCAGATGCTGTTATAAAAAGACTGCCAACATATTTAAGATATCTAGATATGCTTCTAGATCAAGGAGTATATAGGATATCATCTACAGAACTAGGGAAGATCATGGGGCTAACTGCCTCACAAGTAAGGCAGGATATAAATATTTTAGGTGGTATTGGTCGTCAAGGATATGGATATCCTGTAATTGATTTAAAAAAACACATTGAGGATGTTGTCGGTGTTAATAGAATCCAAAATATGATTATAATCGGAGCAGGAAACATTGGGTCTGCAATTGTTGGTTATAAGGGTTTTAAGGATTCTGGTTTTAAAACATTAGCACTTTTTGATATAGATGAAGATAAAATAGGCAAATCAATTTCAAATGTTCCAATTTTGAACATGAAAAATATGTCACAATTTATAAAAAAGAATGATATTAGCATTGTGATACTCTGTTGCCCAGCAAAAAAAGCACAAGAAGTATGTGAAGAGGCCTATAAGTTTGGGATTAGAGGTTTCTGGAATTTTGCACCTATTGATCTTAAATTACCAGACGATGCAGTAGCCGTTAATGTTTCACTTAGCGAAACGCTACAACAACTTTCGTTCAGACTTAAAAAATTA
Organism: Eubacteriales bacterium; assembly: GCA_034180455.1. Taxonomy (GTDB): domain Bacteria; phylum Bacillota; class Clostridia; order Christensenellales; family Aristaeellaceae; genus JAAZPT01. The sequence continues at coordinate 4,885 of JAXFOG010000033.1, forward strand.
AAAAATAGTTAATTATATATAAGAACTCTCTTCAATTTTTCTATAGTGAAGAGAGTTTTTTATTACTTTGCTTTTTTATAATCATCGCTATTTTGAGCATAATAGAACATGTACTGCTGAATAACTCCAGCAAATCCATTATATTTAGTAGTATCAAAAAGATTATTATACTCTTTTTCAAGTATTCTGGATATCCATACATCTATTGGAAATGCAGCAATTCTATGATATGCAAATAGCATTATACAGTTAGCAACTTTTTTACCAACACCATAAAAGCTAGTTAATATTTGAAATAGCTTTTCATCATCATTAGAGTATAATGTTTGTAAATCAATTTCACCATTGGATATAGTTTGTGCGGCTTTTAATACATATGGTGATCTGTAACCCAGCGAGCATTGATTTAATAAATCAATATTTAAACTTGCTATTTTTTCAGGAGTAGGAAAACTAAATAAATTATCTCCTATTTCAGTTCCATAATTTTTTGAAAGCAACTCAACACTTTTTTTAATTGCAGGAATGTTTTTTCTCTGAGAAATTATAAATGTAATAAGAGTTTCCCATGGATCTTGTTTTAAAATTCTTATGCCAGAACCATAATCCGCTGCTTTTATAAGAAAAGAGTCATTTTTATCTATTGAATTTATAAAACGTGAGTAATCTTCACCTAAATCAAAATAATCATACCAGATTTTAGAAAAATCATCTTCATCACAATAGAACCTAAACATTGAGTTGCCTAATTTTTCAATTTCAATTACACGGTTTTGTGCTATAACTGTATAGCTTGATTCGCTAGATTTATTCATTCTAAAGCATTGTCCACTGTTTGCAATTTGGGATAAATCAAAATTACTAAGTACTATATTTATCATATTTACCTCAATAAATATTATTCAAATTATAATTTAAACATAAAATCCAAGAAAATTAAAGAATAAAATTAATCGACTATGTACATTTTTATAAATAATTGTTATAATTTTATTGTTTATAGAAGGAGGGGTTATTTATGCCTATAGTTAATACAAAAGAAATGTTTAAAAGAGCCTATGAGGAAGGCTATGCTATTGGTGCTTTTAATGTAAACAACATGGAAATTATCCAGGGAATTACAGAAGCTGCAAAAGAACAAAATTCTCCAGTTATTTTACAAGTAAGTGCTGGTGCTCGTAAATATGCAAAACATGTATATCTTATGAAACTAATTGAAGCAGCAGTTGAGGATACCAATCTTCCTATTGCAGTACATTTAGATCACGGCCCAAGTTTTGAAATGTGTAAAGAATGTATAGATGGCGGCTTTTCATCTGTAATGTTTGATGGAAGTAGCTTACCATTTGAACAAAATATTGAAATAGCCAAAAGAGTAGCTGACTATGCTCACTCTAGAGATAAATATGTTACCGTGGAAGCTGAACTTGGTACACTGGGTGGCGTAGAAGATGACGTAAAGGTTGATGCTGAAGATGCAATGTATACTGACCCTGATCAGGTAGAGGAGTTTGTTTCTCGTACTGGCGTAGATAGTTTAGCAATCGCCATTGGTACAAGTCATGGAGCTTTTAAATTTAAGGGAGAACCAAGATTAAGATTCGACATACTTGAAGAAGTTAGTAGAAGACTCCCAGGTTTCCCAATTGTTCTTCATGGTGCATCTTCAGTAATGCCAGAATATGTTGAAATGATAAATACATATGGAGGCCATATGCCTGGAGCAAAGGGTGTTCCTGAGGAAATGCTAAGAAAAGCAGCCTCAATGGCAGTTTGTAAAATAAATGTTGATAGTGATCTTAGACTTGCTTTTACAGGTGTTTTGAGAAAATATTTTGCAGAGCATCCAGATCATTTTGATCCTCGTCAGTATCTATCTGAGGCAAGGACAGCTTTAAAAGATATGGTTTCTCATAAGATTGTAGATGTTATGGGATCAAATGGTAAGGCTTGATTTATATTATAATAAGCGTAGGCAAAACATGCTTACGCTTATTTATTTGAAATAATATAATTTATAATGCTTAATAAATTACTAGAAATTATGTTTTTATTTTTCTTTTTTTCTATTAGGTCTTTAATAATTTTGTCGTAATATTTTTTTTCATTTATATATTTCATCTTTATAATATTATTTCCTAAATATGGATCAATAAAATTAGAAACATCAAATCCGGTTATAACTCTATATATGTGTATAAATTTCAAGGAACAATTGTTATAGTTAAAACTCGCTTTGGATTTATATTTTATAGTATAATCATTAAATAGGGTATAATCAGGATTAATATATAATAAAGTGTCTTCAATATAAAAATCTAAATTGTTTTGTTGTAAATGTTTTTCTATCTTGATAATATTATCTGTAAATCTTATAATATTGCTTACAAATAAATAATCGTTATTTTTATTAAAATGTAAGAAAAAGTTGTTACAACTTGAATTAGATTTTAATATATTATAAATTTTTTCTTTTTCTTTCAAAATAATGTTCATAGTAGGTTTATATGTTAGTTAGATCTTTTGCAAAAATTAATTGGAGCTTATTTGTTAAGGGCAAACTTCCAAATGGCTATCATGATTTAGATATGATAATGCAGTCAGTTGGAATTTATGATGAATTAGAAATAAATAAATCATCACAAAATGTTTTGTGTGTAAATGGAGAAATTGTAGAAGATATATATAGTAATTTATGTTTTAAAGCTATTAATGAATATAATCGGTATATAAAAAGCGAAAATAAATACTATATTAAATTAACTAAAAATATTCCGATTGGAGCAGGACTTGGTGGGGGAAGCGCTGATGCTGCAGCTGTGCTCTTATCAATAAATAAGTTGAGCAAAAATTATTTAAGCCATACAGAGTTAATGAATTTGGCTTTAAATATCGGAGCTGATGTCCCATTTATGCTTCAAGGTGGATTTGCAAGGGTAAGTGGAATTGGTGAAAAAATTCAAAATATTGAAAATAAAAATAAATATTCTATGTTAATTATATTTGATAATATTTTTATGTCTACTGCTGAAGTTTTTAAAAACTATAAACATGAAAATGATATTAACAACACAGATAAGATATTAAAATGCATTTTGAGCAAAAAAATTAATAGACTTAACTCTTTTAAATTAAATAGCTTGTTGAAAAGCGCAGAGCATTTAAATCATAAAATCTCATTAATTATAGATGAATGTTATGAAAACAAGGCAATATTAGCAAGCATGACTGGGAGTGGATCAGCAGTGTATGCAATTTTTGAAAATGATAATGATTTACTCTCAGCGCAAAGAAGGATTTCTTTAACTAAAAGCTTTTGTAAATTAGTCAGTACAAAAGAAAGAAGCATTGAAATAATTAGTGATTAATTTTTGATATTAATGCACTTGTTATTCTTTTATCTTTAAATGAAACAACTTGAATATGTAATCCATTTGTGTCAATAGCAAACTTTGCTCCGTCATCTGGAATATATGAAAGTGCATCAATAACTAATCCATTAAGAGTGTCATAATCTTCGCTTAATGGTATATCAACTGAAAGAGCTGAATTGATTGCTTCAAGCTCGGCAGAGCCTATTACTTTCCAAAGATTCTTATTTAATCGTACTATATCTGATTCGATTTGTATGTCATTTTCATCATAAATATTTCCGACAATTTCTTCTAGCAAATCTTCCATAGTTACTATACCATTAAAACCACCATATTCATCAACAGTTAGAGCAATATGATTTTTTGATTTTTGCATTTTTTTGAATAATAAATCAGCTTGTATTGTTACTGGAACTATATATGGTTTGTATAATATTTCTTTTATTGGTTTCTGAGGATAACTATGCAAATTCAAAAGAAACTTTCTTGAACTTAATATACCTATTATATTATCAATTTCCCCATCATATACAGGAAATCTAGAAAATCCAGAAGAACTAATAGTCTCAATAATATCATCATTATTGTCATCTATATCTATTGCAACAACATCTGTTCTGTGAGTCATAATATCTTCAGCTGTTATATTATTAAACTCAAATATGTTGTCAATCATTTCTCTCTCTTCATTCTGAATTGCACCTTTTTCGGCACTTATATCCATCATCATTCGTATTTCTTCTTCAGTAAAGGACTCGTTTTCTTCCTTGCTAAGATTAAAAGTATGGTCTAACACATTAGAAATAATTCTTATTAAATTACTTATTGGAAGTAAAATTATATAAAACATGTATACAAATAAAGACAAGAAAGAAATTAAATTTTTATTATGCTTGATAGCTATATGCCTTGGAATATATATTGTTAGTATAACCGACAAGAAAAAGAAGACAAATAAAATCATAAAACGGCATAAGGAGTTCAAAAATGTATTATCTATGTTAACAAATAACTGTATGATATTGTTATGGAATATAATACAGGCAACTAATAAACACAATAAATGTGCAAAATTTACGGTATAATTAAACAGATCTGGTTTTGATAATAATTTTCTTATTAATATATAGCTGTAATTTCCGTTTTGTATTTCCGATTCAATATTTTCAGACTTTAAAGAAATAATAGCACCATCTGCCAGTGAAAAGACAAATGAAATAAATAAAAATATTAAACTTACAAATAATTGAACCCATATAGGCTCCAAACTAATTCCCCCTAAAAAGTTATAATTATAGTATACCATAATTTGAATTTCAACAAAATATCTTATATTATATGTATGTAAAAATTCATTAAGGTAGATAAGTTCTTAATTAAAATAAATTAAAAATGGATAAAAATGCTATTATGAATCGTTATATATTATGAAAGGGGTATGAAACTTATGAAAAAAATCTTTTCAATTTTATTTGCTTTTATTTTAATATTATTTAGTATTGGTCATGCTGAAACAATTAATTCTATTGATTCAGCAAGAGAACTAATAGATCTTGTTTCAAATGCTGCTATTAGTTCTGAAACTACCACGGAAAACAAATCAGACGTAGGGGATTTCAACCCGAAATTTATTTCAAACTTTATTACAAATGCTGCAAAATATTTAGATGACAATATACTGTTGAACGACAAAGAAAAGCAGGGGAAACTATTAGCTGAATGTTTTTCTGAAAACATTACAATTCCAGAAACTGTTTCGTCAAATACAAGTAATGACTATATTGGATCTAAGATTATGTTTATGAAAGAATATGGCGACAATTCTGTTAAAATTGTTGCAAGTATATATACTGCTCCAGATAGAATAGATAAGTTAAAAATACAAGATATGCCACAATTGAAATGGATGGATAAAAGAATCGTGTTGGGATTAGTAAAAAACAGCAACTCAAGATATGGATACAGCATAACTGATTATTCTTTATCTGGCGAGTTGTCTATGGAAAATGAAACCGAAGAGTATTTTCAAAATAATTATTTTGAATATATAAACTCCAAATTTGGATTTTCAATGCAATTACCTACTGAATTTGAAAGTGGAATATCTGAAACTGAAGATGGTATTAAAAGTACAGACAATAACTCTGGAACGAGTTTGTTTGTAAAAACATATGAAAACAAAGAACATTGGACTGCAAAAAGCTTTTATGATAGTTTGATTGCAAGTGGAAATAAATATGCCAAGTTATTTGAAGAAACCAATTTAGTAACAGAATATGAGATTAAAGATGATAAAACACTTATATATAAAGCATATTTATTTTCAGATAACAATGTATACTTTGCTAACATAGAATTTGATAAGGTCGAATTTGAAAACTATAGCTTGAACTTTGAATACTTAAAAAATACTTTTATGGTATTAAATAACGAGATTGGTTAGGTGAAAATATATGAAAAAAATAATTTCTATTGCAATAATTATTATGCTTTTGTGCACTACTGCTATAGTGTATGCAGAAATACCATCTAACTCAAGAAACATTAATGCCATTGTAGTTGGGGGTTGGTTAAGACTCCGTAGCGGTCCTGGGTACAATTACGAAACAATTGCAAGTTATCCAAATGGTTCTGTTATAAGAGTTCTGAGTACTAGTGGAGATTGGTGTAGGATTCAGGACGAAGATGGAACAATAGGGTTTATGAGTAGATATTACCTAAATAAAACTAATTTAAATCCAGGTAATATTCAGCAACTTGGTGGATATGACGCATATATTCATAGTGCAAATGGTGGTAATGTTAGGCTTCGTAGTGGTCCCAATTTTAACTATGGTGTAATTGGTTCATATCCATATGGCATGAAACTTTATGTTATTAATCATGGATTAGTATGGGATTACGTTCGAATTGGTTCACAATATGGATATATAAAAAATGAGTTTATTTCTATAACAGGTAATCCGTTACCAAACAACCAAGTATCTTATACTGCTTATGTAACTAGCAAGAATGGGTATGGTGTAAGAGTAAGAAATAATCCAAGCATGAATGCAAATATTGTAGGATTTTATAGTGTTGGTACCCAAGTTGATGTTATTACTCATAATTTTGTAAACGGATGGGATAGAATTAGTGTTGGTGGAAAAGTTGCTTTTATTATGAATAGATTTTTAACTAAAAATCCTTCAACAAGTAATCAAACACAAAACTATAACTTAATTGATGTAACACTTAACAAATTAAATGCAAAAGTTGGAGATGATCTATATGTAGTTGGCACAAACCCAGCTGGAGCCAAAGTAAACTATGTATGGAAACTTGATAATACTGTAATCAGCTATAGTAATGGTATAATTGTACCTGCAAGTGCTCAAAATAAGATTATTGTACTAGAAGCGGAAGGAACATCTGGTTATAGTGGCAAAGTTATTAAAACAGTAAGTATTGGAAATACCACATCGACAGATCCAAAACAAATTAGTGATGTAATGGTAGTTGATAGAGCAAATGCTGGGGATACAATCTCAGTAACTCAAGTATATCCATGGAATGCAACCGTACAATACTATTGGAATTATGATGGAGTTACAATTAGCAATACTTCAAGCTGTAAGGTTCCAAATGGGTCAGAAAATAAATCAATTGAATTATTGGTTCAGGGAATAGGTCAGTATAAAGGATCAGTCTATAAAACAATTAAAATAAACGAAGCGACAAAACCTATAGTTCCACCAGCAACTTATTCAATTGTTCTAGATAAAGAAAGCTATAATGTTGGAGATACTATTCAACCAAGTGTAAATGGTGCAGGTTTATATTATCCAACTTATGATTGGTATATAGATGGATTCCTTGTTAGCTATGCATATTCCTATACCGTAGCTCCAGAAGACTCTGGAAAAACAATAGAAATTAGAGCATCATTTACAGATTCTGACTCAAACAATCAAACTATAATTAAAAAAGTCAATATAAATTAAAAAGGCTCACTAGAGCCTTTTTAATTTGAATACTTGTTTAAAAGTGGAATAGAAAAAGTATTATTAAAATATTGTACTAATGGACCCATAAAAAATGCAGTAATTATTGTACCAACACCAGCAATACCTCCAAGTATTAAACCTGTAACAACACATATAAGATCTGTACCAATTCTACAATATTTAAATGGAGCAAAGTCAATTTTTGCAAGATATAGCGCTATTGCATCGTATGTAGATACACCCATGTCTGCTGTAAAATACAAAGATGACCCAAAACAAAGCCCAATAAATCCTATTGCCATATAAATACATTTAGCAATCATATTGTCAAAAATCAAGTGGTGCACCAAAAACAAGTATGAAAAATCAACAATATATCCTACTAAAAATAAATTTATCAATGTTCCTAGACCGATGAATTTTTTGTCTATAATAAACACAACAATCAAAAGTAAAACATTTACAATTACATATAATAATCCAAAATCAATTTTAAAGGTATTATATAAACCAGACATTAGGCATTGAAATGGGTCAGTTCCGAATTTTGATAGCTTAAAAAAACCAACGCTTATTCCAGAAAATAAAACACCTATTATAGCCATTAATATACGTATAAAGCTATTTTTATTCATCCTATCTCCTGTCCAAAAAATAATTTTTTATACCGTTAAAGAAATCATTAATGTTATTTAATACATCGTTAATCGAATCATTAGCTATGAAATTTTCAACTCTATAACTATAATTAAAGAAAAATGAAATAATGAAAACAACAAATGTTAGTTTTGAAAGGAATAATATAAAAAACAATACCAATATTAATGGAATTGAAAAAAGCTTTTCTGACTGCCTGTATACTACAAGCGATGGTTTTAGTAGTTTTTCTAAAACTTTTTGTTGAACTTCATTTGTATTTAGATCATATTCAAAATTATTGTTTTGATTTAGATTTTTAATGGCTTTTACAAAATCCCAATCATATAGCTCTAAGGCTTTAATAGCTGACTGCCTGGAGACTTCTGCTATCTCCATTACATAATTTATCTTTTCATCTTTTTTCATATTCTCTCCTAAATAAGATATTTATTATTTTTTAAAACATTTATAATGTCTTCATATGAATATCCGTACTTGATTATACCACATACGAAATCATTGGGAACACTCGCTATTAAATCCATTTCTTTATTTGCAATAGGATGGCTGAATATCATTCTGTATGCATGTAGCATTAGTCGGGTATCAGATTTTTTATGCCCATAAACTTTATCACCAACTATAGGATGATTGATATATTGCATATGCACTCTTATCTGATGAGTTCGACCAGTGATTATTCGAATTAATAGTAGCGTAGTATTTTTGCTTTCAGCAATTTTAAGCCAATGAGTCTCAGCGTATCTTCCATCAGGATCCACTGCCATTTTTTTACGGTTCCTCTTATCTCTAGCTATTGGAAAAATAACTTTTCCTTCATCATCTTTTAATACACCATAAACCAAAGCAATATAATATTTTTTAACCATGTGTTCTTTTATTAATCTTGCCATACTCAAATGAGAAGAATTGTTTTTTGCAACGATTATTATCCCAGAGGTATCTTTATCTAGCCTGTGAACTATTCCAGGTCTTTCTTCACCGTTTATTGATGAGAGATTTTGTTCATGATATAAAAGAGCATTTACAAGCGTACCACTTTTTAAGTGATTAGCTGGATGAACGACCATGCCACATTCTTTGTTAACAGCTAATATGTTTTCATCTTCATAAATGACATTGATCTTTAAATCTTCGGGTAAAATTGTATCGTCTTCTTTTGAGGGTATAAGTAATGTTATATTATTATTAGGGGTGACAATAAAAGATGGCTTTTTTATTTGCTGTTTATCTATATATAGATTTCCATTTTTAATAAGCTTATTTATGAACGAGCGGCTCATATTTAGTTCACTGCTACATACTATATCCACTCTAGATTCATATGAACTTTTTAAATTTTGTTCAGTATATTTCATACTAATTCATCCCTTAATATAAGTTTAAATGCAACAAATAAGCTAGATACAAAAATCATAATATCGGATAAATTACAAACAAAAAAAGGGATAAGTGGAAAAAATATCATATCTATAACGTATCCTATAAAAACTCTATCAAAAAGATTTCCCAAGAAAGATCCGATAATAACCATGAAAGCTAGATTAAAATGTTTATTATTGATTTTTCTAAAAATACCATATAAAAATATAATTAACACTATTGGGACAATGACAGTAAGTAGAATATTATTTTTGAATAATCCAAAAGAAATACCATAATTTTCTACATATTTTAATGAAAATACATGAGGAATTACGACAAATTCATTTATAATAGTTTCTTTATTTAACAAAGCGATGTATTTTACTATTCTATCAGCAAAAAATGATAGTCCAATTAATAATATTTTTTTCAAGTTAACACCTCAATTGAATTTTATCAAAATTAAAATTTATTTGCAAAGTTTATTGACTAATCAGTTTTATGATGGTATTGTATATGTATCAGGGGTGCTTAATTGCTGAGACAAGTTTTTGCTTGAACCCTTAACCTGATCCAGATAATGCTGGCGTAGGAAGTTTTTTATTGCGCTGGCACTATCGTTCAGCGTAATTTTTATTGGAGGAAAACATGGATAAGACAAAGAGATTAGCAGAGAGTGCAATTTTAATTGCAATCGGAACAGTTTTAAGCTTTATTAAGTTTGAATCATTTTGGGTAAAGGGTGGAAGCATTACTCTTGCATCTACTCTTCCATTGGTACTAATATCATACCGTTATGGAGTAAAATGGGGCGCATTTTCTGCGTTCGTATATTCACTGATTCAAGCGCTTCTAGGAGCTCAAAACTTTGGATACGCTCCTACATTTATAGTTTGGGTAGGAATTTTATTATTTGACTACATTTTACCATTTACAGGGATTGGTATGTCTTCTTTATTTAAAAATATATCTAGCAATAAGCGTATATCAATAATTATCAGTATTTTTATTACATATTTCTTTAGATTTGCTTGTCATACATTTTCGGGTTGGATTGTATGGGGAAGCATTTATCAAAATGTTGGCTGGGAAGCATTTACATTTTCTTTTGGTTACAATGGTGCTTATATGCTGCCAGAATTTATCATTAGCGCACTTGTTGTTGCTATAAGCTATAAGAGTATTGAAAAATATTGGCAAAGTTGTATTGTTAAGTAAACATTTAAGTTAATTTATTTACCACAAAGGTTGATCTTCAATTTGTACTTTTTTTACTAAAAGACTTTATTTTTTATCAAATAAATGATAGAATACCCATAGTTTATAAAAAACGACACAAACATTGTGAAGTTTTTGTACAATATAGGAGGATATTTATGGCAGACTATAAGACCGCCACAATTAGGAATGTAGCATTCCTTGGCCATGGTGGCAATGGAAAAACAACCTTAGCTGAAAGTTTACTTTTTGTTTCAAATGCTTTAGATCGTCAAGGCAAGATTGAAGACGGAACGACAGTATCCGATTATGAGCCGGAAGAAATTAAACGTAAAATATCTATTAGTGCAGCAATAGCTCCAGTTGAATGGAAACAAAATAAAATCAATATTATTGATGTTCCCGGCTATTTTGACTTTGTAGGAGAGTCTGTTGGTGCGTTAAGAGTTTGCACAACTGCTGCAATCGTAATGAGTGCTCCTAACGGTATAGAAGTTGGTACAGAAAAAGCTTGGGAAGCAGCTGAAAATAACGGTAAGATTATTATAGTAAACCAAATGGATAAAGAACATGCTGATTTCGATAAGTGTGTTGAAGATCTTCGTGCAATGTTTGGTTCAAGCGTAGTTCCAATTATTTTGCCAATAGGTGCTGGAAATGAGTTTAGTGGGGTAGTAGATCTTCTACATAATAAAGCATATAAAGTTAATGGGAAAAAACGCGAAGAAATTGAATTCCCAATTGATATGCAAGAACGTATGAATGCTATTAAAGAGGAAATTACCGAAGCTGTTGCAAGTACTTCAGAAGATTTAATGGAAAAATATTTTGAAGAAGGCGAGCTATCAGGTGAGGAAATTACTAATGGCATAAAACACGGTATGTTGGATGGAACAATAGTACCTGTAGTCCCATGCTCAGCAATTACTGGAGTAGGACTGCAGACACTTCTTGATATTTTAGTAAAATACATGCCATCTTCTGCTGGTAAAGAATTTGAAGGCGTTAACGAAAAAGGAGAGCCGACTTCACGTAAATGTGATCCTGATGCACCAACATCTGTATTTATTTTTAAAACAATTGCAGACCCATTTGTTGGAAAGCTTTCACTCTTTAAAGTTATGTCTGGAAAAGTTACTGGAAATACTACTCTTTATAATGCAAATGTTGGAAAGAGTGAAAAGATTACAAGCATATTCACATTGCTTGGTAAAAAGCAAAAAAACGTTCAAGAGCTTTATGCTGGAGATATTGGTGCATTTTCAAAGCTGCAGTTTTCAGGTACTGGTGATACATTGTGTGAAGAAGGCAATATAATTAAGTATCCTGAATTGATATTTCCTGAACCATGTTATAGTAGAGCTGTATATACAACAAAGCAAGGTGATGAAGATAAAGTTTTTGGTGGTCTTTACAAGCTTGCAGACGAAGATAAAACAATAAATATCGAAAAGAATACTGAGACAACTGAAACTATCATATCTGGACAAGGATCAATGCACCTTGATGTTATAAAACAAAGACTTAAGGATAAGTTTGGCGTAGATGCAAACTTTACTGAGCCAAAGATTCCATATAGAGAGTCTATTAGAAAAACTGTTTCATGCCAAGGAAGACATAAAAAGCAGTCTGGTGGTCATGGTCAGTTTGGTGATGTTTGGATTGAGTTTTCTCCTCTTGAGGATAGGTCAATTGATCTTGAATTTGAAGATGCTGTTGTAGGTGGAGCTGTTCCTCGTAATTTTATTCCATCAGTTGAAAAGGGATTAAGAGAAAATATTAAGCATGGTGTTCTTGCTGGTTATCCAATGTATGGATTAAAGGCTAAACTTTATGATGGATCATATCATCCAGTTGACTCTTCAGAAATGGCCTTTAAAACTGCAGCGCGCATTGCATATAAGAAAGGCTGTAAAGATGCTTCTCCTGTAATTTTAGAGCCAGTAATGTCTGTAACTATCCTAGTACCTAATGATTATACAGGCGATGTAATGGGTGATTTAAATAAGAGACGTGGAAGAATAATGGGAATGAATCAGCTTCATAACAAGCAAGAACTTATAGCTGAAGTCCCATTAGCAGAAATGTCACAATATGCAACTGACTTGCGTTCTATGACACAAGCGAGAGGTTCCTTCTCAATGAAGTTTGAAAGATATGAAGAAGTTCCTCAAAATGAAGCCCAAAAGATAATCGACGCAGCAGTGCTTGAGGAAGAAGAAGAATAATATTAAAAATGTAGCCGAAAGGCTACATTTTTAATGCTTCTAAAGTATTCTTTACAACTATATTCTTATCAAATTTTTTCTCAATATGATTTCTTGACTCAATACCCATTTCTTGCTTTTCAGCTAATGGCAATTCAATAAATTTTTTCATAACTTCATATAGATTATTAAAGTTTTGTTTCTCACATAAATAACCAGTTACTCCATCGATTACTGCTTCTTTGCAGCCATGAATATTACTGGTGATTATAGGCCTTGCACACGCGGCAGATTCAAGATTTGTGTTTGCCATACCTTCATGCCATGATGGCAGTATAAAACAATGACAGTCTCTTATATATGGAATAATGTTTTTTTGATATCCGTGGTATTTAAACCAATTGTTCTGAGATAACTCATTAAATTTATTTATATAGTTTTCTTCAAACTCTCCTAGAATATTTAATTCAAATACATATCCATTTTTGTTTAACATTTTAGCAGCTTCAATTAGCTCGTTAATACCTTTTTCTTTCATAATTCTAGCAATAAAAAGAAAATTTGTCTTTTTTTCTTGAGGATATGGGAGTGGAGAGTAATCAGATAGATTTACACCAGCACCATTTAGAAGTACGCTTTGATTTGATTTAATTATTTTATTATTGATAAAAAAATCTTTATTTTCGATGTTTTCAAAAAATACAACTTCTGATTGTTTTAATGCAAATCTATACATTCTTATTACTAATGCTTTTAGAAAAGTATTATAAAATGTACTTCCAAGACCGGGAATATTTGATGCATATCTAACTTTAAGAAGTCTTGCACATACTCCTCCATAAATATTTGGCTTTATAGTATATGTTATTATTAGATCTGGATTAGTGGCCTTAATTATTTTATAATAATGGAAAATTAACTGAATATCTTTTAAAGGGTTTAGGCTCCTTCTTGAAAGCTTTGTTTTTATCATTTTACAGCCAATATTTTCAAAATAATCAAAATATTGATCTTCTGGCATTGAAACAATAATTTCATTTTTTTCAAGAAGTTTATTAATAAACTCTTTTCTAAAATTATATAGGCTGGGTGCATGATTAGTCAGAATTAAGATTTTCATAATTGCTCCTTATAATAATCATCATATAATTATATCATAGAAAATATATTAAATAATAGTATAAATAATTTAGTTTAAAATTCCTTGGCATATAATTAAAATCTTTTAACCTTCTATATAATAAAATATCAGCTATTATATAAAGGAACAATAAAAAGAAAAATGCTTAAAAACCTTTGTTTTAAAGCATTTTATAATGGAGCTGATAATGGGATTTGAACCCATGACCTCTTCCTTACCAAGGAAGTGCTCTACCTACTGAGCTATATCAGCAAATAACCTAATGAATATTAGCATATAAATTATTTAATGTCAAATAAATCATTGAATATTATAAATAAAATTGTTAACATATAAAGTGAGGTGAATTTAATGCAGAGAAATCCATTAATGAATAGAGAATGTAAAATTGAATGTAATTATATAGAAAATGCATTTGCAAGTTGTTTAATTTCTACTGGTAAAACCAAGGTTATTTGTACATGCTCTATTGATCATAGTGTACCACCATTTAGAGAAGAAAAAAATCTATCCTGGCTTACAGCTGAGTATTCAATGTTGCCAGCTTCTACCGGGACAAGAAAAAAAAGAAATGGCTTAAAACAAGACAGCAGAGGTATTGAAATACAGAGACTTATTGGAAGAAGCTTAAGAGAGTGCATTGATTTAGATAGTATAGAAGGAATTACATTTTTAATTGATTGTGATGTGATTCAAGCAGATGGGGGAACGCGTACTGCATCTATTACTGGAGCATATGTTGCACTACATTTAGCTGTTGAAAAATTAATAAATCAAGGTGTTATCGATCACAACCCTATAAAACATCAAGTTGCCGCTATAAGTACAGGAATTGTAAACTCTGAGCTTTTAGTTGACTTATGCTACGATGAGGATTCGAATGCAGATGTTGACTTTAATGTTGTTATGTGTGGAGACGGTAATCTTATAGAGATTCAAGGAACAGGAGAAAAAACTAATTTTTCTTTGGAAAAATTAAATGAAATTATTCTGCAGTCTCGTATTGCTATATTAAGACTTATGAATATTCAAAGAGATGCATTAAAAAAGGCAGGAGTTAAGTATCTACCAAAATTGAATCTTATTGTTGCCAGTACAAACAAAAACAAAATTTTTGAAATAAGTACAATGCTTGAAGATAAATATAATTTATTTGGCTTGGATTTTTTAGGCTTTAATGATGAAATTATAGAAAATGGGAATACATTTCAAGAAAATTCTATAATAAAATCAGAACTAATTTCAAAAAAATATAACATTATTACCATTGCTGATGACAGTGGATTGTCAATAGAATATTTAGGAGGGAAACCCGGAATAAAATCTGCTAGATATGGGGGAGGAAAACTTAGTAGTAAAGAAAAAAATATGCTCATACTGAAACAAATGTCAGAAGCTAAGGATAGATCTGCTCATTTTACATGCTGTATAAGCTTAGTAATTCCTGGAGAAAAAACTAAAACATTTGTTGGTATATGTAATGGATATGTTTTAGAATCGGAAACTGGTAAAAATGGATTCGGATACGATCCTATTTTTGCCTATGAAGATGGAAGGCCGTTTGCTAGTCTTACTCCAGAAGAAAAAAACAAAGTAAGTCATAGGGGAATTGCAATAAAAAAATTAGGCGAATATTTGGAGACTATATAAAATGTTGTATGTTATAATGTCTGATTCTCATGGGAATAAAAACAATGTAAAAAAAATTATAGAATATGCAAAAAACTCATGGAATATAGATAAATTTGTTTATCTTGGTGATGGCATACAAGACTTTATTTCTCTTATTGACGAGGGAATTTTGCGTGAAAATGAATTCATAATGGTCAAAGGCAACTGTGATATTAATTCTAATGAAAAAAATGAATTAATATTAAAAGACGGAAACACTAAAATTCTTATTACACATGGACATAAATTTTCAGTAAAGTTTGGGTTAGAAAAAATTAGTAAAAAAGCCAAAATGGAATCTGCTAAAATTGTACTTTTTGGTCATACTCATATTGAGACAATTAAAGAATTGGATAATATAACATTTATCAATCCTGGATCTTGCAGTACGAATATTCAATTTGCTCTTCTTGAGATAAATAACGGAAAACATTATGAAACACTTTTTAATTAGGAGTATATATGATTTATTTTGATAATGCTGCGACTACGGCTATTGATGAAAATATTTTAAATGTGATGTTGCCATATTTTAAAATATATTATGGAAATCCCAGTGCATTGCATTCTACAGGTCGTGAGGCAAAGAATGCAATTAATGCTGCACGAAACAATATATCAAATTCAATTAACTGTGAAAAAAATGAAGTTTTTTTTGCAGCCAGTGCAAGCGAATGTAATAACATAGCCTTAGAAATACTTATCAATGCAAATAAGTCAAAAGGCAATCACATATTATGTTCAAACATTGAACATCCATCAGTGCTTAACACAGTAGAAAAATATAGAAAATATGGGTATAAAATTGACTACGCTGAAGCAAACGATAATGGAATTGTTACAGAAAAAGAGTTGCAAGCAAAACTTAGAAACGATACATGTGTAGTGGCAATTATGCATGTTAATAATGAAATAGGAAGCGTTCAAGACATTCAAACACTTTGTAGATTATCACATAATAATGGAAGTATGTTTTATTCTGATACTGTGCAATCAATCGGGCATTGTAATATAGATTTTAAATCCTTTGGGTTAGACGCAATGTGCATAAGTTCACATAAAATTTATGGACCAAAGGGAATAGCATGTCTAATTTTAAATGAAAATATAAAATATGATCCATTTATTTACGGAGGAGGACAAGAGCGAAATCTAATTTCTGGCACTGAAAATGTTCCGGGGATTGTTGCTATTTCAAAGGCTATTGAGATTGCAGTTAAAGATCAAGAAAGCAATTCAGAGTATTTAACAAAATTAAGATCCTATTTTTTGGATAAAATATCAAATATAAAAATTCTTTTTGAATTAAATTCAGATTTAAATAATAGTGTTTCAAACATTGTAAATATTAGGCTTAATGGCAAAAGAAATGATGCTGTACTAAGTAGATTGGATATGATGGGAATATGTGTTTCTGCTGGATCAGCTTGTTCTAGTGGAATAATAGAAAAGCATGGAACAGTTAGTAAAATAAAAAACAGCGACATAAAAGCCGCTGAAAGCATTAGAATAAGTTTTTCAAAATACAATACGTTTAAAGATATTGACTACTTGGTCAATGCATTAAATAATTTATAAATTTTATTGAATATCAAGTATTTCATAATTATTATTAGCAATCTCATCATAAGAAATAATTAAAATCATTCCTTTTCCAGATTGTATAATGGCTTCTGTTCCAATAGATTGATTACTTACACCAAGGGCAAAATCATTAGTTAAATTTGCATTTTTTATCTCGTACTTTAATCCTTTAATGCATACATCATCAGTCGTATTGTCTAACGAGAATATAGATATTGTTTTGTCTTTATCAGTTTTTTTAAAGTGAATTTTCTGATTATTTAAACAAACTGCAATAAAATTATCTGCATACAAAACAATGTTTATTTTTTGTTTTGAATATCTTGCCATCAGTTGGATATTTGCTAAAAAATGATCTGGTCTATCTCCATACCCTCCGAATATTTTAATTTTTTCAAAACCAAGATCTATAGCTTTTCTTACAGCTAGGTCCATATCTGTTTCGTCTTTCTCAGATTTATATAATATATTGGGAATTAAGGTTTGAGGTATACTGATTGAGTCATTATCACCGATAACATACGAAACATTATATTTCTTTGTGTCAATTTTATCATAGCCACCATCAGCACAAATTATCATATCATTTTTATGAGGGTGAAAATTTTTAAATGAAAAATCCCCAGCTCCAATGATATAACAACTATTCAATAATTTCATTTTTAAATATTCCTTCAACTTCTGTTATATTATCATCAAGCACAGAAACTATAATTGGTAATCCCTTGCCGTTTTTATTCTGAATAGGAATATCATCATTACTGATTATGCATGGATTACTTTTACTCTGTTTAATAAACAAGAAATTGTCATTATTAACAATGCGCGAAAATACAATAACTGAGCCATTACTTTCATTTTTATAGAATGAAAATAACTTTGATCCTTTAGTATTTCTTCCTTTTTGTGAAATATCTATCAGTGGTATCTGTTTTGCATATCCTTTTTCTGTAATGAGAAGTAAATTATTTTCTTTTGATAAAATTGCTTCTCCAGAGATTAGATTATCTCCATTATCAAGTTTAATTGCTGAAACACCTTTACTAGTTCTTGAAATTGATTTAATTTCATCTATACTAAACCTTAAAACATTTCCGTGCTTACTTGTAATTAACACCTCTATACTAGAATTAGATATAAATGCATTTATCAGCATGTCATCTTTTCCAAGGTTCATAGAAATAAATTTTGACCTATTGATTAGATATTCTGATAAAGGCGATATTTTTATTATTCCCAATGATGTTATTGTTACTACACTTGATGAATTATTATATATTGAAGGGTTTATTATTGAAATAATTTTTTCACCATGTTCAAAATTATCAATTATTGCATTGAGCATTAATCCACGATCATTCTTTTTATTTATAGTTGGCAACATACTTGCATCAATATTATAGCAATTTGCTAAGTTTGTAAAAATGAGTAACTTTTCATCACTGTTCAATGAAATAGAATCTTTAACAATGTTACTTTCATTAATATCACTCATTTTTATTTCATTAGAATAATCTTTTTTTAAATATTTTTGCAGTTTTTCATCAGACGTATAGTCTACAATATATTCTATTACAGGCTCTTTTTCCTCTTCAATTACAATATCGGCTAATTTATCCTTCTCTATACTAGTTCGTCTTGAATCTCCATTTTTATTTTTTATTTCATCAAGTTCTTTGATTAGTAATTTCGTCAGTTGAGATTCGCTTGATAATATAGAATTTAAATAGGAGATATCTTTTAATAACTGAGTATGTTCTTTTTCAATTGCTATCACTTCTAAATTGGTAAGCCTTTGGAGTCTCATTTCAAGTATTGCTTGAGCCTGATATTTATTCAACTCAAATCTTTCACATAATTTTGCATTGGCTATTTTGGGATTTTTTGACTCTCGAATTACCTTTATTACTTCATCAATATTTTCAAGTGCAATTAAAAAACCATCTAATATATTTAGTCTTGCTTTTGCTTTTTCAAGATCATACTCACTTCTATTAGTAAGTATGCTCTTTTGATGTTGAATATAATAAAAAATGATTTCCTTTAAATTCAATTGCTTCGGCTTTCCATCTGCAATAGCAACAATATTTACATTAAAGTTTTTCTCCATTTTTGATTTCTTATAGAGAATAGATAGTACTTGATTTGGATCTACATCTTTTTTAGTTTCTATTACAGCTCGCATTCCATTTCTATCGCTCTCATCTCTAATGGAGTATATTTTTCCGCTAAGAGCAGAACCTGATTCTGTAAGTTTTTGTATACCTTCAAGCATTTCTGATTTGTTTACTTGATAAGGTATTTCAGTAATAACAATTTGAGTCCTTCCTCCTTGAGATGGCTCAAAATGAGCTCTTGCACGATTTACTATCTTACCTTTTCCAGTGGAATAAGCTTTCTTTATCTCATCGCTATCTAAAATTATTCCTGCTGTTGGAAAATCTGGGCCTTTAACATATTGCATCAACTCGTCAATTGTTATTTCTGGATTTTTTAGCATTGCAATAGTTGCGTCTATTGATTCAACAATATTATGTGGAGGAATATTGGTTGCCAAACCAACAGCTATTCCATTTGAGCCGTTGACTAATAAATTTGGAAATCTAGATGGGAGTAAATCTGGTTCTTGAAGCTCATCTTCAAAGTTTAATACAAAAGGAACAGTATTTTTTTCTATATCACTAAGCATTTCTTGGGTAAGTTGGCACATTCTGGCCTCTGTATATCTCATTGCAGCAGGACTGTCCCCATCAATGGAACCAAAATTACCATGACCATCTACAAGAGGATATCTCATTGAGAAGTCCTGGGCCATTCTTGTAAGTGCATCATATACCGATGTATCACCATGTGGATGGTACTTTCCTAAACAATCACCTACAATTCTTGCACATTTTCTATGGGGTTTGTCAGGGGTTATTGCGAGCTCATACATAGTATACAAGATTCTTCGCTGTACTGGCTTTAATCCATCTTCAACCCTTGGTAAAGCCCTATCCAAAATAACATGCTCAGCATAAGGAATTATTGATCGATGCATTACATCTTCCAAAGCTACTTGTGTTATTTTTTCAATAATCTCATCCGAAGTCTTTTTTCTTCTACTCATTTCTTATTTGCTCCAACAATTGTATCTTCTATATTTTTAAAATTATCATTTCTGTTAAAGTTAGCATGTTTTTGAATATATTCTCTTCTTGGGTCAACTTTATCACCCATAAGTACAGAGATAATGTCGCTTGCATATACAGCATCTTCAACTGTAACTTGAATCAAATGTCTTTTTGCAGGATCCATAGTTGTTTCCCAAAGCTGTTCAGGATTCATTTCACCAAGGCCCTTGTATCTTTGTAAACTATACCCTTTTCCATAAAGAGGTATGGTTTTTGCTAATTCATTATCGTCATATATGTATTCAAACTTATCACCTTTAGTAATTTTATATAATGGGGGAGTACCAATATATACATGACCCTCTGTAATTAAATCTTTCATATATCTATAGAAAAAAGTTAGTAAAATTGCCCTTATATGAGCTCCATCTTGATCAGCATCAGATAAAATGACAACCTTATTATAATTTAACTGACCAATATCAAAATCATCTCTTATTCCTGTACCAAGAGCAGTTATTATTGATCTTATCTCGTTATTTTCAAGCACAACTTCGAGTTTCTTTTTTTCAATGTTTAAAGGCTTACCTCTTAAAGGAAGTATGGCTTGGAAATGTCTGTCTCGACCTTGTTTTGCACTACCGCCTGCGGAGTCACCTTCTACAATGAAAAGTTCATTTTTTGATGGATTTCTCCCTGTACAAGAGGATAATTTACCTACTAGAGGTGTGACATCTAACTCGCTTTGTGCACGTATAAGCATTTTTGTTTTTCTAAGTTTTTCTCTAATACGAGATGCTTTTATTGATTTTTCAACAATTTTGCTTAATGTTTCTGCATTGCCTAGATTCTCAAAAAATAAAGATAATTTGTCGTAAACTATATTCTCAACAGTAGATCGTATTTCGGTATTTATTAATTTGCCCTTAACTTGACCTTCAAATTGAGGGTTTTTAAGCAGAATACTTAATACAGCGACTAGTCCCTCTCTTATATCTTCTCCAATGATCTTATCTTTATCTTTAATAAAATTATTTTTCTTTGCGAACTCATTAATCACTTTTGTGTACGCAGTCTTAAATGCTATCTCATGGGTTCCTCCATCTGGGGTAGGAATGTTGTTTGCATAGGAATAAAATTCCTCACTGTAATCCTCTGAATATTGTAGACAAGCTTTGATTTTTAGATCATTTTGTTCAGCTTCAAAGTATATAGGTGAATTCAATTTTGTTTCTTTATCTCTTGTAAGATATGACATTAAATCCTTTATCCCGTTCTTTTGATGGTAAATTATATCTCGTATATTTTCATTTGTACCTGGGGCTCCAATTGGCCGTAAATCAACAAGTGAAAGTCTTATATTATCAATCAAAAATGATAGGTCGTGTAAACGTCTATTGATTGTTTCAATATTAAAAATAGTTGTATCAAATACATCGGCATCTGGCAAAAAAGTAACTTTTGTTCCTCTTTTTCTTGTTTTACCAACATTAACGAGCCCCTCTTTTGATTTGCCTATCTGCATCTTCCCATTATTATCGATATAGCTTTCAAATTTAATAAAGTAATGCTCGTAGTCTCTATATACATCAACTGTAAGCCATTTTGATAGTGCATTGACTACGGAAGCACCAACTCCATGTAAACCTCCAGAATATGTATAATTATCATTATTAAATTTTCCACCAGCATGTAAATGAGTATATATAACTTCAACGCCGGAAATTTTAAGTGTAGGATGTAAATCTACTGGAATGCCTCTTCCGTTATCTTCAATAGTAACAGAACCATCACCATTTATAGTGAGTTTTATACCATCAGCATATCCAGCCATAGCTTCGTCAATAGAATTATCTAATATTTCCCAGATTAAGTGATGAAGTCCTCTTACACCAGTATTGTTTATATACATACCAGGTCTTAATCTTACAGGATCAAGACCCTCTAGTACTTGTAAATTACTTGCAGTATAGCTATTGTTATTCATATTTCACCTCAAATATATCATTATTTATTATACAATATTTAAAAAAATTTGTCTTTACCTATTGTTATTAATTTAAATTAATGATATAATATTCTCCGTGACTAACAGGCGGTCCGCTGTATCAAATACATGAACGTCGAATATTAGGAAGGAGGCCACACGATGAGCGAGATTATCCGTTCAATTGAAAATGAACAACTGCGTAAGGATGTACCAAGCTTTAATGTTGGAGATACAGTTTGTGTATATGTTAAGGTAGTTGAGGGCACCAGAGAACGTTTGCAGGCTTTTGAAGGAACAGTAATTGCAAAGCGTAATGGTGGAATTCGTGAGACTTTTACAGTTAGAAGATTATCATATGGCATTGGTGTTGAGCGTACATTCCCTGTACATTCACCAAGAGTTGATAGAGTAGAAGTTATTCGCAAAGGTAGAGTAAGAAGGGCAAAGCTCTATTATATTAGAGATTTGCAGGGTAAGGCTGCTAAAATTAAAGAAGCCAAGAGGATATAATACACAAGGAGGCATAAGACATGGGCAAGTTTTGTGAAATTTGCAATAAAGGTACGATGTCTGGTCATAAAGTGAGCCATTCTGCTAGAAAGAGCAATCGCAAGTGGGCTCCAAACATTCAGAGCGTTCGTATTGAGAAAAATGGAAGTGTTAGACGTGCAAATGTTTGTACAAGTTGTCTGCGTAGTGGTGCTGTGACTCGTGCATTGCCTCGCGTTTCATCTGTACAAGATAAAACAGAAGAGTAGAACTTCTAATTATAAAAAAACTCGCTTAAGCGAGTTTTTTTGTTGTTATTATAATTAAATAAATTAATTTTCGGGTTCTAGAAGACCTAATGAGCCATCTTTTCTTAAATAAAGTACGTTCGTATTATTCGTGTCAGAATCAACATAAATATAAAAACTATGACCTAGTAATTCCATTTGTAATATTGCATCTTCCAGAGACATTGGACGTACTGGATATAACTTTCTCCTTTTTATTTCTTTTTTCTCGTCAAAATCAACATCTTCAATAAACTCATAATCATTTAGCATTACTGACTCTTGTCTTATTCTATCGCCAAGCTTATCTTTATGCTTATGAATTTGTCGTTCGATTTTAGATAAAGCACTATCTATTGCAATGAATAAATTATCATCACTTATTGATTCTGCTCTAAGAATTGTACCCCTCATAGGAACCGTAATTTCTACCTTTTTTCTTTTACCATTATCTTTAGATATATGTACACTAATTTCAGTGTCAGGATTTAGATAGCGGTACATCTTTTCAGTCTTTTTTAAAATTCTATTGCTTATTCCTGGAGTAATTACAGTGCTTTTTGAAAAAATCTTTGTATTCATAATTAGTACCTCCATAATTAATTGTTCTCTATATATTTTTATTCTACATAAGAGAGCATTATCCTTTTAAAAAAAAGCAACAGAAATCTGTTGCTTTTAATGTTGTTATTCTTGAACGCTGAACATATCTTTACCAACGCCACATAATGGGCATTCAAAATCTTCAGGTAGATCTTCCCATTTTGTGCCTGGTTCAATACCGTGATCGAGATCGCCCTCGTCCTCGTCGTAAACATAACCGCATACATCACATACGTAAACCATAGTTTCCTCCAAAATAAATTTATTACAGAATTGTTTTCCAAAGCCCATGAAGATTGCAATATTCATAGGCTGCAACAACCTCGTCGCCGTCAACGATTGAGAAACAAGCTTCCGGAGTCTCACCTGGCTTTAGCTCTTTTCTCTGATTGCCTTGTTTTGTTTCAAGAGCAATCCAATGAATGTAGTGTTCATCCATCATAGGATGAGCTACGCTCCCAACTTTAACATGTATGGTATTTCCGTTTACTTCTACAACAGGTAAATGTTTTTCATTACCAACATCCTGAGTGTGGGGTACCAATTCTTTCATTTTCTCTCCACAGCATGAAACAGATGGTCCAGCTGCATGAGCAAATGCAATGATATTTTTGCAGTGATCGCAAATATAAAACTTCATATAAATATGCCTCCTATTGTTCTTATATTTAGAATATAAACTAAAATTAAGAATTTGAAACACTGTTTATTGAATTGGTTATATTCTCTGCCAACTGAACAATTTGATTAAAATTATTTTCATCAGCCCTAGATTTCAAAGTAATTATAGGATCAATAATGCTCCAATTTTTTAGTGTATCAACTTTTTCGGAAATTAATTTAGCAGATTGAGGTGCCCAACTACCATTTTCAACTATTGATAGTTTTCTATTACAAATATTATGGCTAACAATTTCACTTAACAGAAATTCCATGGCGGGGAATAAGCCATTGCTATATGTTGAAGACAACAATATAACATTTGAACATCTAAATATTTCTGAAATTATATATGAGAAATGTGTTTTAGAACAGTCCAAGACGCTTAGATTTTTAATTCCATTTTCTGATAATTTTTGAGATAATAGATCAGCAGCTTCTTGAGTTCTTCCATAAATTGAACCATAAACGATACATGCTGTCTGTTCTTCTGGCGTATATGAAGCCCATTTTTTGTAATACTCAATAATAGTACTTAAATTTTCTCTCCATATTGGACCATGTAAAGGACAAATCATATTAATTTCAAGATCAGATACTTTTTTTAATAATGCCAAGGTCTGAAATCCATACTTTCCAACTATATTCGAATAATATCTTCTTGCTTCGGAAATATATTTCTCTTTATATGCAATTTCATCATGAAATAAGTTACCGTTTAAAGCTCCAAATGATCCAAATGCATCAGCTGAAAAAAGAACTTTCATGCTATTGCAATAAGTATTCATTACTTCAGGCCAATGAACCATAGGTGCAAAGTAAAATGTAAATTCATGTTTACCAGTGCTAAATGTATCTTTCTCTTTAACAGTTATAAAGCTACTATCATTCACTTCGGGATAAAATTGCTTAAATAATTTATAAGTTTTTGCATTTCCAATAAACTTTAAATTTGGGTAAAGAAGCAAAAGTTCAATTAATCCAGCACAATGATCTGGTTCCATATGATTTATAATAGCATAATCAAGGTTCTTTTCACCTAGAATAGACTTAATATTTTCAATGAATCTAGGAACAACAGATGAGTCAACACCATCAATAATAGTATTTTTATCATCAAGTACCAGATACGAATTATATGAAATACCTTCTGGAATAGGATATGCATTTTCAAAAAGCTCTAAACGCCTATCACTTGCACCTACCCAATAAAGGTCATTTGAAATTTTTATAGAAGTATTCATCTTTTCTCCTAAACAGGCATAACCTTTTCATCTTCTTTAAGCAAAGTCCTATCAATACCTAAGTCTCTTGCTTGTCTATACTGGAAGAATTTAGTTGCAACCTGTGGGAACAATGCATAACTCAAAATATCTTCTTCCTGTGTATAATATTCTCTTACTTCGTCACGTAGTTTTTCAAGCTCAGGTGGTAAATCATCAGCTGGTCTATGAGTTATTACTGGAGTATCACCAAGTATCTTCTTTCTGAAGTTCTCATCAATTTTTCCAGGAAGCTTACCATATTCACCAGCAAGTAAGCCTTTACTTTCTTTGGTAACGTTTTTATACCTTTCACCATAAATTACATTCATAACTGCTTGTGTACCAACAATTTGACTTGTAGGAGTTACAAGTGGGGGATACCCAAAATCTTTTCTTACTCTAGGTACTTCAGCCAAAACTTCAGCATATTTATCAAGTGCATTTAGTTGCTTTAATTGACCAATTAGATTTGAAAGCATTCCACCAGGAACTTGATATTTTAGTGCATTTACATCAACAGAAAGAACTTTTTGTGGATCTCTGAAGCCATCTTTTGTAAGTCTATCTGCTACTTTTTTGAAATGATCGCCTATTTCGGACAGTAAATTTAAATCAAGTCCGGTATCATATTCAGTACCTTGTAATGCAGCTACAATTGTTTCAGTCGGTGGTTGTGATGTACCACCACCAAGAGCAGAAATAGCTGTGTCAATAACATCTACACCAGCCTCAATTGCTTTAAGGTAGTCCATACTGCCAGTACCTGTAGTGTTATGGGTATGAAGAACAATAGGGAGATCTGTCTCGCTTTTTAGTCTTTTTACTAATGAATATGCTTCGTATGGCAAAATAAGATTTGCCATATCTTTTATACAAATAATATCGGCACCAAGCTCAGCATATTCCAGGGCGAACTTAACAAAATAATCTTCTGTATGTAGTGGAGATTTTGTATAACTTATTGCAACCTCGCACTTTTTTTCGCCATTATAAAGCTCTTTGCTATATTTATTTGTTGATTTAATTGCTTGTGAAAGGTTTCTTGGATCGTTCAAAGCATCAAATATTCTGATAATATCTATACCATTTTCTAATGATTTTTTTACAAAGAAATCAACAACATCATCAGAATAATGCCTATACCCTAAAATGTTTTGCCCTCTAAAAAGCATTTGAAGCTTAGTGTTGGGCAAAGCCTTTCTAAGTGTTCTTAATCTTTCCCATGGATCTTCGTTTAGAAATCTAAGGCAAGCATCAAAAGTAGCACCGCCCCAGCATTCTAATGAATAATATCCGACTTTATCTAATTTATCACAAATAGGCAACATCTCACTTGTGCGCATTCTTGTTGCAGCTTGAGATTGATGTGCATCTCTTAGTATAGTATCTGTTATACCTACTCTATGTGGCATATAATTATTTCCTCCTTATCCGAATATGCTTAATAGTACACCTGCAGCAATAGCAGAACCAATAACTCCTGCTACATTTGGCCCCATAGCATGCATTAATAGGAAGTTACTTGGATTTGCTTTTTGGCCTTCCACTTGAGAAACTCTAGCAGCCATAGGTACAGCAGAAACTCCTGCTGAGCCAATAAGTGGGTTTATTTTACCACCTGAAATGATATTCATTAATTTACCCAGAAGAACACCAAATGCTGTACCAATACCAAATGCAATAACACCTAAAACAATTATTTTTATTGTTTCAAGCCTTAAGAAAGTTTGTGCATCAGCTGTTGCACCAACAGTAAGGCCTAAAAATATTGTTATAATGTTCATTAGCTCATTTTGTGCAGTTTTACTTAGTCTATCAACAACCAAACATTCACGCATTAAATTACCAAGCATAAGCATTCCAATGAGTGGAGTTGCAGAAGGCAAAAGCAATGAAACTAGGATCGTAACAACAACAGGAAAAACAATTTTTTCTTTCTTGCTAACTTCCCTTAATTGATCCATTACAATACTTCTTTCTTTTTCAGTAGTAAGAAGTCGCATAATAGGTGGTTGAATTACTGGCACAAGTGCCATATAGCTGTATGCAGCTACCGCAATAGGACCGAGAAGATGCGGAGCTAATTTCCCAGTAAGATAAATTGCAGTAGGACCATCGGCTCCACCAATAATTCCAATAGATGATGCCTCGGGACCAGTAAAACCAAGAGCAATTGCGCCTACAAAAGTAGCAAATATACCTATTTGCGCAGCAGCACCTAAAAGTAAACTCTTTGGATTTGCAATGAGTGGACCAAAGTCAGTCATTGCGCCAACTCCCAAGAAAATCAGAGGAGGATAAACTCCTAATTTTACACCTTGATATAAATAATATAGCAATCCTCCAGTAGACTCTATATATTGATATAGAATGCTACCATCAGCCATTGTAACGGCAATACCTTCTTTACCGTTATGAATTGCCTCAGTTAAATAAATATACTTTGGACCACCCATAATTTGACCAACAGATAAGTTGGTAAGAAGCATACCAAAAGCAATTGGTAATAGGAGTAAAGGCTCATATTTTTTTGCAATAGCCAAATAAATTAATATACAGGCAATTAATATCATTATTAAGGATCTTGGCTCATTAATCATGAGCATTATCCCGCTATCTCTTGCCAAACCATTAAAAGCGGAAATTACTTTATCCATCTTTTCCTCGCATTCTTATTTACTCTAGTACGACTAGAACATCTCCAGTATTTACTGATGCACCCTTAGAAACTACTATTTGAGCTACTTTAGCATCTTTTGGAGATACTATTTCATTTTCCATCTTCATAGCTTCTAAAACTACCAGAACCTGACCACTTTTTACTGTCTGACCTTCAGAAACCAAGACATTTACAATATTACCAGGCATAGGTGCATTAACTGTATCACCTTTCTTTAATTCTTGATTTTTTTCTACTGGTTTTGTTTGTGATGATACGGTTTTATTATTATTCACAACTTGTGGAGCAAAAGATTTTACTTCGGATGATGAATCTTCTGCACCCAGTTCTTCTACAGTTACATCATAAGATGTTCCGTTAACATTAACTTGAAATCTACGCATATTTTCCTCCAAAATTACTTGCTTATTCTTTTAATGTGTCTTACGACAAAGGCATTTTTATTTGTTTCGTTTAAAAATACTGATATTGCTGATGTGATTGCTGCAATAATCTCCTCATCAACGGTTTCTTCCGACTCTTCAATTGAACCAGATGATATCTCCGTATCGGTGGTAATAGAATCATCATTTTGATTTTCTTTCTTTTTTGTGAAAAAAGAAGAAGTTAGTTGAATACAAAATATCAAAATGGTTAATCCTAGGAAAACTACAAGTATTCCAACAACCACAACGCTTAAGCTTTCTAAGATACTCATTTTTAACTCCTTTTATTTAGGAAGGTTACCATGTTTTTTTGAATATTCTAAAGAGTTTTTTGAAAATAACATTTCTAAAGCATAAACAATATGCATTCTAATATATTTTGGATCTACTATGTCATCTACTAGTCCGTTTTTAGCAGCGACGATTGATGATGCACATTTTTCTATATACTCTTGAGCTAATTCTTCTTTAGATTTTGATATTTCCGAATTACTTTCTTTTATTTTATCCTGCCATAACAACTGAATTGCAACTTCGGGTGATAATGCAGAAATTACGGCTTCAGGTAAAGCGTAAACAATGTCATTAAATTTTTTACTAACTAAAGAAGCAAATACTTGCCCAATGGCATTTCCCATAACTATGGATATCTTTGGAACAGTTGCACTTGCATAGCTATAAACCAAATTTGCTTGTGACTTAATAATTTCTTGCTGCGATTTAGTACAACCAATTGATAATCCTTTAGAATTCACAAAACTTATAATAGGGATATTAAAACTATCAGCTATGCTAATCATCCTAGATGCTTTTTCTAATGCTTTAGGAGTTAAAACTCCGTTTGAATCATCATTATCAGAAATAATTAACATTACTGAGTGGCCACCAATTCTTGCTAAAGCTGTGCAAAGTGACTTGTCTATATGCTCGTAGAACTTAATATAAGAATTATTATCGCTAATTGAATCTAGTATTTCTTGAGCAGAACTACCATCATTTAATGAGGTTAATTGATTCAAATCCGTTCCAGCTATGTATTCTGGAATATCTGAGTTGCTGTCTGGCAAAAATGAAAGTATAAATTTAGCAACGCTGAATGCGTTTTCTTCAGAGTCACACACAACTGATGCAAACAATTTATTATTTTCATTAATGGATTTTTTTACATCTTCAATTTTAGTGTCTGGACCCTCTGCGGCACATATTACTTGTGGACCAAACATTGAAATTTGAGATTTATTATCAATTGCAATAACAAAGTCGCAAAGCTGTGATAAAATGGCATTGCCTCCATAACAATTTCCATTTACAACACATATTATTGGGCAAATACCACTAGCATTAGAAAGCGCAGCATACATTTCAGAGTACGCATCCATGGCGAATACGCCATTTTCCAAATCAACCCCAGCACTATCAAGAGATAGAATAATTGGAACTCCAGTTTCCATAGCAGATTTAACAACGCTTGAAAACTTTTTTGCTTGAAGATTTGACACAGCTCCGTTGTTTAATTTAGAATTCTGCATAATCAGATAAGCAGGTCTATTGTTGACTGTACCAAAACCTGCTGTAAGTCCTGAAGTTTTATTATCTTCGGATAGCATTGAATACATCTCAACAAAACTGTTGCTATCAAGTATTAAGGGAATTCTATCTAGAACGTTTTCATTCGTTTCCGAACTGGATTCTTCAGATGCTTTTCCTAGCAGTTTTTGCTTTTCCTGAAGAACTCTTTTTAAGTCTACATTACTTTTCATTAAATTCTCCTTTTGATTATTTATAAATACAAAAATTGTTTTATAGTACATGTATATTAAATCACAATTTTAATAAAATCTCAATTTTTTTTGGCACTATATTCTATCTTATACTGTATAATAATAAATATAAAAGTTTATATTGAATTTTTATACACAATATGTTAATATTATTTAGGGTGTATTAATGAGCACAAATATTTATCTTTATGCTTTTAGTAATAAAAGCAAAATTACTGAAGAAATAATTTTTATTTATAAGAACCTTTTTAATGAAGGTTTTAAAATAAGCGCTTCATTGTGGATATGTGAGCTTTTAAAAGAAGAATTATCAGTTGATATTTCTTCAAAGCTTTCTTCTGATGATATTATTATTTCAATTGGTGGAGACGGAACTCTTCTTAGAGCTTCAAAGTTAGCCTGTGGTCATGGTAACGCTCTGCTTGGAATAAATTCTGGTAAATTAGGATTTCTTACTGAATTTGATTTAAAAAACATTAGATCCTATACTAGTTTAATAAAAAATAAAAATTATTCTATCGAACATAGAAAACTAATAAAAGTTCAGTATAAAAATGCTTGTGAGTATGCTTTAAATGATGTTGTAATATATAGAGGCGGTTTTTCTAAGTTAATTAATATTTCCGTACATAATTCTGATGGACTTATAACAAGCTGTGTATCGGATGGTATTATAATTTCGACGCCAACAGGGTCAACTGCATACTCATTATCTGCTGGAGGTCCTATAGTTAGTCCTGATGTTAATTGTCTTATTATTACTCCAATTTGTGCTCATTCTCTTATGCATAGATCAATCTGTGTATCTAATGAACAAGACTTAACTATCAGCATAAGTAGTGTTGTTTCAAAGAATTGTCAGTTAATAATAGATGGAAGTATTAAAGAGAGTATTGCATCTGGAGATAATGTAACAGTATCAAATACTAATAAATATTTGAAATTAATAAGATTTAAAAATAATAATTTTTTTGATAAAGTTAAAAATAAGTTATCAGAATGGAAGTAATTATGAGAAACAACAGACAAACATTGATTTTAAACTTAATTAAAGAAAAAGATATTGAAACACAAGATGAACTTGCTGAGGAACTAAGAAAGCTTAATGTTAATGTTACCCAAGCTACTATTTCAAGAGATATTAAAAGTCTTAGACTTATTAAGTCTATGACGAAAAACGGTAAATATAAATATGCAACTAGTGAAAACGATAATTATGCCCTTTCAGATAAATTGATTAGAATATTTGCTGAATCAGTATTATCAATTGACTCATCCAATAATATTATTGTTTTAAAAACAATATTTGGAAGTGCTAAGGTTGCAAGCGAAGCAGTAGATAGCATGCATTGGCCAGAAATACTAGGTACTGTTGCTGGTGACAACACAATAGTATTAGTAATCAGAAATGAAGAAGAAGTTCCACAAGTAATTGAAAAGTTAAATCATCTTAAGCAACAATAGCCTTGCAAATACACAAGCAAATACTTATAATAATCTTGTATAATGTATTTGGAGTAACATCGTAATGCTTCTTTCTCTTAAGATTAAAAATATAGCTCTTATTGATAAAATGCAAATAGATTTTGGTAATGGTTTTCATGTGTTAACTGGTGAAACGGGAGCTGGAAAATCAATTATTGTTGATGCATTAAATTTAATTGTTGGTGGAAGAGCAGACAAGTCTCTGATTAGATCGTCTTGTGACTTTGCACTTGTGGAAGCCACAGTGTCTATCAATAACTTACCAGAAGTAAAGGCAATTCTTGATAGAGAGATGATTTCTTATGAAGGAAACATCATTAATGTTTATAGAAAAATAAGCACGAGTGGTAGAAATCTTTGCAGAATATGTGGGGAACCTGTTCCTTTGCACATACTCAAAGAGCTCATGGATAATGTCATCGATATTCTTGGACAACATTCTAGTATTGTTTTGCTTGAAGAAGGAAGACAACTCAAGGTGATTGATAATTTTGGAGGCAGTGATCATTTTGTTAAGCTACAGGATGTTAATCAAAAATATTCTGAATGGTATGAGGCAAGTGTAAAACTAAAAAAACTTATAAATATTAGTAAAGAAAAAGAACTACTTTATGATAAGGTTTATAAGGAATTAGAGGAGCTTGATAATGCAAAGATAAGAGATGGCGAAGAAGATGAATTATATAATAGACGATTATCTTTGCAGGATTCTTTAAAGATAAGAAATGCTTTAAAAACATCATATTATAATTTATATGGCTTTGCAGATAGTGATTCAGTTTTACAAAAATTGAAAGATTGCGTTGATGAGTTTCAAAACATAAAAGATTTAAATAAGAATTATGAGCGTATCTATAATAGTTTGAATTCATCCTATTATGAGATTGAAAACAATTTGTTTGAAATTAGAGATTATCGAGATAATCTTAACTTTGATGAAACCGAAGAAGTTGAAATTTCTGAAAGAATAGAACTTATAAAAAGACTAAAGAGAAAATATGGTTCTAGCTACGAGGAAATACATAAAAAACATAAAGACTTACAAGCCAAAATGGATAAATATACTTCTCTTGATGAGAATATAAGCGTTGCTGAAAAAAATTATAAAGAGAGTCTTAATTCTTATAGAGAAGCTTCTCAAGAATTATCATTATCAAGAAAAGCAATTGCTATAAAATTTGGAAAGAAGATATGTGATCAACTTCATAGTTTAGGTATGGCTGATGCAATATTTAAAATTGAAGTTTTAGAGGACAAGAAACTAAAGCCACAAAGCAACGGTAACGATACTGTTATTTTTACATTTTCATCAAATAAAGGAGAGCCGTTAAAACCCATTGCTGATGCTGCTTCAGGAGGAGAACTTTCTAGAATAATGTTGGCTATAAAAACAATTGAAGCAGATAAGAATAAAATTCCTTGCCTGATTTTTGATGAAGTAGATACTGGCATTAGTGGTAGAGCAGCTCAAATTGTTGCTGAAAAAATTGCTTATATTTCTAAGTTTAGGCAAGTGTTTGCAGTAAGTCATTTGGCACAAATTGCCTGTATGGCAGATTTACATTTTTTTGTGAGTAAATCTGATAAAGATACTAGAACTGTTACCAACATAGAATTACTAAACAATATCAATAGACGAAATGAGATAGCTAGGTTGTTAGGATTAGTAAAAAATAATGAGAATACCGCACTGGAACATGCAGATAATATGTTGTCTGCTGCTTCAGATTTTAAAAATGCATTGTAGGAGCAATAATGGGAAATTTACAGACAATTTTTGAAAATGCTATATGGAATATATTTAATACATTGTCTATTATTGATTTCATTGACATTTTACTTGTTGCATTTATTATATATAACATTATTCTTATTATTAAAGAATCGCGTGCTGTGACCCTATTAGCTGGCATATCTTTTATCGTTGTCTTTACTTTTTTGAGTAATTTGTTTGGTCTTAAATCATTAAACTGGATGCTTCGTGGTGTTCTGAATAATGGTGTATTAGTAATGGTCATTTTATTTAGTTCAGAAATAAGAAAAGTAATTGAGCAACTTGGCCTTGTAGCTTTCAAAGATAGTGCAAGACTACAAAAAGATGATTCTGATAGTTATATTGTCGATAGTATAGTAGATTGCTGTATCAATTTATCTAAGCGAAGGGTTGGAGCTCTTATTGTATTTGAACAAAAAATGACAATGAATGATGTTGCAAAAACTGGAACATACCTTAATGCAGAAATATCATCAGGACTAATTGAAAATATTTTTGAACCTAATACTCCATTACACGATGGTGCTGTTATTATTCGTGGAGATAAAATACTTGCTGCTTCTTGTATTTTAACTCTAACCCAAAGTGACAAGATTAATAAAGAACTTGGGACAAGACATAGAGCAGCAATTGGAATATCTGAGCAAAGTGATGCAATAGCTTTAATTGTTTCAGAAGAAACTGGAGTAATTTCAATTGCTGAAAAAGGAAAACTTGAACGTCATCTAGATAGAGAACTATTACAGACAAAATTAAGAGATCTATATTCTTATAAAGAAGTAAATACATTAAAAAAACTATTTAGCAGAAATTCCACAAGGAAAAATAAAGATGAGTAATTTAGAAGAAACAAGTAAAAAGAATAATTTCCAAATTTTTTTAAAAGTAATTAAATCTGTTTTAGTAAAGAACTTTGGCTATAAAATATTATCTTTTATTATTGCACTTGTTGTTTGGGCAGGATTAGTTTCCCAAGCTCCAAACATTATCAGAGAGAAGAAATTTGACAATGTATATTTGACAGTTACAGGTTCAGATACATTGAGACGAAATGGGTTAATTGTTACAACTGATTTAAATAAAAAGCCATTAATTGCTAGTTTTTCTGCAAACGTTCCTCAAATGCAATATCAAAATGCAAAATACTCACATTACTTGCCAAAAATAGATTTATCTGGAATAAAAGAACCTGGAACTGTTAAAATTCCTGTAACTACAAGCTCGAGTTTGACTTATGGTGAAGTTACTAACATTACTCCTTCTTCAGTAGAATTAAATGTAGATACATATTTAACACAGTATCGAATTCCTGTTCAATATGAAAAAAAGGGAGAATTTAATGACGGCTTTTACTGTACAGATCCGTATTTAGATCCAATGACTATTCGCGTTAGTGGGCCTGCCAATTCTGTTAAAAATGTTGCTAAAGCAATAGTTGTTGTTGATGTTGCTAAATATCCGAAAAAAGAGGGGGTCATTAAGACGTCTTCTCATTTCAAATTGGTAGATCAATCTGGAAATGAAATAAAAGATAAACTTATTGAGGTAACAAGTGACTCAATAAGCATAAAAAATATTCTTGTAACGCAACATCAATATAAAATGAAAACATATAATGTTGCTGCAAACAGTTTAATTCATGGTGAAGTACAAGAAGGCTATTATATTAAAAGTATTAAGATGAATCCTTCAATAATATTTTTAGCAGGAAATTCTGAACTACTTGATAATATGGAAAATCTCTATGCGGACGAGAATATCGATGTAAGTAATAGGCGAAATAGTTTAATAAAAAATATTAAGCTAAATATTCCAAATGAAGTTGTATATGCTAGTGCACGCTCTGTAATGGTGGATATTGATATTGAACCAGTAATAAAAGAAAAAATCTATAAAAATATACCTATTAATTTAATTGGCAAAAAAGACAATTTATCCTATAACTTAGAGTCTAAAACAATAGATGTTACAATTAATGAACAAATAAACATTTTAAACAGTATAAAAGAATCAAATATTACAGCGTATAACGATGTTTCAAATTTGAAAGTTGGGATTTATTATATAGAACCAAAAATAGAATTAAGTAATAGTATGGTTTTATCAAATAATTTTAAAAACGATTATGTTCCCAATAAAATTAAACTAGTGATTGAGGAAAAGTAATATGAGTGGTTTTTCTAAAGTATTTTTATCTTTATTTTTGGTTTGGATTAAAAAGGCACTTAATGCAATATGGGATTTTTTTAGTAATTCTGATTCCTTCTCCTTTTTTAACTTTATTGTTTTGCATTGGAAAATCATGGCTTTTATTCTGATTATTATAGGAGTTGTTGTCGACTGGTTGCTTTATATTGCAAGATGGCGACCATATTATGTCTGGTTTGGAAAAAAGAATAAAAAGTGATTGATTTAACATTACCATATTTTCGGTATATAAAAGAAAACTATAGTGAAGATACATTTAATAAATATATAGAATGTATAACACAAGAAAATTATAAATGTGCTAGAATAAACACATTAAAAAAAGATTGTTCAAATCAAATTTTTAATAGCAATAAAAAACTAACCATAGAGAATGCTTATTATATAGATAATGAGATAAACTGGGGTAACTTAATATATCACGAACTTGGTGCTTTTTATAT
This sequence comes from Eubacteriales bacterium, assembly GCA_034180455.1. Classification (GTDB taxonomy): domain Bacteria; phylum Bacillota; class Clostridia; order Christensenellales; family Aristaeellaceae; genus JAAZPT01. Next base: position 41,294 of record JAXFOG010000033.1, read on the forward strand.
ACAAGAACCAAGTGCGATGGCACCAGTAAAAGCATTAGATCCAACCTTTGATGCTAAAATTCTTGATTTATGTGCTGCTCCTGGAAGCAAATCCACACAAATTGCAGTAAATATGAAGAACTCAGGCTTACTCGTTTGTAATGAGATAAATAGAGGGAGAGCGCAAATTCTATACGAAAATATAAAAAGACTAGGGATACAAAATTCCGTTGTGGTTAGTATGCATCCAAAACAATTAGAGAAATATTTTAATGAATATTTTGATTTGATTTTAGTAGATGCTCCTTGTTCAGGTGAGGGAATGTTTAGAAAATATCCTGATACTATTCAGAATTGGACAATAGAAAATGTTAATGCATGTGCTTTAAGGCAATATGAAATTTTAAATAGCGCAATAAGAATGCTCAAACCTGGCGGTAATATAATTTATTCTACTTGCACTTTAAATAAAATCGAGAATGAGCATAACATAGATAGACTTATTGAAAACAAAAACCTAATATATAAAGATTTCAAATTAAATGATATGTATAATTCAAAATATGGTATGCTTAAGCTCACCCCATTAAACTTTGAGGGTGAGGGTCAATTTATTGCAAAGATTCATAAAATAAACTCAATATGTTCCAATGAATGCAAGAAAAAGAGTAATGATAAACTAAGAAAACCAACGAAGATAGAGCTAGAGAAATTTACAGATTTTTGCAAAGATAATAATATTAAAAAATTTTATCCTAATTATGTATATAATGATATTTTAATGCAAATACCCGATATTGATATTAATATACTATCTAATATAAATGTTATTAATGCTGGATTAAGACTTGGAGAGATAAAATATAATATGTTTGTTCCTGATTTTAGTTTTGCAAGAGGAATAAACAATTTAAAAGAAATAAAAAATATAGAATTAAACCTTGAACAAGCTATTAAGTATATTGAAGGGGAAAGCGTAGAAGCAAAAGATTGCAACTATGAGGGCTTTGTTTTACTTAGCTATGATGGATACTCAATAGCATGGGGGAAAATAAAAAATGGGATAATAAAAAATCATTATCCCAAAAACATTAGAAAAAAATTATTTAATCATATTTAATAAGTCTTCCTCAGAAATAATATTTACTCCTATTTTTTTTGCTTTCTCATATTTGCTGCCTGGATTGTCTCCTAGTAGCAAATAAGTAGTGTTTTTACTAACTGACGAAGAAACATTGCCACCATTTTCTTTGATGATATTTTCAGCTTCTTTTCTTGTTAAATTATTTAATGTACCTGTAAGTACAAATGTACTTCCTAAGAGGGTTTGAGTATTAGTTGCTTTCTCAATGTTGGTCACTTTTAAGCCAAGTTCCAACATTCTTTTTATCATATTTATGTTATCTTGCGAGGAAAAGAAATCCAATATACTATATGCAATCGCATCTCCAATTTCATCAATTGAAGTTAAATCATCGTAGCTAGCGTTTAATATAGCATCTAATGATTTAAATTTGTTTTGTAGATCTTTTGCTGTCTTCAAACCAACATTTAATATACCCAAAGCAAATATAAATCGATAAAGACTAGTATTTTTACTTTTTTCTATTTCATTTATTAAATTTTCAGACTTTTTTTCTTTGAATCCTTCTAAATTTAATAAATCATTATAATTTAACTTATAAATATCATCTAAACCATGGATGAGACCATTGTCAAATAAAGCTTCTGCTGTTTTAATAGAAAGCCCCTCTATGTCCATTGCATCTCTAGAACAAAAATGATTTATTTTTGCAATTACTTGAGGTTTACAATCTTTGCCTCCAGGGCAGTAAAGATGAGCACCATTAAAATATAGAATACTATTACAATATGGACAATATACTGGTGGTAAGATTTCTTTTTCTTTTGTATAATCTATCTCATCGCTTACTCTTCCTAATATTTCTGGTATTACATCGTTACTTCTTCTAATCCACACATCGCATCCTAGGCTTAATTTTTTACGTTTGATATCAGAATAATTATTAAGAGTAGCTTTATTTATACTAACTCCTCCAATTTCAACAGTTTCTAAATGTGCTAAAGGTGTCAATTTTCCCGTTCTGCCAACTTCCCAAGTGACATTTTTTAAACGGGTTATGTCTTCTTGCGCCTCGAACTTATATGCAATTGCCCATTTTGGAAATTTTTCTGTATAGCCATAATATTCTCGTGTATCAATATCATTTATTTTGATAACAACTCCATCTATAAGAAAGTCAAGGCTAGTTCTTGCATTATCTATTTCGTTAATACAATCTACAATTTCATTAAAAGTTGTACATAATTTAATATATGGAGATGTATCAAATCCATTTTTTCTTAAGAAATCAATTAGCTCAATTTGACTAGAATATGGACGATTGTTAATTGTACCAATATTATAAAAGAATGCATCAAGATTTCTTTTTGCAGTTTCTTTTGGATCAAGGTTTCTCAGTGCTCCTGCAGCGGCGTTTCTTGCATTCTTAAGTGGAATTAAATTTAACTTATTATATTCATGCAGTTTGGATAACTTCATGATGCACTCACCTTGAACCTCTAATATATCACTATAGCTTATATTAGTACTGATAGTTTTAATGGTTCTTGCCTGGGAATAAACTTGTTCACCAACTATTCCATTCCCTCTCGTTGTTGCATACTGCAGTATTGAATTATTATATGTGAGATTTAATGTTAAGCCGTCTAATTTATATTCAACAGTAAATTTAAGATCGGGAAGCTTAGCATCTATTTTGTCATAAAAATTATGACATTTATTGTACCAATTCTTTAGTGCCTCAATAGATTGTACTTTATCCATACTATACAATCTATTTATATGTTTATGTTCAGGCAGATATGAAAGAGTCGCACCTCCGACTTGTTTGGTGGGGGAGTTATCTAGAACAACACCAGTTGATTTCTCTAGTTCTTTTAGTTCATCATAAAGAGCATCCCATTTGGCATCGGAAATAGTGGGATTGTCCAGAACATAATACTGATAGTTGGCTTCATTTAAAAATGTAACCAACTCATGCATTCTATCTTTATTCATAAATTTATATCTTTCTTAATGGTACGACAGCAAGTGAAAAAGTTTTTTTACCATATGCAGCAAATTCTACTACTATTCTTCCTTCTTTACCCTTTCCTTTTATTGAGACGATGTTGCCTTCTCCATATCGTAAATGATCTACTCGATCACCAGGCTTAAAATCTTGTATTATTTCTTTAGTGTTAATATTGTTGACATGTGACGATTTTGAAATATATGGAGTATTGATTTGCATTTTCACATCTTTGGGCAAAATTATATTATCAGAGTTAAATCCAAATGATGTTGTTTTCTTTTGCTGTGCTATTTTAGCTTTATTCTGCTCTCTTTTTTTAATAATTGATTCAAATGTGTTTTCACGTCTTTCAATTAAACTCGTTTCCAATAATTCTTCAGGAATTTCATCTAAGAACCTTGATGGTTTATTGTGAGAAATTTGATTATATATTGTTCTATTTTCAGCATTGGACAAGAATAGCTTTTTTCTTGCTCGAGTAATACCAACGTAACAAAGCCTACGCTCTTCTTCAAGCTGATCAGGATTCTGAACTGAACGATAACTCGGAAAAATATTTTCTTCCATGCCTATAATAAATACAGTATCAAACTCGAGTCCTTTTGCACTATGTAGCGTCATTAAAGTAATATCATCTTCTAAATTATCTGATTTATCTAGGTCTGTAACAAGGGATACATTTTCTAAATATGATTCTAATGTTGCATTTTCACTATCTTCTTCAAACTCTTTAATTGCTCCTAACAACTCTTTAATGTTTTCTACTCTCATTCTGGCATCCTCAGATAAATCATTATCATATTGAGTTATTAGGCCAACTTTATCAACTACATGTTCAGCAAACTCACTTAAGTTCATAGTTTTACATGATTCTTGAAGATCGTCTATTAGCGTGGCAAAAGCTTTAACGCACTTCTGTGGTCTTGATGATAATGTGTCAGGTATATTAAAAAGTGTATCATAGATTGAAATATTGTTTTTATTGGCATGTTTTACAAGCTCATCAACTGTGGATGTTCCAATTGATCGTTTAGGAAGATTTATAATTCTTTTTAATGAAATATCATCGGATGGATTAGCAAATAGGCGTAGATATGCAAGTACATCTTTTACTTCTTTTCTATCATAGAAGCGCTTTGCTCCATAAATTCTATAAGCTATTCCTGCACGAATAAACATTTCTTCAAGAACACGGCTTTGAGCGTTTGTTCTATATAGTATGGCGATTGAACGGGAATTATTATATTTGTTTCTCAAGATATTTATTCTATCGCAAACCCAGGCAGCTTCTCCTCTTTCATCAATCGCAGTATATACTGTAATTAGATCTCCGCCATCTTTACTTGTCCATAGTTCTTTTTCTTTTCTATTTTCATTGTTTGCAATAACAGAGTTTGCAGCTTTTAGAATAATAGATGTTGACCTATAGTTTTCTTCAAGTTTAACAACTTTGGCGTTACTAAAGTCTTTTTCAAAATTAAGTATATTGTTTATATCTGCACCACGCCAACCATAAATGCTTTGATCGTCATCGCCGACGACACAAATGTTTTTAGATTTCGCAGATAATAACTTTACAATAACATATTGTGCATAGTTTGTATCTTGATATTCATCAACATGTACATAAGAAAACTGATCCTGATAGTATTTAAGAGTTTCAGGATAGTTCTTGAATAATTCTATAGTAAGCTTTAACAAATCGTTAAAATCTAATGCATTACTCTTTTTCAGCCTTTGATCATATGTGTAATATATATCATGCGCTTTATCTGACCAAAGATCTCTTTCACTTTGACTGAACCAATCATCGGGATTCAGCAGTCGGTTTTTTGCATCTACTATAACACTATGCATGCTTTTAGCTGTGTATATCGAATCATCTAATTCTTTTTCTTTAATAATGGATTTGATTAAAGAAAGCTGATCATCATCGTCATATATAGTAAAAGAACTTTTATAACCAAGCTTATCAATAAATTTTCTCAAAACTCTAACGCAGAATGAATGAAATGTATATACCCATACCTGATCTTGCGAATTTGTTAATGTATTAATACGATCTTTCATTTCTCTAGCAGCTTTGTTCGTAAATGTAAGCGCAAGAATTTTGTATGGCTTTACACCAAGATTAATTAAGTTTGCAATTCTATAAGTTATTGCTCTAGTTTTCCCACTACCAGCACCAGCTAAAACAAGTAGTGGACCATCTATAGTCTCTGCAATAATTCTTTGTTCTTTATTTAATTCCTCTAATAGCATATATTTTCCCCAATCAAATTTCTATTATAATTATAACATTTTCGACGAGATTTAGCAAAAGTAGTAAAAGACATTGCAGATATGTTATAATAATATTATTAAGGAGATTTAATATATGTCAAATACAGAAAATAATCAAAATGAATATTTACAAGAGAAAGAATCTTTTGATGATTTTGAAAATTCTCATATAAATAATAATAAAAAAAGAAGTCTTTTTAAACCAAGATTAAAAAAAACAAGTTTTTTAATTTCAGTTTTAATTAATACCTTTCGCGTTATTATAGTTTCTATTATATGTATTGCAATCGCCATTGTTGGGGTCGTATTTGGAATAGGAAGGGCATATGTAGATACTTCACCAGAACTAGATCTAAATTTAATAGACGATCAGGCAAAGACGACTTTTATATATGATTCAAACGGAAATTTAATAACTGATTTCAAAGGGTTAGAGAATCGTGTAATGGTTGGTATCAATTATGTGCCAAAGCATTTACAAGATGCTTTTGTTGCAGCTGAAGATATTAGATTCTACAAGCATAATGGTATTGATGCACAAAGGATAGTTGGTGCTTTTATTAATAATATCTTTAATAATTCTGTTCAAGGAGGTTCAACAATTACACAACAGCTTATAAAAAACACCCTTCTTAGTAATGAAATGAGTTATAAAAGAAAAATTCAGGAAGCATATCTTGCAATGCAACTTGAACAAAAATACACAAAAGATCAGATTATGGAAGCATATCTTAATACCATATATTTAGGGGAAAACTATTATGGAGTTAAAGTTGCTGCGAACGGATATTTTAATAAAGAATTACACCAGCTTTCCCTTAGAGAATGTGCAATGTTGGCTGGTATTACAAGCAATCCTTATTATTTCAATCCACAAAGGAATTTCTATACAAGAAAAGCTGATAATATAGATTATGTTGCTATTACAAATAATAGAACCAACTATGTTTTAAGGCAAATGTATGATAACAATTTTATTACAAAAGAAGAGTATAGTGATGCCCTTAATCCTATTACTGCAAATGTTGTTGAAAAAAGTCCAACTCTAAAAATGTACAAATATCCTCATTACATAGAGTATGCCATAAACGAGGCTATTGATGATTTATTAAAAATTAAAGGCCTTGATAACAATAATGAAAACAGGTCAAAAATAGAAAATGAGATAGCAACTGGAGGCTACCACATTCGACTCGCAATAGATACAGAAATTCAGGAAATTGTAGAAGATACGCTTGAAAACTGGAACAATTATCCTTCATTGGCAAATAAGAATGATTCAATTCTGAGAACAAAAAATAGCGATGGAACATTCAATGAAGTTATACAGCCACAGGCTGCAGCTGCAGTTTTAGATTATAGAACTGGCGAACTAAAAGCAATTGTTGGATCTAGAACACTACCAACTCAAAGAAAAACATTAAATAGAGCAAGCAATATGAATATGCCTGTTGGTTCAGCAATAAAACCAATTGCAGTTTTTGGACCGGCTATTGATATGGGTGCTAATCCTGCTAGTACAGTATTTAATATGCCATTACCGATAGAAGGCTGGAAGAATGAAAAGTTGCAAGATACATGGCCAAAGAACTATGGTGGAGGAAGCTATAACGGTTGTGAAACTATGAGAGAAGCCATGGTTAAAAGCCATAACACAGGTACAGCAAGCGCATTTTCTTTGTATGTTGGTGTTGAAAATAGCATTAATTATTTAAAGAAGCTTGGTGTAAGTGAAAAAAACATAAACCCAACACCGTTTGGACTTGCTCTAGGTAGTAGTGGTATTACTCCTATACAGATGAGCGCGGCTTATGGAGTTTTTGGAAATGCTGGAATATATCAAAAACCAATATCAATACTTGGTATTTCTGATTCAAAAGGCAATGTTATATTTGATGCCCATAAAGAACAAGAGTCTTGGCAAGCAGTAAAGCCAAGCACGGCTTGGATGATGATAGATATGCTTAAAGATGTTGTTAAATCAGGTACTGGCAGAAATACAGCAATAAAAGGTCAAGTTGTTGCTGGTAAGACAGGAACAAATAGTGAACATAGGGGAGTAACGTATACAGGATTAACGGGATGGTATTGCTCTTCAATATGGGTTGGACACGATAATTATAAGCCACTATCATCTAAAGCAACTGGAGGAGGTTCTGCAGGTGCTATTTGGAAATCTTATATGTCAAAAATTCATGAGAAAAAAGCATTGGATAAAAGAGAAATTTTACAAGGCGAGGCAAAGGATTATAATGTAAGTAAAGTGTCAATATGTTCTGTAAGTGGACAGCTTGCTACAGAAGCCTGTTATTATGACTATATGGGTAATAGAGTAATAAATGATTATTGTGCTAATGATGCCCTTCCACAGAATAGCTGTCAAATGCATAGAAATATTACTGTTTGTGCAGATTCAAATATGCCAGTTGGTCCAAATTGTCCTCAAGAAAAATATCTAGAAAAAAGTGCAGTTATTATTCCTCAAGGACATCCTTTACACAAATTCGCGGGTACACAATATGAAAATGTTATAAGACAGTATCTTGGAGAGGCTGTTATTTTTGCAGGTTTTGACTATGATTTATCAGACGATTCAATTTGCAATGTACACGGCGTAGGAGTTGAAGAAAATCATGGACAAAATATTCAAAATGATAAACTAATACAAGATGCAAATAATTTAATAAACATTGCAAACACTATTATCAATAACCCAGAAAACCATGATGTAAATAGCATAAACAATTTAATTATAGCAGTAAGCACATTACAAAACTCCATCAATAACAATGAAGGTTCTGAAACGATTTATAATAATATGATTAGTTTAACGGAAGCACTAGCCGCAATTAATTAATTTGATAAAATAAAAAGGTTTAAAATTTGTGCTAACTGTGTATAATATATATGTAAATAAAATAATTGGAGGTTATTATGGATTTAAAAGGTACTAGAACTGAAAAAAATTTACAAGAAGCTTTTGCTGGCGAGAGTATGGCAAGAAACAAGTACACCTATTTTTCTGGTGCTGCTAAAAAAGAAGGATATGAGCAAATTTCTGGAATATTTGCTGAAACAGCTCAAAACGAAGCAGAACATGCTAAAATGTGGTTTAGAGCACTTGGTGGACTTTGCGAAGGAAAAACACCTGGAGATACAAGGAAAAACTTGTTAGCAGCTGCTGAAGGTGAGCACTATGAGTGGACAGAGATGTACAAAGAATTCGAGCGTGTAGCAAGAGAAGAAGGCTTTGATAAGATCGCAGATTCTTTCCATGAAGTTGCTGAAATAGAAGCAGAGCATGAAAAAAGATATCGCAAGTTAGTTGAGAATCTTGAAAAAGAAATTGTTTTCAAGAGAGATGTTGTTGTACGTTGGAAATGCAGAAATTGTGGTTATATACATGAAGGTTATGAAGCTCCACTTGTATGCCCAGCTTGCAAACATCCACGTTCATATTTTGAAATTGCCGACGAAAATTATTAATTTTTATTAGGAATAAAAAAGGTAGTTGAAAATTCATCTACCTTTTTTGTTTTAAAAATATATTTATAGGTTGCTAATTATTTCTTTAAGTAGTGTGTATCTTTTTGCAATATAATTATTGTTTATCATATTGTTTAATACATTTTGTGATCCTACCAAAACCACCATGTCTTTTGCTCTGGTTATTGCAGTGTATAAGAGATTTCTTGTAAGTAGCAATTTGCTTCCTGGTACTATAGGAATAATTACAATAGGAAACTCAGAGCCTTGGCTTTTATGTACTGTAAGGCAATATGCAAGTGAAATATTATCTATATTAAGACTTGTATATTTAACGATTTTTCCATCTTCAAATCTTACAATTAACTCTTTATCTATAATTTCAATTATTCTTCCTAATTCTCCATTAAATATTCCTTTTTCGGTAATTTCACTGTTTTCATACTTATATTCTATCTCATAGTCATTTTTTATTTGAATTATTTTATCACCCACATAGTATGACTGTCCAGCAAAAACAAATTCATCATCATGATCATCACTTTTATATAAATTCTGTATTAATTTATTTAATTCTATTGTTCCACATTCAGCTTTTTTTGTAGGAGATAATATCTGAATTCTTGAGTATATTTGTTCTATGTTGTGCTCATCAATATTTAAGTATTTTGGGAGTCTTTTTGTAAATAAATCAATTATTATATCCCTGGATTGTTTTGCGCTAGATGTCTCTATAAAAAAGAAATCTTTACTACTGTTATCTAATATTGGCATTTTCCCATTTTTTATACGTGAAGAATTTTCTATAATCAAGCTTTTGTTTTTCTGCCTATATACTTTTTTTAATTGTACATAGGGAATTAACTCACTTCTTATAAGGTCCTTTAAAAGATTACCAGGTCCAACACTAGGAAGTTGATACTCATCTCCAATAAGAATAATTCTGCAATTTGAAGGCAATGCTCGCAATAAAGAGCAAAACAAAACTTCATCTACCATTGACATTTCATCTACAATGATTAAATCGCATTCTAGTTTGTTATCTTCATTCTTGTTAAATAAATTATCACCAAAACCATATTCCAAAAGCTTATGAATTGTAAAAGCTTCTATGCCCGCACTTTCACTAATCCTCTTAGCAGCTCTTCCTGTTGGGGCACATAGCGCTATTTTTTTTCCATAATTTAATTTTAAAATATGATTTATTATAGTTGTTTTTCCTGTACCTGGTCCACCTGTTATTATAGTAATTGGATTATTAAATGTAGCGTTTATGGCTTCGATTTGCCTTTTATCCAAACTATCATAAAATTTAATATCCACATCAGAATAACCTTCAACTGTTTGTATAGATTTTAATCTTGTTAGATATACAGCAATTTCTTTTTCTAAATTGTAAAAATAAGGAGTAGATATCATTAATAGATCAGCTGTTTGAGTTTTTTTTAAGGATACAGAATAAAGCATATTATCAATTATATCGTTAATAATAACTTCATCTATATCTAGAATATGCTTAATTTCATGTATTAGATCATCCTTAGGATAACATGTGTGCCCTAAACTATTTGATAGATCATTTAAATAGTACTTAACTGCTGATTTTATTCTAAATTCGCTACTTTTACTAAATCCCATTTTAATTGCTATTTTATCAGCAGTAGTAAAGCCTATACCATCAATATCATCAATAAGAATATAAGGGTTTTGACTTATATATTTTGTTGCATCTTTTCCATAATAATTTGCAATTTTTAATGATTCTTTCGGAGTAAACCCTATTTTTTGAAGTTCAAATATAGTTTGACGATCGCCTACGATTTCATTGTAACTTTTTATAATAATTTCAGCTTTTTTATCGCCAATTCCTTTAACTTCGGTTAATCTATATGGTGCGTTAGAAAATATTTCTAATGTGTTATCACCAAAATATTCAACAATTTGTTTCGCAGTATTTAGTCCAATACCTTTAATAACACCTGAAGATAGAAAGTTTATTACATCATTTTTTTCGCTAATTTCACAAATGTTGTAATCATCTGCACTAAACTGATAGCCATAATTATTTCTAACATATTGACCAATGAATTCTACTTCTTCTCCAATAACAAATTCTGGAAAATATCCAATAACATTGATAAATTCATCGTTGGATACAACATTTAATACAGTGAAAAAGTTCTCTTCATTTCTATATATAATTTTTTCAATTTTAGCAGTAATTGTCATTAATCATTCTTTATCAAGGTTTTCAGTTTGGGTTTTATTTGCAAACACCCAATTCTTCTGTAAATTATAGCTTGCAAAAAATAATAACACATCAATTACAGGCTTACTTGCAATTTCTGATGTTTTAAACACTAAATGTAGAAGTGAATTTATTGTATTGGAACAAGTAATAATAAAAAGTACAACTAATATATATTTAAAAAATATAGATCTATTTTTTAAGTTTTTATTATTAATATTGAATACAAATTTTTTATTAAATAGGAAATTGAACATAGAGGATATAGCTCTAGCAATAAATCCTGCCAAGAAAATTCTCTTAGTTGGATCATTGACGCTATTGTAAAATACTTTTATTAGTATAGAAAATACAATTAAATCTAACAAAGTAGAAATTAGTGATGAAGATACAAATTTAAATATATTTGAAAATATTACTTTATATATTTTTATACTGTCTTTTATAGGATTAAAATGGGTTCCCTCATTATTATTTTCATATATGGTTTCAATAATTACTGGCTTGATAGGATATTTTTTAAGTGAGAAATATATCAACATATTCATCTCATATTCAAATCTTGAGCCTTTTACATTAATCATATCTTCTAGGTATTTAGAATCAAAGGCTCTTAGTCCTGTTTGCGTATCGGGAAGGTATTGGCCATAAAATATTTTAAAAATTATACTTGTAATTTTATTTCCAAATTTACTTTTAAATGGAACATGTGAAAGGTTAAAATCTCTTGAACCAAGAATTAAACAATCTCTGTTTTGATTTAACCCATCAATTACCTTTATTAGATCTTTTACAGTGTGCTGTCCATCAGAATCAGCAGTTACGATTGTTTTAAAAGACTTCATTTCATTTTTTATATATGAAAAAGCGGTTTTTAATGCATAACCTTTGCCTTTATTTACTTCGTAACCTAGAACTTTAGCGCCAAGGTTTTGTGCTTCATCAAAAAAGCAATTATACTTTTTTGAGCTACCATCATTAACTACTATTATATGTTTCATCCCACACCCAAAAAGTGATCTTACATAGTCGATCATTTTTTCATTGGGTTCATAGGATGGAATTACAATACAAATATCATCGTACATAATAAAATGCTCCCTATATTTTCATATATTATAAGATATCAAATGATTTACTTCAAGCATTAAATGTCTTGCGCTGGGTATATGTAAAGATATAGTGTCATTTTTTCTTTAAATGTAGTATAATAAAGTGAAACTTATATTTTGAGGTGATATTATGACTGTTGTAGAAAAAATTAAGCAAAAAGCTAAATCCAACATTAAAAGAATTGTTCTAGCAGAAGGTACAGAGCAAAGAACTCTTAAAGCCGCATCTATTGTTGCTAATGAAAAAATTGCTGAAGTTTATTTAGTTGGTAGTGAGCAGGAAATAAAAAGAATTGCTAAAGAAAATTCTATAAATTTAGATGGCGTAAATATTCTTGATCCAAGTGTATACAATAAAACAAATGAATATGCCAATAAATTATTTGAGCTTAGAAAGCAAAAAGGTATGACTGAAGAATCTGCTTTAGATTTATGCAAAAATAATACACTATATTTTGCAACCATGATGGTAAAAATGGGAGATGCTGACGGAATGGTTGCTGGTGCTATTAATTCCACTGGTAATGTTTTGCGTCCTGCTTTACAAATATTGAAGACAGCTCCTGGAATCAAAGTTGTATCTTCGTGTATGATAATGGAAACAAACGCAACTGAATATGGAGATAATGGCGCATTAGTTTTTGGTGATTGTGCTGTTATGCCAAATCCTACAGCTGAAGAATTGGCAGCAATTGCAGTAAGTACTGCAAATAGTGCTAAACAGATGCTTGGAGTACAGCCAAAAGTTGCAATGCTTAGTTTTTCTACAAAAGGTAGTGCAAAGCATGAGAATGTTGATAAAGTTGTTGAAGCAACTAGAATAGCAAAGGAAATTGCTCCAGATTTAATAATTGATGGAGAATTGCAAGCTGATGCTGCACTTGTTGATTCTGTAGGCAAGCTAAAATCTCCTGGAAGCGATGTTGCAGGTCAAGCAAATGTTTTAGTTTTCCCTGATCTACAAGCTGCAAATATAGGATATAAGTTAGTTCAGAGATTAGGAAAAGCTACGGCAACTGGTCCAATACTTCAAGGCTTAGCTGCTCCAGTAAATGATTTAAGCCGTGGATGCTCAGTTGAAGACATTGTAAATGTTATTGCTATTACATCAGTTATCGCTCAAAATAAAGGAGAATAGAAATGCTAATTTTAGTTGTAAATGCTGGTTCCTCTTCACTTAAATATCAAGTAATTCAAATGGATAATCAATCTGTTGTCGCAAAAGGCCTTGTTGAAAGAATAGGTATAGAAGGCAGTAAACTTACTCAAACTGCTAATGAAAAGAAAACAGTTATTGAAAAACCAATGGGAAATCATACAGAAGCTATTGAGTATATGTTACAAGCTCTCACATCAGGCGAAAATCCACCAATACATGATATGAATGATATTTATGCTGTTGGACATAGAGTTCTCCATGGTGGAGATAAATTTAGTGCTTCTGCTGTTGTCAATGATGATGTCATTGAGGCTATAAAAGATGCTATTCCACTTGGGCCTCTTCATAACCCTGCAAATTTAATGGGAATACAAGCCTGCATTAAGGTTATGCCTAATACTCCACAGGTTGCAGTATTTGATACTGCTTTCCATCAGACAATGCCAAAGAAGGCTTTTCTTTACGGCGTACCTATGGATTACTATAAAAGGCTTAAAATTAGAAGATATGGTTTCCACGGTACATCACATAGATATGTAAGCGCAAGAGCGATTGAATTTTTGGGCTTGGATAAGAATAACTCAAAAGTAATAACATGTCACCTTGGAAATGGTTCATCTATTTGTGCTGTACAAAATGGAAAGTGTGTTGATACAAGCATGGGACTAACTCCTCTTGAGGGCTTACTAATGGGTACTCGTAGCGGTAACTTAGATCCAGCTGTGGTACAATTTATTGCAAATAGCGATAATCTTTCTGTTGATGAAGTTTTAAATATATGCAACAAGAAAAGTGGCTTACTTGGCATATCTGGAATATCAAGTGATATGAGAGATATTGAGAAAGCTGCATCAGAAGGCGATGAAAATGCAATTGTAGCTAGAGATATGCTTGTAGCAGGAATTAAGAAATATATTGGAGCTTATGCTGCTATAATGGGTGGAGTAGATGCAATAATATTTACGGCAGGCATCGGCGAAAATGGTCCGGATCTAAGAGAACGAGTAATAGACGGCCTTGAATTCTTGGGAGTTAAACTTGATAAAGAGCTTAATAATTGTAAAGGCATTGAGCGAATAATTTCCACAAAGGATAGTAAGGTGCTTGTTGCAGTTGTACCTACAAATGAGGAAATTGCAATTGCAAAGGATACAGTTGAGCTTGTTTCTGCAATGAAAAAATAATTAGTTGACAAAATGACTATTTAATATTAAAATATCATCTGTTATATTTTGAGGAGTTGTTATGCTATTAGATATAAGTTCTGCTTTAAAAAATCCAGGCGAAATTTATAATTTTTCTACGGAAATAACAATAAATGCACAAAATATATACGGACAAAGTTACTTTATTGGTCCTGTAGTTCTAGAAGGTATTTTTACTTCTATGGATGATGAAATATTAGTTTCTGGAGAAATATTTTACTCAGTTAGCACACAATGTGCAAGATGTCTTAAAGATATTACGCAAAACTTCAAACTAAAGTTTTCTGAAAGTTTTAAAAAGAAGCTATTGCGTGACATTGAGAGTGATGATATTTTCGATGATGAATGTTTCTATTATGATGGGTATCAAATTGATATCAGTGAAATGGTAGAACAAATTATCATTACTAATATTCCAATTAAAATGATATGTAAAGATGGTTGTAATAATCCTATATTATCTTATATAGATGAAGAATCACAGGAACATATTACTGAAAAAGAGAATCCCTTTAATATTTTAAAGGATGCATTCAAAAATGATGAGGAGGTGTAACAATGGCTCTTCCTAAGGGTAAAATATCAAAGGCAAGAAAAAGAAGTCGCCGCGCAAATTGGAAACTAACACAACCTGGTATTGTTTCTTGTCCACAATGCCACGAAGCTAAACTTGCTCATCGTGTATGCAAGAACTGCGGATATTATGATGGTGAACAAGTTCTAACAATTGCAGAAGAAAAATAATCTGTGAAAAAGAGGAGTAACTATTTTATCATATTCAGAGAGTTAATTTAGGGTGAAATTTAACTATGATATTTAGTGAATGTTACTTTTGAGATAAAAGGGTAAGCCCTTTATAGCCTATGAGGCGCTTTTTGCGCAAAAATAAGGTGGTACCACGACACTGCATCGTCCTTTTGGATGATGCAGTTTTTTATTATAATGATTAAATTATGGAGCTTTGAAAAGATATGAAATACGAAATGGAAAAAACATACAATCCTACGGAAGTTGAGGAAAAACTTTATAAAAAATGGGAAAATCAAAAAGCTTTTGCTGGAACAAAAATTGAAGGCAAAAAACCATTTACTATTGTGATGCCACCTCCAAATATTACTGGTCAGCTTCACATGGGACATGCTATGGATGCGTTGCTTCAAGATGCACCTATAAGATATCATAGAATGAAGGGAGACCCAACTCTTTGGGTACCTGGAACTGATCATGCCTCAATTGCTACTGAAGTTAAAATAGTTGATAAGTTAGCTAAACAGGGAACTTCTAAAGAAGAAATAGGAAGAGATAAGTTTTTAGAAGTAGCTTGGGAATGGAAAGAAGAATATGGTGAAAGAATAAACCTGCAGCAAAAGAAATTAGGAGTAAGCTGTGACTGGGATAGACTTAGTTTTACTATGGATGAAAAATGTAGCAAGGCTGTTTCTGAAGCGTTTATAAATCTGTATAATAAAGGCCTTATTTATCGTGGTAATAGAATGATAAATTGGTGTCCCGAATGTAAAACAGCACTTTCTGATGCAGAAGTTGAGTATGAAGAGCAAGAATCTAATTTATGGTACATACGTTATCCAGCTGAAGATGGATCTGAAGGTGTTGTTGTTGCAACTACAAGGCCTGAAACCATGTTAGGAGATACTGGTGTTGCTGTAAATCCAAACGACGATAGATATTCAAATATTGTAGGAAAAAATGTAATATTGCCACTTATTAATAGATTAATACCAGTTGTTGCTGATGATTATGTTGATATGGAATTTGGTACAGGTGCTGTAAAAATGACACCAGCCCATGATCCTAATGACTTTGAAGTAGCTCAAAGGCATAATTTAGACATTATAAGAATAAATAATGACGATGGAACAATTAATGAAAATGGGGGAGAATATGAAGGCTTAACAGCTTTAGATTGTCGAAAAAAGATTGTTGCTGATCTCAAAGAAAAAGGTTATATAGTTAAAATAGAAAATTATAAACACAATGTTGGTACGTGTTATAGGTGCTCTACAACTATTGAGCCAATAGTTAGCAAACAATGGTTTGTTAAAATGGACGAGCTAGCAAAACCAGCTATTGATGTGGTAAAGACAGGAAAAACTCAATTTATTCCTGAAAGATTTAGTAAGACATACTTCAATTGGATGGAAAACATAAAAGATTGGTGTATTAGTAGACAACTTTGGTGGGGACATCGAATTCCTGCTTATTATTGTGATAAGTGTGGTGAAATTGTTGTTTCAAAATCAACTCCAAAATTATGTGAAAAGTGTGGCTGTACTGAATTTCATCAGGATGAGGATGTGCTGGATACGTGGTTTTCGTCTGGACTTTGGCCATTTTCTGTCTTTGGATGGCCCGATAAGACTGAAGATTTGAAATATTATTATCCCACAACATTACTAGTAACTGGATATGACATTATATTCTTTTGGGTTGCAAGAATGATCTTTAATGGAATAGAGCATACTGGAAAAACTCCATTTTCAAAAGTTCTAATCCATGGATTGGTAAGAGATGCACAAGGAAGAAAAATGTCTAAGTCCTTGGGCAATGGAATAGACCCACTAGAAATAATAGAAAAATATGGGGCAGATGCATTAAGATTTTCATTGGCCATCGGAATTAGTCCTGGTAACGATACTCGTTTTTCTTCTGAAAAGGTAGAATCAGCTAGAAATTTCACAAACAAAATTTGGAATGCATCAAGATTTGTTCTAATGAATGTAGATAAAAAATATGATATTAACTTGAATTTACTTACATTAGCAGATAAATGGATTCTACATGAACTTCAAAATTGCATTAAAGATATAAGTAATTACATGGAAGATGGGGAATTGGGTCTGGCAGCTCAAAGACTATATGATTTTTTCTGGGATTCATTCTGCGATTGGTATATTGAATTATCAAAAAATGCTTTATTTGAAGGAAATATAGAGACAAAAACAAATACAAAAGCTGTGCTTTACTTTGTTTTGCTAAATACATTAAAACTTATTCATCCTATTATGCCTTTTATTTCAGAAGAAATTTTTCAACATATGCCAGATACAGAAGGATTAATAATGAAATCTGATTGGCCACAAATAAATAGTGATTTCTCTTTTCCTAATGAATCTGATCAAATGAAAGAAATTATGGACATTATAAAAGCTTTACGTAACATTAGAAATGAAAAGAATGTAAGTTATAGTAAACAAATTAAACTTTATATTGATTCTAAATCTGAATGGGAAAATTTATTGGAAAATTCTAGCTCGTATATAAAATCATTGGTTAATATATCAAAAATAGAATATAATAAACCAAAAGATGATGAAAAGACGATATCAAAAATTATGCCATCATGCGAGCTTTTTATCCCACTTGGTGATCTAATTGACTTTACTGAAGAGTTATCTCGACTTGAAAAAGAAAAATTAAAATTTATATCCGAACTCGAACTAGCTCAATCAAAGCTTAGTAATCCAGGATTTGTAGCAAAAGCTCCTCAAAAATTAGTAGATGCAGAAAAAGAAAAAATAGAAAAGTATAATGCTCTGATTAATGATATAGACAATCGTATTGTTGAGATGAAGGATCTAATCAATGGCTGAAGTTTCTTATGATTATCATGTACCAATTATGAAAGGCGAAGTAATTAAATTTTTAATTACTTCGCCTGATGGAATATATGTTGATGGTACGCTTGGTGGGGGAGGTCATAGCAGATCTATTCTTGAAAATATCAGCAGTAATGGCAAATTAATTGCTATTGACAGAGATATTGAAGCCATTAAACATTCAGATATATTATCCAAAGAATATAATAATTTTGTTCCGATACACGGAAATTTTCATAACATTTCAAATATATTAAATAAATTAAATATTAATAAAATTGATGGCTGCCTGCTTGATCTTGGAGTGTCTAGCTATCAGCTTGACAATGGTTACAGAGGATTTTCTGTTCATCAAGATAACTATTTGGATATGAGAATGGATACTAGTAGTGGTATTACAGCTGCTGAATATCTACAAAATGTAACTAAAGAAGAGTTTGAAAGAATTCTTTATGATTATTCTGATGAAAATTGGGCTAAAAGGATTGCAGAAGAGTTAATTGAATATAGATCAAAACAGCCAGTTAAAACTACATATGATTTAGTTCAAATAGTTGATAATGCAATTCCCAAAAAAGTTAGAATGAAAATTCAGGGGCATCCTGCTAGAAAAACCTTTCAAGCTGTTAGAATTGCAATAAATGATGAAATAGATCCATTATATGATTGTTTGATAGATATAATAGAACTTTTAAAGCCTAATGCAAGAATATGTGTATTAACTTTTCACTCAATAGAGGATAGAATTGTTAAAAACTGCTTAAAAAAATGTGAAAACCCATGTACCTGCGATCCAAAGCTTCCTATTTGTGTTTGTGGTAAAAAACCATTAGGAAAGATCTTAACAAGGAAACCAATTATCGCTAATGATGATGAACAAACTAATAATATAAGAAGCCGTAGTGCAAAATTACGAATTTTTGAAAAATATTAGGTTAGGAGCTTTTCTATGTCAATAATTTATGTAGTGGCTACTCCAATTGGTAACCTTTCAGATATAAGCGAGCGTGCAATAGAAGCTCTTAAATCATCTAATATAATTGCAGCAGAAGATACAAGAAATACAAAAAATCTTTTAAATCATTTTGGTATAACTACATGTCTTACTAGTTATCATAAATTTAATGAAATAGAAAAATCAAAAGAGCTAATAGAAACTCTACTTGATAAGGACTTAATTTTGAGTATTGTTTCTGACGCAGGTACTCCTTGTATATCTGATCCTGGTGCAAAAATAGTTTCATGTGCACGAGAAAAAGGTATTAAAGTTGTACCTATACCAGGACCCTGTGCTGCAATTGCTGCATTATCTATTAGTGGATTTGAAATTAAAGAATTCTCTTTTTATGGTTTTTTAGAGAGAAAAGATACAGCACAAATAAAAAGCTTAAATTCAATTAGGAATAATTCGAAAATTGCAATTATATATGAATCTCCAAAAAGAATAAAACAGTTAATATTAAATATTTCGTTAGTTGATAGTGGTGCATTAATTTGTTTATGCAATGACATTACAAAATATTATGAATTTACTATTGTTGGTTCTAATAATGAAATACTAAATTATCTTGAATCAAATGAAAAATCAGATAAAGGTGAATACTGTATAGTTGTAAAATGGTCTGAAAAAATAATAAAAGACAGCTTAGATGAAAAATTATCAACCGAAGCTGTTATATTTGACTTAGTATTAAAAAGATACACTAAGGAAGAAATTTTTGAAAGGCTACAAAAGATAGGGTATAAAAGAAACCAACTATATAAAGCTTTTGAGTATGTAAAATCATTTAATTACAATAAATAAATTATAAAAATAGTTTATTTATTCATTACTATTACTTGTGTTACTTGTGTCAATTTTTGGTAGATTGATAAACTCAGCTGCTTGTCTTCTATGCTCATCACTCATTGCTGCATAGTGTTTTCTTGTTGTATTTACGTCTGAGTGACCCAAGGCATCTGCTACAAGATATATATCTCCAGTATTCTGATATAAATTAGTTGCATACGTACTTCTTAATTTATGAGGGCTTAAACGTTTTTTTAAAGGAGCAGCTAATGTTGCATATTTTTTTACTAAATTTTGCACAGCTCTTGCTGATATTCTTTTTCTTTGTAAAGAAAGAAATAGAGCATTCTCATGTCCATCTTGAATATCTAAATTGCTTCTTAATTCTATATAATCGCTTAAAGCTTTGGCTACTTGATCAGGAAAATAAAGTATCTCACTATTTCCACCTTTTCTTGTAATTAAAACAGCGTTGATATTTAGATCAAGATCATCAAGATTAATTCCAATTAATTCGCTTATTCTCATTCCTGTGCCTAAAAATAGCATTACTATAGCATAATCTCTTATGCTGTTAATTTTATTGAAATCCTTTTGTTTATCAGAAAGGCCAGTTCCATTTAGAATTATATCCATCATTGTCTCGACTTCACTGTTTTCCATATATAAAATTGGTTTGCTTGGCAATTTAGGAAGAGGCACAAGTTCAGCAGTATTACCAGGAATTCTTCCCATTCTGAATAAATACCCAAAAAGTGATCTTAATGAGGAAAGTTTTCTCATGATTCCACTTTCTTTATTTTTATATTTTTTCGACACATCTTTAGAAATATCATCATCCTTATAATAAAGCTTTAAATAATCAATATATATATCAAACTCTTTTGCAGTGAAAGATGCGATGTCATCATCAGAAAATTCATATGTTTTCTTTTGTGAAAATCGTGGTATTTCTTTACAAGCAAAATCAAAAAAAATCTCATAGTCCATAGCATATGCAATTCTCGTCAAATCACTTGTTGTAGTTGAGATGCTTCTTATATAATCTTGACATGCTGATGGAAGATTTTTTATTATTTTTTGCAGTTTAAGCATACGTGTTTCTTGTAGTTTTTCAGTATATTTTTCTTCTTTCATTATCAATATGTCACTAACTATTCGTAAAAGTATTCTTTTGCGCATAGTTGTATGAATGTATCCCCTTTCTTTTTATGAATATATATCGTTTTCCAAATACTTACTGAGTTCGATTTTTGCATTTTTTAAACAATCTAAATAATTTTTATCATCGATATTTACTTTTCTAAATTTTACTTTATGTTTTTTTGCCTTGATCTGAATAAGTAACATTCTCCAAATATCTTCGTTTTGGACCAGTCCCCCATTTTTTAGTTTCCAATTATCTTGCTTCCATTTTATTATATCTCCATTATTAATGGAATTAAAGACATAATCAGAATTAAAGTATATTACTACTTCACAAGGCTCTTTTAACTGTCCAACACTAGAGATTATTGAAATTAGGTTCAATCTATCTAAATTTGTTTTTGGAAAACTTCCTTGAATATATTTTTTTGCATCTCCACATATCAAAACGGCAGCCCATGATCCTGGGCTGTCAATCTCATCACATATAGCTGAACAATAAATATTTACGAACTTCAATTTAATTTATCTCTGGCTGCTGAGGTGCCTTATAGTATTCCGGATTTGCAAATTCAAAATTTGGATGTATTGATTTTGTAGGACAAACTCTTGCACATTCCATACAACCAACACATATATCATTATCAATAATTGGTAAATCATTTACCATTTTTATTGACCCAAATTTACAAGCTCTAAAACAAGCTCCGCATCCTATGCAACCTATACTGCATATTGATCTAACTAGTTTACCTTTGTTTAAGTTCATACATAATACACGTACAGGTAAATTTACTGGCTGGAGTTGGATTAGTTTCTTTGGACAAGCTAAAACACATTGTCCACATGCAGTGCATTTTTCCTCATCTACTTCAGGTAATCTTGTATCTGAATTTATATGTATAGCATCGAATTGACATGCTTTAACGCATGATCCAAGTCCTAAGCAACCGTATTCGCATTTCTTATGGCCTCCAGAAACAAACTGCGCTGCTCTGCAATCTTCTATATCGATATAATCGAACTTATTTCCACATTTATCGCATGAGCCTTGACATCTTACTCTTGCTGTAAGTTTCACATCATCATGCTTGGCTTCAATACCCATAATTTTTGAAACTTTTTCAACTAATGCAGTACCACCAACTGGACATGCATTAACAGGTGCCAACCCCTCATAGATTGCTTCTGCACAAGCATCACAGCCAGGATAACCACATCCACCACAATTTGCACCAGGCATTGCTGATTTAAGTTCAACTAATTTTTTATCTACAGGAACATGAAAAACCTTATTAACAATTGTTAATCCAATTCCAAATATAAGTCCTAATCCACCAAGTACTATAGCCGCTACAACCAATTCATTCATAAGACGCTCCGTTTATTTTATTAACCCACTAAAACCTTGGAATGCTATTGACATTAATCCAGCCGAAATTAACACACCAGGAAAACCCTTCATATAGCTAGGTAAATTCTTCTTTTCAAGTCTTTCTCTTATACCAGCAAAAAGTACAATTGCTAAAGTAAAACCAAGAGCAGAACCTATACCATTAAATACACTTTCAATAAGGTTATATTCTTTTTTTAGATTTAAAAGAGTTACTCCCAGTACAGCACAGTTTGTAGTTATTAAAGGAAGATATACTCCCAATGCCTTATAAAGTGAATAACTTATTTTCTTTAGAACAATTTCTACAATCTGTACAAGCCCTGCAATTACAAGTATAAAAGCAATTGTTTGAAGATAAACTAGATCAAATGGTATAAGGAGATAATTCTGGATAATATATGTAATTAGAGATGCCAAAGCCATTACAAAAGTAACAGCCATACCCATTCCAAATGCAGTACTTGAACTTTTAGAAACTCCTAAAAAAGGACAAATTCCCAAAAATTGTTGCATTAGATAGTTATTAACAAGTACACCAGAAATAATAATCATTATATAATTACTCATTCTTTTACCTCCCTAGTAGATTTTGAGGAAGAGATTTTCTTTGAAATAAAATTAACAAGTAATGCAAGTAATCCTAAAGACAAGAAGCCACCTGGTGGTTGTGCAATAATTCTTATTGGTTCCATTCCTTGAGGTAAAACATTCATTCCAAAGAAGGTTCCATTTCCTAATATTTCTCTGAAACTAGCTAAAAAAGTAATAGACAATGTAAATCCAAGGCCCATTCCTAAGCCATCTATAAGAGAAAAAATAGGGCCGTTATAAAAAGCAAATGATTCAGCTCTTGCAAAAATTATACAGTTTACAACAATAAGAGGAATAAATATTCCTAATGAAGCATCTAGGTCTGGTAAATATGCCTTTATAAGCATCTGTACAATAGATACAAAAGTAGCAATAACAATGACAAAACAAGGAATGCGTACTTTATTTGGTATAATTTTTCTAAGAAGAGAAATAACAAGGTTTGATCCCATTAGAACAAAAGTTGCAGCTAGACCCATGCCTATTCCTTGCGAAGCAGCTGTTGTGATAGCTAGCGTTGGACACATTCCTAGCATTAGTCTAAATGTCGGGTTTTCGTCTAAAATACCATTTTTAAATATTTTGATAATTGAATTACTATTATCCATATTATGCCTCCCCAAAACTTCTTGGAAGAGTATATTTGTCAATAAGAGGAGTTGCTACGTTCATAAATAATATTGCAAAAGATGTTCCTTCTGGATAATTACCGTAGGCTCTAATGACAAAAACAATAATTCCACAACCTATACCCATTATTACTCTTCCTAATTTATGTATTGGACTTGTTACATAATCAGTAGCCATAAAAAATGCGCCTAATAAGAGTCCCCCACCTAATACCTGTGATAAAGCATTTTCAATACCACTTTCAACAGAATATACAGTACCAGTTTTTATTAGGTACATTAAAAATACAGTTGCAATCATATAAACTGGTATTCTCCAGTCTATGACTTTTTTATAAATAAGGTATAGACCACCAATTAAAATAGCAAGTTTTGAAGTTTCGCCCTCCATTCCTGGAATGTTGCCAATAAACATATCAAATAACGAAAAGTTTTTAATACCTGCTAATGGCGTAGCAACAGAAACAAAATCAACATCAGAACCCATTCCATTTAAGAAATTAAAAATATCTGGTGAAATTCTTGATGACATCAATGCTGTCCAAGAAATAAACATAATTGTTCGCGCAACAAGTGCTGGGTTCATAAAGTTCTGACCAATACCACCAAAAAGCTGTTTAACAAGTATAATTGCAATAAATGATCCAAATATAGGCATCCAATAAGGAGCACTGGAGGGAAGATTAAGACCAATAAGTATACCTGTAACAACAGCACTAAAATCGTTAATTGTAGTTTTAGTTTTTGAAAGAACTTGGAATAAGTATTCAAATAGAACAGAACTAATTATTGCAAGTAATATAAGAATTAAAGCTCTAATCCCAAATATAATTCCAGCGGCGACAATTGATGGACATAGGGCCAAGCAAACATCAATCATCAAAGATTTTGTTGTAACAGTTCTGTCCCTTAAAAAAGGAGATGCAGATACTATAAATTTATTTTCCATATTGTTTATTTTTTATCTCCTTCTCTTCTTTTTATGTTTTCACGAACTAAATATTTACTCGATTTACAACTTTGTGTAAGCTTTCTTTTGGCAGGACAAACATAACTGCAAACACCACATTCAATACAATTCATGACATTGAAAGATTCATTTTCTGTTCCCCTACCAATCCTTACATTTCTATCAATGTCGCTTGGAGACAACAGCATTGGACAAGCATAACTACATCTGCCACAGTGAATACAAGGAGTTTCTTCTAAATTATTATCAGTTGTTTCAAGAGCAACAATTCCAGAGCATCCTTTTAATATTGGAGTATCTATAGAAGAAATTGCAGATCCCATCATAGGCCCTCCATAAATAACCATTTCAGTGTCTTGGGAAAGGCCATCACATGTATCAATTATATCAGAAATTAATGTGCCAACCGGTACTCGTAAATTTTTTGGGGTATTTACACTTCCAGCAACCGTTATAACCCTATCAATTAAAGGTTTTCCTTTTCTTATTGCTTCACTTATTGCAAAACAAGTAGATACATTTAATACACAAACTCCAACATGCAGAGGAAGCTTACCCATTGGAACTTTTCTTCTTGTACAAGCATATATTAGTTGTTTTTCTCCACCTTCAGGATAAATTGTTTTTAATTCTTTTACTGATATATCCTTATATTGGCTAGTTTCTTTAACAAACAACTTAATCGCATCTTTTTTATTATCTTCTATGCCAATTACAACATGCTTTGCATTTAATTTATTTTTAACTAGCAAAATGCCATCAATTATAGTTTTATATTCTTGAAGCATTAAGCAATGATCTGAGCTAAGATATGGCTCACATTCTGAACCATTTATTACCAAAGTATCTATTGGCTCCTTAGAAAGAAGTTTAACATGTGTAGGAAATGCAGCGCCACCTAGTCCAACAATGCCTGCGTTTTTTACTGCATTTACAAAATCTTCTAAGCTAATATCGTTTATATTTTCAATAGGATGAAAATCTGTAGATTCATCAGTCATGTCATTTTCTATGGTAACAGCAATCGCATATATTCCATTTGGCATTAATTGCTTTTCAACGCTTACAACTTTACCAGAAATACTTGCATGTACGTTTGCAGAAACAAAACCAGTAGATTCGCCTATAAGTTGTCCTTTAGAAATGGTGTCACCTTTTTTTACAAGGCATCTACTTGGGGACCCAAGATGTTGCGACATAGAAATTACAACCTTTTTAGGCTGTAAAAAATTAACAATTGGGTTCTTTGAAGTTACTGATTTACCATTTCTGTATTCGCTTGGATGAACTCCTCCAGGAAACAATTTTTTAAAAAACAAACCAATTCCTCCACAACATAAAAATTTATGTATATATTATAGAGTCTTTATTCGGTAAAATCAATCATAGTTATTTTATTAACTGTATTAGTAAGTTTTTCAAGGCAAATATACCATGTTCTAGTGTTAGTCCACCTTGAAAATATACTGTGTATGGTTTTCTTATAGGTGCATCAGCACTTAGCTCAATAGAAGATCCAGAAACAAAAGACCCAGAGGCCATTATAATCTTGTTATCATATCCAGGCATATCCCATGGCTCAGGAATTGCGTACGAATCT
This sequence comes from Eubacteriales bacterium, assembly GCA_034180455.1. Classification (GTDB taxonomy): domain Bacteria; phylum Bacillota; class Clostridia; order Christensenellales; family Aristaeellaceae; genus JAAZPT01. Next base: position 67,602 of record JAXFOG010000033.1, read on the forward strand.
ATTGGCGATGATGATTGAATAATTTGACAAAATTTAATAATCATGTTTTCGTCATCAAACTGTATTGCTTGCACTATATCACTTCTATCAGTAGTATTGTCTGGGAACACCCTATACCCCATATTTGAAAATACTTCAGAAAATAACATAGCAATTTTTAATGATTGAGCTACTACATGAGGAGCTAAAAAGAGTCCCTCATAAAATAATCTGTATGATGCCTCATATGATCCTAATTCTTTGCCCAAACCAGGAGCAGTAAGATGTGCAGCAATCAAGTCTATATATTTTTGTTTTCCACTAATATATCCACCTGTTGGAGCTAATCCAGCTCCTAAGTTTTTAATTAGGCTTCCAACAATTATATCAGCACCATAATCACTCGGTTCATCAATACAAACAAATTCTCCATAGCAATTATCAACCATAACTATTATATTTTTATCGAGTTTCTTAATTGTTGTGATAAAATCCGACATTTGACTTGGTAAAATTGAACTACGGCTTGAATATCCTTTGCTTCTTTGAATCATTATTAGCTTAGTATTTTCATCTATAGCATTAACAACTCCATCAATATCTATTTCACAGTTATTTATTAACTCAACTTGTTTATAATTAATACCTAAATTTTTTAAAGAGACTGGCTCATTTCCAGCAATACCAATAACAGTCTGAAGTGTATCGTATGGAGCTCCCGTTGCACTGATACAATTGTCCCCATATCTTAATAATCCAAACAAACAAAGGCTAAGTGCATGAGTACCTGAGGCAATTTGCGGTCTTACAATAGAACTTTCAGTATGCATAATATCGGAAAACAAGGTTTCAAGTGTATCCCTCCCGATATCGTCATATCCGTAACCATTGCTTGGTGCAAAATGTCTCGAACCAATATTGTTTTTTGAAAAAGCATTTAATACTTTTTCAGTATTATATTGAGAAATCTTATCTATTTCATTAAATTTATCTGTTAATCTTGATAATGCATCATTTATAATTTTTTCAGCTCTATTTATCATAATATATCTTGTCCTTAATATTTGAATTATTTATTATTTTTAATGCTTCGGATAAAATATCATTTATCTTATCTGTATACAACCAATTTATTGAGTTAAATGAATTAAAAAAAGTAATTTGCCTTTTTGCATATCGCCTTGAATTTTGTTTAATTTTATCAATACTTTCATTTAAGCTAATATTTCCATTGAAATAGTCTATAAGTTCTTTATACCCTATTCCTTGCATTGCTTGATTGCTTTGATTAAGTCCATTATCCAAAAGTCCTTTTACCTCGGAAATTAAGCCATTATCAATCATTGTATCTACACGATTATTGATATCTTCATATAAAAGTTTTCTGTCTTTATTTAATCCAATTAAACAATAATCATATATGTCCTCATTAAAATCTTTTTGCTCAGACATAGGAATACCATCTTTTTTATATATTTCAAGCGCCCTTATAACTCTGCGTGTATTATTATAATGAAGTTTAGATGCTGACTTAGGATCAACTTTATATAGCATTTCTAACAATGCCTTTTTACCTTGTTCATCCTTTGCAATGGATTGTAAATATTCACGATATTCGTTGTTTTCAGAAGTATTTGAAAATGTATAATTGCTTATAAGTGATTTTAAATAAAGTGCTGTACCACCTGTTAATATTGGCAATGTATTTTCTGAATTATATTTAAAAATTAATTCTTTTGTCTTTGTAATATATTCGCTTACAGAATAATTTTCAAAAGGTGAAACAATGTCAATCATCTCATGTTTTGAAGCTTTAAGTTCGCCTTCTGAGGGCTTTGCCGTACCAATATTTAAACCTTTATATATTTGTAGAGAGTCCATAGAGATAATAACAGACTTTATTATTTGTGCGACTTGAATAGCAAGCGATGATTTACCAGTAGCTGTAGGGCCAACAATTGCTAAAAAATAAGGTTTACTCATTGAATCCTCTTAAACATTTTATATAGTTCATTTTTAGAAAATTGAATTATAATTGGTCTCCCATGTGGACAAGTAGGAGCTACATCGCTTTTAAATAGCTGTTTAACAAGACCCACTATCCCAACTTCAGGAAGCTTTTCTCCAGCTTTAATTGAGTGTTTGCAAGCTGACTGCAATATTTTTTCCTTGATTATATCTGAACTCAAATCAAGGCTTTTTCCACTTAAATTTGAAAAAATTTCTTTAAAGCAATCCTTTATTGACATTGGTTCTCTAAGGACTATTGGTACTGCTCTTATTGCGATAGAATTTTCATCAAAAAAACTCACATCAAAACCCATTTTATATAACTGCTCACTATAATTTCTTATTACATCTGCTTCTTGAGAATTAAGTTCAATCAATAATGGTGTAATAAGATTTTGACTATAATTATTCTGATCATAAGCTTTTATCATTTTTTCATAATTCAATCTTTCTTGAGCCGCATGTTGATCTATAAGTAACAGCTTATCCATATATTCAACCAAAATAAATGAATCTAATACTGTTCCTATTATTTTTATATTAAATTTAGGATGATCATATTCTATATTTAAACTGTTTTGCTCTATTTTTGTCGTTAAAGAATCGTTTGATTTTTCATCACTATAATTATTTTTTTCAGGCTCCCATTTTACTTGAGCCTCTTCAATAGTTGATCCTGAATCGTTAAGTATATCTATTGTATTTTCGAATTCAGAATTAATAAGATATGATGGAACAACATCTGAGTTAAAAGAAAAATCCTCAGGGATAACAATATCATTTTTAATAGATTGCTCTTGAATTATTGGTTTATCTAAAGTATCTTTTAATTTTATATTATTAACGGTGCTAAGAATTGCATTTTTAACAAGTTCATATACTTTATTATTATCAGCAAATCTTACTTCTAGTTTGTTTGGGTGTACATTTACATCTACAAAATCATAGGGTACGATTAGATTTAGAACACACATCGGATATTTAGATATTGTAAAATATCCTTTTGCTCCATCTTCTAGAGCCTCAGTAATAATTTCATTTTTAAAAAATCTACCATTAATAAAAAATGTTTGATTGTTACGATTATTTTTTTCTAATTCAAGAACCCCTAAATAACCTTTTAAAACTAGGCCATTCTCACTATAATTAACTTCATACATATTTTTAGAAGTATAAATATCGTATATCCTCGCAATTGCTGATTCAAGCTTTCCATCACCAACACTATGATAAACTACTTTACCATTATTAATGTATCTAAATGAAATCTCTGGATGAGATAATATTAACCTTAATATAAGATCGCTTACATATCCAGCCTCTATACTTGGTTTTTTTAAGAATTTAAGTCTAGCTGGAGTATTAAAAAATAGGTCTTTTACAACTATATTTGTTCCAACAGTAATTGAAGAAGGCTTAATGTCTTGGATTTGTCCACCAATATTTATTATAGAAACTCCTGATTTGCTATCTTTGTGCTTAGTACTTAAATGTATTTTGCTTACAGCACTAATAGAAGATAGTGCTTCCCCTCTAAAACCAAGTGTTTTTATTTGATCTAAATCATCAGAATCTTGTATTTTACTTGTGCTATGACTTTCAAATGCAAAGGCAAGCATATTTTCCTTAATTCCAATTCCATTGTCTAAAACTCTTATATATTTTACTCCACCTTCTTGTATTTCAACGGTAATGGAGGTGGCTCCAGCGTCTATAGAGTTTTCAACAAGTTCTTTTACTACTGATGATGGTCTTTCTACTACCTCTCCTGCAGCTATCTTAAGTACAATATCTTGTGGTAATTTTTTTATAATATCATTCATGTTATTTACCTATATTTTCTTTGCTCTTTCGCTAATTTTAAAAAGTTCTTCCATGGTTTGAATTGGGGTAAGCGCCATAACATCTATCTGCTTTATATAGTCAATAAGTTCATTGTGTTTTGTATGAAACATATCTGTTTGAACTGGCTCAGAGTTTGATATTCCAATTATATTTTGAGCTATAATTTCATTGTTTATATCGGATGCATCTATTTTATATAAAATATTTTGTGCCCTTTTAATTATCTCTAAAGGAAGCCCTGCCATCTGAGCAACATGAATACCATAGCTTTTATCAGCTCCACCACGAACAATTTTATGCATAAAAATAACATCGTTTCCATGTTCTTTAACCATTACACAATAATTTTTTATACCATTAAGAGTACCTTCTAATGTAGATAGCTCATGATAATGGGTTGCAAAAAGGGTTTTTGCTCTTATTTTTTGTGATATGTATTCGACAATGGCCCATGCTATACTTAATCCATCAAATGTACTGGTGCCTCTTCCTATCTCATCAAGAATAATAAGAGATTTATTTGTAGCATTTTTTATAATTTTAGATGCTTGAGACATCTCAACCATAAATGTAGATTGACCACCAGCTAAATTATCAGATGCACCTATCCTTGTAAATATCCTATCAATTATACAAATATTTGCTGATGATGCAGGAACAAATGAACCAATATGCGCCATAATTGCAATTACAGCATTTTGTCTCATGTATGTGCTTTTGCCAGACATATTTGGACCTGTAATTATTAATGTTCTGTTATCTTCATTATCCATTAAAATATCATTTGGGACAAACTCAGAGCTTTTTTGAGCAACCTCAACAATAGGATGCCTTCCATCGTGAATTTCAAAAACTCCATTTGTATTTATTGATGGTTTTATATAATTATTATCTATAGCTACTGAAGCAAGAGAACAAAGTGCATCGATTTCTTTTAGTATATCTGATGTTTTTTGAATCCTATATATCAAAGATTCTAAGGTTAATCTGATTTGCTCAAAAATAGCCATTTCTGTCTTTATAGAGTTCTGACTTGCGTTTATTATTTTGCTTTCAATATGTTGGAGTTCTTCCGTAACATAACGTTCAGAGCCAGTTAATGTTTGTCTACGAATATATCTAAGTGGCACAAGAGGTATGTTTGATTTACTAACTTCAATAAAATAACCAAAAATTTTATTATATGAAATTTTTAGATTTTTTATTCCCGTTTCTTGCTTTTCTTTTTTTTCTAGATTAAGAAGCCATTCCTTACCTTTTGTAGTCGCTTCTCTATACTCATCAAGTTCTTTGCAGTATCCATTTTTAATATACCCACCTTCAGATAGAACTGAAGAACAATCTTCATCAATCGAAGCTGCAATTAGTTCTCTCAATTTATCCATTGGATCTAAGTCTTTAATAAAATCCATCAAATTTTTTTCATTTGAAGTTTTAATAAGATAAATTATTTCGGGTATAGTATTTAAAGATCTCAATATAGCAATACAATCTTTAGGATTAAGGGATTTATATGAAATTTTGCTTGTGATACGTTCCAAGTCATATACATTTCTAAGTTCTTCTCTTAAAGAATCACATAAAATAAAATTATTTTTAAGACTTTCAACTGCATTTAGCCTATAATTTATCTTCTCAACATTAGAAAGTGGTTGTTCAACCCATGCCTTAAGTTGTCTTGATCCCATTGCAGTTTTAGTTTTATCTAATACCCAAAGTAAAGAACCTTGCTTTGTTCCATATTTTAGGGACTTCGTTATCTCTAAATTAGTTCTTGTTTCTTCATCAATGTATAAATTATCGGAGCTTGTATACTGCTTGACATTAGTAATATGCCCCAAATCTATTTTCTGAGTATCATATATATATGAAAGCAAAGATCCAGCAGCAATTATAGCTATATTTGAATCAATATTTAACTGCGTAATATTATTAAGATTGAAATGAGAAATCAAAACACTTTTTGCTGATACTAAAGAAAAATATGATGTTTGAAGTTTTGAATGAAATAAAGAATTATCAAAATAATTAAGTAAAGCATCATCATTATAAATAATTTCTTTTGGATAAATTCTGTTAATCTCATCCTGAAGAAATTTATCATAAGATTTTAATTCGTATGCAAAAAATTCGCCCGTTGAAATATCAGCATAAGCAAGTCCAGCTGTAGAATTTTTAATATATATTGATAATAAAAAGGAGTTAGTATCTTCTTCGAGCATAGACTGATCTACAACTGTCCCACGTGTAACAACTCGAATAACGTCTCTTTCAACAATTCCTTTTGAATCAGCAGGATCGGTAAGTTGCTCGCAGATTGCAACTTTATGACCGTTATCAACTAGTTTTTGAATATATTGGGCAGCACTATGATATGGAACCCCGCACATTGGAGCTCTTTCTTCTAGACCGCAATTTTTTCCAGTAAGGGTTAATTCAAGTTCATGAGCCACCAAATTAGCGTCATCAAAAAACATTTCATAAAAATCGCCAAGCCTAAAAAAAAGAATACAATCTTTATATTGTTCTTTAATTTTGAAATATTGCTGCATCATTGGAGATAAACCTTGCATGGATTCCTCCTTAAAATATTTTTTTTGCATATAAGGTGTTATTTACTATATTATTTATATTAATCTTATAAAATTTGCCGATATCTTCTTTAGTTCCATCCATAAAAACTTTAATGTTTCTAGAAGTTCTACCATATACATAACTAGGGTTTTTTTCACTTAAACCATCTATTAACACAACTTCGTTGTTTCCAACTTGATCGTGTAATGTCTGATGGGAATATTTAACGATAATTTTGTTCAATCTCTGTAATCTTTCCATCGAAATTGACTTATCTGGTAAATTGGGCATATTTGCTGCTTTTGTTCCAATGCGTTTAGAATAAACAAATGTAAAAGCAGAATCATATTTTATAGTTTCTGCCAGAGATAATGTTTCTTGAAAATCTTCTTCTGTTTCTCCAGGAAAGCCAACTATAATATCAGTTGTTAAGCCTACACCATCAATATTCTTTCTGATTTTTTCGACTAATCCAATATATTCATCTCGATTATATATTCGATTCATAGCTTTAAGAATCTTGCTACTACCTGATTGGACTGGTAAGTGTATATGCTTTGCTATATGTGATGAATTTGCAATAACTTCTATAAGCTCATCTGATAGATCTTTTGGATGTGAAGTCATAAATCTAATTCTTGGAACGCCTTCAGAATCTAGAATTTTTAAAAGTTTAGGGAAATTTATTCCATCTTCATTACCTTTACCATAAGAATTTACATTCTGCCCTAATAGCATAATCTCTTGCACGCCTGATTTGATTAAATTATCAACTTCAAATAAAATATCGTCTACTTTACGAGATCGTTCTCTTCCCCTAACATACGGAACAATGCAAAATGTACAAAAATTATTACAACCATACATTATTGAAACAAATGCATGATGTGGAATATCCCTTTTTGATCCAAGACCTTCTGCAATAATGTGTTCATCATTTATGGCTAGAATTTTTTTCTTATTGTCTAAATAATTATTTAAAAGTTCTGGAAGCATGTGGAAGTTATGTGTTCCAAAAACAATGTCTATAAACTTATATTGCTTAAGAATTGTTTCAAGCATAGACTTTTGCTGAACCATACATCCACAAACAGCTATAATTAAATTGGGTTTTGTTTTTTTTAATTCTTTTAGCCACATTATATTGCCAAGTGCTCTTCTCTCAGCATTTTCTCTAACACAACAGGTATTAAATATTACTAAATCAGCACTTTCTTTATCATTACATTCTTCAATTCCCATGTTATCCAACATAAATGCAAGTTTTTGGCTGTCATTAACATTCATTTGGCAGCCGAAAGTAATAATATAGTATTTTTTGGGTTTATCTTCTCTTTCAGAAATCTTTAATATAATATCTTTTTGTTTGTCTATTATTTCTTTATTTACAAAAATATTGTTCTTAATTTCCATATAATTAACCTTTAGTTCTCTTTCTTGTAATTTCCATCAATCCAGTATGAGTAAATCCATGTAAAATTATTGGAACTGGATCGCCCTTAAAAAGTTGTATACATAAATCTTTCAATGTTTCCATATCTTTTGACTCCATATTTATGAAATCAATTAGAATAATACCTGATATATTATATAATCTAATTAGCCTTGCAACCTCTTCTGCTGCTAGTAAGT
>JAXFOG010000017.1:0-71720 GCA_034180455.1 Eubacteriales bacterium
TTTTATGCCATTCAATGTATACAGCTATTGTTTGGAAGTGGATATAAGACCATTTATTATCAACAAAGCTCTTTGGAATAAACTTGGATTAAAGGATAGACAAATACCAAAGAACTATATGGAATTACTAGACTTTTTATCTTATGTATTAGATAACGCAGATAAGTTTAACAATATCAGTATTATAGAATCTCCTACAATAAATGATTTTGCTATAAAGCTAAAGCTTAGAATTATAAATCAGGAGAGTCTACTTGCTAAGCTTCAAAATAGAAAACCAGTATATAGTAGTAATGAGATATTGGATTTTTTTAATGGTGTAGATAAACTCGTAGATCGTATAATTAAAGATGAAGCGAGTATTAATCTGTTTTCTTATTCTCCATATGGCGAGTATCTTTTTGAAAGAAGTAGTGATATATTATCAATGCCAGCTGGTTTTGAATATATGCCTCTTTGCATTCGTGATGGGGATCCTTGCCCAATTCTTGCAGGCGCAACAGTTGCTTTTATCAATAGTTACAGTAATAAAAAGGCAGAATCTGCAGAGTTCTTAAATTACTATATTGAGCACTTTGATGATAGAAAGAAAAACTATTTTTATGAAGATGCTAATATAAACTATAGAGATCAAGAACAAGAAGAACTTATAAAGGAACTAAATAAGACACTTGAAAATGAAAAAGAATTGCTTGCTTCTTTAAAGGATAAGAAAAATATAGAAACACAATCCGAGAGCATTAAAACTCTTGAGGAAAAGATAAAAATAGAAGAATCAAGAGTTATGAAATTTAGTACAGAAGGACTTTCAATACTAAAGAATAATACTGATAATATAGTTATCCTTCAGGATAATTTGGTAAACACTTATAACAATGATTTTCAGGAGCTGCTTGAAAAATTTTATCCTTATAATGTTGGCGATGACCAATTGCTTGACAACAAGAGTTTCTTGGAAAAACTAGATGAACTATATAAGTAATTTGTGGAGGCATAATTGAAATATAAGCTTCGAACAAAACTAATGTTTATACTGCCTGGTCTTATTGGGCTGATGATTTTCTACATGATACCATTTGTGTGGGGCTTTGTATTAAGCCTTATGAGTGACTCAGCAAAGGGTGGATTTGTTGGATTTGAAAATTATGTAAAGGTTAGTCAAAACCCGATATTTATATTGGGTATTAAAAATTCATTTTTGCTTACTGCGATTTCTGCACCTATATGCTGGCTGCTGGGATTTATTATTGCTACGGCATTACAAAGGAGCCTATATAGCTGCAATTTTGTACGCTCGTCACTTATTATTCCATATATTATGCCGAGCTGTGCCATATTGCTGTATTTTTTGCTGTTATTTGACTGGGGTGGAATGATAAATGGCATTTTAAGAGTACTTGGAATAGGCAGAGTTATGTGGCTTGGAGGAAGCGTGCTAAGAGTGCCAGTAATATTGCTTTATCTTTGGAAAAACATAGGATTTTGTGCAATAATATTCTCAGCTGCAATGCAGTCTATACCAACATCACTATATGAGTATGCAGAGCTTGAGGGCATAGGTACTATTCGCAGAGAGACTGCAATTACTATGCCACTTATAGCGCCTAGTTCATTTTTAGTATTTGTATTTGCTGTCATAAACAGCTTTAAAATATTTAGGGAAGCATATTTTATAGGTGGTGCTTATCCAGATGAAAGCATATACACCTTTCAAAACTATATGAATAATATGTTCCAAAAGTTAAATTTTGCAAATGTAATAGCTGGAGCATATATATTTGCAACAGCGATAATTATCCTTTTTGCTATAATATATTTTATGCAAAAAAGATTTGCGGGGGCTTTGAGTTGATATGAGAAAAAAATATAAACCATCGCAAATTTTATTGATAACATTTTTGGGAATTGTAGCTATTATTGCACTTTTTCCACTTGTAAGAACATTCCTTTACTCTTTCTTTGCACCAAAGGAAATAGAGGCTATACTCAAAAGTCGCAACAATTTTGACGATACTAAGTGGATATATGCGAGCATGGCACCTAGATTTTTCTCACTAAATCAGCACTATAAAATATTTATAGGTGACCCAGCAATACTCAAATTTTTCTTGAATTCTTGTATGTATGTAGTTTGCATACTGTTTGGTCAGGCTATTGTGGTTCCAAGCTTGGCTTATGCACTTGCAAAGATAAAGTTTAAAGGGCGAGAGTTATTATTTTTCCTTATAATAGTGCTTATGGTTCTGCCTTTTCAGGTTACCATGTCACCAAATATACTTACATTGGAAAAACTGGGATTGCTTAAAACTATTTGGGCGATAATTCTACCAGCAATATTCTCACCGTTCTATATATTCTTGCTTAGACAGTATATGCTTAGTGTGCCAAATGAGCTAATTGAGGCTGCAGCGCTTGATGGGAAAGGTGCACTTGGCACATACACGCAGGTCGTACTACCTGTATGTAAGCCGATTATTGGAGCGGCCATATCTCTATCGTTTGCAGATATATGGAATATGGCAGAGCAGCCTATTGCTTTCCTGTATGACAAGCAGGATCTTATGCCAATGTCTGTTATGTTTAACACCTTAGGCGATCGCAATGCTGATATTGCGTTTGCTGGAGCAGTATTATATATCTTGCCAGCATTGTTTGTGTTTTTCTTTTTCCAAGAAGACATCACAGCTGGTCTTCAACTAAGTGAGTTAAAGTAGCTTGAGAGGATTATTTATGAAGAAAAAAGCTGTACGTAGTATTATTATTTTATTTGTAGTGGTGTTTGTTTGCTTGTTTTTTGGGAAAACCCTTGAAAACCTTAGCACTGCAAAGGCAAGATTTGTAAGGCCAACAAATGGCAGAATGCTTAAAGAAAACAAGCTAGATGCAAAACTTGTATTTGAGAATCAAACAAAAATCATTCCCGAACTTGCAGAAAAGTACCCAATCACAATTAAGGGAGTATATTTTTCAGTAGGTAATAAGGTAGCCAAGGGCGATGTAATGTTTGATGCTAGTATAAATGACTTTGATAAAAAGCTTGAAGATCTTAATACAGATCTTGCAAAAAAGAACGCCGATCTATTAGAGCTTGATGCAAAGAACGCTAAATTTCCAAAGCAAAGCGAAAAAGGCAATAGATATTTTGCACTGAGAGACGCAAGCAAGGCTCTTAGCGAAAAGAAAGCAGAAATTGCTATTGATGCAAGAATAAATGGTAAAGAGATCGATAAAAACCTTTTAAAGCCGTATGAGAATGCATTTAATCAGGCACAGGCGGCCTATATGCAATATGCAAGAATAGGCGCAGCAGAAGACCCAGCCTTTGATTATATTGTAAAGCGTCAAAATATTGTAGAGGATATTGCTAAAACAGAAAGTAATATTGAAGACTTATATGTTGCAAGAACTACATTAAGTGAAATAAAGGCAGAGCAGGACGGAGTTATTACAGAGCTTAGTATTAAGCCTGGAGAAACATATAATGGAACAAAAGCACTTTATACCATAAGTGCAGAAAACGAAATTCCAGTTCTTCAAGCAATGGTCAATGATGTTGATGACGAGGTTGAAAAGGGTGATAGGGCTCTTATTAAAGGAGAGTGGAGTCAGATCGCTGTAAAAATATTAAAAATAGGCAAGAATAAAGACGGTCAAAAATATATCAATTTTGAGCTACCACAAAGTGCTATTGACCAATTTTCTGGAATAAAAAAGATGATGGAAATGGAAAAAATCCAAGTTACAATACAAAAACGGTCACCAATAAATACAACATTGTTGCCTGCATCTGCACTAAGGCAGGAGGGTAATTCATATTATGTATTTACGACTGAATATAAAGATAATGGACTGCTAGGTAGTTATCAGGTAGTAAAAAAGACACCAGTAACGGTGCTTGAAAAAAATGATACCACTGTTTCAATAAGTGAAAATCTTATGGAATCTGTGCTTGATAGGGAAGACAGACCATTAAAAGAAAACATGCGTGTTATGGAGCTTAGCGAATGAAAAAAATTTGGCTTATTATAGCTGTAATATGCGTTATACTAATAGCTTATTCTTTGTATAATATCTATTCAATCCCAAAGTATGTTCAGGTGCAAAGCCTTTCTCCAGAAATAGAAAAGCTACAGATTAACAACAAGAAATCAACAGAAATTTATATAGGGGAACAATCTGTATCTTTTGGAGCAAGTGGCGCAAATGCAAAGCTAAGAGCTGTTAATTATAAATATTTTGACACATATTTTGTAAAGCTTATTGATGGCCGACTCTTTTATAATGATGAAAAAGAAAACACAGCCATTATCGATGAAAAACTTTCGCTTATGCTATATCCATCCGTAAGTCCGATAGGCAGAGATATAAAAATAGGTGAAAATACATACAAAGTAGTAGGCGTAATTAAAAATGCTCCTTATACTATGAATAGCATAAATGCTTTTATTCCACTTAAATATGCTCAGATGCAAAAGATAAAGGGAAAATTCCTAGTACACAGCATTGATACCAGTAAACAAAGTCGCAGCGAGTTTCTTGAAGATGCAAAATATGATGGAATATGGGACATTGAGAAGGAAAGAGAAAAATCAATACTTCTGTTTAAAATATGCGTATATATTTTAGTGCTGTTTGCAGTAAATTATTTCAGACGCAGATTATCATTATTCCTAAGAAGTAGATTTGCAGAGCTCAAAGTTTTGAATCAAGATAAATATCCACGAGAATATTGGCCTAATATTGCAATTTTTATAATACAGTGTGTAATTGGTTATGCAATAGTGGCTGGAGTTACGGCTGGAGGCTTATACTACCTAGTAGCATCCGCGGTAAAAGTGCCAGAGTATATACCAGAGATACTTGTGGATTTCAAGATGATCTATGAAAAATATCTTGATAATATAAGAGCAAGCTCTTCTCTATATTATTTAAAAACAGATGCTATGATAGCTTTACAGCATTATGCACATTTAATAAACACAGCATTTACAGTATTGTTATTATCTCTATGTAGCAAATTTTTTAACGAAAGGAAAAATTAATATGATAAAAAAAATATTAGCTTTGACATTAAGCATTATGCTTATATCTGGAATAGCTCTGGCTTCTCAGACATCTTACTATTTTGATGGCAAAGTTAGTCAAGGAATTACCCATTTTCTGAAAGCACCATATACAGGCACAGTTAGCAAAATATATGCTGATACCAATATGGCAATTGCTAAAGGAGAAAAGGTTATGGAGCTTGAGCCTCAAACATGCTACTCTCCAGTAGATGGAGTTGTAGGCGCTTCATTAGCAAAGCCAGGAGACAATCTGTCAATAATTAAAGAAGTATATAAGGCAAGCATATTTATAGACACAGTTGATCAAAGTATTGCTAAATGCTCTCATAACTATGCTTCGCAAGGGTACGAATACTCAATAGCTCATCTTGGAGAGACAGTATACTTACAAGGTAAAGGGGATAGGACTCAAACTGGCGTTGGCGAAATAATATCACGTGATGAGAAAAATTATATAGTTCGCATTCGCGAAGGAAACATTCGCTATGGCGAGAGAGTGTTTGTATATAGAGATCCTAACTTTGATGGAAAAAAACGCTTAGGAATAGGCAGAACTTCAAGAACAAACCCTGTGGCTGTCAACGCTGAAGGTGTTATGATAGATCTGCTTGTAAAACCAGGTGATACAGTAAAAAGTGGCGACCCCTTGTTTACATATACATCCAGTAGCTATAATGGCGAAGGATCCACAATAGTTATGCCAGACGATGGAATAATCACAAAGATTGAAAAAAAGCTTAGCGAAAAAGTTGATATAGAATCAGTTCTTGCAAGCTATATAGTGAATGATGAAAAATTTATTATCGCAAAGGTAAGCGAAGTAGAGGCTAATAGTTTTAAAGTAGGACACAAACTTTATGCTAGTGCCCAGAGTGCAAATATAGAAGATATAGAATGTGAGATAATAGCTATATCTGCAATACCTGATGATAAAGGTATGTATGATATGCACCTAAAAGCAAAAGGAATAGAGAATTTAAGAATAGGCACCACACTAAGTTTTTACGAGAAATAAATAAAAACCCGATTTAGATTTACTCTAAATCGGGAATTTTTTTATTTAGAAAATTTAATTCGCATACAAGCTGAGAATTTACCCTCGTATCTGTATTTATCAAGTAACTCTGGCCCACAGCTATTGCTACCAATTCCTGCCATTTCAGCATCAAGGATTAGATTGGTGTATGGACTTTCTACAAGCTCAAAGTCATGTGCCTTGCGCTCCAGCTCTTCTACTGAATACTTGCTTGCATTAAAGGATATTCCACTAGGGGAAGTAACCTCAACCTTTGCACCACAAGGACAACTTAATGAAAGCCATCTAGTGCCATAATGCGATCCGTGCTCCTGAGGCTTTATGTAGTCTTGATACTCCTTATCCACAGTAGAGCTAAACTTTCCATAGTAGCTTGCTTGACGCTTGTCAATATAGCTTTCATAAGGACCATAGCCCTTGTATTCCAAATCATTAAAGCCTTTATTAAGCATAAGCCTTATGCCAAATCTTGGAAGGAATGGATAAATTGGATGTTTTTCTGCATCTATACAAACATCAATGCTTCCATCACCAAATATCTTATAGCACACATCGGCATCAAGCACTTTGCCTACGCTTATTGGGCATAGACCTATGTGAGTTTTTATTGAAACATAGTTATTTTCTTGTTTAACATAAGTATTATAACTTCTTATAGGACTCATATTATATCTTGCCATGTACCACATATTTTTAATATTTCTGTCATTATCTGTGGGCGCACGCATAGTTATAAAATGAGCTGGCTCTTGTAGCATTTCAACATTAGCGATTTTAATTGAGTCAAAGCATGCACTTCTCTTATTGTATGTTATCTCAAAATTATCACCATATATTTTCGTGCTGAATCTTTCGTCAGAAAATTCTGGTGCAGGTAAATTTACATCGTGCAATTCACATATACATTCTTTTACATTCAGCTGGCATACACCAAGCCTTTCACCCTTTGAAAGTAGAGGCTTATCTTCTTTATTGAATGTTTCCAATAATAGATCAACCTTGCCATCTGGGATATTAAATGGAATATCAAACTGCTTTTCGGATTTAGCGTCAAGACCAGATAGATCTAGTTCAACACTTTCCTTTGCACATCCATTTACTTGTAAAGTAAGCTTTGCAGTATATTCATCATACGCATTAGTAAATTCCATTGTGTTTTTGATAACTAGCTTGTTATTTTCAAGCCTTGCTCTCAAAGGCCTATATACATTTTTAATCTCAAGAGCACCAGTTTTAATTCTTCTATCTGGTGTTACAATACCATCTACACAGAAGTTGCCATCATGCTGTATTTCGCCAAAGTCTCCACCATAGCCAAAATGCAGATCGTCTTTATCATTATTAAGTATAAAGGCATGATCGCACCACTCCCATACAAATCCACCACATGCATTAGGATATTTATCAAATAGTTGCCAATATTCTTCTGCATCTCCAGGACCATTACCCATTGCATGGATATACTCACATAGTACGCAAGGCTTTTTAAACTTGTTGCTGCTTAATATTTCTGTATATTCTTCAATAGATGGATACATTCTGCTATAAATATCAAATAGACTCATATCTGCTTCAAAATCATCGGGCTTATTGTAGAAATTTTCATAGTGAAGCAATCTGCTATTGTCAAAATGTCTGCACCAAGTTAAAGCGTTCTCAAAGTTTTCGCCATAGCCACTTTCGTTGCCCATAGACCAGATCACAATAGATGTATGGTTTTGGTTGATTATTAAATTTCTTTGTACTCTATCTAGTATAGGATCTCTAAATCTTGGATCTCTAGCATAAATGCTATAATCCTCATTATCCATTTTTCCTCTATGAGCCTGAATTCCATGTGTTTCAATATCGCTTTCGCTTATTACATAGAATCCATATTTATCACATAAGTCATAGAACCATGGATTATTTGGGTAGTGGCTTGTTCTTATGGAGTTAATGTTCAACTCTTTCATAAGCTTAAGTTCATTTGTTACAAATTCTCTGTCTAAAGCAGGGCCAACAAATGGAGAGCTATCGTGTCTATTTACACCACGGAATCTTATAGGCATACCGTTTATCATAACAATATTGTTTTCTATATAAATTTTTCTGAAGCCTTGTAGCTCTTCTATTGTTTCACCATTTGCTTGCAAAACAATTTTATATAGACGAGGATGTTCAGCATCCCATAGTTTTATATCATCTAGATGAATGTTTGTTTTATCTTGGAATTTTACGGAGGCTATTTCATTTCCACATGGAGTATATACCTTTACATCAATTGGAAAAGCTTCTTCGCTGTATTTTACAGCTATGCTTAAATCGCCTGATTTAAAATCATTTGTAGGAATTGCTCTTATTTGTAGATCGCTAATATGATTCTTTGGCCTTTTTAGAAGGTATACATCTCTAAATATTCCGCTTGTTCTAAATTTATCCTGATCCTCAAGATAGGTGCCATCACACCATTTAAGCACCAATACACGTATTGTGTTGGAACCATCTATAATATACTTGCTTATGTCAAACTCACTTGTGTTGTGACTTACCTGAGAATATCCTACAAATTGCCCATTTAGCCATAAATAGTAACATGAATCTACGCCATCAAAATTTATATAGTATTTTTTATCGGCATCTTTTGCTATATCAAATTTGCGCTCATATATTGCGCATGGATTTTCTCTTGGTACAAAGGGAGGATCAACAGGAATAGCATACCTTACATTGGTATATTGATGTTTATCATACCCATGTACTTGCCATACGCTTGGAACTGGTATTGTTTCATTTCCAATATCAATGTTCCATATATTTAAATCCTCGGGCAAAAGCTCTACACTGTCAAAATATCTGAAACTCCATGTTCCATTCAGCAAGAGCATACTGTCCTTTGGAATAAAATAGGCTCTTGGAGGCATGGTATTTACATGTAAAGTATTCAGATCCTGAAAATAGTTATACATTATGTCTCCTTTATACAAAAATTATTTTACTGCGCCAGATATACCTTCTGTAAAGCTCTTCTGTAGTACAAAGAATATAATAACAGTAGGTAAAGTAGCAAACAGAACTGCTAGCATCATAGCGCCATAATCTACTACATAGCCAGCAATAAAGTTGGCAAGCAACATAGGCATCGTAAGAGTTTTACCATCAACAAGTATTACCTTCGGCCATAGGTAGCTATTCCATGCATTCATAAATGTAATGGTCATAGCAGCTGCATATGTACTACGCATAGTGGGTATAAACATTTTAAAGAATATACTTACTTCGCTTAATCCATCTATTCTAGAAGCCTCAATAATATCATGTGGGAAACTTTTAGCTGATTGTCTAAATAACATTATGAGGAAAGGAGTAGACAAGCTTGGAAGTACATAACCTAATGCAGAGTTTAAAAGACCCATTTTACTTGTCAATCTGAAAAGAGGTATCATAGTGCTTGCAAAAGGTACCATCATTGCTGTTAGCAATATAGCCATAAGCCTATCCTTATGCTTATCATGGAAAATTTCAAACCCATATCCTGCTAGTGAGCATATAAGGATTGAAAGCACAGTTTGGCTGGTAGAATAGTAAAAAGATGTCCACATTGCCTTCCATAGGTCTTGACTTGCAACAATAGTTTTATAGTTTTCTACTATCATTCTGCCTGGCACAAGACTGCCACGTATTACATCAGAACTCTTATTTGTTGCAGAAATAAGCATCCATAGCAATGGAAAAACACTGACAAAAGCTACTATTATAAGAAATATATATTTTAGCACAACGGCTAGTTTCCTTGTAAAAGATGTGCTAGTCACGCTTATCACCTACTTTAAGTTGAATCAAACTGAGAATGGCTACTAATATGAAGATTACAAAGCTTATAGCAGCAGCATATCCCATCTTTGGAGTCCCGACAAACGAGGTGTTGTAAATATAATGCGACATGGTGATTGTTTCGTATCCTGGACCTCCGTTTGTAATGTTGATTGATTCATCAAACAATTGCAAAGTACCATTTGTAGACATAATTGCAGTTAGTAGTATAGTAGGCTTTAATAGAGGAACTGTTATGCTAAAAAACTGTTTTACTGTGCTAGCTCCGTCTATTTTTGCAGCTTCATATACACTTGGTTCAATATTTTGAAGGCCAGACAGGAAAAATACCATGTTATAGCCTGTCCATCGCCATAGTAGGGCTACAATTATAACAAGCCTAGCTAGATAAGGTTTCTGAACATTAGAAAGCCAGTTTATCTGTTCCTTTATTATGCCTATACGCAAAAGAAAATTATTTATCATTCCATCACCAGCGAATAGGCTTCTGAAAATAATAGAATATGCTACCAGAGAGGTTGCACAAGGAAGAAATATTGCTGTCCTAAAAAAACCCCTGAATTTAAGCTTTGGATTATTAAGCATGCTTGCCAGTATAAGAGCAAGCACTAGCATAACAGGTACTTGTATCGCAAGGTAAATAAAGTTATTTCTTAGCGCCTTTAGGAAGTTGGTATCGTTTAACATGTACTTATAGTTACGTATACCCACCCAATTAAACTTTGCACCTTTATTAGATTGAAACGAGAGCAAAAAAGCTTGTATCATTGGCATGAAGCAAAACACAAATATCAAAATAGTTGCTAGCGTTAAGAACAACCAGCCTGTTAAGCTTTGCTTTTTCTCCAAGCTCCAATATGGCTTTCTATACTGTTCCATATAAGCTCCTTTCTTATAAACAAGGGAGTCTTGCGACTCCCTTATAAAGATTTAATAAATAAATTTTACAGACCCATTGCAAACTCAACGTCTTGCTGAGCTTTGTCCAAAGACTGCTGAATGTCTGCGCCACCAGCTATCTCTGTAAGAGCAACTTGCAGAGCATCTCTAGCCTCATAGTGATATAGTCCAATTGTAACTGCAGGAATCTTGCCAGCAAATGTTACTATATCTTGGTAAATCTTCTGATCACCAAAGAATGGTTGTGGTTTTGCATATACTTCAGATTCGCCTGCAGGTAGATATGTTGCAACTGCGCCAGCTTTTTCAAGAATGTTATCATAGAATTCTACGCTGCCACCAAATGTAGCGCTTAGGAAGTCTATAGCAAGATCTTTCTTCTGAGAATTACCAGCAATTGCCCATGAAGAACCACCGTTATTGGTGTAGTTTGTGCCACCCTCAACGTCAAATCTTGGAGCATTGGTAACACCCCATTTGCCGCTTAGTGACTCTTCACCAGTAACTGTGCCTATGAACCAGCAACCTTGTACTGTACCTACGCAGCCACCAGAAATGTTAGCCTTGCAGTACTCGTCCCAGTTCTGAACTTCTGTATAAACGCCTGACTCACGTAGAGCCTTATAAATATCAACAAGCTTCAAAACTGCAGGGTTGTTATTGATGTTTACCTTGCCATCTTCTGTAAATAGAGATGCACCCATTGATTGTAGAAGCATCATTGTGAAGTCTGCATCGGCAGTGTTATAAGCAAACATTGGAACGCCGGTCTTTTCAAGAACGTCTTTACCTATCTCGATAAATCTTTCCCAAGTAATATCGGTCAAATCTTCAAGCTTATAGCCAGCTTTTTCAAGAATATCTGTTCTGTAAAGTGCAACTGCAGCGCCACTATCAAATGGAACACCATAGTTTTTGCCATCTACTACAGAATAGAATACTTTTGCAGGAGCAAACTTATCAAAAGGTACCTTTGAACCAGTAAGATCTGCAAATACTTCTGGATAGTTTTCTACATTTTTTCTAAATGCCATGTCTTGCATTAGGAAGATATCAGGTAGTACGCTCATATCGCCTGTTGCAGCGGTAATAAGCTTTGTCTGTAAATCTGCCCAAGGAGTTTCAACTATATCAAGTTTGAAATTTGGGTGATCTTTTTGATAAACTTTCTCTGCTTCTTTCATAGCAAAGATGTTAAAGTTTGGATCCCAGCACCATACGGTAAGGGTTTCTTCCTCAGCAAAAATGGCTGGGGCTAAGCCTAGAACCATAATTAATGCGAGGAATAATGAAATAAGTTTTTTCATAATATAGCCTCCAAAAATATATTTGAACATTGTTCCTATAAGGTATTATACAACAATTTTGTATATTTGCAACACAATTTTATCAAAAAAAATATATTTATATACCAGTGTGTATAATAAAGGTAGATTTAGTAATGCTTGAAGATATACTTATAAAATAAAATGCTTATAAATTTGAATAAATAAAAGTTGTAAGAACAATAAAATTGACAAATAAATAATATATATTTTAACTATCAATGTTTAAAAATCAAAGCTATTGATGATAGGGCATAAATGAAATATAATAAACTTGTTCTGTTGAATTTTTATAGTCGCAGATAAATATTTTTACTAGCTTATTAGCTTATAAAAAATATTTAAAATGGAGAAACAATGAAAAACAATAAGATACAGATGTCCGAGTCTATAATAGTATATATATTGCTTGCACTTTCTGGTGGAAGTATGGATGCTTATTCTTATTTATATAGGGGAAAGGTGTTTGCCAACGCTCAAACGGGAAATATTTTGCTAATGGGTGTAAATATTGCAGAACAGAGATATGAAATTGCATTAAAATACTTGTGGCCCATACTCGCTTTTACTCTGGGTATAGTTATTTCTGATTTTTTACGCGAACGCAAAGGAAACTTCCATATTCATTGGAGGCAAATTGTTGTGAGCATTGAGCTAATAATTCTAATTATTGTTTGCTTTATTCCTCAAAACTTAAACGCGCTGGCAAATGCACTTACATCACTTGCATGTGGACTCCAAGTGCAAGCATTTCGTTCTGCAGTGGGAAATTCAATTGCTACAACTATGTGTATTGGTAATCTTAGAAGTGCAGCAAGTAATATGCATAGATATTTTACAAGCAAAGAAAAAATGTACTTTAAAAAATCAATATTATATTTTGGAACTATTTTCTTTTTTATAATTGGTGCTGTAGTAGAAAGCAGACTAATAACAATATACTATGGATATGCGCTATTATTTTCTGTAATTCTCTTAAGTATTTCTTTTTTGCTTATGCTGATTGATGCAGAAAATAGTTAAGAAATTCAGCTTTTTTAGTACGGTATGATAAATTAAATTTTATACAATCTATTTACAAATTGACTAAAATATGCTAGAATAATAATGAAATTAGCAATAGCTTACTATTGTAATAAAAATAATAATAAAGGAGTAAAGGTATGAAAAAAGAAATGTATAGTGCGCTCAACGAGCATATAAATTTTGAGATAGAATCAGCCTATATTTATTTGCAGCTTTCTCTTATTATGGAGGATAAAAACTACAAGGGCTATGCAGCATGGCTTAGAGATCATTTCCATGAGGAGCTAAAGCACGGTGATGCTTTTATAAAGTTTATACAGGAGAGAGGGCATAAGCCAGTACTTAACGATATTAAATGCCATGATTATGATATTACTGAGCCTCTACAGGTTGCACAACTTGTTTATGAGCATGAGCAGAAAGTAAGCCAAAGAATCTATAAATTGACTGATACTGCGAGAGAGACAGGCGAATATGCAGTAGAGATTTTCTTGCATAGTTTTGTTAAGGAGCAGACAGAGGAAGAGGATATTACAAGGGATATTCTTGAAAAATTCACAATGGCTGGTAACGATATGGCAGCAAAGCTATTTTTAGATAGAGAACTTGGTTCAATTAAATAATTATAAATTGCCCTTTGATATAGTAAGCTTTCAAAGGGCTTTTTTATTGATTAAATTAAGAAAGGGACTCAATGTTTTATTGAGTCCCTTTTTAAATATTAAATGAGCCTATGCTTCTATATCGTCAAGCAAATCAAAATCTGGATCCCTTTCCTCAAGATCTGAATTAAATTCACCATTATCTTCATCGCTTGAAGAACCAAGACCATCTTTTATAGAGTTGTCACTACGAATCATTTCATCTATCTTTGATGCTATATCTGGATTATCCTTCAAGAACACCCTTGCATTATCTCTACCTTGACCAATTTTCTGGTCATCATAGCTATACCAAGCGCCACTTTTCTTGATGATGTCACGCTCTACTGCCATATCTAGCAAGGTACCTTCCTTGCTTATACCTTCGCCAAATAGTATATCAAACTCACATGTCCTAAATGGGGGAGCCACTTTATTTTTTGCAACTTTAACCCTTACACGGTTTCCTATTATATCCTGGCCTACTTTTAGTTGATCAGTACGGCGTACATCAAGTCTTACAGATGAGTAGAACTTTAAAGCTCTTCCTCCTGGAGTAGTTTCAGGATTTCCAAACATAACTCCAACTTTTTCACGAAGCTGATTGATAAAAATTACTATGGAATCAGTCTTGCTTACTATTCCACTTAATTTTCTGAGGGCTTGGCTCATTAGTCTAGCCTGAACACCAATAAAGCTTGCACCCATTTCGCCTTCAATTTCCTGCTTTGGTACAAGAGCTGCTACACTGTCTATTACCAGCACATCCACTGCTCCACTGCGAATAAGTGTCTCTGCTATTTCAAGAGCCTGCTCACCACTATCTGGTTGTGAAATATACAGCTCATCAACCTTTACGCCTATATTTTTGGCATATACTGGGTCAAGTGCATGCTCAGCATCAATAAATGCGCAAATTCCATCGTTTTTTTGTGCTTCAGCAATAACATGTAATGCAACAGTTGTCTTACCAGAGCTTTCAGGGCCATATATCTCTATTATTCTGCCCCTCGGAATACCACCTACTCCAATGGCAAGATCCAGTGCCAAGTTGCCCGATGATATTACGTTAATATTTTTAATGGGCCTTTCTCCAGGACGAAGCAGAGCCTCTTCTCCAAACTCCTTATGGACTTCTTTTACTGCTCTTTCCATAGCAGCCTTTTTTTCTTCTTTATCATTTATCTGTTCTACAGATGGTGTAGTCGCTTTCTTTTTAGCCATATTTCCTCCTATTTGGTTTTTGCGCTCGTCTTTTTATTTACTAAAAGGTTTTTGTTCTTTATAAAATAATCCACTCCAGATATCAAAGTAAATATAACTGCCAAGGCCATAAATACCTTATTTACTATGTTTATTCCTAATGGCGCTGCTAAATACAATGCTACTGCTATCATTTGAAATGTGGTTTTAGCCTTTCCAAGTGAGCTTGCTGAGATTACTTTTTTGCTCTTTGATGTCATAGCAGCAAGCCTCAAGCCATCTACCGATAGTTCTCGTATAATCACAATAATTACTACTAGTGCGCTTAACTCTCTAAGCTCTACCAACATTAGCATAGTGGATATTACAAGCAATTTATCTGCTACTGGATCAATAAACTTTCCAAAATCAGTAATAAGATTGTGTTTTCTGGCATAATAGCCATCAACAAAGTCACTTAAGCATGCAATTATGAAAAATATTAGTGCAAGTGCTCTTGTAAAACTAGTATGAATATATAGCAGTACAACTATTACTGGTATCATGCAGGCTCGCATAATAGATATTTTGTTTGGCAAATTCATATTTATCACATCCATTCTGCATACAGATCGTAGGTGTCTGCAGAAACTATTTTAGCTTTATATATTTCGCCTATTTTGATATTTTCATTATCTTTTAGGATTACTAAGCCGTCTATATCAGGAGCTTCTCCATAGGATCTAGTTTCAACATTTCCATTTTCTTTGCGCTCTACAAGCACGTCGACTATTTCGCCAATCCTATTTTGATTGTTGTTATAGGATATATCAGCTTGTACCTGCAGCAATTCATCCTTACGCTTTTGTTTTAAGCTTTCTGAGATTTGATTTGGCATCTGTGCACCTTTAGTGCCTTCCTCGGGTGAATAGGTGAAAACACCCAATCTATCAAACTTCATGCGCTTTACATATTCTACAAGATGTATAAATTGCTCTTTTGTCTCTCCAGGGAAGCCTACTATAAATGTAGTGCGAATAATAAATCCTTTTGATTTTGCATAGTTTATTATATCGCTATATTCTAGGGGATTTCCTTTTCTGTTCATAGACTTTAGCAGTTCAGCATCTCCATGTTGCAAAGGAATATCAAGATAATTGCATACATTTTCATGCTTTGACATGGTATCTATCAATTCTTTTGTTAATGAATCTGGATAACAATATAATAATCTTAGCCTTAGCAATCCATCAATTTGTGCGATTTTATCAACTAATTCATCAAGTATTGGTTTTCCATATATATCTATGCCATATCGGGTAGTGTCTTCAGCAATAAAAATTATTTCCTTTATTCCTTCTGAAACAAGTTGCTTTACTTCATCCTCTATGATATTCATAGGAACACTGCGATATCTACCTCGTATCATAGGTATTGCACAAAAGCTACATTTGTTATTACAACCCTCTGCTATCTTAACATAAGCTACACTTTTTGGCGTTATAAGCTTGCGTTTACCTGTAATTGCAAATTTAATTCTACCACACATAGCAAATCGCTCGCCATTCTTGGCACGATGAATTGCGTGGAGTATATTCATATATTGCTCTACTCCCATACAGACGTCTATCTCTGGTATTTCTTTAAGTAGCTCATCACTATATCTTTGAGATAGGCAGCCAGTAACTATAAGCAGCTTATTGCTTCCAGCCTTGATATTTGCTAAAGTGTATATAGCATTCAAGCTTTCTTCTTTTGCATCACGAATAAATCCACATGTATTTACAATAAGTACATCAGCTTTGTCAAAGTCATCTGTAATTTCATACTCCTTTTCAAGCTGATTTAGCATTAGCTCTGTATCGACTGTATTCTTGGGGCAGCCCAATGATATGTATGCTGCGTAGGCTATATATAACACCCTTTCTAATATAATTTCAATTTATAATTTTAACATAAAACATTAAGACTTTCAATTTAGCTTGCATCTTCTGGCATAACTGGTCTTGGTCCAAAATATTCTAACATTTGCTGATCACTAAGTTTAAATTCTTCTTGAATATAACCCCATAAAATATAAGGACGCTTTTTTATAACGTTTCTTAATCTGTTTATTCTTACTTTCCAGTAGCTCATTGCGCCTTCTGGATTAGTGGGGGAGTCAAAGTTTATTGCCTTATCATTAAACTCTGCCCATCTATTAAAATGAAATACCATTTCAGGCTCTATTTCATCAATAAGTTTTTGAAGTTCATCAAGCATATATTCTGTTGTAAACTTTTTGAAAACTATGCCAAATCTCTGAAAAAATAGATCTCTCATTGAATCATTTTCAAGAAGTTTTCTGATAAGTATGTTTGGAATGTTCTGCTGTCCTGAACCACTTGGCTTAAGATAGCTTTTTGGACTATTGAAGTCAGAGTTGAATAGACCGTAATCTATATCAAACAATATCCATCTCCACTTGCTTCCTTCTTCCTTTAGCTTGTAACATCTAGTATTACCTGGGTCTGAGTTACCATAGAACATCTCTATTGCCAGATAATCAAAATAGTTTATTACATCTATTCTATCTGTCAAATACTTTAGATCCTCTGGATTATCGCGAGTATTAAGTTTTTCTGCAGTTTTCTTAAGCTCTGTAAATTCGGCGTTACTACCATAGAAAGCTTTTCTATTGGCTTCTACAATATCCATGTTGTTTGCTTCTGAAAGTGGTAGACCCTCATGCGAAGCCACAAACCATCTGTCTACTCTCTCACGCAAGTTATAATGTCCCCAGTAATCTCCATTAATATACAATACTACTGGTCTTCCTGCCTGTATTAAAACAGTTGTATCTAATTGATCTGCCATTGTTGCTTGGAAAAGATCTGCAAGTCTTGTCCATACATTATCATTACCACTATTGCGCAACACAAAAGATTTGTATTGATCAAAATCCCTGTTTGGGAAAAGTTCAGACTCAAAATACTTTTTGCCATATTTGCTTTTACTTCTAAACTTAAGAGTTTTCTGAGGCATATCCAGACTAAACTGTCCCTGCAAACCTGCCTCACAATCTTGATCTAGAATTTTGGTACCGTTTTTCTCAAATATTTCTACATGACAAGGTCTTCTTCTTTTGCCATATTCTCTATAAATCGTATTTTTAAATGGAATTCCTCCACTTTTATCAACGTTGGGCCCTGGTTGAAAAATACCATCCTCCATATTAAACAGCTCATGTGGATCCATAGCTAAAGACACTATTGGTAAAGAATGATATAGATTCATCATATAACTTTGTGTAGTTATAGTGCTTGGATCCAATGATGGATGGAATGCTCTAGCCCTTAATACTGTTGGTTTGCTTATATTTATAGGACCTTCATATAGTGTGGAATTTTCATTTGGTATACTGCCATCCAATGTATAACGTACAGCAGTATCAAGTGGAATATTTATTTCTACAGTAATTTGACCCTTGTATTCTCCTGATGGAATGCTAAAACTTGGAGGATCAGCAAACCCTAAGAATGGTTCGGAGTTTGGCATGGCAGGAGTAGCAGCTCTAAAGTAAGTAAATCCGTATCCAGCGTTTAGTCTGCCATATCCTATATCGGTAGGTATTGAAGGTATGGGAATTCTATCTAGTACTCTTCCTTGAGAGTCACTAAAGCACATTGTTTCATTGCCGCTTTTAGACAGCTTAAAGTTAGTGTGCATTTCGTTTGGAGTGGAAAGCTCAGGTTTTCCATCAAGCAATACCAACAAATATTCACCAGGCCTTATAGTAGTTTTTGCTGGAAACTGCCATTTGCGTGGTCTTTCTATATTATCACTAAGCCCGTAACCACTTAGGTTTACGGGCTTATTACTTGTGTTTAACAACTCTACATAGTCTACTGTCAGTAGAGATTGACCTATCTGATATTTATCGTTTGAAGCAAGAGCTTCAGAAATTATTACTCCAGTAGGATTGTACTTTCTAAGCAACTTGTCTGAACTTAATTCGCCCTGCTTGTTGTTAGGACTTCCGGGAGTAGCTATATTAAACAGCTGCCACTCACCATCGTCATTTAATCCATAACTAGTATCTGAGGGCACAATGTCTATTGTAACCCTATCAAGAAGTCGCCCTTTTGAATCGCTTAACACTATTGTTTCATGTTCAGCACTTAATTTGAAATTTGTATGGGGAAAGCTTTTACGAGGTCTGTCTTTACCACTACAGTAAATGATATAGTAACCTCTTGGCTCTATCTCTGCATCAGCGGGGAATCTCCATTTAAGTGGTCTGTGTTCCTTGTCGCTTAAAGCAAAATTAGCAAGAGAAATAGGCTCATCACTGTCATTATACAGCTCTATCCAATCTTGTAACTCATCATCTTCATCGCGTAAGCCACTTTTAGGATTTGGCATAATTTCATTTATACGAAGATGCTCTCCTCTTTTGCTATCTTCAGTTTTGTATGCAAGATATCCTTCTTCGGTATTATCGTATCCAGGTGAATATTGAGTAGTTAGAGAATATTTTCCATCTCCACCAAGCATATAGGCTTCATCTGCAGCCATAATAGGCAAGTTAAGAAAATCTACAACATACGCATTAGGATCAAATAAATATACGCTTTCTCCTAAGCTGGATAGTTTAAATTTAGCATGGAATATTCCTAGCTTTGCATCTACTTTGTTTTTGTTTGATGCAAAAACTACAACAAAGCTTTTTGCTTTGAGATTATAGTCTGGGAATAGAAATTTTATTCTGTCGCTTCTATCAGAAAGACCTACCCCTTTTAGATTTATATCTTCATCGCCAGAGTTATATATTTCTATGTAATCTTTATATTCACCATTTTCATCAGGGACTGCAGCAGTGTTTACAGCCATTACTTCAGTTATAATTAAAGGACTGTATTTGCTATCTGGCTGCATTGATTTATTTTCTACAAGGCCACCAAGAGTTTTTACGGCGCGCATTTGTTTGCCATGAGGAAATAATATATACATTAAAGCCAACAATGCTACGCAAGCTAAAATCAAGCCTACAATATAGCCTTTGTTGTGAATTCTTATTGTACTTTCATTTTTTGATTTTGGTGCTTTTTTGTAAGGGGAATTCTGCATTACTTTTTCCTCTTTCCTAATTTATTTTCGCATCCGTTAAGGAGTCTTTGAATGTTTGTTCTATGTTTATAAATTACCATTATAAGAAGCGATAACGCCCAAACACAATAAAATATATTACTTGAGAAAAAACAAAAAATCATTATTGCAAAAGCGAGTAAAAAACTCATACTTCCAAGTGATACATATCTTGTGATTGCAATTACCAGTATAGCGATTGCAGATGATATTAGACCGTATATTGGGAATAAGTATAGGCATGCTGCTATGGATACTGCAACACCTTTTCCACCTCTAAATTCATAATATATAGGCCAGTTATGCCCAATTACTGCAAGTAATCCAGCAACCATACTTCCTACAAAAGAAAGGGAGGGATCATACTGGGCCATAATTACTCCACCTAAAAAACAAGACAGAAAAGATTTGCATATATCAATCAAAAAAACAAGAAAACCTATTGGCAACCCCATTACACGCAAAGCATTTGTTGCTCCAGTACTTTTACTGCCATATTCTCTTATATCAATATCTCCAACACGCTTTGCCAAAACTATACCTGGCGAAAACGAACCTATTAGATAGGCCACTACGGTTGTCAATACATACAACAAGTACATTTTGATCATAATCAATCTTTCTTCTCGCGAATGAGAATTTTTATTGGCGTTCCAGTAAGATCAACGGACTTTCTTATTTGATTTTCCAAAAATCTTTGATAAGAAAAGTGCATCAAATTTGCTTCGTTTACAAAAATTGCAAATGCAGGTGGGCAAGAAGAAACCTGAGTAGCATAGTAGATTTTTAGCCTTCTACCATTTATTGCAGGAGCTTGCATTGCCATTTGAGCATCTTGCAATATTTCATTTAGAACTCCTGTGCTTATGCGTTTTTTACAATTTGACCATACATCTTGTACAGTAGATAATATTTTATCCATACGTTGACCACTCTTTGCAGAGATGAACAAAACAGGAGCATAACTCATAAATTTAAGACTATCCAAAACCTTGAGCCTATAATTTTCAAGTGTACCAGTGTCTTTTTCAATGCTATCCCATTTATTTATGCATATTATTATGCCTTTACCTGCATCAAGTACAAGACCAGCAATTTTGCTATCTTGCTCTGTAACACCATCATTTGCATCTATTACAAGTAGTGCCACATCACATCTATCAATAGCAGCAATCGCTCTTAGTACAGAATAACGCTCAAGAGAGGCTTCTTCAATCACGCTTTTCTTGCGTATACCAGCAGTATCTATAATCACATATTCGTTGCCTTCTGCATCAAATAGAGGACTGTCTATGGCATCTCTTGTAGTGCCTGCAATATCGCTTACCATTGTACGCTGATGGCCTAATAAATAATTTACTAAAGAGCTTTTACCTACATTTGGCTTGCCTACTACTGCTATACAGCATTTTTCTGAGTCTAATGTTTCATCTTCAGCTTTCTCTGGCAAAATATCTACAATTGCTTGTAGTACATCACCAAGTCCAAGCATATTGGCAGCAGAAATAGATATTGGATCACCTAGCCCTAAATTGTAAAATTCATATACGCTATCTTCAAGTCCAATGTAATCCACTTTATTTACTACAAGTATTACAGGCTTTGTTGTTTTACGCAGCATATTTGCTACTTCATAATCGTCAGGAACAAGACCTTCTCTGGCATCAACAAAAAACAGTATTACATCTGCAGTATCTATTGCTATTTGAGCCTGGTATCTAATTTGAGTAAGAATTACATCTTCGCTGCTCATATCAAGACCACCAGTGTCTATCATTGTAAACTCTCTGCCAGCCCACTCAGTATCGCCATATATTCTGTCCCTGGTAACTCCTGGAATATTTTCCACAATAGATATTCTCTTTCCAAGAACTTTATTAAAAAATGAACTTTTGCCAACGTTGGGTCTGCCAACTACGGCAACCAAAGGTTTCATTACATACTCCTTTTTACTAAAAAATATCTTCGTATATTAGTCAGATAGAGTAATTATAGAGTAAAAGAGTAAATTTTTCAATATAATGAAAATAACTGTAACAAAAAAGAGACCTAAGTCTCTTTTGAATCAACCTACTAATAACTTCGCTGCTGCAGATAGACTTTCAAGTGCTTGAGCATCTGGAGCCTCATAAGCCATAATTCCATCACATAAGAGGTTTGCACCATCGTCGTTGGCTTGACTCTGCCATAATCTCATCCATTCGCCATCATTCCACGAATATGATCCAAAAATAACTATTGGCTTTCCACTAAGCTTTGGCCTTATTGACTCATACATTGGAAGGAACTCTTCTTCTTCAAGCTCTTCATCTCCCATTGCTGGGCAACCGAAGGCAACGCTGTCATATTTATCAAATTCATCGGCATTAAACTCACTTGCTTGATAAAGCTGAACTTCTGCTCCAAGATCTTTGCAATCTTCTAAAAGAGCGTTTGCCATCTCTTCTGTATTACCTGTACCAGACCAATATACTATTGCTACTTTATTCATAAAAACCTCCAATAAAATTTATTTACAAGCTGATACCAGCTTTGTAAGCGTATAACCTTCTGCAAATTTTTTACAATATGCCTTCGTGCACAAATTAAATAATGCAAATTTTTCCTTAGCCTTGCTAGAATTGCTGTATGCCTTCCAGCACCCACACTCCAAATAGGAGCTTCCAGCATTTAAAATAAAAGCTTTCACATCTTCAAGAGGATAGCCTAGGAATATACCTATTTCATGAGGAAACACATCATTATTTAACCTTTCGGCAAGGCAACTAAGACAATTATCAACTGTATCGCATTTATATCCGTATTCTTCAAGAAATTGAGCATTTAAACAATCGCTAATTTCAAGCTGTAATAGATCCTTTCTATATAAATAAATTAGAGAATAACTATCAGTATTTTTAAGTGCCTTCACAAATATTCCACTATTATTAAGGGCTTTGTTCCAATTTAAAACGCATTTTGATATATTACATTCTTTATTGTGGTGGCACGTAAACAAGCTGGAGGGCTTTATCCCAGCAAGTGTTGGAGAACAATGACGCACAATTAAATTATCATAATCTGATATGTCTGATTTATTCATGATAAACCCCTTAAGAGAAAAATAAACAAATGAAACATACTAACTGCATATAGTTAGTTAGTAAAAACTAACTTCTATAATATACAATAACTCCATTTAACTGTCAAGCATGAAATTCACAAAGTTTTTTGAAAAAAATATATTAAAATGTTATTATATACTGAACGGAGGAAGTACATTATGATACGTGATAGCATAGAAAATTTAAAAAAATATGAATATATATTTCCAGTAATTCCACAAGTATTAGAGTTTTTTAAACAAGAGAATATTAGCGATGGAATACATAATATATGTGACGGATGCTTTGTAAACGTGCAGACATTTAATACAAAGCAAGAGGACGAGATTCTTTATGAATTACATAAGGATTATGCAGATATTCAGGTAATACTTGAAGGTAAAGAAAGACAATTCTGGAATAAGGTTAGCAATTTAAAGATAAAGAAAGAATATGAGCCAGACGTGGCATTATATGTTTCTGATGCATGCAAATATTTGGAAGAAATATTGCTTGGAGTGGGGGACTTTGTAATTTATTTTCCAGGTGAAGCCCATGCTCCAGGATATTCGCAAAAAGAGAGCGCCAAGTGCAAACGTGCAATTGTCAAGATTAAGATGTAAGTGGGTAAAATATTAAAAAATACTTAAAAATAGCTACAAAAGTGGGAAAATTTTTATAAAAAATTCATCT
This sequence comes from Eubacteriales bacterium, assembly GCA_034180455.1. Classification (GTDB taxonomy): domain Bacteria; phylum Bacillota; class Clostridia; order Christensenellales; family Aristaeellaceae; genus JAAZPT01. The sequence goes on from JAXFOG010000017.1 coordinate 23,893, forward strand.
TATTGACACAATGTGGTAAATATGTTATATTGATATGCAATAAACATACTCAGCGTATAGGAAGTGAGAGCATGATAAATACATTAAGAGTTACATATCACTATAACAGTGGATTCAGCATACACTTGGGTGATGTGTTGCTAGTATTTGATTATTGGGAAGGTGGAGAAGATTCTGATTTAAATCCTGCAGCAAAGCTTAGTGCAGAGAGTCTTGCAACCTATAGACGAATATATGTTTTTGTAAGTACTTCGCGACCAGATCATCTAGATAACAAAATCTATGAATGGCAGAAGCTTGGTAATGTTAGGTATATTACAAGCGACGATGTTGAACTTCAACCTAATACTCAATTTATTCATCCTGGGCAGACAATCGATCTTGAAGAGGGATATAAGGTTACTGCATTCCCTTCTACTGATAAAGGCGTATCTCTTATTATTCAGTTAGAAAACTTTAGCATTTTTTATGCTGGCAATTATAATCTATGGCACTGGAGAGAGCAGGATAGTCTTGAACAAATAGAAAAAGCTCAGGACGATTTTAAAAGGATACTTACTAACCTTCAGGATAAAGAAGTCACAGTTGCGTTCTTTCCTCTAGATCCAAGGCAGGGATTATATTTTGAGGCCGGAGCTGTTCAATATATAATGAAGATACGACCAAAATTCTTTATTCCAATGCACTTTACATTTGATCCAGAGGTTGTTGGCACATTTGCAAGAGATTATACCAATGATCACTCTAAAATAATTGCTATGGATGAACCAGGCTCAATTGTAAATATTGAAAAGCTAGACAATGGATATAGAGCTATAATGGTAGCAACCAGCAATGATAAATTTTATTCCGAGATAGTACGTACAGACAGTTCTAACTAAGGTTAGGACTGTTTTTAAATTTACAAAAATCTTTAAATATGTTAATATACTATAAAAATAATTTGGAGGATACAATGAGTATTGCAAAAAAAATAGATCACACAATGCTTAAAGCAGATGCTAGCAAAGATGTGATTATTAGATACTGTGAAGAAGCTAAAAAGTATGGTTTTGCATCTGTATGTGTTAATTCATGCTTTGCAAAGTTGGTTACAGAGCATCTTAAGGGAAGCGACGTTCTTACATGCTGTGTGGTAGGTTTTCCATTAGGAGCTATGAGCACAAAGGCTAAGGCTTTTGAGGCAAAATGCGCTGTTGATGATGGTGCAAGTGAGGTAGACATGGTAATCAACATATCTGCACTAAAAGACAAAGACTATGACCTTGTAAAGAATGATATAAAGGCAGTTGCTGATGCTGCTCATCCTGCTAAAGTTAAAGTAATTATTGAAACATGCTTGCTAACTGACGAAGAAAAGGTAAAAGCTTGCCAACTAAGCGTAGAAGCAGGAGCAGCATTTGTAAAAACTTCTACTGGTTTTTCAACAGGTGGGGCAACAGTAGAGGATGTGGCTCTTATGCGTAAGACTGTTGGCAGTAGCTGTATGGTGAAAGCAAGTGGAGGAATAAGGACTCCAGAACAAGCTAAGGCAATGCTGGATGCAGGGGCAGATCGTATTGGAGCAGGCAACGGAGTTGTTTTACTGTAACTAATGACAAAAAATAAAGGGATAATTGTACTCGTATTTGTAACTATTTTCTGGAGCTATGGTTTTATTGCTACACAGATGGCTATTGATGCCAATATTAAAGTGCCAGCAATACTATGCTTCAGATTTTTAATTGCAGCCTTATTAATAGGTATTATAAATTATAAAAGGATAAAATACCTTAGCAAAGCAACAATTAAAAGGGGCATAGCAGCAGGATTTATAATGTTTTGGGCATATTATACTCAAACATTGGGACAAGATTTAGCTCCAATTTCTATTGTCGCACTTATATCCTCAAGCTATGTTGTATTTGTGCCTATTTTAAATTGGATATTTAAGGGAGAAAAGCCAGCAAAGCTCACTATGCTTATTTCTTCTATTGCAATGCTAGGTATGATTGTTCTAAATTATGATGGTTCAAGATTTGTGTTTGACATTGGCGCTGTTTTTGTTTTTATCTCTTCAATTGCCTTTGCTATGCATGTAAGCTTTGTTGATATTTTTTGTGTTCAAGAAAATATCTTTGATCAGAGTTTTGTGCAACTTTTATGTGCAGGTGTTATGTCTTTCATTGCAATGCTTATTACAGATTCTATTCCAACACAGCTTGAAAGCACTCAGGGATTATTGGGAATACTTTATTTAGCAGTGTTTTCATCAGGACTTTGCACCCTGTTGCAAATTTTAGGGCAAAAGCATGTGCCAGCGGCCAATTCTGCAATAATACTTTCAGTTGAAGGGGTTTTTGCTTGTATCTTATCCATAATTTTGGGATACGAAAGCTTTAAACTCAATATGCTATTTGGGGGCATTCTTATACTTTTTTCTGCTATATTTATAAATGTTAAAGAAGCAAGAGAACAAATTAGTTGAACTATACGAAAAAATTTATTGAAAAGGAGATTAACTATGATATTAGATTCATTGAAAAATAGAAGAACGATTTACTCACTAGGAAAAGACATAAATGTTGATGAACAGCAAATACTCGATACAATTAAAGAGGTAACAAAATATGTTCCACATGCTTTTGATGCAAAGAGCAACGTAGTATATGTGCTTACTGGAGCAAAACATGATGAACTTTGGGATAGAATATATGATGCTTTTGAAGGTAAGGTGGCAAGGGAAAAAATTGATGGATTTAAAGCTGCCTATGGTACGGTGTTGTATTTTATTAACAAAGATGTTGTAAAGCATCTCGAAGAGTCAATCCCACTATATGCTCAGAATTTTTATCCTTGGGCTAATCAGGCTATTGGAATGTTGCAGCTATCAGTATGGTCTGCACTTAGTGATCTAGGACTTGGAGCAAGTTTGCAGCATTATAATCCAATTATAAATAAAACTGTTGCAGAAATGCTAGATTTACCTCAAAACCTTGAACTGAATGCTCAGATGCCTTTTGGACAAATACTTGCTGGAGCAGGAGAAAAGGACTTTGGCAATATAGAAGAAAGATTTCATGTAGTAAAGTAAAAAACCTTAAAATAATTAAAAATGAGCGTAGACATTTTGTCTACGCTCATATTTTATTGTTATTCTGCTAGCTCATCGACACTATCATCATCTGAATCTGATACTCCATCTTTAGAACTTTCGTTTGTATCTAAAACGATTTGCTCGGATTCGCCAACAACAATTATTTTATTCCCATCAAGGTCTTCTACTGAATATACAGCATTCATTGGGTCATCTTTGATTATTATACCTTGACGCAAATGAATTTTATGCGCTGCGCTTATCTCGTTTGAATAAATTGTAATTTCACTTGGAGTAAATTTATCAAGTTCTACAAGTCTAAGCAATTTTGAATCACTAATGTTTTCAAGCAAGACTTCTTTACCATCTGCACTTAAATTATACATTCTCATCATAAATGAGTCTTGATAAAATCTTATAGCCTTATCAATATTGCGAGTAAACATCGCATAATTTTCTTTGAATAAAAACATAATTCTCCTTATTTCAGTAGCATTGATAGCAGCTCATTACTTCTACTTAAAAAGTCTTTTAACTCGCTATTTTCAAGTGGCCTTGTTGCCATTGATGAAAGATCAAATACTTGCTTACAAATTAACTTTGTGAGATCATCGTTGGCATCTCTTTCATATAGAGCCTTTACTGCAGGATTTTTTGAGTTCAGCACTAAAGTTTTTTGCTCAGGAATGCTGAAATTCTGTCCATACATTTTGCTTAGCTCTGCAAAACGGCGACCTTGCTCATCTTGAAGCTGTACTGCTATAACGCTTTCATCACTTAGATCTTTTAGCTTCACATTCAGAGTATCGTTAGAAAGTATAGTTCTAAACATTTTTTCAAGATTCTCTTGATGTGCCTTCAATTCATCATCAAGCTCGCCGCTATTCTCTGCAAGTCCATCAATGTCTGCATCAACACGCACAAATTTGAGCCCGTCATATCCACCACCATATTCCATAAACGAAATAAAGCTATTGTCTATAAGCATATCAAGTATAGCAACATCTATACCCTTATTGTCATACAAAGCAATTGCAGAAGATTGACGCTTCTGATCATTGGCATAATATATTTTTTTGCCTATCTTTTCTTCATTTTTGTTAATATACTCATCAATGGTTATGTATTTATCATGATTATTCTTTAGTATTATAGCTGGCTTAACCTGCTCATAAAACTTTGGGTCGCTTATACATCCGTATTTGATGAATGGATGTATGTCATCCCAATATTTTTCATATTGTTCTCTTGAATTATTGAACATGCTAAGCAGTTTATCAGCAACTTTTCTTGTGATATATGACTTCATCTTGGTCACAAATCCATCATTTTGCAGATAGCTTCGGCTTACATTCAGAGGAAGGTCTGGACAGTCAATAAGTCCGTTTAAAAGCATCAAATATTCTGGAATTATCTCTTTAATGTTTTCTGCAACAAACACTTGCCCTGAATATAGCTTTATTTGGCCTTGATTGCTGCCAAAGTCACGCTTTATTCTAGGGAAATAAAGTATGCCCTTTATATTGAAAGGATAGTCTACATTAAGATGTACTTGGAATAATGGATCTTCCCAAGTTTTAAAAGCCTTATGATAGAATTCCTTATATTCTTCTTCTGTGCATTCGTTAGGCTGCTTTAGCCACAATGGATGCATATCGTTTATAAGGTATGTGCCTCTTTCCTCAGGGGTTCTTGTATCCTTTTCAGGCTTAATAATATTTTGTTCGGAATTTTCAGAATCTTTTTTATCACTATTTTCTTTAGCTTGCTTCTTTTCTTCTTCTGCCTTTTTATCTTCTTCGATAGCACGCTTTATGTCCTCTTCAACACGCAGGTATATAGGTACCTTCATAAACTCGCAATATCTATCAAGAACTTCGCGTACTCTAAAAGAATCAAGGAATTCCTTCTCGTCATCAGAGATCCATAGAGTAATTACTGTACCCCTTTGGTCTTTTTGCGCTTCCTTCATCTCGAAGTTCATACCATCTTCACTTATCCATTCTACTGCTGGGGCATCTGTATAGCTTTTTGTGAGTATGCTTACCTTTTTTGCGACCATAAATGCAGAATAAAAGCCCAAACCAAAGTGTCCAATTATTCCTCCATCATCCTTGTTGTCTTCACCTTGGTATTTTTTTACAAATTCTTCTGCAGAAGAAAAAGCTACTTGGTTTATATACTTTTCCACTTCTTCATAGCTCATTCCTATACCATTATCTGTAAATGATAGGGTCCCATTGTCCTTATCAACATTTACAATAACTTTATAGTCGCTTTCAGCGCCTGGCTCTGCAATGCTGTGCTTTGTAATTGCATCAACAGCATTTGCTACAAGCTCTCTTATGTATATATCTTTATCAGAATATAGCCATTTTTTGATAATTGGCATTATATTTTGAGCATCAATTGAAATTTCACCCTTATTATTCATAATTACCTCCATAATACTTAATAAGTATATTGTAGCATTTAAAAAATTGATTTGCAATAAAAAATTAGCACTCACATGTAACAAGTGCTAATAAAATTATCGGTTTTTAAATTTATCATATTTCCATTTGAATTGCTCAGAATTAAGAATTTCGATATATTTATTTTTACGTAACCTAGAAACATAATATTCTAGTGGAATATCTCCCAGCTCTTTTATTTTTAAGGCATTTTCTTTACCTATATATCTTATGTGCCATGGTTCATATTTATAGCCTGTAATATTTTCGTATTCATAAGGATAACGCACTATAAATCCATATTTATAACAATTTTCTTTTATCCACTTACCTTGCTTTGTATTTGCAAAACTACCATTTATACCACGCCAATTATCATAGCTTACATCTGCGCAAATACCAAGCTGGTGCTCACTTGAACCAGGAAGTGCTACAAAATCAAGGGCTTTATCAATATCTTTTACAGTATCCATTTTTTTATCAAATACTTTAGTTTGCTTTTTATAGCTTCTATACCCAGAGACAATATGCATATCTAGACCATCTGATTTTGCTCCAGCAACAAGCTCATTTAAAGGGTCAAGTATTGTGCTGCTTATTTCTCTGGTGACTCCATAAGCACTAATTGTAGAAATTTCAGGAGAATATTCGCTACTTACCAAATAATTCCTATTTACCAAAAACAATTCATTATTTATATTTCTGTCTGGCATTGTACAAAAAAAACTATTTTGCATAAGTCCAGTAACAAGTAAAAAAGTGGCAATAGTTTTTGAAAGCATATTTTCTCCTAAAAATATTTAAATTTGCTTGACAATTATTTGAAGCTATTATATATATATTTCGTACATAAAATAATGGGGGTACTTATGGGAAATCTAAATGTTGATCGCAGTGAATGGCCTGATAATTTTTATGGCATTGATAAAGAAGACTACGATAATGAATTGGATTACATGGAAGCTGTAGAAGAGGAGATCTTCTATTCCGATGAGGAAGACAGCGAATACTATGATGATGACGATGCTTATCATTATGAAGATGACGAAGATGACTACGAATAGCACTAAAGAATATTGCTTTTGGACAGATGTTCAAAAGCTTTTTATAACTAAGATAATTATACTCTAATATTTTATCACAAATCAAAACTATTTTAAAATTGCACAATAATATGGTATTATTATACATAATTGACAATATGATTTTTTTATATATAATACTTATTAAGAGGGTGTATTATGTTAGATAATAAATATTCTGATATACTTAACGAATATATGGAAAAAGAATACTTTGAATCTGCAGTTTTAAGAGTTTTTACGACTGAAGATACAGTATTCAGTATAGCAGTTGGAGCAGCCCGGGAAGATAGCATTTTTGATGTAGCCTCTCTTACGAAACTTGCTACAAGCACTCAAATTGTTCATCTTATTAAGATGGGCAGGCTTGCTGTGTATGACAGCATCATGGAGTACCTTCCCGAGCTTAATGAAAGTGAATTTTTGCGTAATAGATTAAGTAAGGTCACTTTGTTTAACTTGCTTACACATACTAGTGTTATTCCTAAGTGGTATCCATTATACACACTAGAGGGTAGCTTTGCACAGAGATTGGAGATAGCTCTTAAGAGGCTTGATGTGGCTACGGGAGTTACCTATGGAGATATTAACTTTATGCTCCTTGGAAAGATTATTGAGCATTGCTATGGTTTGCCACTAGATAAATGCCTAGAACAGGATCTTGTTATTCCATATAAACTTGGAAATATCTGTTATTGCCCTGAGCTTAGCGATAAGATAATTCCTTCTTCATTTAATAATGCCAGAGAAGAAAATATGTGCCAACAGATGGGGCTCAGCTTTGATGGATTTAGAAATGATGAAATAATTCAAGGCACACCTAATGATGGCAATGCACATTATTACTTTGGTGGAGTTGCAGGTCACGCTGGAATTTTTGCAGATGGAGAAGCCTATCAAAGACTCTGTCAAATGTATATGAGCACTCATTGTCCATTTATGTTATCTGCTTTGCAGGATAAGGGTATGGGGCGAGGTTTTGGCTTTGACTATGCAAATATTTTCCCTAATGGTTGTGGGCATACAGGATTTACAGGCACAGCTGTTTGGATTAGCAAAGATAGAAAGATTGGTTCAGTCCTTTTTACAAATAGATTATTTAATAGAGTTCCTGCCACCACAGAACAGATAAACGATATGAGAAAGCATATATTCTTTGATATAAATGATGATTTAAGTGTTTCAAATTAAAAAAGAGCCAAGGCTCTTTTTTAATTTAATAGTTCACAGCTTATCATTTTTTAATATTAAGTGAAGAAGCTAATTATCGTTTGATTGAGTATCTAATGAATACATCAGCAAATAGTATATAGGAATATTTATTAGCATAAAGTGTAGTATCATTCTCATTTCAACGGTAGTGTATCCAAAGTACATTTGTTCTGGATTGAATAGCATTAAGGCAAATAGTGCTAAAAATCCGAAAACAATAAAGCTTATCAAAAGTGATATTAAATTATTTTGTTTATTATTTAATAACGACAATAATGGTAAAGCCATAAATAAAATGCTATACATTCCAGAACCTAAATAATTGCCTATGCATACGTAAATATTTTCTTTTATAAAATCTACTTTAAATGCAAAAACAATAGTCACGATTAAAAACAAGGCAAAAGAAAAAGTAAATATGTTATCGTATATTAGCTTAAATGGAAAAATTCTTTTAAGCTTATTTTTAAATACTGTAATCAAGAATACCAACAAATAAAAGGCTAACATCATATAACCCTTAGAGCTTGTCCAATAATATAAGTTTGTATTTGTAGAGCAATACATATTATATACAAAAACCTCTAAGGCTGCTAAAACAAATCCGATCAATGCTATCTTAGGAATATATTTATTTTCAATAGTATTTAATAAAAATATACATATTGCTACAAATAAAATATTTTCCATACGTGCAATCTGTAAAACAATAAAAATTGGTAATACTATTGCCAACATAACTTTGTTTGTCAAAAAATTACTCTTATCTTGCAACAAAAACAACGCACCAAAAGAACATAGCATCATGCAATATAAAGCTACAGCTAAGTTGTTTAACATTATACTATATTGTGCAAAAATAAATGGAACGCTTGAAACGAGCAATATGGGTGCCATTGTATAAACAATAGCTTTTTTACCAACAATACCTTTGCTAATTGAAAAATTATAAAACATAGCAATAAAGGATAGAGAACAACTTAAATAAAGCGTAAAACTCAAACTGTTGTAATATATCACACCGAAATTGATTGCTGTGGTATGAACTGATGTGTGAATCCATGATAATGCTATCAAGTCTAGATAATTATTGCCGACTTTTCCTAAGGTAAATATTCTTTGAGCCATATTTAAGGAACCCAATGAGTCGTTTCCCCATTGATTAGGTGTACTAAATATACCTGCCAAAACAATTAAAAGTAAATTAACAAATAAAAACAAAAACTGCTTATTCTTTGTATTTATATTTTCTTTTGTTTTAATAAAATGAGCAGTCAATACATTTATAACTAATATTAAAACAATGTGAGTAAATACAATTGATAATATATTTATATTTAGTCCTAGCAAACTTAAAAAAACAAAGCTTATTATATTCATTGCAATACCAAAAGGAAACAATATTGAATAAAAGAGATTATACTTAACTTTATTTTTTATACCATATAATGATAAGAAAGCAATTAAGCAAAAGTATAAGCTTATAGCAATTTGCTTTATGATATGTGTTACTTTATCATTTAGATTATTTTCAAACAATGAGCTTGTGCTACTGTCTGGAAAAAGATTATATTCAATTTCTTGAATTCCATATATTTCTGGAAAATCTGACGAAACAGTTTTTGTGCTTATACTATCTGGAATGTATGCTAAAGAATTATCATTATAAAATAAATTTATAATTTTGCTATTATTCCAATCATCACCAGTAAACAAACAAATTTCAACATTCTTTTTATTTGTTTTAACAATTGAGCTTTGATAACTATACTTTGCTTTTAGATCATTCAATTCATCATATGATATACCAGCAGCATTTTTATCAATCACTAAATTATTGCTTACATAATTTAGCTCTGAGTTGTTGTGTATAGAATTATCAGTATGAACTTCTTTACCAAGCAACAATGGATTCAAATATGTTACAAAAAACTGCCTTAATAATTCGCTTTTTGAAAGCTGTGTATTTGACTCATATAGGTTGTTGGCAGGCAATGGTGATTTAAAAGAATACCTTAAATTTTCGGAAATTGAGCCACCTTCAAAACCTGAATATGGTATAAAAACAACAAAATTAACTATTGCAAACAACAAAACAAAGCTTACAAAAATTTTTAAGGCTAGTTTCTTATTCTTTTTTGAAACTAATAATATTAACAAACTAATAATGAGAAATAAAGCATAAGCAAAAGCTAATCTCTTATATTCAAAAGAAAAAGCCTGAGCAATTGCCAAAACAGGGAAAAGAACTAGTAAAATTATTGCTATATATTTATGTATTTTCATTTGTTATTTTTCTTTCTTATAAAAACACTTATAGTTGCAATGGTAATTATTATCATATACTTAAACGGTTTTATTATGCCGCTATGCATAGAAACTCCAACATTTCTGTCTACCATATGTGCAGGAAATTCTTTTATTTTATAACCATTATATGTCATCTGTATTATTATATTCATATCTGGATACATTGAATCAAAATTGTTATATTCTGCATAATATGAGAATGCTCTTTTGTTCAAACATTGCAATCCACTTGTAGGATCTGTAATTACTGTTTTTGAAAATAAATAAATAATAGATTCAAAAAAGCGTATTACTCTGCGTTTTAAAAATCCAACATTAAAACTTTTTGATTCCTTTAAAAATCTTGAACCTAGTAAAATATCAAAATCATCATCGGCAATAGCTTGCCTTATTGCATATAGGTTTTCAGCTTTATGTTGGCCGTCGGCATCCATTTGAATAATATAATCATAGCCATACTTTACTGCATATTTATAACCAAGCTGCAAAGCATTTCCATATCCACAATTATAGATTTGCCTTATGTACCTACAATCATATTGTTTTACTATCTCAGCAGTATTATCGGTTGAGCCATCATCAACAACCAATATATCCTCATTCTCTTTTTTGATGGCGATAATATCTTCCAAAAACTTGCCAATGTTTTTTGCTTCATTATATGAAGGTATAACTATCAGTATTTTTTCCATTATGCGTCCTTGTTGTCAGTGTTTTCTATTTGATGCTTTAGAAGTGAGATCTGTTGAGCGAGCTCATTATTCTTCTTGATAAGATTTGATATTTTAATTGTATGAGAATACGATATAAGAATTAACATTCCTGTAAAAACAGAAAATAGTAATGTAGGAGGATAGGTTAGACCAAGCCAATTTGAGAGCCTTGGTAGTATGTCTGGGAAAAATCCCAAAACAATATAAAGTATTGCAAAAAAGATCCACACAATTGATTGAGACTCTATTATAGATTTTGATTTTAACCCTTGTCTTATTGAAAATAGTATACCTAAGCCAACAAGAACAGAGATTATTGAAAGAGATACTGCCATAAAATGCTCCAATCACTATTTGTAATAAATCAGATAATTTATAATAACAATTATATAAAAATAAGTTATTAAATTCAATTGAATAGGAAGCATTATTTATATATAATGTTTATTAACATATAGGAGGATATTTATGAAGGTTAGCGTAATTTTATTAGTTTATAATGCTGAAAAAACAATAGAAAGGGCTGTTGAATCAGTTTTGAATCAACAGTACAGCAATATTGAAATCATTATTATGAATGATGGATCAGAAGATAACACTCAGGCTATATGTGAAAAAATGTTGAAAAACAACCCAAATATAAAGCTTATCAATCAATCCAATAAAGGCTATACTATCACTTGTAATAACGGAATACTCAATTCAACAGGTGATTACATTATGTTTTTGGATGGTGATGATGAAATAACCCCAGATGCAATTTCCAACTTAATGGATAAAGCATCAGATTATGATATTATATGTGGAAACTATAACGCTATAATAGATGATAAAATTTTCAAAGGGTTTGATAAACTTGACACTTGCGAAATAATTTATGGTAGCAAAGAATACAATATTTTTAAAACGGAAAGCATATTTGGATATATATGGGGGAAACTTTATAAAAAAGAATTTATAGATAAAAATAATATCAACTTCTATACCGATAAAAAAGTTTCCTTAGAAGATAACCTTTTTAATATTGAATGTTTTAATTTTGATCCGAAATATTTATTTGTAGATACGCCAGTATATAATTATTATAGAAACTATGCGTATACGACCTATACTAACATCAATTTCAATATGTTAAATATGAGCGTAGGGTTGTTAGAGGCTACAGCGAAAAGAAGCAACAAGCCCGATCTACTTATACCACTTATAGCAAGAGTGTTTTCGTGGTGCATGATAAAGCAAAGGGGCATAAAATATTTCAATGTATGTTGTGAGAGTTTTTTCAAATCACAAGAAATCAATGATTCCTTAAATAAATATGATGCATATAAAGAGCTAAAGCAACTTCCGTCTAAACTGCAGATAGCATTTTTTACATATTGCATCTATGCTCTAAAAAAGAAAAGTAAATTTTTGCTATCCATATTTTTGATTTTTAGGCCAATTATGATTTCCTATTCCAGAAAAAACCTTGTAAGAGTCTGATGGATTGTAATTGCTTTCTATATAATAGAAAATACATAATATTAATATATAAAGTACAAATTAATAATTTTATAATAAAATTATAAATACCAAAATCTATGAATGTGCATAAAATATAGCAAGAGCAAGTAATTATAAAGCTTATTGCTAAATTTTTAATGCTTATTTTCATCGTGTCTCTAAATTTGCATGATAATAATTTTTTTGTAAAAACATAGGGATAGTACCAAAATGACGTAAAGAACACGGATATAGCAGTTGCCAGAAGCACTCCGCTTAATCCTAAAAATTTTACTAAAATTATAGATAAAATTATTTTTATCAAAGCTGTTAATATAGATATGTTTCTCATTTCGTTAAACATTCCAGCAGCATCCTTGAAAGATTCAAGGTTACTTTTTACAATTATAAAATAAAGCACGCATCCACCAGCATACAATATATTATCATTTAATATATATTCATTACCAATCCATACCATTATAAAATCTTGGCTTAAACATATATATAATCCAACACATAGACACGCAATCCAATTATTTATAATTTGTGATTTCAAATATAAATCATTCTTATTATTTCCCCTTTCCAAGAAAGCGTGTCCCAAGCTAGCAGTAACAGCCTTAAATAAAGCTATGATTATCAAATTTATTCCCATCATAATAAACTCATAGTTTGAGTACATGCCTAATATTGATGCGCCCATAAATGCAGCTATTATGATGCTATCAGTGCTATTCAAAACAGTATCGGATAAATATATTATTAAAGAATTCTTTATTTTTGAATTTATCTCATTTGTAGGAAGCGTAGAAGGACTGTTTGAATTATTATTGAACAAGTATCTGTGTTTCTTTTTTAAATTAAAATTAACAACAATTGCTAATGCAGAAACGTATGTAAAGTAGCAGATTAAATACGCCATCATGCTCTTTAATACAAACAAAAGAATAATCTGTAATGTATAAAAGAGCACCATCAAGCCAGTCTGAATTCTCGCAACAATATGCTCTTCTTGATTAGCAATAAATACGGCATAATTTATAAAGTAAAAATTGCTTATTGTAGCACTCAATATATATATTAGATAATACGATGCAAGAATATATATGTTAACCCTTGTATCAGTCAATCTAAGTATTATTGGCATTATAGATATCATAACAGCTAATAATATTATAGATATTTTTCTATAAGTAACTTTAAAATAATTGTATGTCTGGGTTGTTCTATATGTATCACCATTTTTCAAAGGCTCATACATATAATAGGTAAAAACAGTTCCAATACCAAACTCAACAACTGATATTAGGGTCATAATATTATTGAAAAGGCTGTTAATTCCTAGCAATTCTTTTCCAAGCACCCTTATAAAAACAGTTTTTGAGATAAAGTTTAAAAATACAAATGCAATTTGTTTTATGAAAACAAACGACAGATTTTTACTTATATTCTTTTTGATGCTTTCTATGGTAAACAACTCCGTTTAATTGTATTTCTATTTAATAGGCTAGATATAGCTTCATATTATTATATATTAAGCAATATTTTAGGGCAATAGTATCAAGTTAATAATTCAACATTACAACACACACGGAGCAGTGGACAACGATAGGCTCTGTGAACTTGATTATAGTTGATTTAAATAAAAAAAATATCAAAAAATTAGAAAAAATACTTGCATTTAAATTTTCATGTGATATAATTGAAAAGATGTCAGTTCAGGGATGATGCGATAAGTTGCCGAGGGCCATACGGGTAATTATCGCTGACCAGCTCGATAATCGAGCGAAAGGACAGAGGGCATGGCCGGGTGAGTTGTTTCAACCTGCGATGCAAACAGCACACACGGTAACGTGTACTAATGACCTATATTAAAGGAGGAATTTCTAAATGGCCGGTTCCAAAATTCGTATTAAGCTAAAAGCTTATGAGCATACACTAGTAGATCAGGCTGCAGAGCGTATCGTTGAATCTGCAAAAAGATCAGGAGCTCGTGTATCAGGACCGATCCCACTTCCTACAGAGAAGGAAGTAATCACTATTCTACGTGCTACGCACAAATATAAGGACAGCCGCGAGCAGTTCGAAATGCGTACACACAAACGTCTTATTGACATTTTGAATCCTAGTCCCAAGACAGTAGACGCTATGATGAAGGTAGATTTACCTGCAGGCGTTGAAATCGAGATTAAACTCTAACAGTCGGAGGTGTACATTATGAAAAATGCTATTCTTGGTACAAAACTTGGTATGACCCAAGTATTTACCGAAAACGGCCATCTTGTACCGGTTACGGTTGTAGAGGCTGGGCCATGCACAGTAGTGCAGGTTAAGACCGCCGAGAGCGACGGCTATGAAGCTATTCAGGTTGGCTTTAAAGAATATCCTGAAAATCGCGCAAAGAAGCTTTGCACAAAACCTCTTATGGGTAAGTTTGAAAAAGTTGGCGTTAAGCCATGCAGAGTATTGCGTGAGTTCCGCCTGGATGATAATTCCAAGTACAGCGTTGGCGATGTTATCAAAGCAGACGTTTTCGCTGAAGGCGATATAGTAGATGTTACAGGCATATCAAAAGGTCATGGATTTTCTGGTACTGTAAAGCGCTGGAATCAAAGCAGAGGACCTATGGCCCACGGCTCAAAGTATCACAGAGGCGTTGGTTCATTAGGATCTAGTGCAGCACCGTCACGTGTGTTCAAAAATAAGCACATGCCAGGCCATTATGGTGTAGATCGTGTAACCATTCAAAATCTAAAAATTGTTAAGGTAGATGCTGATCGTAACTTAATTTTGGTAAAAGGTTCTCTACCGGGTGCAAATGGCTCTCTATTAATTGTAAAGAGCGCCATCAAAGCAGTTAAGTAAAGGAGGAAGAAACCATGCCAAAGACCAAGCTATATAATATGCAAGGCGAGGAGATCGGTGAAATAGATCTCAGCGAAGAATTGTTTGGCGCCGAGGTAAGCGTGGATGCTATGCATATTGCAGTGCGTTCATATCTGGCAAATCAGCGCCAGGGTACGCAGAGCGCATTGACTCGTTCTGAAGTACGCGGTGGTGGTCGTAAGATTTACAGACAAAAAGGCACGGGAAATGCTCGTCATCACGGCAATCGCGCTCCACAGTTCAGACACGGTGGCGTTGTATTTGCTCCAAAGCCTCGCGATTATGTTATAAAGATAAACAAGAAAGTTCGTAAGTTGGCTCTTAGAAGCGCTCTTACAAGCAAACTAAATGCAGGTCAGCTTATGGTAGTTGATGCTATCAAGTTGGATGCTCCAAAAACAAAGCTTATGGCTCAGGTTCTTAAGAATCTTGACGCTACAAAGAAAGTTTTGTTGGTAGTTAATAAAGAAGATAGCGATGTACGTCGTGCAGGTTCTAATATTGAATGTTTGAATTTAAATTCATCAGAGAGCCTAAGCACATACGATATACTGAATGCTTCAAAACTCTTACTTACACAAGATTCTTTGAAGAAAATTGAGGAGGTGTATGCATAATGAAAACTGCACATGATGTTGTAATACGCCCCATTCTTACAGAAAAATCTTATGATGGTATCGCTGATAAAAAATATGTTTTTGAAGTAGAAAAGACAGCTACAAAGACAGAGATCAAGAACGCTTTAAAGACAATTTTTCCAAACATTAAGATAGACAAGGTAAACACCTTGCGCACTTCAGGCAAAATCAAGCGCCAGGGCAGAACCAGTGGACGCACTCCTGAAGTAAAGAAAGCATACGTTACACTGACAAAGGATTCCAAGGCAATTGAGTTCTTTGAAGGTATGGCAGAGTAGGGAGGAGAGATAATATGCCAGTTCGTGTATATAAACCTACTAGTCCTGCACGCCGTTTAATGTCGGTTCTTACTTTTGAAGAGATCACCGCAAAAAAACCGCAGAAATCTTTGCTAGAACCAAAGAAGAAAAATGCAGGTCGTAATAAACAAGGTAAAATTACAGTACGTCATCAAGGTGGCGGCAACAAGGTAAAATATCGTATCATAGACTTTAAACGTAATAAGAAAGATATTCCTGCAAAGGTTGCTACAATCGAGTATGATCCAAACAGATCAGCATTTATCGCTTTACTTCAATATGTAGATGGTGAAAAACGCTATATCTTAGCTCCTTTGGGATTAAAAGTAGGCGACACAGTTATCTCAAGTGATCATGAGCATACGGACATTCAGGTTGGTAATGCTCTTCCACTTAGAAATATCCCTGTAGGTACACTTATCCACAATATCGAGCTCAAGGTTGGCCGTGGTGGTCAGATGGTAAGATCTGCAGGAAACGCAGCGCAGCTTATGGCAAAAGAGGGTAGCAAGGCTCAGGTTCGTTTGCCCTCTGGAGAGGTTCGACTTTTCCCAATGGATGCAATGGCTACAATCGGTACCGTTGGCAACATTGATCATGAGAACGTTAGAATTGGTAAAGCAGGACGCACCCGTCACATGGGCATCAGACCTAGCGTACGTGGCGTAGCCATGAACCCGAATGATCACCCACATGGTGGTGGCGAGGGCAAGAGCCCTGTTGGTATGCCTGCACCTGTTACTCCTTGGGGTAAGGTTGCTCTTGGTCTCAAGACACGTAAACCTAAGAAGTACAGCAATAAGTATATTATTAAGCGTGCCGGTTCACGCTAATTAAGGAGGAGACAATAAATGAGTCGTTCAGTTAAGAAAGGACCTTTTATACAGGCAGCTCTTCTGAAAAAAGTTGAAGTAATGGATAAGTCAGGAAAGAAGAGCCCTATTAAGACTTGGTCAAGATCTTCAACTATATTCCCCGTAATGGTGGGACATACAATAGCCGTTCATGATGGCAGAAAGCATGTACCGGTATATATTACTGAAGATATGGTAGGCCATAAGTTAGGCGAATTTGCCCCAACGCGTACATTCCGCGGACACTCAGGGGATAAAAAAGCTGCTACAAAATAAGGAGGATGTAAAAAATGGCTAAAAGAATAGCTACAAAAGCCCAAAGGCATCTTGAAAACAGAGATACACGCCCAAAGGCTCACGTTAAAAACATTCGTATTGCATCCTCAAAGGTTAGAATCGTTTTAGATTTAATTAGAGGCAAAAATGCAGACGAAGCTCGCGCTATATTGAAGTTTACACCAAAAGCTGCAAGCCCTGTTGTACTAAAGCTACTAGACAGTGCAATTGCAAATGCTGTAAACAACAATAATATGGACAGATCAAGCCTTTATGTTGCAGAGGTATATGCCAATGAAGGCCCGACACTAAAGAGATATGTTGCACGTAGTCGTGGTAGCGCATCTCCATGGCTTAGACGCACAAGTCATATTTCAATAGTACTAGATGAAAAACAGGCATAGGAGGTTTAATCAATGGGTCAAAAAGTAAATCCACATGGTGCTCGTGTTGGCGTTATATTACCTTGGAGTACCCGCTGGTATGCTAATAAAAAGGATTTTGCGAAAAATCTCCTAGAAGATTACAAAATTCGCGAGTATCTTAAGAAAAAGTGCTTTAATGCAGGCGTATCACGTATTGACATTGAACGTAGCGCAAATAAGACAAATGTGTTTATCCATGCAGGTAAGCCAGGTTTGATCGCACGTAGTGGAGAAGAAATTACAAAACTTAATGCAGACTTGGCATCTCATATTGGAAATGCTGCAAACGTAAACATTATTGAAGTTAAAAAACCAGAGCTTGATGCTCAGCTTGTTGCAGAGAGTGTTGCTGGTCAGCTAGAAAAACGTATCAGCTTCCGTAGAGCTATGAAACAAAGCATACAGCGTTCAATGCGTGCAGGTGCAAAGGGTATTAAGGTTAGTCTTGCAGGTCGTGTTGGTGGAGCAGATATAGCACGTACAGAGCATTATCACGAAGGTTCTATCCCACTGCAAACACTTAGAGCCAACATAGACTATGGTTTTGCTGAAGCAGATACCACATATGGCAAGCTAGGTGTAAAGGTTTGGATATACAAGGGTCAAATGCTTCCTGGCGCAAAAAACAGACCTGAATTACAGGATAATAAACGTGAGGAAAGACCTCGTAGATACAACAGAGATTACAACAATAGAAACTATAATAGAGAGAACAGAAATAACAAGCGCGAAGAAGTCAAGGAAGGAGGAAGATAGTCCATGTTAATGCCAAAGAGAGTTAAACGCCGTCGTCAGCATAGAGGCAGAATGACTGGTAAGGCAATGCGTGGTAATTTCCTTGCTTATGGCGATTTTGGTCTGCAGGCTACAACTCCAGGTTGGGTAACAAGCCAGCAGATAGAAGCAGCACGTATTGCTCTTACTCGTTATATCAAGCGTGGCGGTCAGGTTTGGATTAAGATTTTCCCCGATAAGCCTGTAACCAAGAAGCCTGCTGAAACCAGAATGGGTTCTGGTAAAGGTTCACCAGAATTCTGGGTAGCAGTAGTAAAGCCAGGCAGAGTTCTGTTCGAGATAAAGGGTGTTTCAGAAACAGATGCTAGGGAGGCATTAAGACTTGCAGGTCATAAGCTTCCTATTAAGACAAAAATTATTAAGAGAGACAATATTGCAGAAGCTAGTACTAATGTAAAAAAAGCTGCAGTAGCTCAACAAAATGAGGAAAATACAGAAGCGGGTGGTGAAGCATAATGAAGGCTAACGATTTTACCGGAATGAGCCCTGATGAAATCAGAAATAAAGTTATAGAATTAAAGAGTGAACTCTTCAACCTTCGTTTTCAGCTTGCAACCGGACAACTTCAAAACACAATGGCTATTAAGAATGTAAAGCGTGATATTGCTCGTGCAAAGACAGTTCTAAGCCAAAAGGAAGCCAAGTAGGCTAAAGCGAAGAGTAGGAGGAGCTTCAAATGTCAGAATCAAGAGGACTTCGTAAGACACGTGTTGGCATGGTAGTGAGCGACAAAATGGATAAAACTGTTGTTGTTGAGATCAAGACCCGCGTAAGCCATCCACTTTACGGAAAGATTATGAATAAAACGACAAAGCTTAAAGCCCATGATGAATCAAATCAGTGTGGCACAGGCGATAAAGTTCGTGTAATGGAAACACGCCCTCTCAGTCGCGAAAAGCGTTGGCGTGTAGTAGAAATATTAGAGAAGGCTAAATAAATAAGCCACTTAGGTTTTACCTAATAGCAAAGGAGGAAAACGTATGATTCAGCCACAAACAAGGCTAAAGGTTGCCGATAATTCTGGCGCAAAAGAAATAATGTGCATACGTGTTTTGGGCGGTTCTTTTCGCCGTCATGGCTCCGTTGGCGATGTTATTGTAGCCAGCGTGAAGTCTGCTCAATCGGGTGGCACTGTTAAAAAAGGCGATGTTGTAAAGGCCGTAATCGTAAGACAGCATAAGAGCATGCGTCGTGTAGATGGCAGCTATATCCGTTTTGACGATAATGCAGCTGTACTTATAGATAGCACAAATATGCCACGCGGTACACGTATTTTTGGACCCGTTGCAAGAGAACTGCGTTCAAACAAAGATTTTATGAAAATAGTTTCCCTTGCTCCGGAAGTACTTTAGGAGGTATCACTGATGAATAAAGTGCATGTAAAAAAAGGTGATAAGGTAGTTGTACTTTCCGGTAACGAGGATTTTCGCGGCAAGGAAGGTAAGGTTCTTACCGTTATCACAAAGAAAAATAGAGTCGTTGTTGAGGGCTTAGCCATGGTGACAAAGCACCAAAAGCCTCGCCGTGAAGGTGAGAGTGGTGGCACATTCCAAAAGGAACGTAGCATTGATGCATCAAATGTAATGCTAGTATGCCCAAAATGCGGCAAGCCTACCAGAGTTGGTAGACGTGAAGTTGCCATTGAAGATGAAAATGGCAACAAAAAGGTTAAAAGAGTTCGTGTTTGCAAAAAGTGCAAACAGGATATAGACGAATAGGAGGGTTTGATATGGCTTCAAGGATTAAAGAAAAATATAATACGGAAGTTGCTCCTGCTCTCCAAGAAAAATTCGGATATAAGAACGTTATGGAGATTCCAAAGCTTCACAAGATAGTAATCAACTCAGGTCTTGGTGATTGCAAGGATAATGGTAAAGCTTTGCAGACAGCTATTGAAGAGCTTGCTATTATATCTGGTCAAGCTCCATATATCACAAAAGCTCGCAAAAGTATTGCAAACTTTAAAGTTCGTGCTGGTATGAGCGTTGGTGCAAAGGTAACATTGCGTGGTCAGCGTATGGAAGAATTCTACGACAAACTAGTAAACATTGCTTTACCACGTGTTCGTGACTTCCGTGGCGTTTCCACAAAGGCATTTGATGGTCGTGGTAACTATTCCCTTGGCATCCGTGAGCAGCTTCTATTCCCTGAAATCGATTATGATAAGGTAGATAAGATTCGTGGTATGGAAATAGTATTTGTTACAAGTGCTAAAACTGATGAAGAGTGCAAAGAGCTGTTGTCATTGCTCGGAATGCCATTTGCAAAGTAAGGAGAGTACCATGGCAAAAACAAGTTTAAAAGTTAAGGCAAGTCGCCCAGCAAAATATTCTACAAGGGCTTATACCCGTTGTTCTATATGTGGCAGACCACATTCAGTGCTGCGTAAATATGGCATTTGCCGTGTATGTTTTAGAGAACTGGCCTATAAAGGTCAAATTCCAGGAGTCCGCAAGGCCAGTTGGTAAGCGGAAATAATGCAAAGGAGGTCAAAACATGGTTGTAAACGATCCCATCGCAGATATGCTTACGCGTATTCGCAATGCTCAGGTTGCAAAGCATGAATCTGTGCTTGTACCTGCCAGCAACACAAAGAAGGCAATCGCCAAAATTCTTTTGGATGAAGGCTATTTGAAAGATGTTGAATATATAGACGAAGGGCCACAAGGATCTATCAAGCTTGTGCTAAAGTATGTTGAAGGCAAGCAGCCTGTTATAGGTGGTCTAAAGCGTATTAGCAAGCCCGGACTGCGTATATATGCGCAGAGCAATGAGCTACCTCAGGTATTGGGTGGACTCGGAATTGCTATTATCAGCACTTCAAAAGGTATTATGACAAGCCGCAATGCTCGTAAAGAGGGTATCGGTGGCGAAGTATTGGCGTATATTTGGTAATCTAACGCATCATAAGGAGGAAAAATTATGTCTAGAATCGGAAAAATGCCGATTACAATCCCTGCGGGCGTTACTATTACAGTAGACGACAATAACACTGTTCATGTGAAAGGCCCAAAAGGTGAACTTTCTCAGGCAGTGAACCGCGCAATTAGCATAGAACAGCAGGACGGTGTTGTTACACTTACTCGTCCTTCTGATTCAAAGCCACATAAGGCATTGCATGGATTGTATCGCGCTCTAATACACAATATGGTAGTGGGAGTAAGTGAAGGTTTCCAGAAAACTTTAATTCTAGTAGGCACAGGTTATCGTGCAGAAGTAAAGGGTAAGGATCTAAATCTTAATATTGGTTTCTCACATCCTGTTGTAATAGCAGCTCCAGATAAAGTAACATTTACTACACCAGAACCTACTAAGATAGTTATCTCAGGTGTTGATAAGCAGGTTGTTGGTAATCTAGCTGCAGATATAAGAGAGCTTAGAAAGCCTGAACCATATCTTGGTAAAGGTATCAAATACGAAAACGAATATATCCGCCGTAAGGTTGGTAAAACAGGCAAATAATAAAAGGAGTGAACGCAAATGTATTCAAGACGTGATAAAAACGAAGTTCGTCTTATTCGTCATGCGCGTGTGCGTAAAAATCTTAGCGGCACTTCCGAGTTGCCAAGATTATGCGTATATCGCAGCCTGAATCATATTTATGCTCAGGTAATTGATGATAGCAAAGCTCCATCAGGCGTAACATTAGTTAGCGCATCTTCATTGGAGCAGGAAATAAAAGATCAGATTGCAGGTCTTAACAAAAAAGACGTTGCAAAGGTAGTAGGCAAGGCAGTTGCAGAGCGTGCGCTTAAGGCAGGCGTAGAAAAAGTTGTATTTGACCGTGGTGGTTATCTATATACGGGTAGAGTACAGTCTTTAGCAGAAGGCGCTCGTGAAGCCGGGCTAAAGTTTTAGCAAAGGAGGAGCACGTAATGCAAAGAAACAATCGCATGAATCGCAGGGAACCAAGCGAATTTAAAGAAAGACTGGTTTCACTAAACCGTGTTACCAAGGTTGTTAAGGGTGGCCGTAATATGCGCTTTGCTGCACTTATGGTAGTAGGCGATGAAAAAGGCAGAGTTGGCTGTGGCATTGGTAAGAGTGCAGAAATTTCTGATGCTATCCGTAAGGGGGCAGCTGTTGCCAAAAAGAACCTAATTAACGTTCCTATGGTAAATACTACAATTCCTCACGAGACAAAGGGTACCTATGGTACAGCTCTTGTACATCTTGTTCCAGCAGAAGAAGGTGCTGGTCTGATTGCAGGTGGCGCTGCTCGTGCAGTATTAGAACTTAGTGGAATTAAGGATATTAGAACAAAATCCTATGGCTCAAGCAATAGGGTAAATACAGTAAAGGCAACAATAGAAGGTTTAAAAAATCTTATGTCTGCCGAAACAGTAGCTAAAAACCGTGGTAAATCTGTAGAAGAGATTACGGAATAGGAGGATATTTATAATGAAATTAGCTATTACATTAAAAAAGTCTCCTATTGCTTCACTCGAAAAGCATAAGAGGACTGTAAAGGCTTTAGGTCTACGTAAAGTTGGCCAAACAGTTGTACAGCCAGACAATGCTTGCGTTCGTGGTATGATCTTTGTAGTTAAGCACATGGTTGATGTAGCGCAAGTAGAGGAATAGGAGGGTAAACAAATTATGAACTTACATGATTTGAGACCGACTGAAGGCTCAAGAACAGCACCAAAAAGGTTAGGCAGAGGCACAGGCTCAGGTCTTGGAAAAACCTCCGGTAAAGGACACAAGGGCGCAAAGGCTCGTAGTGGCGGTGGTAAGGCTCCTGGATTTGAGGGTGGTCAGATGCCACTTATCCGTCGCGTACCAAAGCGTGGATTTACTAACATTTTTAGAGTAGAATATGCCAATATAAATGTAGAAAATCTTAACTCTTTTGAAGACGGTGCAGTAGTAGATCAAAACACACTGCTTGAAGCTGGCCTTATTCATAAGGGCTATGCTGGTCTAAAAGTACTAGGAGGTGGAGAGCTTAACAAGAAACTTCATGTTATAGCTGATAAATTTTCTGCTTCCGCAAAAGAAAAGATAGAGGCCCTGGGTGGAAAGACAGAGGTGAAATGATATGTGGGAAACTTTGCGTAATGCTTTCAAAGTAAAAGAAATTAAAAAGAAACTCCTATATACATTTTTCATGCTTCTTGTATTCAGACTCGTAAGTGTAATTCCAGCTCCTGGAGTTAACTTTGCAGCTGTAAAGAATTCTATGAATACCAACCTGGATGCTCTGGATCTTGTTAATATGATGACAGGTAATGCTTTCCAGAACATGACCGTTATGGCAATGGGAATTACCCCATACATTAACGCCAGCATTATAATGCAATTACTTGCAGTTGCAATTCCTGCACTTGAGAAACTACAAAAGCAGGGTGAGGAAGGCCGCAAAAAGATTGCACAAATTACTAGGTATGTTACAATAGGTCTTGCGCTTTTCCAAGCTATTGGCCTTGTAACTAGCTTAGGTTATATCAAGCCTGGTGCATTTAACTACTTCTTAGTTGGTGTATCTATGGCAGCTGGCTCAGCATTTGCTATGTGGCTTGGTGAAAGAATAACCACCTATGGCATTGGCAATGGTGTATCCTTGATCATCTTTGCAGGTATTATGTCAAACTTGTTCAACGGGATCAGAACTTTGTTTGCTCAAGCATTCACAACAGGTTTGCTTTCCAGTTGGATTAAGATATTCATCATAATAGCATTGCTGATATTCATGGTAATTGTAATTACATTTATCAACTTAGGCGAAAGACGTATTCCAATCAACTATGCAAAACGTGTAAAAGGCAGAAAAATGTATGGTGGACAAAACACCTATATGCCTATTAAAGTAGATGCAAGCGGTGTGCTTCCTCTAATTTTCGCATTTGCGTTTATGTCATTCCCGTCCACTATTATTCAGCTTACAAATCCAAAGGGATCATTTGCTCAGTGGTGGGGTATGAATCTAGGCCATGGAACATTTGGATATATACTAGTTACAGGTCTATTGATATTCGGATTTACTTTCTTCTATTCAGCAATAACATATAATCCGGTTGATATAGCAAAGAGTTTGCAAGAGAATGGTGGCACTATACCAGGCATACGCTCAGGTAGTGCAACTGTAAAGTATATTAGCAAGGTTAAAAATAGACTTACAACATTTGATGCTCTATTCCTAGCTATAATAGCTACACTTCCTACCGTTGCTACAGCGCAGCTTAAGGAAGCCATTCCTTTTGCAGCATCATCCATATTAATCGCCGTAAGTGTTGCTCTTGAAACAATGCGCGAGCTGGAAGGTCAACTAACAACTCGTAATTATCAAGGTTTCCTATAAAATAATACCGGCGTACACTCTACGCCGGTTTACTTACATTAAAGGAGGGAATAATATGAATGCTATTTTCTTAGGACCTCCCGGAGCAGGGAAAGGCACGCAGGCACAAAAAATTTGTAAGGAATTTGGTATTCCTCAAATTTCTACTGGCGACATTCTTAGAAAAGCCATTGCCGATGGCACTTCAATAGGGCTAAAGGCAAAAGAATACATGGATAATGGTCAACTTGTACCAGACAGTATTGTTATAGAGATTGCTAAGGAACGTCTACAAGCCAACGACTGCAAAAATGGTTATGTATTAGATGGATTTCCACGCACAGTTGCTCAAGCAGAAGCTCTAGATACCATTGCAGATATCAACTTTGTAATCAATATTGATGTAAAAGATGAAGTTATTATAAATCGCCTTGGTGGAAGACGCGTATGTCCTAAATGTGGAGCTGTATATCATATAGATTGGCTCAATGGATCTAAAGCATGTAAAAATTGTAGTACAGAGCTAGTTCAACGTAAGGATGATTGCGAGTCAACAATTAAAGAACGCCTTAGAGTATATGCAGAGCAGACAGCGCCACTTATTGACTACTATGAAAAATTAGGTAAAATAGTAAGTGTAAATGGTGCAAAAGAGATGGACAGCATTACTGCTGAAATTCGTAAAGTTTTTGAGGCATATAAATGATTAGTATCAAAAATCCAATTCAAATTCAAAAGATGAGAGATTCTGGTAAGATACTTTATGATGCTCTGCAGGAAACAATACTGCATGTTAAATCAGGCGTTAGTACAAAAGAGCTAGATCATGTTGCAGATAAATATATCTGCCGTTATGGAAAGCCAGCCTTTAAAGGATATGAGGGTTTTCCTGCAGCATTATGTACAAGTGTAAATGATACAGTAGTGCATGGCATACCTAGTTATAAAGAAGTGCTTAAAGACGGAGACGTTATTAGCCTAGACTGTGGAGTTTTGCTTGATGGTTGGTATAGCGATAGTGCTATTACCGTAGGCGTAGGAGAGATCAGTCAAGAGGCTAAAGATCTTATAGAATATACTGAAAAATCCTTTTTTGAAGGAGCCAGGAAAGCAATAGCTGGTGCAAGGTTAGGCGATATTGGAGCAGCCGTATCTATGTGCGTCGCTCCTAAAAATTATGGCGTTGTAAGAGATCTTACTGGCCACGGTATCGGTAAAGATTTGCATGAAGAACCAAGTATTTATAACTTTGGTACAGCAGGCAAAGGCAGTAGAATCTATAAAGGCATGACTATATGTATAGAGCCAATGATTACATCTGGAACATGGAAAGTATATATGACTGAAGATGATGGCTGGAATATTAAGACTCAAGATGGTTCACTAAGTTCTCATTATGAGCATACTTTGTTGATTAGAGATGGTTTGCCAGAGTTGCTGACCTATCCTGGATTTGAATGGAAGGAGTGAGCAGCGCTTGAACGATTTTTCGTTTGAAGTAGGCCGCATAGTAGTTTCCAAACAAGGCAGAGATAAGGGCAGAGCGTTTATAGTATCAGAACTTATAAATGAAAACTTTGTAATGTTGATTGATGGCGATTTACGTAAGCTTTCAAAGCCTAAACTTAAGAAAGTTAAGCACCTTAGATCAACGCCTTATATGGCAAATGATTTTATTAGTAAACTTATAAATAAGCAGAACATTTTGGATAGCGATATTAGAAAAGAAATTGACAGAATAAGGGAGGAATGTTAGTGTCAAAAGATGATGTTTTAGAGATGGAAGGTACTATTGTAGAAGCACTCCCGAATGCAATGTTTCTTGTGGAGCTTCCTAATGGTCACAAAATTTTATCTCACATTTCCGGTAAGATGCGTATGAACTATATACGTATATATCCTGGTGATAAAGTAAAAGTAGAGCTTTCTCCTTATGACCTCACAAGAGGAAGAATTACTTGGAGAAGCAAAAATTAATTTAAGGAGGCATTTACGATGAAAGTACGTCCAAGCGTTAAGCCAATATGTGAAAAATGCAAAATAATTAAGCGTAAGGGTAGAGTAATGGTTATTTGCGAAAACCCTAAGCATAAGCAGAGACAAGGCTGATATAAAAATTTATTTAAACCTCTATTATTAAATATTAGAGGTTTTATTATTTTAAAAATAAAAAGGACAAACAATATAAGGTGACCCCATAAAGTTGGACCTAATACCAGGACTGGTAATTATACTAGTTCTGGTATTTTATTGTTCCTTTCCACCCCTAGGGGTGGAATTTGTTAAGCTGTATATTTTTCTCTATATTCCACTGGGCTTAGATATTCTAACTTTTCTTTTATTCTATCTTCGTTGTAGTATTTTATAAATTTCTCTATGGCTAGTTTTAATTCTTTGTATGACTTGAACTTGTTTCCATAGTATATTTCTTGTTTTAGTATTCCAAAGAAGTTTTCCATGGGAGAATTATCTATACAGTTTCCCTTTCTTGACATGGATTGTGTTATTCCTTTTTCTTCTAGTCTTGATGTGTATTGTTTTACTTGATAGGCCCACCCTTGGTCTGAATGAAATATCCTCTTTCCCTTGTTCACACTTGTTACTTCTATGGCCACATCTAAGGCTTTTAATATTGGCCCAAGTGTTGGTTGTTTTGATATTTCATAGGATATAATTTCGCTATTATACATATCTAGATATGGATTTAAATAAAGTTTCTTTACTTGATATTGTCCAGCTTTATTCTTTTCTAGATATTTAAATTCTGTTGTGTCTGTTGTTATTTGTTTATATGCTTTATCTACTGTGAATCTTCTATTTATTTCATTATCTGCAACTTTTCCTATTGTTCCTTTATATGAAGAATATTTTCGTGATTTTCTTGAGAAGTTTGTTACTTGAAGATGCAGCTTTTGGATTAGTCTTTGTACTTTCTTCTTGTTTATTATATATCCTAGCCTTTTTAGCATAGCTTTCATTCTTCTATATCCATAGTTTGGATTGTCTTCTCTAATTTCGAGATTTTTCTTTTCTATTTCTTCATCTTTACTTGGTCTATCTAAACGCTTTTGCCAATACATGTAGGTTGACTTAGGAAGTTTGAAATATTCTAACAAGTCTTTTAGTTTGAATTTTTCTCTTAATGATCTAATGACCTCAGATATTCGTCTATTTCTTCCTGTGTCATTTGAGAAAATTGAATCTTTTTTTTTAGTATTTCTACTTCCATTTGAAGATAGTAGTTCTCTTCTCTTAGCTTCTCTAATTCGCTTTTCTCTTCTTTGCTCTTAGGTTTAACAGATTTCTTCTTACTTTCTTTTGCCATTTTTGAAGGCCTTCCTCTCTTTTTAGGTCTGAGTCCTCCAATTCCTTTTTCTCTAAATTCTCTTACCCATCTAACTATTATGCTTGGATTATTGATTTTCAGTTCATTAGCGAGATTTTGATAGGACATTTCTCCTTTTAAGTACAAGTTTACTACATTTAGTTTGAAATCTAAAGAGTAATTATTATTCCTTCTTGATACTTTTAGTCCATCATATCCTTGAGATTCATATGCATTTACCCATGTTCTAACAGAAGTTTTATCTGGAATACTATATTTTTTTGCTATTTCTTTATAGCTTATATTCCCTTCTAGATATTCTTTTACTACTTTCATCTTAAATTCGATATTGTATTTTGCCATTAAAAACTGACCTCCTTAAATTGGTTTTTAGTCCAATTTTTGGGGGTCAGTACATATACCGGTGGATATTTATTTACTATCTATATGATTTAATTCTCTTGTAAAGCTTCCTTTGCAAGCAGATATGAACCTGTAATTCCACTATTAACCCCCAAACCCGGTTCTAATATATAATCTTGTATATTATTTTTTATAATAGTATGGTCAACATAGTTATTCAATAGCTCTTTTACATATTTATGTATTAAAGAAAAAATGTGTTTTCTTTGCATAACTCCACCACCTAAAATAATTTTTTCTGGAGATGCAATTAACAATACACTTACACACATTTGAGCAAGATAGTATGCTTCTATTTCCCAAGCAATATGGTCGTCAGGTAGCTCCTTTGAACTTATTCCCCAGCGTTTTTCTATAGAAGGCCCGCTAGCTAAACCTTCAAGGCAACAACCATGACTAGGGCAGATACCATTAGGCATTATGTCTTTATCGTGTATCTTTACCAATATATGCCCTAGTTCAGGGTGTACTAACCCATGTACTAGCTTATCATTGATATATAGTCCGCCACCAATACCTGTCCCCACTGTAACATATAAGCAGGAGCTAAGCCCTTTTGCAGCACCAAGCTTTGCTTCAGCTAATGCAGCAGCATTAACATCAGTATCGAGTTTTACTGGAATATTTAATGCTTTTTTAAACTCAGGCATTAAAGGAAAATCTCTCCATGGTAGCTTTGGAGTTGTACTAATGTATCCAAAATGCTCAGAGTTGGGATTTAGATCAATAGGCCCAAAGCTACCTATTCCTAAAGATACGACATTATTGTCTTTAAAATATTCAATAAGCCTAGGCATAGTTACATCAGGGCTTTCAGTTTTAATGGATACTCTATCAAGCATAGTTCCCTGTTCATCAAATGTAGCACAAACCATCTTTGTACCACCTGCTTCTAATGCACCATATATCATATTATGCTCCTTTTAAATTATATATATTTATTATACAATTTTTAGTAAAAAAATACAAAATTTGAAAAAATTCTATAATTAATTTTTATTTCAAATATAGTTTTTTACAACCTTAGAATATTAAAACAACACTTGATTATTTGTAAATCAAGATAAACGCTATTTATAATCTCTATGATTTAGAATTAAACGGAATTTTTTTAATAAAAATGAATACTTTAACTTGGTATAGAAATTAGTATTATTGAGTAGACATAAAACGAGAAGTATAATTATATATAGGATGAAAAATTAATAGAGTGGTACAAATATATTTTATAATGTAAGTGATAAATTAAGGAGACAAAAATGTTTTGGTTAATTTGTATACTAATTTTCCCATTCGTAGTGCTTGCTGAACTAATGAAAATGAATAAATAAAGCCACTCATAATTGGTGTTTTTGGTAGAAAAAATTAAAAAATTTAATAATTAAAATAGATTTTAGATAAAGGCTAATTAAGCTTTTACGAACATAATAAAATTTTGACTACCATAGATATTAGAAAATACTAGAAAATACTAGAAAATATGTACAATATGGTATATAGCATCAAATGAGACAATAGTTCTCCAAACAAGAAAAGTAGCCACTTTAGGCTACTTTTAGTTGGTGGAGATAAGCAGAGTCGAACTGCTGACCTCTTGAATGCCATTCAAGCGCTCTACCAAATGAGCTATACCCCCAAGAATAAGGGTATCTTATCATAAAAAGTGAATTATGGCAATACCTTGTAATAGTTCGATAAAAAGTCAATAAAATTCTTTAATTGTTTATCTAATATCATAGATTTATTTTGCAAAATATATAGATTTCTCTTGGAATATTGCTCAGGAAGGGTAAAGCATAATACCTTGCCAGCATCGATAAGATTTTGCACAGCTACTTTTGAAATTATTGCAACTGCAAAACCATGTATTATAAAGTTCTTTATAGCTTCAGGTTCATTCACCTTGGCAATTATATTAAGCTTTTTATAATCAATTCCGATACAATTGAGTAACTCGAGCGTCTTCTTTTGACTTGCGCTGCCTTCTTCTCTGAAAATTATTGGTTCTGATTTTAATATTTTGTATATGGCATTATTCAATCCAATATATGATTTAAAATGTTCATTGTTTGGGACAATAAGCACCATTTCATCTTCAAAAAATGGGGTGGAGATGATCTTTTCGTCATTTGCTTCCATGCCTGAAAAAGCTATATCATAGTCGCCGTGTTTCAAATTTTCAATTATTTTTATACTGTCACCCTGATAAAGATTGAATGACAAAGGCTCATATCTTTTTGCATAAGCACTTAGAGCGTTTGGAAGAACATATGTGGATGGAATGGTTGATGCACCAATTTTATTCACTCTTTGCTTGTTTTGTTCCCAGCTACTAAATAGATTATTTTGAATATTTAGCATCTGCTTTGCAACCTCATATAACTCCCAGCCATAATCAGTAACAATAAGTGTTTTTGTAGAACGAATAATCAGTTGTTTATTTAGTTCTTGTTCAAGATTTTTTACATGAGAGCTTACGGTAGGTTGAGAAATAAACAACTCGTTTGCTGCCTTAGTAAAACTCTGATTTTTAACGACAGCTACAAAAGAAATAAGTTGATTTAAGTCCATTATACTAGCTCCTCCAGTGCTTTTATTACAGTTTCCACTTCGTCCAAAGTATTAAAGTATCCAAACGAAAATCTTATTGTTCCCTGTGGATACGTAAAGAGATTTTTATGGGCAAGAGGCGCACAGTGTAGCCCTACCCTTGTTATAATACCTTTTTCTTCAAGCTTCTGCGCAAGTAATGCTATATCATCCTTAGATGCAATTGAAACAAGTCCAAGTCTATTTTCAGTGGTTTTTTTACCAACTATTTCTATGCTATTTATATTGCTAGCACCATTCAAAAATGCTTCACACAGCTTTTTCTCATGATTATAGATGTTTTCTATTCCTTTATCTTTTAACCATTTTAATCCAGCACTTAGCCCAAGTATTGCAGGTGTGTTTTGCGTACCTGCTTCAAATCTATCGGGCATGAATTCAGGCATACTTTCGCTAAAACTTATGCTGCCAGTGCCACCATGTATTAGTGGAATAATAGATTTTTGTAATCCTTTTCTTAACAAAAATCCACCTATACCCTGTGGCCCAAGAAGAGATTTATGCCCTGTAAAGCATAGAATATCAATATTCATTGCTTTCATATCTATAGGTAAAACGCCAGCTGTTTGTGCTGAATCAACTATAAATAGTAAATTATGAGCCTTACATATCATTCCGATCTCTGTAATAGGTAAAATAGTGCCAGATACATTACTAGCATGAGTTGTTATTATTGCTCTAGTATTTGGATTTATTAGCCTTTCTATGCTAGCTAGATCTATTGTTCCTTCACTGTCACAATCAAATATACTATATTCAACACCAAATTTTGTCATATAATGCAAGGGTCTTAGTACAGCATTGTGTTCCAAAGGACTTATTATTACATGATCACCAGATTTCAGTAGTCCCTTTATTATTATATTTAGACTTTCAGTAATGTTTTTAGTAAATGCGATATTTGAAACACCATATCCATTAAAAAACTCATTTATCAGCTCTCTTGTATCATAAATATTGCTTTCAAGCTGATAAGCATATCTATTTGAACTTCTATTTATGCTTATTCCATTTTTAGATATTGCCTCATATACGGCATCTGCAACAACTGCTGGCTTTGGAAATGAAGAACTCGCTTGATCAAAGTAAATTGGCATAGTATTCTCCTAAAATATTATGTGTACAGTATAACAGTTATTTATTATAAATTCAAATAGTATAATATGAATTATCAATATTTTGAATTATTAAAAATGTAACAATGTGTTATACTTATTACAATATTAAGGAGGATTTTATATGAAAAAGGAAAAAATTCAAATTGGCATAGCCGGATTGATAATCGGCATTATTGCCATAGCTTTGGTGGTTTTAGGTAACCCAAAGAATATGGGCTTTTGCATAGCCTGCTTTTTGAGAGATACTGCAGGTGGTATAGGATTGCATAAAGCTCCAGTTGTTCAGTATATTAGGCCAGAAATAATAGGCTTAGTATTAGGAAGCTTAATTCTTTCAGTGGTAAATAAAGAGTTTAATCCAAGAGGTGGAAGCGCACCTGTAACAAGGTTTATACTAGGAGCCTTTGTTATGATAGGTTGCTTGATGTTCCTTGGCTGCCCATTCCGTACAATTCTTAGACTTGCAGGTGGCGATCTAAATGCAGTTTTCGGCTTACTTGGCTATGTAATTGGAATACTGATAGGTGTAGCTTTCCTAAAGAGTGGCTATACTCTAGGAAGAACTTATTCTCAACCAGTACTTGAGGGTGCTTCATTCTCAGTTGTTCAAATAGTTTTGCTATTCTTTGTAGCACTTGCTCCTGCTTTTATCGCATTTTCAGTAGAAGGCCCTGGTGCTAGCCATGCTCCTTTGATTATTAGCCTTATTGCTGGATTGGCAGTTGGTGCTCTTGCTCAAAGGACAAGACTGTGCATGGTTGGTGGAGTTCGCGATGTAGTACTATTTGGAGAAACAAAACTTCTTATTGGCTTTGTTGCAATTTTTGTAAGCGCATTGATAGGCAATCTTATTTTGACAGCTGTTACTGGTACTGCTTATTTCAAACTAGGGTTTGAAGGTCAGCCAGTTGCTCATACAGATTCACTTTGGAACTGCATAGGAATGATATTAGCAGGCTTTGGATCTGTTTTGCTTGGTGGTTGCCCAATGAGACAACTTGTTATGGCAGGCGAAGGTAACTCTGATAGTGCTATTACAATTTTTGGATTGATGACAGGAGCAGCATTTGCTCATAACTTTGGTTTAGCCTCAAGTGGAAAAGGACCAACACCCGCTGGTAAGATTGCAGTATTAATAGGTATCGCAGTAACACTTATAATAGCAGTGATTAATACAAAGAGGAGTAAAAATTAGTATGGAGATTATTGATGCAAGGGGCCTTGATTGCCCACAGCCATTGCTTCTTTTGCAAAGCGCAATGAAGAAAAATGCAGACTCTTATCAAGTGCTTGCAACTTGTGGAGCTGCTAAAGAAAATATTACACGATATGCTGAAAAACATGGGTTTAAGGTTGAAGCTGAACAAGAAGGGAACGAGGTAAAACTCACACTACATAAGTAATGAAGACCTTTATAGCAACGTTTTATTCTCATTTTGGAGCAATACATTTTAGTAAGCTATGTGAAAATCGTGGAATAGAGGCAAAAATGATGCCTGTGCCACGAAAACTCAGTAGTAGCTGTGGAACATGTGTAAGATTTTATTGTGACCAACCTATGATGGACATAATAGATAGTGACGAAGTGGAACAGCTAGTAGAATGTAAAGAAGAAACGTACATAAAAATTTATCCCTTAAACGATTAAAATAAATCAAGCAATATTCTCATTAAAAAATGTGAATATTGCTTTTTTGATTATTAAAAAAAATCCCGATGCTTAATAATTCATCGGGAAATATTTTTACTTAATAATAATATTTGCTAATCTATTTGAAACATATATGAACTTCACTATGTTTTTTCCAGCTATTAAAGGAGCAACTTCTGTATGACTTAATACAAAACTTTCAGCGTCCTTTGCAGTCATATCAGCAGGTATCATTATTCTTTGTTTTATTTTACCATTTAACTGAACAGCTATTTCAAACTCCTGCTTTTGCATAGCCTTTTCATCATACTTAGGCCATGGCACGAGTGAAATTCCACCAGTATATCCAAGCCTCTCATACATCTCTTCAGCAATATGTGGGCATACAGGGTATAGTAGCAGTAGCAAAGTTTTTAAATCTTCTTTGGAAAGAGAACCTATGGCATATATGTCATTTACAAGGCTCATCATAGCAGCAATAGCTGTATTAAACTTCATTTCCTCATAGTCTTCGCCAACTTTTTTGATT
Source organism: Eubacteriales bacterium (assembly GCA_034180455.1). GTDB lineage: Bacteria > Bacillota > Clostridia > Christensenellales > Aristaeellaceae > JAAZPT01. The sequence goes on from JAXFOG010000017.1 coordinate 58,333, forward strand.
GTGCTGTGTATAGATGAAGCTAATTCCTTGCTGATTCCTTCCTTATCGTTTAGTTTTTCTTGGAGTCTCCACACCCTTTCCAAGAACTTTTTGCATCCTTTTGCACCTTCTGTGCTCCAAGGTATAGCTTGGTCGAATGCACCCATGAACATCTCATACATTCTAAACGCATCTGCGCCTATGCTATCTACAATGTCGTCAGGGTTAATAACATTTCCACGGCTCTTGCTCATTTTTTCACCGTTGCTACCAAGTATCATTCCGTGGCTTGTACGCTTCATATAAGGCTCTTTTGCACTTACTAAGCCAATATCATGAAGGAATAAGTGCCAGAATCTACTGTATAGCAAGTGTAGAGTTGTATGTTCCATACCACCGTTGTACCAATCAACAGGTAGCCAATAATCAAGATTTTCTTTGCTTGCCAATTCCTTATCATTATGTGGATCACAATATCTCATGAAATACCATGATGAACCTGCCCATTGTGGCATTGTGTCTGTTTCACGCTTTGCAGGACCACCACAGCAAGGACATGTGGTGTTTACCCATGAGTCAATATTCGCAAGAGGACTTTCTCCATTATCATTTGGCTCAAAATGCTCTACATCCGGTAGCAGTACAGGCAATTCTGATTCTGGTACTGGCTGCATTCCACACTTTTCACAGTGAACAATAGGTATTGGCTCGCCCCAATATCTCTGTCTACTAAATACCCAATCACGAAGCTTATAATTTACTTTGCCCTCGCCAATATTATTTTCTTCTAGCCAGGTTATCATTTTTTTCTTAGCTTCAGCAACACTTAACCCATTCAAAAATCCTGAATTCACTAGAGTACCATTCTGAATATCGGTATAAGCTTCTTTTTCTACATCTCCACCAGCGATAACCTCTACTATATCGATACCAAATTTCTTGGCAAACTCCCAGTCACGAGTATCATGCGCAGGCACAGCCATTATTGCACCTGTACCATAGCTTGTAAGAACATAATCACTTATCCAAATAGGAATTTCTTTATTGTTAACTGGGTTAATCGCAGTCAAACCATCGATACATACTCCAGTTTTTTCTTTTGCAATCTCGGTCCTTTCAAAATCGCTTTTGTGACGCGCTAATTCCTGATATTTCTCTATTTCAGAAATATTTTTTATATCATCTTTAAATTCTTCTATAAGAGAATGCTCAGGACTGATAACCATGTATGTTGCGCCAAAAAGAGTATCTGGTCTGGTAGTAAATACTCTTAGTTTATAATCTTTATCTTTTAGCTTAAAATCAAGCTCTGCTCCTTCGCTTCTTCCTATCCAGTTAATTTGCTGAGCTTTTACTCTGTCTATAAAGTCTACATTATCTAGGCCATCAATAAGCTTTTGAGCATACTTTGTTATTCTTAGCATCCATTGCTCTTTAACTTTTTGTACTACTTCGCCTCCACAGCGTTCGCACACTCCGTTTACAACTTCTTCGTTTGCAAGCCCTACTTTGCATGATGTACACCAGTTAATTGGCATCTTGCTCTTATATGCTAGACCATGCTTGTATAGCTGCAAAAATATCCATTGAGTCCATTTGTAATAATTAGGATCAGTGGTGTCTATTTCTCTTGAATAATCAAATGAAAATCCAAGTCTTTTAAGCTGCTCTCTGAAATGATTTATGTTGTCTTTTGTAACTTTTCTTGGATGTATCTTATTCTTTATAGCATAGTTTTCAGTTGGGAGTCCAAATGCATCATAGCCGATTGGATATAGTACATTGTATCCCTCCATGCGCCTTTTTCTTGCAATAATATCAAGAGCAGTATTGCTTCTAGGATGTCCTACATGTAAGCCTTGGCCACTAGGGTAGGGGAATTCAATAAGGCAGTAATATTTCTTTTTGCTCTTATCATCACTTGCTCTGTAAACGCCAGATTCTTCCCATCTATCTTGCCATTTCTTTTCTATTTTTTTGTGATCATATCTTTCCAACATATTATTCACCTAACTTTTCTATGCCGTTTTTTATTCTCTTTATGCTTTCATGCTTACCAAGCAGATACATTATTTCAATTGCACCGCCTGGGGTATTCTGCTTTCCACTTATTGCAACTCTTAGAGGCCAGTACACAAGGCCGTTCTTTACTTCTTTTTTTGCAATGAATTCTGCAATAGTATTGTGTATATTTTCCTCAGACCAATCCTCAATGTTTTCTAATATTGGTAAAATCTCTTTGAGAATTTCAAGTGAGTTTTCACTATTGGTCTTCATTTTCTTGTGTGTGTATAAATCTGTACTGTATTCTGGTAACTCAGCAATGAAATCTATCAGTTCGGGCAAATATGAGAATGCTTCTGTTCTGCCATGGCATAGTTCTGCAAGTCTTTTGTAATCAAAATTATTATTGTTTATAACATTTTTCATCCAAGGCAAAGCCATATCATAATATTCTTCAAACGACATGCGCCTTATGTACTCTGCATTGAACCAAGTAAGCTTATCCATATTGAATATTGCAGGACTCTTACTTAAGCCTTCCAACGAAAATGCTTTTACAAGCTCTGGAAGAGTAAAAAATTCATTGTTATCCTTTGGACTCCATCCAAGCAAAGCAATAAAGTTAATTATTGCATCCCTAACATATCCCATGTTTAGCAGATCTTCAAATGATGGATCACCATACCGTTTTGAAAGTTTCCTTGTAGCGTCTTTCATTACTACGGGTAGGTGAATGTAGCTTGGCCTTTCCCAGCCAAACGCATCATATAAAAGATTATACTTTGGAGTACTACTAATATATTCTGTGCCGCGCATTACATGAGTGATGCCCATTAGATGGTCATCTATAACGTTTGCAAAATTGTATGTTGGCATTCCATCAGCTTTAATAAGTACATTGTCATCAAGTTCACTGTTTGGCACTTCCACATGCCCAAATAGCAGATCTTCATAAGAACTAACGCCATCACTAGGAATATTTTGCCTTATAACATAGCTTTCGCCACTTGCCATTCTACGCTTTGCTTCATCTTTTGAAATGTGGAGGCACTTCTTATCATACTTAAAAGTTTCCCCTCGATTTTGTGCAGACTCTCTACGCTCTGCAAGCTCATCTTTTGTACAGAAGCAAGGATAGGCATAGCCTTTATCTATAAGCTCCATTGCGTATGGCAGATAGATGTCTTTTCTTTCGCTCTGTATATATGGTCCAAAATCTCCACCAACATCAGGACCTTCGTCATAATCCAGACCTGCAGCACGCATGGAAGCATATATCATATCTATTGCTCCAGCTACTTCACGCTCTTGGTCTGTATCCTCTATTCTCAATATAAACCTGCCATTGTTTTGCTTGGCAAATAAATAACAGTAAAGCGCTGTGCGTAATCCTCCCAAATGTAGATACCCTGTAGGACTTGGCGCAAATCTTGTGCGAACGGTCATAATTTCTCCTTTATTTGTTGTTTGATTTAAGAGCTTTTGAAAAGCTATCGCGTAATCCAACTATTCTATTGAACACTGGCAAGCTATCTGTGGAATCTTTGTCCTTGCAGAAATATCCTGTTCTTAAGAACTGATACTTATCGCCAACTTTTGCATCATCCAAGTATTTTTCCATATATCCATGCTTTTTTATCATGCTATCTGGATTAAAACGCTCAATGAAATCTTTACCAGCATTTTCATCATCGTCTAACAAAATTGAATTTATCAACCTTGCTTCAAATGGACTGCAGTCATCAGCATTTACCCAATGTAATGTACCTTTTACTTTTCTGTTTGAACCTTCAGAACCACTTCTGCTATTTAGATCTACTGTGCAAATTATTTTAATTATATTTCCATCAGAATCTTTTTCAACACTTTCACATTTAACAATATAGGCATCTTTTAGCCTTACTTCTTTTCCTGGGCTCATTCTGTGGAATTTCTTTACAGGCTCTTCCATAAAATCGCTGGCTTCTATATATATTCTCTTGCCAAACTTTATGCTGTGAGTACCAAATTCTGGATGATTAGGGTGATTGTTTACGGTAAATTCATCAATCTTATCTTCGTCCCAATTTGAAAATTCTACCAATATAGGATCAATAACAGCCATTGCTCTACTTACCTTGTCTTCTAGGTCTTCTCTTACACAGAATTCTAATAGACCGTAGTCTACTTCGCTGTCGGCCTTGCTTAAGCCTATTCTATCAATGAAATCCTTTATAGCTTCAGGAGTATAGCCACGTCTGCGCAATCCAACCAAAGTAGGCATTCTTGGATCGTCCCAGCCCATTACTAGACCATTTTCTACCAATGTACGCAGATAACGCTTACTCATAACGGTATTTGTGAGATTAAGCCTTGCAAATTCGATCTGCCTTGGATGTGCTCCGTCTAGCATATGTAGGCTATTGTTTATAAACCACTCATAAAGAGGTCTATGATCTTCAAACTCTAATGAACATAGGGAATGAGTTATATGTTCAAATGCATCACTAAGTGGATGCGCAAAATCATACATTGGATAAATGCACCATTTTGTACCTGTTCTGTGATGCTCGGCAAACAGTATTCTGTACATTGCAGGGTCGCGCATATTTATATTTGGATGAGCCATATCTATTTTGGCTCTTAAAATCATACTGCCCTCAGCATGCTTTCCCTCTTTCATTTCTTTAAAAAGTCTGAGATTTTCTTCTATCGGTCTATCACGATAGGGGCTATTTTTGCCAGGCTCTGTAAGTGTTCCTCTATACTCAGTCATCTGCTCAGGAGTTAACTCGTCCACATAGGCAAGACCTCTATTTATGAAGTCAACGGCGATATCATATAATTTCTCATAATAATCGCTTGCATAGTAAAGGCCACCGTTCCAGTCAAATCCTAGCCAGTGAATATCATCCATTATTCCTTCTACAAAGTGCGTTTCTTCTTTTTCTGGGTTTGTATCATCAAGGCGCAAATTTACTAAACCATTATATTTTTTGGCAGTACCAAAATTTGTGCAAAGTGCCTTGCAATGACCAATATGTAGGTAACCATTTGGCTCCGGAGGGAATCTTGTATGTACCCTATCATATACATGCTCCTGCAAGTCTTTATCTATCGCATCCCAAATAAAATTTGAATTCATTAGTCTATTTTCCATATATTACCTCCGGAAATATTGTAAACATATTAAATTATACATTCATTTAGCTTAATTTTCAATATAAATAAGCTTTTAAGGATTAAAATTATTAAATTGACATTGAAAAATACTTATGTAATAATTAAATTGTATTTTTATATATTTATTATGGAAAGCTATGGCTAAAAAGGGGATAGTAAATTGGTGGAAAACAAAGTAGTTGTAGAACTCAAAAATGTATCAAAAGAATATGATGGTCAAATGGTGCTTGACAATATTAACTTGAGCATTAAAAAGAATGAGTTTGTGACTCTGCTAGGTCCAAGTGGCTGCGGCAAGACAACAACACTTAGAATTATTGGTGGATTTGAATATCCTACTGAGGGTACAGTTCTTTTTGATGGGGAAGACATTACTGCTGTTCCTCCATACAAACGTAAGGTGAATACCATATTTCAAAAATATGCGCTATTCCCGCATCTTAATGTATTTGATAATATTGCTTTTGGACTTAGAATTGCAAAAGTGAGCAAGGAAGAAATAAACAACAGAATTGGTAAAATTCTAGAACTTGTAAATTTAAGTGCATATGCAAATCGTTCAGTGGAGTCGCTTTCAGGTGGCCAGCAGCAGCGTATAGCTATTGCAAGAGCTCTTGTAAATAGACCAAAGGTTCTATTACTTGATGAACCTCTTGGTGCGCTTGATTTAAAATTAAGAAAATCTATGCAGCTTGAGCTTAAAAATATGCAACAAGAAGTAGGAATCACATTCCTATATGTTACTCATGATCAGGAAGAAGCCCTTACAATGAGTGATACCATAGTTGTAATGAATGAAGGCAAAATCCAACAGATAGGTGGGCCTAAGGATATATATGATGAACCAAAAAATGCCTTTGTAGCCAACTTTATTGGTGATAGCAATATATATCGTGGCACCATGATAAAAGACGAATTGGTAAATTTTGCTGGCTGTGACTTCGTGTGTGTTGATAAGGGTTTTGGTCATAACACAAGAGTAGATGTTGTAGTACGCCCTGAAGACATTAAAATTGTTGAAAAAGACAAGGGACAGATAAATGGCGTAGTTCAGAGTGTCATGTTTAAAGGAGTGCACTATGAGATGATCATAGAGTCAGACGAAGCTAAATTTACAGTGCAGTCCACAAAAATGAGAGAAGAGGGCAGTGTAGTAGGTCTACAAATAATTCCATTTAACATACATATCATGGAAGCACAAGAGGAGGAAGTAATTGAACGCATTTTTACAGAATAACAATACTTTCTTTGCAATGGTGGCCATCCTTATAGCAGTAATGTTTGTTATAATGCTTGTTTGGATCAGACTAAAAAAAGGAATGCATCGTTCATTGTTTGCGTCACCATACTTAATATGGATGATAATATTTACAGTATTGCCCTTGCTACTAATAGTTTACTATTCATTTACCGATGCTTCAGGAAATTTTACCCTGGATAGTTTCAAAACTTTTATTGATAGTAACTATACCAAAAACAAAATCTATGAATCAATGGGGCCAGAATATGCAAGCTATATTAGCTATGGAAGCGTAAACACCGACATTCTTCTTTATTCATTAAAGATGGCTGTAGAATGCACACTCATATGCTTGCTTATAGCCTATCCTCTAGCATACTTCATCACATATAATCATACAAAGCACAGCAACATAATTATTATGTTGTTCATTATTCCTATGTGGATGAACTTTTTGCTTCGTACAATTGCATGGATGTCAATACTTGAGGATAATGGCCTTTTAAATACCTTCAGACAGTGGCTTGGACTTGCAAAGCGTACCTACCTATACACAAATACGGCAGTGCTGCTTGGCATGGTGTATAATTTTTTACCATTTATGATTTTTCCAATATATACTTCTCTTTCCAAAATGGACTACAAGCTTATTGAGGCAAGTTATGATCTTGGAGCCAATAGATTCAAGACCTTTTTGAAAGTTATATTGCCAATAAGCGTGCCAGGAATTATTTCGGGCATAACTATGGTATTTATGCCTAGTGTAACCACATTCTTTATCCCAAGAATACTTGGTGGAGGCAACACCATGATGTTTGGCGATCTAATAGAGAACAAGTTCCTTACAGAGGGCAACTGGAATGTAGGCTCTGCACTTTCTCTTATAATGATGGTGCTCATTCTTGCTTCACTTGGAATACTGCGCAAGGTTGATCCTGAGGGAGAAGGAGGAAGTCTGCTATGAAAAAATCTATTAGTAGGATATATATAGGTTTAGTGCTCTTCTTTCTATATCTGCCAATAGTCGTGCTCATTGTTCAGTCGTTTAATGCTGGAAAGAGTCGTGCAAAATGGGAAGGCTTTTCTTTTAGGTGGTATGGAGAGCTAATTAACGATCAAGCAATCATGAACGCTCTGTATATTACTCTATCAGTAGCATTGCTTGCAGCAATAATCGCAACTATACTTGGGACTCTTGCAGCAATTGGTATATATGCCATGAAAAAAAGATCGCAAGCTTTTATGTTTACTCTGACTAATATTCCAATGACAATGCCCGATATAGTTACAGGTATATCTCTTATGATACTTTTCTTGTTTGCAAAGGTTGAGAGAAGTTATCTTACAATGCTTTTTGCGCATATTACGTTTAATACTCCATACGTTATATTATCTGTAATGCCAAAAATTAAGAGTATGAACAAGAATACCTATGAAGCAGCACTAGACCTAGGCGCTTCACCATTTTATGCTCTGAATCATGTAATAATTCCAATGATAAAGCAAGGTATTATAACTGGATTTTTGTTAGCATTTACGCTGTCACTAGACGACTTTGTAGTAAGCTATTTCACTTCTAGCCCTATGGTAAAGAACCTTTCTACACTTATATATTCAAAGACTCGTATAGGAATAGATCCCACATTAAACGCTCTAAGCGCAATAATGTTCTGCACTATACTGATACTTATGATACTGATAAATAAAAGAACAACCGACAAGAACTAATTTTAAGGAGAGATAAATGAAAAGAATTTTTTCTATTGTTTTGAGTTTGCTGCTTGTTTTAAGCACATTGTCAGTTCTCGCAGAGGAAGTGGTGAATGTTTACAACTGGGAGGATTACATCAATCAAAAGGCTATTGAAATGTTCCAAGAAGAAACAGGAATAAAGGTAAACTACATGAACTTTACCACAAATGAGGACATGATGGTACAAGTAAGAGCCACTCCTGCTGCATTTGATGTAGTATTTCCATCAGACTATTGCGTAGAGCGTCTTATTGCTGAAAATTTGCTAGAGGAACTTAATTTTGACAACATTCCCCTTGCAAAAGAAAACACACTTAATTGGCTACAGACTCCTGCTTACGATAAAGAAGGCAAGTATTCAGTGCCTTTTATGTGGGGAACTGTAGGTATTCTATATAATACAAAGATGGTGGACGAGCCTGTTGACTCATGGGGACTTCTATGGGATCAAAAATATAACAATAATGTGTTTATGCTAGATAGCATTAGGGATACATTAGGACTTGCTCTTAAGTACTGTGGCTTTTCTATGAATACTAGAGATCCAATAGAGATAGAAACAGCAAAACAGAAGCTTATTGAGCAAAAAACTAGTGGAATGGTTAAGGCTTACCAAGTAGATGAAACAAAGGATAAAATGGTTGCAAACGAAGCAGCTCTTGCTGTTGTTTGGTCTGGAGATGCACAATATGCAATAGATCTTAATCCTGACCTTGCATATTCTGTTCCTAAGGAGGGCAGCAATGTGTGGGTTGATGCAATGGTTGTGCCAAAAGGTGCTAGAAACAAAGAAAATGCCGAGAAATTCATCAATTTTATGTGCAGACCAGACATTGCAAAATTAAACTGTGAACAAATAAGATATTCATCTCCAAACAAAGCTGCAATAGAGCTTATGGGTAGCGAATATTCAGATAACAAAGTAATGAATCCAGATCAAGCAGACATTGATAATTGTGAGTTTTTCAATGATATTCAAGATTTCATACAATTCTACAATGCAGTATGGCTTGAAATCAAAAACGCAAAATAATTCTATAAAAGATTAAAGGAAGTGCAAATATTTGCACTTCCTTTAATTTAGTCTAATGTATCATGAATTCTTTTCGTATAAAATTCTTAGACCTTTCAGCGTTAAAAGACCATCTATCATATTGATGCTCTTTACATCTTCGGCAATCAACTTTGCCATACCACCTGTTGCTACTACGAAAGCCTCAGGGGCGTTCATTTCATTTTTAAAGCGATCAATTAGAGAGCTAACTTGACCTATATAGCCATATATTACACCACTTTGTAGGTTGCTTGTAGTGTTCCTGCATATAACGCTACTAGGCTTTGTAAACTCAAATCTAGATAACTTTGCAGTACCACTAACAAGTGCATCGCTTGCAACTCTTATTCCAGGACATATACAGCCACCAATAAAAGCACCACTTTTATCTATTGCACCAAAAGTTGTAGCTGTTCCAAAATCAATAAATATTGTTGGCTTGCCATATAGATGATATGCTGCGACAGCGTTTGCTATTCTATCACTTCCAAGCTGCTGAGGCACATCATATCGTATATTTATTCCAGTTTTCATTCCTGGAACAACCCATATAGGATTTATATTAAAGTAAAGCGAACACATGTGCTCAATAGTATAATTTATGGTAGGAACTACGCTGGAAAGCATTATTCCATCAATATCGGAAATCTTGATATTTGCGTTATTGAAGAAATTTATAAAAGTCATCCCATATTCGTCACATGTATACTGACAGTTTGTAGATGTTCTCCAATAGTGTTTTAGTTTTTCGTTTTCAAAAACTGCAACTTTAATATTACTGTTTCCTATATCAAGGGTAAGAATCATAAAAACTCCTTATTTTAGCGATTTATTTAATCCACTTACAACTGCGGGTACTAGTATTCCTGATAATATTGCTTCAGAAGTACCATATGGTATTGCAATTACATAAAACAAATATTTTGCAGCGTTTACTGCACTTTCATTGTTTCCAGCAGCACTTGAGATAATATTTGTTAATTGCTCGTTATAGAATATAAATATGCTAGAAAGAGTAAATATAGTGTTCGCAAAAGAGCCAAGTGCAGCTGCTAGTACCAAACATATATAATTATTTCGAATTATTTTTTTAAAACCATGATACGAAAGATATGCAATAGTAGGTATCATAAGACGTGGTAATATAGCTATCAATGGATTTATGAAGAATACTGACATACCTACTGGAGCCTGTAAAGCTCTTAAAAAGCTTACAAGTCCAAAGCATATAGCAACAACGAGTCCACTCTTATATCCCAAGTACAGAGTTGCTATTAGCACTGGTATATGTACTGTTGTGGGGGATAATAGTGGTGGTGGCAAAGGAATCATACCTAGTGGCGTAAATCCCAGTAAAACGGTGATTCCGCATAGTAAGGCATTAGCTGCCAATGTGCGTGTATTAATTTTCATGTTTATTTTTCCTCCCGCTCAGGTTCATAAAGATACCCTACGAATTTATACTATAACATTATATTAAATAAATAAAAAAAGTAAACAGCTATATTTTTCAAAATAATTGAAAATGTTGAATTTTATTTGTTATTTTATAAAATAAATATTAAAATACCTTGAAATATTCTAAAGATTTATGTTATAATTAAACATATTACTTGAGGAGGCATGTTCTAATGGCAAGAAGAATTTTGCTTGTTGATGACGAACCTTTAATTATTAAAGGATTAAAATATACTTTGGAAAAAGATGGCTTTGAAACAGAAAGCGCTTATGATGGGGAACAAGCATTGCAAAAGTTTCAGGAAGGTAATTTTGATCTGATTCTGCTTGACGTTATGCTTCCTAAGCTTGATGGTATCAGTGTTTGTCAGAAAATAAGAGAGCATAGCAATGTGCCAATTATTATGCTTACTGCAAAAGGCGAAGATATGGATAAGATACTTGGCCTTGAATATGGTGCAGATGATTATATGACAAAGCCATTTAATATTTTGGAAGTAAAAGCCAGAATAAAGACCATACTTCGTCGTATGTATAATGTTGAAAATCAGGGCATTATTAAAGTTCATGACATGGAGATAAATTCTACAAATCGTGGAGTTACTATTAAAGGTAAGGATATTCGTCTTACTGCAAAAGAGTTTGACTTGCTTCTTCTTTTTGCTACAAATAGAGGAAAAGTATTTACAAGAGAAGAGATGCTTGCCCATGTATGGAAATATGATTACATGGGAGATGCTAGGACAGTAGATGTGCATATAAGAAGGTTGCGTGAAAAGGTGGAATTAGATCCTACGCATCCTGAGTACATTCTTACTAAATGGGGGGTAGGCTACTATTTTACAGACAAGGATTGAAAATAAACTTGGCTCAATCCGCTGGAAGATAATGCTTGTTTTGTTGCTGGTCGTGATTATATCCTATCTTGCAATAGCAAGTTCCACAGTAGCTGTTGTTGGAAACTATCAACTGAATCAAAAGATGCGTAACGACAAATATAGCGTTGAAAAAATGGCTGTAAGCGTTACGCAATTATTTTTAAATAAGGATATAAAAGGCATAAACAAGCTTATTGAGCGGCTGGGTGGAGAATATAGAGCTAGACTTATGATACTTGATAACTCTGGTAAGGTTATTGCCGACAGCTATTCAAGGGCCGAAGGAATGCGAATAAGCCTTAAAGAAGTAAACAGTATATTAACATATACAAGCAATAGCGATTACGGACTATACAAGCTAAGTCAAGCAAATTCAGGTGCAGTTGATGTAGATAATAGCGTATGGATAAACGTATGCACTGCATCTATACTTAGTCGTAATGGCGTTGAGGGTCTAGTACTATTTTCTTCGTCAACAGACGAACTAATATCAAACTTAAATAACCTGCAGAGCATAATATTGAGGTTCTTTGGCATAGCAGCATTTATTTGCCTAGTCGTTGCTATGTATTTTTCAGGACTCATCACACAGCCCATAAAGAAGCTTACAGAGAGTATTCAAAAAATGGGTCAGGGTGATTTTTCAGTCCGTGTGGAAGAAAAGGGATCTTCTGAGATAAAAGATCTCTCTCGTACATTCAACAACATGAGTGAAAAGCTCGAAAATTTGGAGAAAAGCAGAAATCAATTTATTTCTAATGCCAGTCATGAGTTAAAGACTCCTCTTGCTACAATGAAAATTCTTCTTGAAAACATAATATATCAGGACGATATGGATCCTGATATTGCAAAGGAATTTTTGACAGATATTAACAAAGAAATTGATAGATTAAATTCAGTAGTAAATGATTTACTTACGCTTGTATCACTTGATGACAAGAGTATTACGCTTAAGATTGAGAGTTTCTCACTATCTGAGTTAGTAAGCGATATTTCAAAGAAGACGGATCTTTTAGCAGAGAAACGCAATCAAACATTAAATATGGATATTGAACCAAATGTTATAATAAGCGCAGATTCAGCAAAGCTTCATCATATATTCTATAATCTTATTGATAATGCCATTAAATATACAGGAGAAGGTGGAACGATTGATGTAAGCCTGCATAGTAATGGCAAAATAGCTGTATTCAAAGTAAAAGATAATGGACCTGGTATACCCAAAGAAGATTTAAAAAGCATATTTGACAGATTTTATAGAGTGGATAAGGCACGCAGTCGCGATACTGGTGGAACAGGACTTGGACTTTCAATAGTTAATCAAATGGTAATGATACATAACGGCAGAATCTATGTTGATAGTGACCTTGGAAAAGGTACAGAGTTTACCGTTGAACTTCCACTTGTTTATAAGAAGGTGAACGAATGAAAAGAATAATTCTGATTTTAGTTATACTCGTTCTGCTTATAAGCAGTTCATGTTCCACAGTAGATATACTTAATCGCTCATATTCAGATTTAAGCGCAAGTGATAAAAATACTGCTAATGCTTTTAATGATATTAATCTTGATTTTACCCATAAGAGCTATAAAGCAAATCTATACTATCGATATAAGGGGAGTAATTTACTCGCATCAGAATATAGAAACATTGATGTAAGAAGTGGAGAAATTCCAGAGTTTGCAATAATAAAGGAGCTTTTAAAAGGTCCAAAGATTGATCCCGGTCAGTTGGAAAACCCTTTCCAAAGTGGGATTGAAGTGCTTAACGCTGTGCCAATATACAACAACAAGATTTTGGCAGTAACTTTTTCTGAAGATTTCCTTATGAAAGAAAAACGCCATGAAAATAATGATATAG
>JAXFOG010000018.1:0-65707 GCA_034180455.1 Eubacteriales bacterium
TAAAAATGGTTTCGGTTGTTATAAATGATAATTTAGATGGAAATTATCTTTTTATAGGCCATGTAGGTGTACTTATTGAAGATAATGGAAAATATCTTTTTATTGAGAAATTATCTTTTGAAGAGCCCTATCAGGCAATTATTTTCAATTGTGAAAATGATTGTTATAATTTATTACTAGATAGATACAAAGATTATTCTGACTCAGATACTGCAAGACCTTTTATTATGGTAAATAACGAATTTATCAAATAAATTAAGATTCTAACATAATGAATGAATTTACATTACTTAAACATGAGAATTTAATAATTAGAAAATCAAGAGTCTCTGATGCTAAGCAGATAGTAGCTTGGTGGAATAATGGAGCTTTAATGGCGCACGCTGGATTTCCATACGGGTTAGGTGTAACGGATAAAGAAGTTATTAATACAATTAACCAAGGCCTTTTAATCATTGAAATAGAAAATAAATTGATTGGTGAATGCAATTATCATAATGTTGCTGATGATATTGCAGAAATAGGTATTAAGATCTGCGAATTAGATTATCAAAATCATGGAATTGGAAAAAGGCTTTAAGCATGTTAATTGATTGGCTATTTAGTAATGGTTATTCTAAAATTATTTGTGATACTAATCTTTTGAACAAACGTGCACAGCATGTCTATGAATCACTAGGCTTTCATAAAGTAGGCATTAATATAAATTCATGGAAAGATCAACTTGGTTCTCTTCAATCCTCAGTTGACTATGAATTAATTAAAAAAGACTTTATTAGCTATATTTAATAAAACAGGTATGATATAAATCATACCTGTTTTTAAATTTACTTTCCAGTAGAAAAGCCTTTTCAGTTTTAATTATTTATTACTTACATAGATTATGGCTTTTATTCCATTTATATCCCAAGTCTTATAATATCCATTATCTAATGTTAACATTTCTTCTGAATCCTTAATTGATGAATTCTCAAGCTTTGAAATTTCTTTTGCTAATACACCAAGTTTTATTTGATCTGCAAATTCTTCAAATACTTTTTCTAACTTGGGCGATGCAAATTTTACAGTTATTCTGTCTGTAACATCAAAGTCTGCATCCTTACGCATCGTTTGTATTTTGCTTATTATTTCTCTAGCATATCCTCCATCTATTAACTCTGGACTTAGGTTTGTATCTAATACAACAGTAATCCCATCAAGACTCTCAGCTGTAAATCCATGCTTTTGTACTGCACTGATAAGTACATCGTCTTTTGAAAGTTCAACCTCGGTACCATCTATCTCAAACTTTAAATTATTACCTGCATTTAACATATCATAAGCTGCATTACCATCGATTGTCTGTAGATATTGACCTATTTTTCCTAAAAGCTTGCCGTATTTTGGACCAATGGTTCTCATCTGAGGCTTAAAAAGATAAGTTGTAAATTCTCTTGAATCACTTATGAATTCAACATTCTTTACATTTATTTCATCTTTTAGTAGTTCAGCGTACTCATTTGGGAATTCTGTACCAGATACGTATAACTTGCTCAATGGCTGTCTTACCTTTATATTGCTTGCACTTCTGCATGTTCTAGCAAGACTTACCACTTTAATTAGAGCATTCATATTCTTATTTAATTCAGCGTCTATGTATTCGTTTTTTACATTAGGGAAGTCACAGAAGTGCACGCTTTCAGGAGCATTCTTATCAACATTGCGTACTAAGTTTTGATAAATATCTTCTGCAATAAATGGTACAAATGGAGCGATAATCTTTGCTGTAACAACTAGCACTGTGTATAGGGTGATAAAAGCAGCACCTTTATCATCGCCCATGTCTTTGCCAACGCCTTTGCCCCAGAATCTTTCACGGTTGCGTCTTATATACCAATTGCTAAGGTCATCAACAAAATCTCCTATTGCTTTTGTAGACTCAAGTATCTTGTATTCGTCCAGATTGCTTTGTACATCAGATATAAGCTGATTAAGCCTGCTAAGTATCCATTTATCAATTAGTGTTAATTTAGCATCTTCAAGACGGTGTTCAAACGGATTAAAGCTATCGATATTTGCATATAGAACAAAGAATGCATATACATTCTGAAGTGTACCCATAAACTTACGCTGGGATTCCTCAATTGCACTATCGCTGAATCTTATTGGTAGCCATGGTTGACCTACACTGTAAAAATACCATCTTACAGCATCAGCACCTTGCTTCTCAAGCACTTGCCAAGGATCTACTACATTTCCAATGTGCTTGCTCATTTTTTTACCATTTTCATCTTGAACATGTCCAAGCACTAAGCAGTTCTTGTAAGATGGAACATCATCAAACAATAATGTACTTACAGCGAGCATTGTATAGAACCAACCTCTAGTTTGGTCAATGGCCTCGCTTATAAAGTTTGCAGGATATCTGCTTTCAAATTCTTCTTTGTTTTCAAATGGATAGTGCCACTGTGCAAATGGCATAGACCCTGAATCATACCAGCAGTCAATAACTTCGGTTACTCTGTGCATTGGCTTACCACACTCAGGACATTTTATTTCTATTCTGTCTATATATGGCCTGTGTAGATCCATGTCATCATCGACATCGCACAAGGCCATTTTTTTCAACTCAGCCCTGCTACCTATTACATGCATGTGTCCTTCTTCACATTTCCAAATAGGAAGTGGAGTACCCCAGTAACGCTCTCTAGATAATCCCCAGTCTACAACATTTTCAAGGAAGTTGCCCATTCTACCATCTTTAATATGATCAGGCATCCAGTTGATTGACTGATTATTTTTTATAAGTTGATTACGTACTTCTGTCATCTTGATAAACCAAGTAGCTCTAGCATAATAGAGCAGTGGAGTATCACACCTCCAGCAGAATGGATAGCTGTGAGTAAATGTAGGGGATGAAAAAAGCAATCCTTTTTCATCCAAATCCTTTAAAATTATTGGATCTGCATCCTTAACAAATATGCCTTCCCATGTTGTACCTTCAATAAATTTACCTTCGGAACTAACAAGCTGAACAAAAGGCAGATTATTATCTCTTCCAACCCTAGCATCGTCTTCACCAAAAGCTGGAGCACAGTGTACAATACCAGTACCATCGGTAGTTGTTACATAGTCATCTGCAACTACATACCATGCTTTTTCTTTCGGTTCTGTAAACTTGTATAAAGGCTCGTATTCCATTCCAACTAATTCAGAACCTTTAAACTTATTTAATATATTCAAATGGCCAGCACAATCACCAAATACAGCTTCTTTTAATGGCTCAGCAAATATAAGCCTTTCACCATCATGCTCGGCTTCTAAATAATCAACGCTTGCATTCACTACAAGAGCAACGTTACTTGGCAGTGTCCATGGTGTAGTAGTCCATGCTAACAAATATAGGTTATCTTCGCCTTTAACTTTAAATCTTACTACTGCACTCTTTTCAGTTACATCTTTATATCCTTGAGCAACTTCATGACTGGAGAGAGATGTTCCACACCTTGGGCAATATGGCACAACCTTATAACCCTTATATATAAGACCTTTATCAGCGATCTTTTTAAGGCTCCACCATACGCTTTCAATGTAGTTATTATGATAGGTTACATAAGGGTTATCCATATCACACCAGTATCCAACCCTATCGCTCATATCTTTCCACTCGCCAAGATATTTCCAAACACTATTTTTGCACTCTGAAATAAATGGCTCAATACCATATTTTTCAATTTCAGGCTTGCTATTTAGTCCAAGTTTTTTTTCTACTTCAATTTCAACTGGAAGTCCATGGGTATCCCAGCCAGCTTTTCTTAATACATCATAGCCTTGCATTGTTTTGTATCTTGGAATCAAGTCTTTTATAGCTCTTGTTAGCAAATGACCAATATGTGGTCTGCCATTAGCAGTAGGAGGACCATCATAGAATGTAAATTTATCGTTTCCTTTTCTTAAATTAAAACTTTTATCAAAAATCTCATTCTTTTTCCAAAACTCAAGTATTTCTTTTTCTCTTTCTACGAACTTCATATCCGTAGATACTTTATCATACATTATTTATTCCTCCTGATTTGTTTAAATAAAAAAATCGCCCTTGCTGGGACGACAATTATCGCGGTACCACCCTGCTTGGCATAAAGCCCTCTTGGTATTATCTGTAACGGGAAAACCGTCGTGCTTATCACGAAGCTCAGAGCCGATGCTTTTGTACGTACGCAGTTGACTTACACCATACTCAACTCGCTGTATGCGAAACATTACAAAGCTTCTCATCATCGCCATAATATATTATACCTGAATATTAAATTTTGTAAAGCTAATATAAGCTAAAAGATCGGCATTATATCGCTTGGCATCTTAAAACTCTTGTGTGGTGATAGACCTATGTCAAAAACAGCGGGGCTATCTGGACTGCAATTTCTTTTAAATTGCTGAGAGAAAAACTTTCTAACAAAAGTATCAAGAGTTTTTTCTATATACTCTAGTGAATACTCATCATTAAAAGTTCTGTTGGCTAAAAATAATAGTTTTTCTTTACTAGCTCCATTGTAAAGCATATGATATAAGAAAAAATCATGGAGTTCATAGCTTCCAAGTATATCTTCGGTTTTTTGTTCTAGCTTGCCATCTTGCAAGGGGAGTAGCTCTGGAGAAACAGGAGCATTAACGATTTTTTCTACAACTGTGTAGGCTGTTTTGCTAACTTTATCAGCTAGATATAAGGCAAATTCACGTAAAAGAGTTTTGCTTAGACTTGCGTTTATATTATACATGCTCATATGATCGCCATTATATGTGCAGAATCCCAACGCAGACTCACTAAGATCACCTGTGCCAATAACAATACCACCAATTTTATTTGCTATGTCCATGAGTATTTGAGTTCTTTCTCTGGCTTGGCTGTTTTCATAAGTGGTATCACTATTATTTACATCATGATCGATATCACTAAAGTGCTGCAATACAGACTTGCTTATATCAATAACCTTTGTGCTAATATTTAACTCATTTATCAAAGCTGATGCATTGGTTTTGCTATTATCACTTGTTCCAAATCCTGGCATGGATATAGAAAAGATATTTTTGCTGTCAATGGAATACTTTTCGAATGTAGCATATAGCAGTAATAGTGCAGATGTGGAATCAAGACCACCAGAAAACCCTAGCACTACTTTATCCGTATTTATGCTTCTTAAACGCGTAATAAGGCCTCCAGAAATAATGTTAAATATTTCTTCAAAATATTTTTCTTTTTTGTACGATTCTGGAATAAATGGAAGCTTTTGATATTCTCTATTGATATCAACATTATCTTGATCTAAAGGATTAAAACCATGAATAATTATCTCTGTATAGTTTTTGGGTGTACTGATATTTTTTAGCTTTCTATATTTTATAGCTGAAACATCTATATCACAATATACAATATTATTCTTATCACAAAAGCCATTATTTTCTGCTATCAGTTCTCCAAGTTCATAAACCTTGCATTTTCCATCATATACAGCATAGCTTGTACTCTCTCCATAGCCTGTATTTGCTCTAAGCACAGCCATGTTATTGTTAGATGATAAATATTTAAGATCTTCTTTATTTAAAGAATCTACAATAGAAGGATATGCACATGGGTTAACTAGAATATCAGCGTTTACAGAGTCATTTAAATAGTTTCCAATTGAAACTGAAATGTTTATTCCGTTGCATAAAAATAATGGATTGCAAACAATTGGTATTTCCCTATCAAATAAATATACTGAACTGTCTTCACAAACTGTGCTAAAATATCTTGAATCATATTTATCGCTATATTTTTTTGGAATAAAAGCAATTATTTCCCCTTTAAAAATAGTAGCTGTGACATTTAGCAATTGATTTTTGTACATTAAAGGCAATCCAACAAATATCAGTTTATGATAATTTTTACTTGCATCTATTATTTGTTTTAGTGCCGATAAAGAATTGTTTAATACTGATTCATGAATAAATAGATCTTCTAAACTTGCTCCAGAAAGACTCAACTCAGGAAACACCACAATACTTGTGCTGTCGTTTAAATTTTTGATGATATTTATTATGTTATCACAGTTTTTTTGTGGGTCTCCAAGATAAACTATGGGGGAGCACACTGCAGCATTTATATACCAATGATTATTCATAAAAACTCCTATTTTAGTTCAATAAGCATAGTTCCGTTGGTATCCATAATTATTTTTATTAAACCGTCTTTTTCAAGCTGCTTCATCACATCGCTAAAGCGTTTAAATCCTATTACTCTTTCATTAAAGTCAGGGTACTCTGAAAGCAGCTGTGCCTTTAATATACTTGGATTTATTCTATCAAATCCACTCTCTTTGTAATTTGAAAGTTTTGCTTTAAAAATCTTGTTCCAGTTGTCAGGTCCAATTTTTTCTGTGTTTTCTTCGCTAACGCTGTATTTTGAATTTAGAGTTACAATTACTGTAAGTTTATCATTCAATACTTTGATCTGATTGAACTTATTTTCAAGTTTAGTTAGTAGTTTTCCAAATGTAGAACATCCATAATTTTTTTCATTAAAATCTGGGCGCAGACGCAGAATTATACCTTTTAACTCGCTAGCATATACTTCACCGTCATCAGATTGTTCAATTATTTCAATAATGTTTTTATTAAGCTCCTCATCGCTAATAATATCATTGTCGCCATTTATCTGTTTTTTCTTTTGAGAATTATTTTGCTGATTTTTAGGTGGTGTGCTTACATATTCTAGAAAATGAAACTCATTACAAGCATTTATAAAAATATTACTTGCTGCTTCACTTCGGCTCATTCCTATTACAAATTTTCCCATAGCCTTTAGCTTACCTACCAAAGGCATATAGTCACTATCGCCACTTACTATGCAGTAGCTATCTATAAGAGGGTTGGTATATGCAACCTCAAGGGCATCTACTACAAGTTGTATATCAGCATTATTCTTTTGAGAAATACCATATCTTATGGAGGGAACTACTGTAAAAGTATTGCTTAAAAGCAGTTCCTTTAATGAACTGAAATTTTCTGTGTAGCCATAAACTTTGCCAATAAGTATATTACCTTTTAGCTTTATCTTGTTTATAATGTTACGAAGCGTCTCGACTTTTGCTCCACAGTTTTCTAAGTCAACAAAAACGGCAAATTTTGCCATAGATCTTTCCTTTCTATAGGCTTTTTTGATATGTAATTTTATTATTTCAATGAAATAATAAATATATACATTATCTAAAGATCAATATAAGACTCATACCGAGAATTAATTCTCTCGGTATGAAAGCAAAATATATCAATCTAATTTTAAAACGCCTAAATGCCAAATTTTTTCATTGTAATTCTTTATAGTATTATCAATACTGAAAATACCACTATTTGCTACGTTAATAATAGCCTTCTTCTGCCACATGTCTTGGTCTTCGTAATCCTTCATTATTCTACGATTGGCCATAGAATAGCTTCCAAAGTCCTTTAGAACAAAGTAGCTATCTGCCATTGATCCGTTGTCGCCAATAAGTAATGAATGATAAATATCTTGCAGTATTGTAGAATGATCCTCAAATAGACTACCATCTATCATTTGTCTCATGGCTTTCCTAATCTCGGCATTTTGCTCAAAAATCATCATAGGATTATATGTGCCTTCTTTATACATATTAAGCACAGTATTGCTACGCATGCCAAATATATAAATGTTATCGTCACCAACTGCATCATATATCTCCACATTGGCTCCATCCATTGTGCCAAGAGTAATAGCACCATTCATCATAAACTTCATATTACCAGTGCCACTTGCTTCCTTACTTGCAGTAGATAATTGCTGGCTTATCTCTGCTGCAGGCATAAGCAACTCTGCTAAAGATACATTATAATTTTCTACAAACACTACATTTAGCATTGTTCTTGCACGAGGATGCTTGTTAATTAGGTTTGCAATAGCATTAATAAATCTTATTATTAGCTTTGCCCTATAATAGCTTGGGCTTGCCTTTGCACCAAAGAAAAATGTTCTTGGTGGCATTGTAAAGTTTGGATCATCAACTATTCTATTATAAAGCACCAATATATGTAATGCGTTTAGAAGCTGCCTTTTGTATTCGTGAAGTCGTTTGGCTTGGACATCAAATATTGAATCACAGTCTACTACTACACCCTGCTTATCATTTAAGAATTTCGCCAAGCGAACTTTATTGTTATGCTTTATCTTTTTAAATTTATCTCTGAAAGCAGGATTATCTGCATACGGCTCAAGCTTTTTAAGTTCAAGAGCATCAAGCTTGAAATCAGGGCCAATGGAGTCTTCAATAAGCTTTGAAAGTTCTGGATTTGCAACTAGAAGCCATCTTCTATGCGTAATTCCGTTTGTTATTGCTGTAAACTTATTTGGATAAACCTGATTATAATCAGCAAAAAGTGATTTCTTTAGAATTTCTCCATGAAGTTGGCTAACTCCATTTACAGAGAAAGCTGTAGATACACAAAGATTAGCCATATGTACATTGTCATATGCAATAATTGCCATATGAGCTATGCGCTCCCATTGACCTGGGAATATTTCAAATAGCTTTGCGCACAATCTCTTGTTCATTTCTTCCAGTAGCATATAGATTCTTGGCAATAATGTTTGCATCATATCGCAAGGCCACTTTTCAAGAGCTTCGCTTAGTATAGTATGATTGGTATAAGCCATGCAACCATTTACAACTTCCATTGCCTCATCCCAGTCATAGTCATAATCATCTAGCAATATTCTTAATAATTCAGGTATTGCTAGCCCAGGATGCGTATCATTTATATGGAAAACTACATGCTTAGGTAGATCGTGGAGGTCATTTCCATAACGCTTTTTATAACTTCTTATTGCATCTTGTATTGTAGCACTTGCCAAAAAATAGTGCTGCTTTAGTCTAAGCATTTTTCCTTCATAGTGATTATCTTCTGGATAAAGAACCTTGCTTATTATTTCAGCTGGTTGAAGATCCTGAAGAGCAGCTTCATGCTCGCCATCTCCAAATTTTCTCAAATTGAAGCTTTCAGGAGATCTTGCTGACCACATACGAAGTGAGTTTACATTATCGGTATCATATCCCACAATTGGCATATCATATGGAATAGCTTTGATAAAATATCCACCAGTTGTTTCAAATTTTGTTCTGCCATCATACTCATATCTACGAACAGTTCCTCCAAAGTGAACGCTAACAGCATTCTCTGGTGCAGGAACTTCCCATACATTGCCATTTTCAAGCCAGTTATCAGGTATCTCAATCTGCTGACCATCTAGTATTTTTTGCCTAAAAAGTCCATATTCATATCTAATTGTACTTCCAGTAGCAGGTAGGTCTAGTGTAGACAAGCTATCCATAAACGCAGATGCTAAGCGTCCAAGACCTCCATTTCCAAGGCCTGGTTCTGGTTCTTCTGCAAATATGAGATCAGGATCAATATTTAGCTCCTTAAAGGCTTGCATATATTCATCCTTATGAAGAAGGTTAATAATATTGGATAGCATTACTCTTCCAACTAAAAATTCGACCGACATATAGTATAGCTTTTTCTGAGGGTTGGCTTTAAATGCTTTTTTAGCCTTAATCCATTTTTTCATTATGCGATCTCTTACAGTGGAAGCCACTGCCTTATATATTTGCTGAGGTAAGGCCTCTTCAATGGTAGTACCGTTATATCTTTGTACTTTTCCAATTATTTCTTGTTTTATTGATTCTACTTCAACTAAATTTGTGGGCATAAAATTTCCTCCAAATGTATAATCATATCAATATTATCATAATCTGTAATAATTGTAAAACCTCTTATTATTGTGAATTAAAGCTTTTTAGGGCTTCAATGTAATTTTTATCTACAAATTTCCAATCAGCAGGCAATAAATTAGTATATTTTTTGGTAAAGTAGCGCTTATCAATAAGCATTATAATTCCTTTGTCTGTTTCACTACGAATGACCCTGCCACTTGCTTGCAGTATTCTTTGTATAGCTGGATAAAGATATGCATATTCATATCCAAGTGAATACTTTTCGTCAAAGTACTCCATAATCAATTCACTTTTTATATCAGGCTTTTGCAGTCCAACTCCTACTATTATTGCTCCATACAGCAGCTTACCTGGCAAATCAATTCCTTCAGAAAAAGAGCCACCCATAACACATAATGCTAGTATATTAGAATTTGGTTTAAATTTATTTATAAAATCATTTTTCTCAGAATCGCTCATATTTCTACTTTGTACTAGTAAGTTATCGGTATTTAGATTTTCAAGTTCAAATTTCATCATGTCTAGATATTCATAACTTGGCAAATAGACAATATAGTTTCCTTTGTGAGAATTTACAAGTTCAACAATAAGAGATGCAATAGAATTTAATGTCTTTTCTCTATCTGTGTAATATGTACTAGTGTTGCTTCTTAGTATCAATAGATTTTCCTTAGGAAAAGGAGAGGGCAGACTAAATGTAGCATCATCATTTCCTCCTCCAAGAATTATTTTCATCTTAGACAATGGAGCTAAAGTTGCTGAAAAAAACACAGATCCCGATAAACTATTTATCGATTGCAAAATCTGAAATCTAGGATCTATGCATATTAGTTGTAACGAAGCATTTTTATTGTCTGAATTATATATGATTTTATAAGCAGATTTAGCATTTTCAATACCAAACAAAAAGGAGTTTATGCATTTGTATACTTCACTAACAGTTTCGCCTAATTCGGATTTTACAGTATCCTTCTCATACATAAAAAAATCAGCACATGAATATTTAATATTTTCGCATATTGCAGAAATATGCTCTGGTATTTCTAAAAGCCTTAAATCTTTTTGTTTTGTATCGCTTAATGATTTAATCTCACTTAGCAGATGTTTAAGTTGCTTGTGCAAGACATTATTTTTCTTTAACACATTCGCAATTTCTTTATTCCATTTCTTTATTATTTCAGTATCAATACAAGAGCTTAAGCTTTCTCTCAATCTTGGAATAAGTTGGTGTGCCTCATCAACAAGCAAAGATATTCCATGTTTATCCTGCTCTGCGCGTATAAGTTTTACAAATGGATCGAATATATAATTATAATCACAAATTACTATATCTGCTAAATAGTATAAGCTAAGACTAAATTCAAATGGGCATATATTATTATTTATTGATACCCTATGGATAGTTTCAAAATCCCATATTTTTTCATTTAGTATTTCCTGTATAGCAGATTTTTCTCGAACAAAGTGACCCTTAGCAAAAGGACATTTGTTTGGATCGCAGTCCATATCGTGAATACATGCCTTTTCTTTTGCAGATATTACTAAAGACCTTAAAGAAATTCCTTTATTTAGCAAAAGCTTAACTGCATTTATTGGAGCCTGCCTTGCAGATGTTCTTGCAGTAAGATACATTATTTTATTGCAATATCCTTGCTCCATTGCTTTTACAGCCGGGAATATACTTGACATAGTTTTGCCAGTTCCAGTTGGGAGAGATGCATAGAGCTTTTTCTTTAACCTTATTGTGGTATATACTTGGGCAGCCATATCCCTTTGACCTGGTCTAAAGTCAGAAAATGGAAAAGTCAATTCTGAAATGCTTTCATCTCTTTTTAAGAGATGTTCAGCTTCTTGATGCAAGAAATTAACATAAGGAACTATTAGTTCATAAATTAAATCATTAGCATGCTCTCTGCTAAGTTTCTCTTTAAAGCTAGAGCATACATTACCTTCCTTATCGCAGTAGTTTAATACTACTTCAATGCACTTTTGATCTGGTCTATTATTATATAGCATTGCAGCATAAGTATAAGCTTGCCAAATATGCCTTGGTAAAGGCTCTTTAGGTGGATCATCCTTATTGCATAGCTTTATTTCTTCAATTGTTGCACAAGAAATAGAGTCGCAGAATGCATCCATGCGACCTATAATTCCTAATTCATAATCATCATAAACTAATGAAGATATTATGCTATATTCTGATATATAATTATCGTCCAGCTTGCTTTGACGAGCCTGATGAGACAAAGTACCTGCAAGCATCGCTTCAGAGTTTGAAGATGGCGTTATATCTTCATGCACAAAGGTAAATTCTACAAGCTCTCTTACAGAGATCGATTTTTTAATCATCCCTTTGAGGTCTTAAAATTAAAAGCCTTATAAGGTGTAATAAGCTGGTAAGTGCTGCTGCAACATAGGTTAAAGCAGCTGCATCAAGGACATTATTTACATATTTCATTTCATCCTGAGTTAAATAGTTGTTCTCTACAAGTGCCAACTTTGCTCTTTTACTAGCATCAAATTCTACGGGTAATGTTACTAGGGTAAATAAAAGTGTGAGAGCATATGCTATTATTCCTATGTTGATAAGTGTATTTGAATACAGTACAAATCCAGCTAATAGGATAATAGGGGAAACTGAAGAAGAAAATTGCACTATTGGAACAATTGCAGATCTAAAGCGCAAAGGAAAGTACCCTTCAGCATCTTGAATAGCGTGACCAGCCTCATGTGCAGCTACTGCTATAGCAGAAATAGTTGTTCTACCATATACACCGTCTGAAAGGGAGAGAGTTTTGTTAATAGGATTGTAGTGATCACTTAGCATTCCATTGCTTCTGTTTATAGGCAACCTAGTACCGATCTGATGTTGTATCATTGAACGTGCTACTTCATTTGCAGAAACTCCACTTCTAGCCTGAATTTTATTTCCTTCGTTAAAGGCACTTTTAACCTTAATTTGGGCAAACAGTGCGATAAGTATTCCAGGTATTAGAATTATAAATGTCCAGTCGTAAAAAAACATAAAATGGCTCCTTATTGTGATATAATAATTTTAAGAGGTGATAGCATGAAAAATATAAATATTAGCGAAATATCCCAATACATTATTGAAAATATAGGAAAGGGATTCTTCTTAAATTCAAGTGATGGAAATATTGATAATACTATGATAATAGGGTGGGGAGGACCACTAATTATGCATAGCGTAGATGCATTTGTTGTTGCTGTAAGGCCAAGTAGGTTTACTTATGAGCTTTTAAACAAAAATCCATACTTTACAATAAGTATACCATTACATGATATGAAAGAGCAAATCAAAATTGCAGGTAGCAAATCTGGTAGGGATATACATAAATTTGGCACTGAAGGATTAACTGCAGAAAAGGCTAAATCTGTAAATGTTCCTATCGTAAAAGAATGTGGACTTCATATAGAGTGTAAAATTATCTCTTATGCAGATATGCAAGATGAATCAATTGAAGATAGGACTAGGAAACTCTACTATGCTGACGGTGATTTACATAGATTTTATATTGGAAAGATTTTAGAAGTTTATTATACAGATAGATAGGCACATTTTAACAAAAATAAAAATCCCGGAATTAGTAATTCGGGATTTTATAATGCCTCAAATTGTCTGCATATAGTGTACTTTGATATCGCCATCTGTGTAGAACCCTGCACATAATAGTTTATTAAGTCTCTTATATATGTTGGCAGGAATCTGTTGTATTTAATCTCCAAAATGATATTACCATTTTTGAAGCATGGAATAGTTGGAATAAATGGATTAAACATATCATGACTTGTAAAGCCCGTTTTTAAAGATTTGTCAAACGTTATTCTTACATCTTCGGCAGTATGAAGGTATGCTTCACGTACATAATCAACTATTACAACTGGTCTTAGGAGATTAAGACGCATTTCTCTATATACATCGTGCAAAAGTCCACTGTTGGTTTTATCCAAATCCGTAGGATCACATACTATAAGCTGATCTGCTAATTCTCTTGGTATGCTAATGCTTCTTTTTGATATTAGCGTGCCGAGCTTTGTCTTGCACTCCATCTTAATAATTTTATCAGAATAGTTATATATTCTTATTCTATATTTGTTTCTATTCTGTACGCCATCTATTTTATCATAATAAGCATTATTGAAAACAGTATCAAAATACAACGAGCGTATGGCATAGTTATTGTTTTTATCTCCGTTTGGATCTCTATCTAAAGTATTATCCAATGCTGAAGCCAGTAGCCGATACTGCATCTCGTTTATATGAAATTTTAACTCATGCCTTATCGGAACATCTATTGGCATTTTTAGTTGCCTGCCTCTGTTTGACACGCTACCATAGTAACGTCATACACGTCATTTACTTCTCTAATACTATTTATTATTTGATCTTCATTGTTGTTAATTCTTATTTCATAAGTGATCTCTGCGCCAGCATGAGTTACAGTTTTGCTTCTTAATCTATGCTGTTTTACAGTTCTGTTAAGAGCTTCTTCTACATACATAGCCGAATTAGGTTGGCAATGTACAACGAGTAGATATGAATTTGGCTTTTTGAAACTCAAAAGATACAATGCAAATACAAACAAAGAGAGTATTATTGCAACTGCTACTGCTATAATATAGAGCCCTGCTCCAAGCAGAATACCCATAGTAAGTGCCCAGAACATATAAGCTGTATCCAGAGGATCCTTTACAGCTGTTCTAAAACGTACAATACTTAGTGCACCAACCATACCCATTGAAAGAGCTATATCGCTTTTGATACACATTACAACTGGGGTGGTAATAAGAGTAAGCATAATCAATGTAATAGGGAAGTTAGGACTGTATAGCACTCCGCGGAATGTTTTTTTATACACAAAGCCGATTATGCATCCTACTATAAATGCAATTAATATTGAAATTAAAACATCAGTTATGGATATACTTGCAAACTGAGCACCAAGCCCAACATTGCTTACAATATCTGATTTGCTTATATTGTCAAGGGACATCGCTTATTCTCCTTTTAATCTGCAATAATACAACAATTATAATATAAGCAATTTAAAAGGTCAAGCTGCCCTCTTGAATATACACTGATAATTAAATATAATTATCAGCAGGAGGTATATATGGATAAAAAAATAGTATTTGAGCAAAAAACAATCGTTGATAAAAAAACAACAGCGAAATATCTAGGAAGTGGAACTCTTGATGTTTATGCTACTCCTGCTATGATAGCTTTTATAGAGAACACTTGTATGAAATCAGTTGAGTCATTGTTGGAACCTGGAGAATGTACAGTAGGAACTTTAATAGATGCTCAGCATATTGCTGCAAGTCCAGTTGGTATGGAAATTGTATGCTCATGTGAGCTTATAAGCCGTGATAGAAAGCGTCTTACATTTGAAGCTACCGTCAGTGATAGCATAGGTGTAATAGGAAAAGCTCGCCATGAAAGATTTATCGTAGATGAAAATAAGTTTATGTCAAAAACAAACGAAAAATTAAACCTAAAATAAAAATATTATAGCCTTAAAAAAATAAGCCATACGGCTTATTTTAATATATAAACATTACTTCTTGCATCATGCCTTGCACAACAAAGTGAAAAATCAATATTGGGTTCAGCACCTTTATCAAGTAAAACTTTTTTTGTGGTATTATATGCTAATTCGTATGTGTTGGTATTGCGACTTAAGTGCCCTAATATAAAATGCTTTGTACCACTCTGACACAACTTTAATATATTCTCAGAGCAAAGTTCATTGCTTATATGCCCGGTTCTGCTTAATATTCTACGTTTTAAAAATATTGGATATTTAGTGGAGGACTGAAGCATATCTACATCATGGTTGCTTTCAAAAAGCAAGACTTCGCTGCCTTCCAATACTTCGTAAACTTTTTTTGGAACAAAGCCCAAATCTGTGCATATACAAACGGAATGGCCATCTGAGAAAAATTTATAAGCGACAGGTTGAGCAGCATCATGTGGTATGCTGAAAGGCAAAATTTCCATATTTGAAGCAAAAAAACTCTGATCAGGCTCAATTCCTATAGCTTCTACATCAAGCTTAAGTGATTTATTCATAGCCATTGCATCAAGAGTTCCTTCAGTAGAATATACAGGTATATCCAGCATTTTTGCGATTGATGAAACGCTTTTGCAATGATCACTATGCTCATGAGTAACAAGGACACCCTTTATAATACTTAAGGGAATATTTGCTGCTTTTAACTCTTCTACAATAGTTTTGCAAGGAATTCCTGCATCTACAAGCAAGCCACCTTTTTCATTACCAACAAAGCTGCAATTTCCAGAAGATCCACTTCGTATATTGTACATAATTAAACTCATTAGCTATTATTTTTCTCCGTACTTTTTAATATATTCTTCAAGAGCAAGATTTTCTTTATGCATTATCTGTGAATGTTCTATTCCTACATATCTTATATGCCATGGTTCGGCAATATATCCTGTAATTTTTTCCTTATCCTTTGTATATCTTAATATAAAGCCATACTCATAACAATGCTCTGCTATCCACTTTGATTGCTCAGTATCTTTAAAAAGTTTTCCAGGAACTGATATATCGAATGCAAGACCAGTTTGATGCTCGCTTGTGCCAGGCATTGCAACTGTAAGGTTTGTAGCACTTTCAGCCTTATCTCTACTCAAATTATTACTTTTTATAAATTCATTAACTCTTTTTTCAAATAATTTGTTTTGTGAACTATAACTTCTATATGCAGAACTAATTTGCCAGTTTTTTAAGTTGTAATTATTACAGGCATCTTTAAGCATTTTATTAAGAGCCAAAGTAGCAGTATAATCGGCTTTTGTATCTTTATACTTTACTTTGGCATATTCTTTATCTAGTATATCTTCAACATTTATTAAATTACCAGGAGTATAATCTTTACTAAGTTTTACCTGCTTATTTACAAGTAAAAGAAAATCTTCTGATTTTTCTTTAGCTTTTTCAGCGGGGTTAATTGTAGGACTAGGACTTGGAGTAGCAACTGCTTTTTGAGCTTCTTTTCCAAATAAAACATTATAGGTTGATGAACCAATAATACCATCTGCATCCAGACCATGCTGTGTCTGAAACCAAATAACGGAATTTTTTGTTGACGGACCAAACTGGCCATCTATTTCTCCATTGTAAAAGCCAAGCTCCATTAGCCTTAACTGTATTTGCTTTATATGTTCTCCACTATTTCCACTTCTAATAAGCACCGGAGTAGGCTCAGGAGTAGTATTTGGAGCAATAGTATGTGTTACTGAAACATTTTTATCCACACTGTACATTTTTTGTAGAGGTGTTGGAGTAACATTTTTTTCATATGAGTATGTTTCATAGCTTGATTTTAATTTAATCAACAAAAACAATAAAAGTATTGAAAACAATAAAGCAATAACTATTGTAAGTGTTTTTTTTATTTTTAAGCTCATTTTTTATTTTTGGCTTTTGCCATAAGCAACGTGCCTTTTCCTTCTATTGTAAATTCTGAAACATTTGCTGGAACTATAGCAGTATCACCATTTAAAAGATTTAGTCTATTATCATAGGATAATATTGTGGCATTTGTAAAGCTTGTAATCGTAATAAAAGATTCTCCATTATTCTTTATAGTTTCTCTTCCATCAATATTTATTACATAGAGAATAAATGACTCAACATCAAGAAGTGTATTAATACCTATTTTGCTAGGCAAAGATGATACGTTTAGCTCCCTATCATACTTAATGCAATTTATAGAATCATCAATATGCAATGGTCTCATTTTGCCATTTTTATCTTTTCTTGCCCAATCCCATAACCTATAAGTAACATCACTTGATTGCTGCACTTCATATACAACTATACCACTTCCAAGTGCATGCACTGTTCCAGGAGCAATGTGAAGCACATCGCCTTTTTTTACGAATACATAATTCATATACTTTTCAGGGCTTTCTCCTGATTTAAGGCATTTGCTCAAATATTCTGGTTTTGTATTTGGTTTCAATCCATATATGAGTTTTGAATTTTCTTCGCAGTCCAATAC
Organism: Eubacteriales bacterium; assembly: GCA_034180455.1. GTDB lineage: Bacteria > Bacillota > Clostridia > Christensenellales > Aristaeellaceae > JAAZPT01. The sequence goes on from JAXFOG010000018.1 coordinate 17,820, forward strand.
AACCCACGCTTCCTCTTTACCAAGCTTGCCATTTTCATGCTTATGGGCATATTGATCGTCGGGATGTACTTGTATACTTAACAAACCTTTTGCATCAAGTAACTTTATCAATAGGGGAAACTGAGTCGTAGTATCAAAACTGTTGCCAATAAAAGGAAGGCCATATATCCTTTGCAAATCCTCAAGCGCAGTACCATTAGGGTCCTTACTGTTAAGTGTGGGAATAGTACTTAGTTCCATGCTCTCACCCGTTGTTGAGTCAGGAATATCTTTGTTGTATAAAGTTTTAAGCTTTTCTCCGCCCCATGGAGTCATTGAACCATGTCTAAAGCAAGGAATCATTTTGATAGGGGACATAGGGCAATTCTCATTTATTCTTATTTCAAAAGCATTACAATTCATTTTGCCTATATAAATTGTGTGATCAGCTATTTCTTCTAGACGCTCAGAATTTTTTGAGTCATAAGGTAATATGTGCAAGCAATCATATTTATTAGCATATAGATTTTTTAGCTCAGATAACAAATCATAAATATTTGCATTAGAAATAATATCAAAATTCTCAATTTCCAAAACTTTTCCAGAAAAATGCCATGCTTCTTCTGCATGCTTATGACTATAATTTTCAGTAAAGCTTGCCAGCAAGATACCATCTTTATTTATGCTTTTAATGCTATTGTTCTTACTGCTCATTTTTATTCTCCATATACATTTGATAATATTCGCTATATAGACCGTTCTTTTGCATCAATTCTTCATGAGTGCCTTTTTCTTTTATAGAGTTATCCTCAAGCACCCATATACAATCAGCATTTTTTACAGTAGTAAGCCTATGGGCAATTGTGAATACTGTTCTGCCCTTGGCAAGTCTAGTTAAAGATTCTTGTACTATACGTTCGCTCTCATTGTCAAGCGCACTTGTAGCTTCATCTAGTATCAATATAGCAGGATTTTTCAAGAAAACTCGAGCAATGCTTATTCTTTGCTTTTGACCTCCTGATAACCTTACACCTCGCTCACCAATATAAGTATCATATTGTTCTGGAAGCTCCATAATAAACTCATGTGCTCCAGCTAACTTTGCTGCAGCTATAATTTCTTCCTTTGTAGCACCTGGTTTGCCATATTCAATATTTGCATATATCGAGCTAGAAAAAAGATATACATCTTGTTGAACCATACCTATATTGTTTCTAAGTGATTTAAGCTTTACATCTTTTATATCTATATCATCAATAGTTATCTTACCCTCGGTTACATCATAAAAACGAGGGATAAGATTCACAAATGTTGATTTTCCTCCACCACTTGGACCTACCAATGCTATATTTGTACCTTTCTTAACATATTCATTTATGTTTGAGAATATTTGAGGACTGTCTTCGCCATAACTAAAGGACACATTTATAAAATTGATGTTACCTTCTACATTTTTAAGCTCAACTGCATTAGGAGCATCAACAATATCACTCTTAATATCCATTATCTCAACAAAGCGTTCAATGCCAGTCATACCTCTTTGAAATTGTTCTGTATACATAATTAGTGTGCGCACAACTGCTATCAATTCAGATATATATAGAACATAAGACACATAGCCACCTGCACTTATCTTGCCGTGCATTAAGAAAAAGGCTCCAACAACGATAACTACTATATACATCAAGCCATCAAAAAGCCTTGTTACTGTATGAAAACCACCCATGTATTTATAAGAGTTACTTTTAATATCAATAAATTTATCGTTCTGCTCGCCAAAACTGCGTATTTCCTTGTTTTCATTAGCAAAACTTTGCACAACTCTAACACCGAGCAAACTATCCTCTATTTTAGAATTAATCTCTCCTATCTGGTGCCTGCTTTCACTAAATGCCTGGCGCATGCGTTTTCTAAAGTAAGAAGAAGAAAAATACATAAGAGGTACAAGCAAAAATAAAAGTATTGTAAGGGGCACATTTATCCTAATTAGCACAATAAATGATATAACAAATTTAAGTATGGCTATAAAAAATTCTTCTGGACAGTGGTGCGCAAATTCAGTAACATCAAAAAGGTCGCTTGTCATTCTTGACATTAGCTGACCAGTCTTGGTGTTACTAAAATAGGATATGGGTAAAGTTTGAATGTGGCTAAAAAGATCCATCCTCATTGATGCTTCAAGCCTTACTCCCATTATATGACCTGTTGTAGCCATGTAATAATATGCTGTTGCATCAATAATTCTTATTGTCAAATATAAAATAGCAATCTTAATGATAAGCTCGCTCGTTAGAGCAGCAGGGTTGGTCTGTGCAATATTTATGATATTACTTATAATTGGAGGCAACACCAATACACTTATTGATGTAAGTGATGCACAAAACAAATCTATAAAAAGTATTTTAAGATGTGGTTTATAGTATGGTAAAAATCTTTTGATAAGATATTTATAGTCTAATTTACTTCTATTGTATTCCATGTAATCTCCTATTTACTCAATGATAGTGTATTAAGCTCTGCAATAATTTCTTCATCACGTATTTTTGGAAACGAAACTACATAATTAGCGTTTTCGTTATTCAAACATATTTTTATATCGTTTGCTGACTCAAACCATAGAGCATGCATTCCACCAACTGTAATGTTTTTATCTGCAATCAAACTATGATTTTTTAAATCAAGACTATTTTTTGATATCATAGGGCTATATGCCGAAATGTAATATTTTATTCCATCGTTTGTTGAATATTCTGCATCCAGACGATACAGATAATTATTTTTATTACCACTGCATTGTAAATCGAGTCTAGATGGCAAACTATTTTTTACTAGCATAGCAGTTCCAAACTCATTTAATATTTCATCAAACTGAGCATTATCAAGATTTAGATTTCTGCATTGCTGATTTTTAGGGTTATGAAAAGTGGCTCCACTCATAGCTTCGTCATTTTCTCCCATAATCAACAAAACATATAGTAACCCAAAAACTATTATTAAAATTGGTATATAAATAATTGCTTTAAATAATTTTTTGAATTTCATAGGTCTAGTTGTCTATATTCTCCTAATACCAGATTAAGAGTATCTCCGAGATATTCGTTAATGTACTGGTAATTATTTCCAAATTTCTTTCCAAATGCAATGTAAAATGCTTTAGCTAGAACGAATCTATACTCATTTAATGAAGACTCACAAAGAATGTTGCGTATTATCCTAGCAGCAGGCTCTGCAAGAGTCTTTGCGGGATTCCTAGAAAAAGAAAGTCCAAAAAATTGCTTCATATATTTGCTACTGCCCATTAAAAACAACTCAATATATTTTTGCGATATATCCACATAATATTCTTGCAAAAATAGATTCCTATTTTTTGCAAGTTCAAGGCATTCAAGTAAAAGGGGTCCATGCATAAGTTCTTCTACAAATTTAGCCTTTTGACCTCTTTCAGCTTCTCCCTCTAAAAAAACATTTAGCAAATAACAATGTATTACACTGAAGTCTAGACGTTTTGGACTTCTTTCGTGTAGTCTTCCTTGGAGAAGAAGAGCTCTCTTTATATCAATGTTATTAGGATACTCTTTGTCTAACTCGATAAGTCTATCATGTATTTGTATAGGGTTTTTATTAGAAAGGGCCTGTTCTATCAGGTTGCTAATGCGCAGGCTACTATCTTTTATTATTATCTTTTGACCACAATATTGGCAATATATATAATCAAGTCCTTCATCGGCTTGGTTTATTTTATTACAATTGCTGCATAATATTTCTTGCATTATTTCATCTCCAATCTTAAAAATTATACCATAACCAAATATAATTTAAAAGTTAGCCACGTCTTGTGGATTTTCTGCTGCGCCCTCGTGATTTTCGCATACTTACTTGTGGCTTTTGTATATGCTTTGGTAATTTATCCTGAAGTGCAAACAATCTATCTCTAATTTTGGCTGCTTGTTCAAAATCAAGATCTTTAGCAGCAGATAACATTTGGTCTTCTAGACTGCGCATTAGAGCATCCTTCTCTTCTGAATCAAGCGCACTATCGTCATAATCAACTATTTCGCTGCTTATTTTTAATAGCTCATGTATTTTACTGCTTACAGACTGCGGCGTAATATTATTTTCAATATTGTATTTCTCTTGAATTGCACGTCTTCTATTTGTCTCGTCAACAGCGTGTCTAATGCTATCTGTTATATTGTCGGCATATAATACAACTTTACTGTTTACATTTCTTGCAGCCCTACCAATAGTTTGTATTAGTGATGTTTCACTGCGTAAAAATCCTTCCTTATCAGCATCTAAAATAGCTACAAGACTAACTTCTGGCAAATCAAGTCCCTCACGCAATAGGTTTATTCCCACCAATACATCATATTCGCCTTTTCGTAGGCCTTGTATAAGCTCTGTGCGCTCAAGAGTTTTGATATCGCTATGCAAATATCTTACTTTAATATCAATATTTGTAAGATAATCACTCAGCTCTTCTGCCATTTTTTTAGTAAGAGTAGTAATAAGCACCCTTCCACCATCTTTTGTTGTTTCGTTTATGCGATCAATAAGATTATCAATTTGTCCAGTGGCTTTTTCAATGTAAATTTTTGGATCAAGCAAGCCAGTTGGGCGAATTATCTGCTCAACTATCTGCTCACTTTTTTCAATCTCATATTTTCCTGGTGTCGCAGAAACATATATAGTTTGCCCAATTAGCTTATTAAATTCATCAAATACAAGAGGTCTATTATCAAAAGCTGAAGGAAGCCTAAATCCATATTTTACAAGCATTTCTTTTCTTGCTCTGTCGCCTCTATACATTGCTCTTATTTGAGGAACTGTAACATGACTTTCATCAATTATTGTCAAAAAACCTTTTGGAAAATAGTTTAGCAATGTAAATGGGGCATCTCCAGGATTTCTTCCATCAAAATATCTGCTGTAATTTTCAATACCAGTACAGTAACCCAGTTGCTTCATCATTTCAATATCATAATTTGTACGCTCGTTTAATCTTTGAGCCTCAAGTAGTTTTCCTTCATCTTTAAAGGCTTGTACTGCAACTTTTAGATCTTCTTTAATTCTATAAAGATTATTTTCGATATTTGCTCTATTCATAGCATATAATGTTGCAGGATATATCAAAGCATGACTTACATTCGCAATTGATTTACCGTCTACTATATCTATAATTGATAGCTTTTCTATCTCATCACCAAAAAAATCAACTCTATATGCCTTGCTCTCATTGCTGGCTGGAATTATTTCCACTATGTCTCCACGCACTCTAAATGTACCACGTTTAAAATCAATATCATTGCGTGTAAATTGCATGTCAATAAGTCTATCTATAAGCTGCTCTCGCTCTAGCGGCATTCCTTCACGCAGCGAAAGCACCATATCATCATATTCACTTGGATCACCCATACTATATATACAGCTTACAGAAGAAACTATTATCACATCATTTCGCTCTCTTAAAGCTGAAGTAGCGCTATGTCTTAATCTGTCTATTTCATCATTTATTGATGCATCTTTCTCAATATATGTGTCAGATGAGGCTATATAGGCTTCTGGTTGATAATAGTCATAATAGCTTACAAAATATTCAACTGCATTATTCGGAAAAAATGATTTTAATTCTGCACAGAGTTGCGCAGCAAGGGTTTTATTGTGGGCCAGCACTAGAGTTGGCTTTTGCACCTGCTCTATTACGCTTGCCATTGTGAATGTTTTACCACTGCCGGTCACTCCAAGTAAGACTTGACTATTCATTCCGCTTTTAATTCCATTGCTAAGCTCTTTAATAGCCTTTGGTTGGTCGCCACTTGGAGCAAATGGAGAACTGATCTTAAACAGACCCATATTTACCTCCTAAACTAAAAACAGGCTTATGCCTGCTGCTTTGATTTCATATTTATTTTATGTTCTGTTTTTACCCAAGTATGTTGATTGCCTGATTTAAACAACCCTAATATTTTAGCAATTGGAACTATAATCATTCCCAAAATTATACTCAATACTACAGTAAAGAAGTATTTAAAGCTAGGCTTTTCATTATTATCATAATAATCACCCAAGTAAAACAATACAAACACTAAATATATGAAAATAATTATAGAGAATAAGTTTATATGATACAAAGCATATATACCGTATGTCTCAAAATAAGGCATAATATCATACTTCTGCAAGATTTCAATAATTATTAGAGGGGTCCTTAGAAGTAGTAGTAAATATGGTACAAGAAGAGCAAAAATATATGATGATGTTGAAACAAATTCCCAAAATGATATATTACCCTTGAAAAACGCTTTAAATATAGAAGAGAAATTCTTTTTAGTAACGTACCAATGCCCTTGAGCCCATCTAAGCTGTTGCTTAAAGAATGCACTTATTGTAGTAGGTTTTTCATCGTGTACTCTTGTGTAATTATTCCATAATATTTTTTCCCCAGCAACTGTTGTTTTTATTTGAAACTCAAAATCCTCAGTAAGTGATAGAGCTTTCCAACCACCTACGGAATTTAGATACCTGGTGTCAACAGCAAAGCCTGTGCCGCCAATTCCTGCATTCAAACCCAATCTGTATTTTGCAAATTGAATAAACCTATTTGCAGTCACAAATGACACATGATAAAACGCAGCTATAGGGCCAGTTTTATTTTTAGAACCGATATAGCATTGTGTAACTACTGCATCTGGATTTGCTATCATCTGACTGTTAATTTCTTTCAACATGTTGCTGTCTATCCAGTTATCTGCATCAAAAAACATCACATAATCATATTTTTTATAATAGTCATCTAACACAGCAAAAGCTTTTTCTAATGCTATTGGCTTTCCAGTAGGGCTTTTCTCAGACTCTTTAAAGAATTCAAAAACATTTGCACCATTAGCTTTGGCAACAGCAGCAGTATTATCTGTACAATTATCTGCAAGTATATAAAAATCATATAGTTCTTTAGGATAATCCATATGATTCAGATTGTTTATTATATCGCTTATTACAGCTTCTTCATTGTGAGCAGGTACTAATATTAAGAACTTTTTTTTAGGATCAGCATCAGGATACTCTTTTTTTCCTCTATAAAATCCTTTAATTGTAATGATAATAGAAAAAACCATAGTTAAGAATGTTATAAACGAAACTATAGCGAAAATAATATATAAGATGCTTAGCACTGAAAACAAAAAGACTCCCCCAAAGCTATAGCTCTGTAATACTAATGATTCTAGATTATAATATTATAATATATTCTGTTTGTCAAACTATCTTGCTTTTATTTTTGTTTGTATTATACAGTATTTGCTTATATAATTTATATACTATGGAGGCAATATGAACGATAATAAAAAGATAAATTATCAGCTACTTTGTGATGATACTATAAAAGAAGCTATAAGCAATAAAAAAAGGCCAAGACTTTTGCTTCATAGCTGCTGCGCTCCATGTAGCAGCTATGTGCTTGAGTACTTATCAAAATACTTTGATATTACAGTGTACTATTACAATCCTAACATAGACAGCGCCAAAGAATATAACTTTAGATCTTCCGAGCAGAAAAGATTGATAGAACTCATGGGTCTTGATGTGAAATTCGTATCAGAAGATTTTTCTCCAAGTGATTTTTTTGAGGCTGTAAAAGGACTTGAACATTATAAAGAAGGAGGGCCACGCTGCAAGGCTTGCTTTGAGCTTAGACTAAACAAGGCTGCATCATATGCCAAAAATAATAATTATGATTTTTTTACTACAACTTTATCTATAAGTCCTTTAAAGAATGCTAAGGTTTTAAATGATATTGGCTTAATACTTCAAGAAAAATATGGAGTTAGATTTTTACAGGCTGATTTCAAGAAGAAAAATGGATACTTAAGGTCTGTTGAGCTTTCAAAAAAATTTAATATATATAGACAAGACTACTGTGGATGCATATTTTCAAAGCAGGAGAGGGAACTTGCTAAAAATAAAGGAAATGCAAGTATTGTGTAGTAATAATAATAAAGGGAGGATTTTAATGAATTTTAGAGAAGAAATAGAACAAAGAGAACGTTCATGGCTCTCTCCATATGCTGTCTGCAGCTTGGATAGTAAAGGAAGAGAATTTGATATAAAAAAATGTGATATTAGAACAGAGTTTCAACGCGATAGGGATAGGATAATACATTGCAAGAGTTTTAGACGATTAAAATTTAAAACTCAAGTATTCCTTTCTCCAGAAGGTGATCATTATCGAACAAGACTTACACATACACTTGAGGTGGCACAAGTTGCTCGTACACTTGCTAGGGCTCTACGATTGAATGAGGATCTTACCGAAGCTATTGCTCTTGGGCATGACCTAGGACATACACCATTTGGGCATATTGGCGAGAAAACACTTAATAATATCACACCAAATGGCTTTAAGCATAATGAGCAAAGCCTTAGAATTGTAGAAAAACTTGAGAACGGAAAAGGTCTCAACCTTACTTGGGAAGTAAGAGATGGTATTCTAAATCATAGTGGTAGTGGAACTCCTGCAACATTGGAAGGATACTGTGTTAAGGTGGCAGATAGAATTGCATATTTGAACCACGACATAGATGATGCTATTAGAGCTGGAATATTAAAAGATTTTGAAATCCCAGCAATAGTGAAAGATGTGCTTGGTAATACCCATGGCGAAAGAATAGATACTATGATACGTGATATCATTTTAAATAGTTATGATAAACCACAAATATCTATGAGTGATAGCGTAAACGAAGCATCAACGATTCTAAGACAATTTATGTTTAAAAATGTATATAAGGCTTCATGGAGAGAAGGCGAAGAAAGAAAATGTGATTTTATAATAGAAAATCTTTATAAACACTATATCGCAAACCCAAGCTCAATGCCTAATGAATTTATAGAAACTGCATATAAAGATGGAATAGACAGAGCAGTATGTGATTATATTGCATGTATGACAGATAGATATGCTTTGAGTTTATTTAAACATTTATTTATGCCTGCTTCGTTCTCGGAGTCAAAAAGTATACACGAAATTTATGGATTAGATTAGCAAAGGATATAGGATGGCAAGATTTTTCCCTCAAGATTGGATAGAAGATCTTAGACAAAGGGCAGATATTGTGCAAGTGATAGGCTCATATACTACTCTTAAAAGACGTGGTAAGAGCTATATAGGCCTGTGCCCTTTTCACAAAGAAAAAACCCCTTCTTTTACAGTAAGTGAAGACAAACAACTTTATCATTGCTTTGGGTGTAAGGCTAGTGGTAGTGTTTTCAATTTTATTATGGAAATTGAAAATCTTGATTTTGAGGGTGCAGTAAAATTTTTAGCAAACGCAACCAATACTCCTTTGCCAGAAGAAACTAATACCGTAGATTATTCAAAGCAAAAATCAAGAAGGGATAAAATTGCAGAGATCAACAGGAAAGTTGCTTTGCTTTATCATAATTTGCTTTGGTCAGAAGATGGCAAGTATGTTCTAGAATATTTTCGGGCAAGGGGCCTAAATGATAGTGATATTAGGAAATTTGGATTAGGCGCCAGTAGTTTTTCTAATATTGTTCTCGAAACTCTTAGCAAAGAAGGATATACACCTGATGAACTTGTAGACGCTTGGGTGGTGGCAAAAAAGAACGGTCGATATTATGATGTCTTTAGAAATAGAGCAATGTTTCCAATTGTTGCTCGAGGGGGAGTTGTTCTGGGATTTGGAGCGCGTGCATTAGGAGCTCAAGAACCAAAATATCTTAATACTCACGACACTGCTTTGTTCAATAAAAAAGAAAACCTCTATGGTGCAAATCTACTTGGTAGATGGAAAAAAGATAAGCCATTGTATCTTGTAGAGGGTTATATGGATGTTATTGCTTTAAATAAATATGGAATTGAAGGAGCGATAGCTACACTTGGAACATCTCTTACAGATGAGCAAGCAAAAATCATTTCTAGAATGACAGATAAAATAAATATTTGCTATGACGGAGACGAGCCAGGGCAGAACGCAATAAATAGAGCAGTAGATAAATTTGCAGATATTGGTAGGAATGTAAATGTAATAAGCATACCAGGTAACAAAGATCCAGACGAATATCTTAAAGAATATGGAAAAAAAGGTTTCCTAGATTTGAAACTTGTTAGTGGAATGATGTTTAAAATAACGCGCATTTCTCAAAATTATAATTTAAGTGATGAATCAAGTAAAGTACAGTTTGGCAAAGACGTAGCAGCTCTTATTTCTACTGTTTCATCTGCCATGGAAAGAGATAGCTATATTTCTCAAACGGCATCTAAATTTGGGTTCAGATATGAGGTGCTTAATGAAGAAGTGAATAGATTACGCACTGGGGCAAAAGATTCTGAAAGCAAGATAGAATATTCCAAAGAACGAAGACAGTTTGTAAACACTTCAAATTCTGAAAAAGGCTATACTCAAAGCGAAATTTCATTGCTTGCATATCTTTCCATGAATATGGATGGATTTGATTCTCAATATGGCGAATTCTTTGATAATAAGGTTTTGCGTGATGCATATAATGAACTTGGCAAGGGTAATACCATAATCAATATTGTAGAAAGTATTGAAGATAGAGAAGATAGAGCGATTGTAGCCGAATCGTTTAAAGAAAGCGAAGAATTAAGTCTGTTGGATGAACAAAAAATAAGAGTTGGAATAATTGAATTGATACAAAGACGAAAGCTAGAAAGACTTGAAGCTGAGATAAAAGAGCTAAAGAATAGTATTAAGGTTTCGGGAGAAAATTCGATTGGCGAGAAGATAGACAGGTTAAATTATTTGATAGCAGAAAAGAATAAACTTTCTAACATTGAAAAAGGGGGATTTTGACATGAAAAAGAATAAAAATGAAATGCAGGATATTCAGGAATTGACTTTAAATAGACTTTTGGAAGAGGGTAAAGAGAACTCTTCCATAAGCTTTAATACTATTGTAGAAGCATTTAAAAATCAGGATATGGATAGTGAAACCTTTGAGGATATTATTCAGTGTATAAAAGATGCAAACATAGAGATCACCGATATGGCTAGTGATTCATTTAATGCAAATGCTGAAGATTTTGATGAAAAACGCGCATTAGATGATTCTTTTGACGATGAAGACTTTGATGAGGAAAGAATAGAAGAAATATCAAAAGAAGAAATAGAATCATATATTAAAGAGACCGATGAATCTCTTCTTGAAGGTGTAAATATTTCTGATCCGGTAAGAATGTATCTTAAGGAAATAGGCAAAGTCCCTCTGCTTACATTTGAAGAAGAAAGAGAAATTGCAAAGCGCATAGAAGAAGGCGACGAATCTGCAAAGGCTGAATTGACTGAAGCAAACTTAAGACTTGTTGTTTCTATTGCTAAAAAGTATACTGGCAGGAACCTAAGCTTTTTGGACCTTATTCAAGAGGGTAATCTTGGACTTATAAAAGCCGTAGAAAAATATGATTATATGAAAGGCTTCAAATTCTCTACTTATGCAACATGGTGGATTAGACAAGCAATAACTAGGGCCATCGCAGACCAGGCAAGGACTATTCGTATACCTGTGCATATGGTTGAAACTATCAACAAGCTTACAAAAACTAAGAGAATCCTACTTCAAGAATTGGGAAGGGAACCTTCTGATCAGGAAGTTGCAGAGCGTATGGGTGTAACTGAAGCTAAAGTAATAGAGATATCAAAGATATCCCAAGATCCTGTATCACTCGAAACACCTATTGGCGAAGAAGAAGATAGTCATTTGGGTGACTTTTTACCTGACGAGAGTTCTCCAGAGCCTTCTGATGCAGCCTCTCTTGTTCTAATGAAAGAACAGCTTAATTCCGTTCTTGATCACCTAACAGATAGAGAAAAGAGAGTTTTACAGCTAAGATTTGGTCTTGAAGATGGCAGACAGAGAACTCTTGAAGAAGTTGGTCATGAGTTTAATGTTACTAGAGAAAGAATTAGACAAATAGAAGCAAAAGCTCTCAGGAAACTAAGACATCCAAATCGTAGTAAAAAATTGAGAGATTATCTAGAGTAATGAATAATCTTAAAATCGACGCAAGAATCAATGCTATTGCTAAAGCAGTAGGAAAATGCAATACAGTTATAGATATAGGCACAGACCATGGCAAATTACCAGCAAAACTTCTGATGGATGGTGTATGCAGCAAAGCCATACTTGTAGACATCAGCAAAGATTCACTGCAAAAAGCTAAAGATCTGTTTGATGAGCTGAAATTAGATGGAAAATTTATCGTATCAGATGGTTTTGAAAAAATTAATGAACAATTTGATTGTGTTGTAATATCTGGCATGGGTAGCGAATTGATTTCTGATATATTGCAAAAAGGCGTAGAAAAACTTAATGGCGCATACTTGGTACTAGGACCAAATTTAAAAGAGGAAAATTTAAGAAAATTTCTTTGCTCGATTCATTATTGTGTTCAATATGAGATACTTGTAAGAGCTGCAAAAAGGATCTATTGTATTATGTATGCACAAGCCTCAAAAGAAACTCTAAATCCAAAGGAACTCTATATTGGAAAAATATTTAATCAACATAATGACATTAAAATAGTACGTGAATATCTAGACAAACAAAAAAAATTACTCCAAGCTGAACTTTATGGAAAAAATCTGGCTAAAATCAAAAATTACGAAAGAGTATCTGAAATTAATACTAAGCTTAAATGGATTGAAGAAGAACTGGAGAAAATAAAATAATATGAAAGTAAAAAAAATATTAAAAATCTTAGATGAATTTGCACCATTTGATACAGCAGAAGACTATGATAACGTAGGATTACTTGTTGGTAGCAAAGAAGATACAGTAAATGGAATAGTAGTGTGCCTAGACTGTACTTTGGGTGCGGTAGAATTTGCAAAAAATCAAGGTGCAAATGTTATTATTGCTCATCATCCTCTTATATTTAAAGGAATTAACAACATATTCACAGATGAACCTAAAGGTGCTATAATTAAGAAGTTGCTTGTTAATAATATCAACCTCATCGCTGCTCACACAAATGTTGACATTGCCGAAAAAGGTACGGGTTATGCAATTGCTTGCCAACTTGGGCTCATTGATATATATAGCTCACAGGATGAACCATATCTTAAGATAGCTCAGCTTGAAGATGCGTTAGATGCCAATCAACTCAATGATTTGGTATCTGATAAGTTAAATTGCAAATCGAGATTATATGGTGATAAACAAAAGTCTATAAAGACAGTGGCGATAGCTCCTGGTTCAGCAGATGAATCATACTTAACTGCAATAAATCATCAGGCAGATGCTTTTATATGTGGCGAGGCAAAGCATCATAATATCCTTGACGCATGTGCTAGAGGCCTTGCTTTTATCGAAACTGGACATTATTTTAATGAATATCCTTTAGTGCCATATTTAAGTGAAAAGTTGGCAGAAAATATTGATTCGATACCTATAACCATTTATAATGATTATCCATTTACTGCGTAATTTAGAAAGGAACAGACATGACAGAAAAGATTCAAAAACTCTTAGACTATCAACAGGCAGACATTGATTTGGTGAGAATGCAAAAAGAAATAGTGAAATCACCAAACAGAGTGAAGCTTCTTAGCTCTAGAGATTTTTTACTTAAGCAAAAGGAAAACATCGAAAAAATTTATGCTGAAGTAAATCAAATGACAGATAGAGTAGAGGCAATACAGCTTGCAATAAGCGACTTGGAAAAACAGCTTGAAGATTTACAAAATGAATTTGATAAAAATAGACCTGAGAGCATTGAAGAGTCAAAGACTCAAATGGAGGCTATCAGGAAGCTTATTAGAGATATAGTTGAGCTGGAAAAAGAGTTAAAGCTTATAAGCAAAAAAACAAATTACAGCGGAAAGCAAGAATATGACCTTAGGATCAGAACTGCAAGAGTAAAACAAGAGTTTATGGAGCTTAAGGATGTTTATGATAAGGAATATTCAGAGCAAAAGAAGAAACTTGCAGAGCTTAATGCTATAGCTGAAGAAAAGAAAAAGTTTGTTGATAAAGCCTTGCTAGCTAAATATGAAGATATTAAGCAGCATGTTTTCCCACCTATTGCTAAACTTCAACATAATCAGTGCAGCGGATGTGATATGGCATTACCTAGTGTTACACTTACCCAGTTCAACTCTGGAGAAGATTTTCTGGAATGTTCAAACTGTGGCAGATTGATTGTAAAGGTAGATTGATGTTATGAATATTATTTCTATTATTGAAAAAAAGAAATTAAACAAAGAACTTAGTACAGAAGAAATAAGGTTCTTTGCAGATGGTGCAGGTCAAGGCACTATTCCCGACTATCAGCTATCAGCTCTGCTCATGGCAATAAGACTTAATGGAATGAACAACAGAGAAATTACTGATCTTGCATTGGCCATGGCTCATAGTGGAGATATAGTTAACTTAGATGGAGTAGTAGATTTTCCAGTAGACAAGCATTCTACTGGTGGAGTAGGGGATACTACTAGTCTTATTCTTACTCCTCTTGTTGCAGCCTGTGGTGTTCCAGTTGCCAAAATGAGTGGAAGAGGACTTGGGCATACGGGTGGTACACTCGATAAGCTTGAGAGTATACCTGGCATGCGAATTACTCTTTCAGCTGAGGAATTCAAAAAGCAAATACATGAGCATGGACTTGCTATAATTGGTCAGTCTGGCAATTTAGCTCCTTCAGATAAGGCACTGTATGCTCTGCGTGATGTTACTTCAACTGTAGATAGCATTCCTCTTATAGCTTCGAGTATTATGAGCAAAAAGATAGCTGGTGGAGCTAAAGCGATTGTTCTAGATGTAAAATCAGGAAAGGGTGCATTAATGCCAACTCTTGATCTTAGTGTAAAACTTGCTGAAGCAATGGTAAGCATCGGAAAACTTGCAGGTAGACCAGTAATTGCTGTAATCTCTGGTATGGACGAACCCTTAGGATCTCATATTGGTAATGCTCTTGAAGTAAAGGATGCAATTGATGTTCTTGCTGGTAGAACTAAAGGCCCTTTGCTTGAAGTTTCACTTACACTTGGAGCATATATGCTTATCCTTGCGGGTAAGTGCAAATGTGTTGACGAAGGCAAAAAATTATTAACTAATGCATTGGAAACTGGCAAGGGACTTGATAAGCTTAGAGAGATGATTAAAGCTCAGGGAGGAAATTCTGATGTATGCAACGATATAAAAGTTCTCCCTCAAGCAAAGATCAAACTTGATGTTTTAGCTGAGCAGGATGGCTTTATAGGTAGCATGGACACAATAAGACTTGGGTATGCTGTACAAAGCCTTGGCGCAGGAAGACAGAAAAAAGATGATGTGATAGATTACGCAGTTGGCTATGTACTTCACAAACGTGTGGGCGATCTAGTAAAGAAAGGCGAAAGCATAGCTTCAATCTTTGCAGATGATATGGACAAGGCAGAAAATACACGTAAAGAAATACTGGCATCAATTCCTGTTGTATCTGATCAACCAGAAAAAACAAAGCTCATTTATGCAATAGTAGATGAAAATGGAACGAAATATTTATAATTTATTGTTTGACATATAATGGATTGTATGTTACAATGCAACCTGTAAGCAGAGGCTGTCCGCTTCTCACCTAATGAATTTCGTTTTATTAGTGTTAATAGACATTGTATTGTTTTAGCGGCGGGCAACTATGCTCGGCGCTATTTTATTATATTATTATTTGGAGGTGCATTATCATAGCTGAGACATTTATCAATCAGGAAATTAGAGCAAAGGAAGTAAGACTAATATCAGAAACTGGAGATCAGCTTGGAATATTGCCTTTTGCAAAGGCTTTGCAGATTGCAGAGGACAAACATTTAGACTTGGTGCAGATAGCTGCAAATGCTAATCCACCAGTATGTAAACTCATGAATTATGACAAACATCGCTACGAGCAGTCTAAATATGAGAAAGAAATGCGCAAAAAGCAAAAGGTTATCAACATTAAAGAAGTACAGCTTTCTGTAACCATTGAAGAAAATGATTTGAATGTTAAAGTAAAAAGAGCCATCAAGTTCATCGGAAATGGGGATAAAGTTAAGGTTGTTATTCGCTTTAGAGGTAGGCAGATTGCACACTCGGATATTGGCCTTGAGTTAATGAATGAATTTGCAAAAAGACTTGATGATATTGCTATGGTAGAAAAGAAGCCTAACATTGAAGGCAGGCAGATGATAATGATTCTAGCACCAAAATCCGAAAAATAAGGCGCTAACATTAGAAGCATAGAGGAGGAAAAATAAATGCCAAAGATTAAATCGCATCGTGGAGCTGCAAAAAGATTTTCTTTTACAAAAACTGGTAAAGTAAAGCATAAGCAGATGAACGCCAATCATCAGGTTCATCAGAAAGACTATAAGCGTATTCGTAGATTACGTGCCGATGGCTTTGTGGATAATGCAACAGAAGCACGCACGATCAAAAAGCTATTGCCATATAAGTAATTTATTAGGAGGTAATCATAATGGCACGTATTAAAGGAGCTGTAAACGCACATAAGAAGCGTCGTAGAGTATTTAAATTATCAAAAGGATACTGGGGTGCAAAATCTAAACAGTATCGTGCAGCAAAAGAGCAAGTAGCTCGTTCATTGCGCTATGCATATACAGGTAGAAAACTTCGTAAACGTGATTTTCGCAGATTGTGGATCACACGTATCAATGCTGCTACAAGACTAAATGGTATGTCCTATTCAGTATTTATGAATGGATTGAAGAAGAACAATATCAATATAAATAGAAAAATGCTTTCTGAGATAGCAATAAATGATCCTGAGGGATTTGCAGCTTTGGTAAACAAAGTTAGAGCATAATTAAATTCCTGCTTTAAAGCAGGAATTTTTTTGCATTAATGGGTATATATTGACAACATAGCCTAAATAATATATCATATTTATGTACGGTCAAGTAATTTAATGTTTTTCATATATATATTCATTGTATAATTTGGTTTTTTAATATATATTTATATATAAATATATAATTGAATATTCTGGGGTTTTATACTTTATGTATTTTGCTTGGAGAACATTATCAGGCCGACTTTGTCGGTTTTTTATTGCATTGAAATTTTCCAAGTTTATGATGGGCTTGGAAAAAAGAACCTTACATCAAATACAAATAGGAGGTAGATATGAGTCCGATAATATTGGCAGTTATAGTTGGAATTGTTGTTTGTCCATTGGGCTTCTTAGGAGGCTTTATTTATAGAAAAAATTCCATTGAAAACAGAATTGGTAGAAGCGAAGAATATGCCAAAAATTTACTAGAAGATGCTAAACGCAAGGCAGATGATAAGAAAAAGGAAACAATACTTGAGGCTAAAGAAGAAATAATTAGACTAAAGTCTGAATTAGATAAAGAAATTCGCGATAGACGTAATGAGGTGCAGCGCAGTGAGAGGCGCTTGCTTCAAAGAGAAGAAGTTCTTGATAAAAAGAGCGATAATATTGATAAAAGAGAGGAAGCTATCGCTTTAAAGAATACAGAGATAGAAAATGAGTATCAGGAAGTAGAAAATATAAAGGCAAAACAACTAGCTGAACTAGAGCATATTGCTGAAATGACCCAGGATCAGGCTCTACGTGAACTTGTGTCTAAGATAGAAAAAGAAGCATATCATGATGCAGCTAAAACTGTTATAGAAATTGAAGATAAGGCAAAGGAAGAGGCAGATAAAAAGGCTCGTGAAATCGTAGCCATGGCAATACAACGTTGTGCATCAGATTTTGTCGCAGAATCAACTGTATCAGTAATCAACTTGCCAAATGATGATATGAAGGGCAGAATAATTGGTAGAGAAGGCAGAAACATTAGAGCTCTTGAGCAAGCCACTGGAGTCGATCTTATTATCGACGATACCCCAGAAGCTGTTGTTATTTCAGGTTTTGATCCAGTAAGACGTGAAGTAGCTAGAATAGCCATTGAAAAACTTATAATGGATGGTAGAATTCATCCAGCTAGGATTGAAGAAATGGTTGAAAAGGCTCAAAAGGATATAGACAATCAGATAAAAGAGGCTGGAGAACAGGCTGTATTTGAAACAAAGCAGCATGGCATACATCCAGAGATTGTCAAAATATTAGGTAGACTGAAATATAGAACTAGTTATGGGCAAAATGTATTAAAGCATAGTATTGAAGTAAGCCACATTTGTGGGATGCTTGCTGCAGAGATTGGAGCAAACGTTGATATAGCCAAGAGAGCTGGTTTACTTCATGACATAGGAAAGGCTTTGGATCACGAGCAAGAGGGAACTCATGTAAGCATAGGTGCAGAGCTTTGCAGAAAATATCATGAAAGCCCAGCAGTAATTCACTGCATAATGGCTCATCATAATGATCTAGAACCTCAGACGGTTGAAGCTGTACTTGTTCAGGCAGCAGATGCAATTTCAGCTGCAAGACCAGGAGCAAGACGCGAGAGCCTTGAAAACTATATAAAACGTCTTGAAAAGTTAGAAGAAATAGCCACAAGCTTTAATGGTGTTGAAAAGTGCTATGCTATTCAAAGTGGCAGAGAAGTAAGAATAATGGTAAAACCTGAAGATATAAATGATGACGCTACCAGAATTCTTGCCAAGGAAGTAGCAAAACGCATTGAACGAGAGATGGAATATCCTGGTCAGATACGTGTAAATGTGGTTAGAGAAACTAGAGTTACAGAAATAGCAAAATAAGTATAGAGCAATCTATACTTTTTTTAGAGGTGATATTATCAACTTCGCTCTTTTGGGTAAGAATATTTCATATAGCCTTTCACCAAAAATACATAAATTTTTATTTAAATATTCAGGTATCAAAGCAGACTATAGTATTATAAACTGCGAAGAAACTGATTTGCTTAAAATAATTTATGATTCTGATTTCTATGGCTTCAATGTTACTATTCCATACAAAAGAAGTCTTAATAATTTCTGCACTTCAGAAGAATCAATTAAAACAGGATCTATAAATACATTATCAAAGCTGAATGGAAAAATTACTGGTTATAATACCGATATTTTTGGATTTATTAAAGCTATTGAACTTGTAGGGATATCATTATCAAATGTTAAAAGTGCCACTATTCTAGGTACTGGTGGAGTGGCTCAGGCTATTGCTTATGCTCTTAGTAAAAATGGGATATCTTATAAGTTTGTATCAAGATGTAAACAAGGTGAAAATATAATAAATTATAATAATATTGAAAATGATAAATCAGAACTACTTATAAATGCAACTCCTATTGGAATGCCACCTCAATCAAATAGCCTTGTATTAAGACAAGAGATTCTTAAAAACTATAAATATATTATGGATACTGCATATTCTTTAGAAAACACTCCTCTTCAGAAATTTGCTAAAGAAAATTCTATTGCATTTGCTAATGGACTCATAATGCTTGTTGCTCAGGCAATTCAATCTCAAAATATTTGGTTTGATAACATACATAGTGGAAAAGAAAATAAACTTATTAAAGAAACTATAAGAAATATAAAGGAATCGCAATGAAAATTTTAGTTATAAATGGACCTAACATCAATATGCTAGGGATAAGGAATACAGATATATATGGTAAGCAAGATTTTAACTCACTTATCTCTTATGTAAACAGCTATGCAATAGCACATAATGTTAAAACAGAATTTTTTCAAAGCAACTCTGAGGGAGAGATTATTACAGCTATTCAAAACTCTGTCGGGAATTTTGATGGAATAATAATAAATGCAGGTGGATACTCTCATACTTCAATTGCAATTATGGATGCAATTGATGCAACAAACATTCCTTGCATAGATGTTCATCTGAGCAATATTCATGCTAGAGAAGATTTTAGAGATAAATCATATATTGCTAGGGCCTCTGTTGGACAAATTTGTGGATTTGGATTTAAATCCTATACTATGGCAATAGATGCACTTAAGGATATTATCAATGATTAGTCCAAAAGAATTAAAGAACCAGATACTTGAGCTTAAATGCGAAGCTCTTGGCAGTAATTTTGAGGGTATATGCAGGTATGATGGATATACTCTTTTTGTTGACGGAGCTCTTCCAAGTGAGATAATTAAAGCAAGGGTTGAAAAGTGTAAAAAAACTATGGTTTTGCAAAATTAATTGAAATTATTAAAGAAAGCCCATATAGAACGAAGCCAATATGCAATTATTTTGGTGTTTGTGGAGGATGCTCAAGTCAACATATAGAAAATTTATATGCTTTACAAGCCAAGTCCAACGCAATTAAAGACATATACTACAAAAATGCTGGAATTGATATTGATGTAAATCTGCCCATACATTTAGAATCAAATCTACATTGTAGGAATAAGACATCTCTTCCAGTAATAGAAGAAAATGGGCAGATAAAGATTGGCTTTTTCAAGAAAAGATCTCATGATATAGTTGATATCAAGACTTGTCCTGTCGCTATCAAGAGTATAGATATTATTTTAGATGTGTTTCGTCAATGGATGAAATCTTATAATATCTCTGGATATAATGAAAAAGATAATGCTGGAATTATAAGGCATATTATTGTAAGGAACAATAAACAAAGCGAAATAATGATAGTTATTGTTGCCACACAGACCCATATACCATATATTTCTGATTTAGTTGAGCTACTCAAAGAAAAAGTTAATAATTTTGTATCATTGTATGTAAATATAAATTCTCGCACTGATAATGTTATTCTCGGAGAAAAAAATATTATTGTTTATGGAAACGAAGTTCTGCATCAGAAATTATTTAATATTGAATTTGAGATATCTCCATCATCTTTTATGCAGGTAAATAACGAGCTAACAGAGAGCCTATATAAAACTGCCATAAGTATGGCCAAGATATCAAGAGACTCTGTTTGCCTTGATGCGTATTCAGGAGCAGGCACAATTTCATTAATATTAGCTCAAAACGCTAAAAAAGTTTACGGAATAGAAATAGTAAAAGATGCGGTCATAAATGCTAAGAAAACAGCAAGTAAGCATAATATAAATAATACAGAATTTATTGCAGGTAAAGTAGAGGAAGAACTACCAAAGCTAATAAAAAGTGGCGTAAAGATAGATTTTGTAATGCTTGATCCACCACGCAAGGGAATTGAAAGCAGTGTTATTGAGGTTATTGCTGCATCAAACATCAGCAATGTAGTGTATATTAGCTGCAATCCTGCTACACAGTCTAGAGATGTTGCACTATTTTCTAAACACGGCTATAAGCTTTGCAAACTTCAACCAGTTGATATGTTTCCATTTACAGCTGAAGTCGAAACGGTAGCACTTTTGTCCAAACTCGATGTCGATAAGCATATAGATGTTGAAATTAAGCTGGATGAGCTTGATTTGACAAGTGCTGAAAGCAAGGCAACATATGCTCAAATCAAAGAATATGTTTGGAATAAATTTGGATTAAAAGTACCTACACTATATATTGCTCAGATAAAAAAGAAATGCGGAATTAAACTGAGGGAGCATTATAACAAATCGAAAAAAGAGAAACAGGTTATTCCACAATGCACACCGGAAAAAGAGGAAGCTATCATGGATGCTTTAAGGCATTTTAAAATGATTTAATAGAAATGGGGTATTTATGAGATGGATAATAAGAATAATCTTGTTTCCAATTAGCTTGGCATTAAGTATCCTCACAGCATTTCTAACATTTCTACTTGGTATCGGAACAGCCATACTATATTTGCTGATGATGTTTTGCATATTTGGAGCAATTGCCTCTTTTCTGCAAAAAGAAGTTACCATCGGAATAGAAGCATTGATTATTGGATTCTTAGTTAGTCCATACGGAATACCGATGGTTGGTGCAACTGTTATAGCTTTTTTACAAGGTATCAATGAAGCAATAAAATCAATATAAAAAATTTAATAAAATGGTTACCAAAGGCGATAGAGAAAAAACTATCGTCTTTTTCTTTGCAAATTTTTAAGAGAGGAGGTGATCCTGCATGGACGTTGACTATTTCTATAATCGTGAAGCAGAGAGATTTAACTTTCTGAAAGTGCCTGAAATATTGGTGGATGGAGAAGAATTTACGGGGCTATCCGCTGAAGCAATTATCCTTTATTCCATGCTTTTGAAACGAACAGGAACAAAGACTATAAAGAAGATTGAAAAGTAACTTATGAGGTTATTGTCCATTTTAATGAAAATGCGACTGAAACTATGCAAGATAAATTGAAAAGGATAATGCTTAGAGAAATGGAGCGAGAAAAAGACAAAAAACCTCATAAAAATGATTAGAAAGTCCTTGACAAGTTATTACAGGCAAGACTGTGAAAAGTATCAATATCAGCTGCGGGGCTCGCCTTGCCCCCTTCAATATCCAGGAGCTTCGGGAAATCACCCTGTACGATGAGCTGGAGATGGACACCATCGGAGACAGAAAGACGGCGCTGTTTCTAATCATGTCGGATACGGACAGCACCTTTAATTTCCTTATCTCTATGATCTACAGCCAGATTTTCAACCTTCTGTGTAAGAAGACCGACGATGTGTATGGAGGCAGGCTGCCTGTCCATGTGCGCTGTTTAATCAACGAGTGCGCCAATATCGGGCAGATCCCAAATCTGGAAAAGCTTATGGCCACGATACAAAGCCGCGAGATTTCCACCTACCTTGTACTGCAGGCACGGTCTCAGCTCAAGGCACTGTATAAGGACAATGCTAATACCATAATCGGCAACTGTGATAGTTCCGTTTTTCTCGGAGGAAAGGAGCCGACGACACTCAAGGATCTGTCTCAGTCTCTCGGCAAAGAAACGATAGATACCTATAATACCGGTGAGAGCCGCGGGCATGAGGTGTCTCATAGCCTGAACTACCAGAAACTCGGGAAAGAGCTTGCAACCATTGACGAGCTGACCGTTCTGGACGTCGGCAAGTGTATCTTGCAGCTTTGAGGTGTGCCTCCGTTCCTCTAGGATAAATACGACATCACCAAACACCCCAACTATAAATATCTTTCGGATGCGAACCCTAAAAATGTCTTTAATATTGAAAAGTTTCTCTCTACAAAGCTGGTTCCGAAAGCAGATGAAGCCTATGAGGTATTCGACGCAGGCCATGTCTGAGAGCCAAGTCCGTCGCCGTCAAAAGCGACGGCTCTTCATAGCAAAGGCGATCAAAGGAAAATTTTCAAATAAAACTTACAAGTGTATTATTGGTTTTCTTGAGGCAATATTAATGTTCTTTGCTTCTTTGGAAATGGTCAGTGAAAAAAGTATTGACAAGTATGTTAGTTTATGCTAACCTACTTACCGACATGAGTGTCGACAACGGGGAGGACAATATGACAAGAAAGCGTTTGACACCTGCTGAAAGAAAAGAAGAAATCCTAAACATTTCACTCCGGGTTTTTTCAGAAAAAGGATACAAAAACACCAGCATGAGAGACTTGGTGAATGCAACAGGGCTTTCTGCAGGAGGTTTGTATCACCATTACAAAAGCACGGCAGAAATCCTCTATGATTTAATGTTGCAAGGTTGCGTTTATCGTGAAAACAAAATCACGGAAAGCCTTAGGGAACTGACGGAGCCGTTGAGTGCAAGGACTTTAGCAAAAATCATCGTTGATAAGGCTTTGGATAGCAACCCATTTATTCCTGTATATGTGATGTTTTTACAGTCCATGCAGGAGGATGAACAGCTGCTGTGCCTTTATCAAAAGCTTAGAGAACGCAGTATCTGCCAACTTACACAAATGCTGACGAATCATGGATATAGAGATTTTTCTGAGGAAACGTGGACGTTTATCAATGATTTTATCAATACGCTGATTTTAGGCTGCGAAACATTAGGCGTCCGGCAAGATTTTGTTTCTAAACGCCTTCTTCTGGAAAATATTATTGTTGATGTTTTAAAAGAAAATAGGAAAGAGATTGATTAAGATGAACAAAAACAGTCAGGAACTTCTAACGGAAAAACCGTTCAGCATCATGTTAAAGCTCTCGCTGCCAGCCATCCTGGGCATGATCGTCATCGGTCTTTACCCATTAATGGACGGAATTTTTGCTGGTCAAATTTTGGGAGAGAAGGCGATGACCGCCGTGGGAATCGCAATGCCGTTTACCTATATTAACACGGGAATCGCAACGCTGATCGGGGTCGGATCGGCGTCCCTGTTATCCAGAGCGCTTGGTGCGCAAAATCAGGAAAAGATTGACAAGATCATGGGAAATCTTTGTTTCTGGATTTTATTGCTGTCGTCTTTTGTTACAGTTTTGGGTTTTGTTTTTTGCAGACACCTTCTCATGCTCTTCGGTGCAGGCGGAGAGCTTTTGGATTTGTCCGCCCGGTATCTGCGCATCATTTTTATCGGTTCCATTTTTGTAAATTTTGCTCAAGCTGCCAATATGGTAATGCGTGGCGAAGGATTGATGAAACGAGCCATGATGATTATGGCAATTGGAGCAGGTATCAACATCGTCCTGGATCCGATTCTGATGACGCTTATGGGAGAGCGCGGCATAGAAGGTGCGGCGATTGCAACCATTACAGCACAATTCCTTCAGGCACTATTTACCCTTTGGTATTTCAAAGCAAAAAGTGAAGTTGTAAAGATCGGTAAGCTCAAACAGGAACCGGAAATATCTGGTGAAATGTTTTCCGTCGGCGTATCCGCAATGCTTATGCAGGTTTTAACGATCATCCAGCAGCGCTTTCTTTACAGCCAAGCATTTCATTACGGCGGGGATACGGCGGCGGCTATTATGGCAGCCTCTTTAAGGATACAGGCTTTCTCTTTCATTCCGCTTTGGGGGATGAGCCAAGGGCTTCAACCCGCTATAGGCGCTAATTTCGGCGCGAAGCAATTTGCCAGAGTGAAAGAAATTTTTAACGTTTTCACGGTTAGCTCCATTGTTTTGGCGGCTTTCTTTTGGCTCCCGGGAGAAGCTTTCGCGAAACCCATTCTCCGCTTGTTTGGTTTATCTAATCAAACGCTGGTTTTGGCTGTCCCAAGTTTTCGCATTATGTACAGCATCTTCATCATCTATGGTGTGATGATCATGCTCATGACGTTTTTCCAAGCGGTTGGAGACGGAAAAACAGCCGGCATTCTGGTCATGCTGAGGCAGATTATATTCTATATCCCAGTTGTTATTCTTCTTCCGCTTCTGTTTGGAGGACAGAGCCTTTGGTACGTTTTGCCGATTGTTGACGGAGCCATTGTGCTGTTAGGCCTTTACAGGTATTATGCAACTGTAAAAAAATGGAGAGAACACCTTGATGCTTCTCATAGGATGACAACACATAGGATACAGCCGGATTCAAAAATATAAAATGTTTTTACCGTGAGCCGATTATTTTTGTTATAAATTCAGCTGACTTTTGCCTATCGGATACGCTAATAATACAAACAACGGTAATCATCAAATGAAATTTGGACGCGGAGGTCGCTATGTCACAAACGTCAGAAACGTCGTTTCATGCGAAAACGACAGGTAAAGGACGCAAAAATGTTATTTTTCGGAACGTAATCATCGTTGTTCTTTTAGTTTTTACTGTAGGCTTTTTTATCATAGGGTCTGCTGCATATTATCACTATTGCAGCATACGTAAGGAAACGCCCGCTAACATGAATCCAGATATCTCTAAATACGAGCATCTGAAGCGTACCGAATACTTTGTCCCTTCGGATAAAAGTTTGAATCTTGCTGCCTACCTATATCAAAACACGGATGAAGTAAAAGATGGGTCAAAACCTATTGTGGTTCTTTAACATGGACTCGGTTTAGGCGGACACATCCTCTATATTGATGTTATTGATATTCTGGTCAACAACGGTTACCGTGTTTTTACTTATGATGCTACGGGCTGTGACAACTCAGAAGGGAAAGGTATTTATAGCTATGCGTAGGGGCTGAAAGATCTGGACACGGTCATGACCTTTGTAAAGATGCAAGACGAATTTAGAGGGATTCCAATACTGCTTTGGGGGCATAGCTGGGGTGCGTATAATTCCTGCGCAGTTGCTCAAAACCATACTGAAGTCATCGGAATCGCGGCTCTTTCAGGATATAACAAGATGACACTGCCCATTGCCTGTAACGGTGTATCAGGGAAAATCTTTTACCCCTATATCACACTGTTTAATCGTCTAATCTCAGGGAGAATAGCGAATGTGACCGCCATAGAGAGTCTAAAGATGTCTCGGGCAAAAGTATTCATTGCCCATGGCGCAAAGGATAAGATGATTAGCGCGAATATTGGCTATAATGATTTTTATAAAGCTTTCAAAGATGATGAACGCTTTACGCTCACATGCCTGCAAAACAGACAACATATGAACGTTTATTGCGATGATAAAACAGCGAAGTACAGGGATTCTTTTGAAAAAGGGATGGATTTATCTGGCTACGCTGAAGCGGATCGGGAAATGTGGTACGGTGCGGATTCCAATTTGATGCGACAGATTCTGAACTTCTATGCCGATTGTTCGGCTAATTACGAATGCAGCAAGTAAAAGTTGAAGCATAAAGTAATCTTTGTCACAATTTGGCAGAAACCAATAATAAGGAGTGATTTATATGAAAAGAAAAAAATTTGATTTTGATGAAGAGTTTGAACGCGCTTCGAACAGCAAGGAGCTTATGCGGAATGAAGATTTACTAAAAGAGATAGAGAGTTTAAATCTTGACGTTCCTCATGAGGTTATGCAGCGGATCGAGAGTGATATTGAGCAAAGTGAAAACCAGCCTAAAATCAGTGTGAATGGTCTAAACAAAGCACTTATGAGCGTTGCCCCAGAGTACAAGGGAAGAATGTGGCTTTCTGTTATTTTTGCCTGCCTTGGAGAGATTTTTAGTTTCGCCACCTATTTCTTTAGTGCTTACGCTGCCGGTTGGCTTATAAAAAGTGCCGGCGGCAATCCGACCGGTTTTGATGAACTTCTGAAATATGCTTTGCTCGCCATGGGTTCATTATTGCTTTACTTTACACTTACCGGATTCAGCACAACCATTTCACATAAAACATCCTTTTCCATACTTGAAAAACTTAGACAGACTCTATTTGAAAAACTGAAGGTGATTCCAATGGGATACCTGGTGGATAATCCGGTCGGTAAGATCAAGGTGATTATTATGGATCGAGTCGCGGATATGGAAGATTGGGTAGCCCATCTCATGCCGGAGTTGCCAAGCCGCCTTTTACATCCAATACTTTGTGTGATTATTTTGTTTTTCTTGGATTGGCGTATAGGCTTATCAATTTTCGCTCCACTGCCTGTTGTTTTTATAGGGATGGCAACGATGATGTACAAATACCGCAGCAGGATGGCTGTCTGGCTATCAAGCTACGCCAATGTTGCGGATAGAAGTGCTGAATATGTTCGTGGAATCCCTGTCATCAAAGCTTTTGCACAAGATAAGGTTTCTTACGGAAAATTTGCAGATGCAGTGAAATTCTATCATTTCTCCACAATGAAGTGGTGGAAGCAAAGCTGGTTTGGTAAAGCCTTAATGACTGCAGCAATGATGACGCCGCAGATAGTGAGTATGCCATTAGCTTTTTATTTATATGGGAACGGACAAATATGCATCGAAACTCTGCTTTTATCACTTATCCTGCCGATTGCCATTCTTCCGCAGGCTTATGCGATCATGATGAGTTTTGAACTCTTTCAGATGGCATCCAATACCTGGGTGTCTATACAAGAACTGCTTGATATGCCTGCCCAAAAACGCCCTGATGCTGGCAATAGAGTGGCTATCGACAAAAATAAAGGAATTAAATTAGACGATATAAGCTTTTCTTATCACGATGGAACTGAAGTATTGCACCATATCTCCTTTGAAACCAAGCCTGGCGAAGTAACCGCACTTGTAGGTCCTTCCGGCGGAGGTAAATCTACGATTGCAAAACTTTTGGCGGGTTTTTGGGATCAGTCGTCAGGTGAAATTTCTCTTGGCGGCGTGGATACGAGGAATATCTCGTTTAATCAGCTTGCTGAAGAGGTTTCTTTCGTTTCTCAAGATAACTTCCTGTTCGATGTAAGTATCAGAGATAATATTCGTCTCGGCAAGCCGGGCGCGACGGAAGAGGAAATTATTACGGCGGCAAAGGCTGCGCATTGTCATGAGTTCATCATGGCGCTGCCTGACGGGTACGATACCAAAGCAGGCGAAGCGGGCGGCGCAATGTCGGGCGGTGAACGCCAACGAATAACGCTTGCCAGAGCTATCTTGAAGCCAGCTTCAACCATTATTTTAGATGAGGCAACCGCTTATGCCGATCCGGAGAATGAAGCGCTTATTCAAGAAGCAATATCTCATCTTGTAAAGGGAAAAAATCTTGTGATCGTCGCGCATAGGTTGAATACCATCAAGCAGGCACATCAAATCATTTTAATTGATAAAGGTCAAATTATAGCCAAGGGCAGACATGATGATCTGATGAAAGAACCACTCTATGCAAGTCTGTGGAAACAATATTTAGGGGAGGAATAAGAGATGAAGTTTATCAGATTGTCGTTTAAATTAGCAGGACAGTATAAAAACCGCCTGAAAGCGGGAATGTTCCTTATTTTTCTGCAAAACGCTTCCATGTTATTTGGCTTTTTCTCTCTCTTTCTTGCATTTGGTTGGATGAATGAGACTACCGGCAGCCATATTTGGACGATTTTCGGCGTGCTGTTTGCTTCCTTCCTTTTCAATTTTCTGACAGGTTGGGCGAAAAGCGGTCTTAGCGATGGTGTTTTCTTTGGTATTTTTAAGGATTACCGACTTGCAGTCGGCGAAAAGCTTAAAAAAGCTCCTATGGGATATTTTGCCGAACAGAGTCTTTCAAGAATTATGGCGGCTTTTACTAATGTCATGAAAAGTCTTGAAAACTACTTGTCAATGAGTATTGACTTTGCTGTTTCCGGCATTTCAATATCCTTTTTCCTCTTGATTGGTATGTTTGGCGTAAATACTAAAATCGGAATTTTAACCTTAATTTGTTTAACTCTGATTTGGCTCTGTGTGTTTCTTATGATAAATCAAGCAAAGAAAGAGATTGTCCGGGAACACGCTGCAATTACCAAGGTGGGTGATGCCCTTGTTGATAGCATTAGCGGTATTACCGTGCTTCGCAGTTTTCCATTTGCGGATACAGGTGTTGTAGAAGAAATACATTCTAAATTGAAGAATGCTTCTGAGGAGCTCAGACTTTCTCAGGTACATTTTGAAATAGTTTTTGTTATTTGTTCAAGAATTTTTACGACCGTCATCAATCTTTCGAGCCTGCTTGTCACACTCTTTTCCTGTTATCTTTACACTAAGGGAGAGGTTTTATTGCCACAAGCACTCACCGTTTCGGCGGCAGGCTTTATGATTTTTGGCGGTCTAAAGCAGCTTGAAAATGCGGCAATCCTGATGGTAAAAAACCCTGCCAACATGCAGTATTTGGACGAAGTTTTAGATATACCTGAAATAAGCGACGGTACTTTGGAAGCCGTAAGAAATCAAGACATTGTATTTAACAAGGTAAGCTTTAGTTACGATAAGAGAAATCCGATTCTAAAAAATATATCATTCACTATTCCTCAAGGCTCAAAGACAGCAATAGTAGGGCCCTCCGGCTCTGGGAAAACCACTATTATCAATTTGATATCCCGTTTTTATGACGTTGACAGCGGTGAAATCAGATTGGGAAACAGGAATGTACGGGATTATAAAGTCGAAAGTCTGCTTAAAAATCTCTCTCTTGTTTTTCAGGATGTATATCTTTTCCAAGATACCATTGAGAACAATATCCGCTTTGCAAATCCAAAAGCAAGCCATGAAGAAGTGGTGGAAGCTGCTAAAAAGGCGCGTTGTCATCATTTTATTATGGAACTTCCTGATGGCTATAACACCATGGTCGGCGAAGGGGGAAGCTCCCTTTCCGGCGGAGAAAAGCAGCGGGTTTCCATTGCCAGAGCGTTACTTAAAAATGCACCGATCATCCTTTTGGATGAAGCGACCAGCTCGGTCGATCCTGAAAATGAGTATGAGATTCTGGCGGCTATCGAAGAATTGTCAAAAGGGCATACGGTAGTTTCCATAGCTCACAGACTTTCTACTGTGAGAAAAGCCGATCAAATCTTAGTGATTGATGACGGCAAATTAGTGCAAGAGGGTAAACATAGCGATCTGATAAACATGGAAGGTATTTACTCAATGTTCATCAAGGCAAGAGAACGAGCAGCCAACTGGAAATTATAAAAATGATAAATTTTTCCTGTAAACCATAACCAATTGTTGGGTTTGGTAATTAATAGCTTTTTCAAGAACGTACAGATTATTTTTAAAGCGACTAAGAACAAAAAATCTTAGTCGCTTTTCTATGATTCAAAATAAAGAGTAAACGAATTTTTATGGATAACAAAACATGAACAACCGGATTATAGATGAGGTCTACGAGGTATTCGACGCAGGCTGCGTCTGAGAGCCAAGTTCGTCGCATAAAAGCGGCGACTTTTCATAAACCAATCCTTTATGGTTGGAAGAAAAAAGGAAAACATAACTGGTATACAGGAAGGAAAGAGTCTACCATTTGGGAATTTGATAAGCCAAAGAAAAATGATGAGCATCCTACAATGAAACCAGTGCCACTGCTTGCTTATCCAATTAAAAATTCATCTATGAGCAATTCGATTATTCTTGATCCATTTGGTGGAAGTGGTTCTACACTTATCGCTTGTGAACAAACTGATAGGGTTTGCTATACCATAGAACTTGATGAGAAATACTGCGATGTAATCATAAAACGATACATTGAACAGGTCGGAACAGATAAGGATGTAAAAGTTTTAAGAAACGGAAAAGGATATAACTTTAGCGAGGTGACTAGCAATGAGTAAACAATTGACTCTTGGTAGTCTTTTTGATGGGAGCAGTGGATTCCTACTTGCTATTTATCTCTTTTAGAGCAATATATGTACATACAAATAGCAGTGGAGGGAGAACTATGAATTACCCAAGCAAAATAATTGTGCAAAGAGTCAGAGAAGAATATCCAATTGGATGCCGGGTGGAACTAATTAGAATGGATGATGAACAAGCACCACCATGTGGCACAAAAGGAACGGTGCTAGGAGTTGATGACATAGGATCTATAATGGTCAGCTGGGATAATGGATCGTCATTAAATGTTATATATAAGATTGATAAAGTAAGAAAAATAAGCGAATAAACCCTAAAAATAAGCGTTTTTTTGCAATAAATTACTTGACTTGTTTTCGATAGTATGGGTATATGTACATACAAAAAGCAAAGGAGATAGCTAGAAATTCAGAAAAACATAAAAGATAGCTTACTGAAGATTGCAAAAGAATGCAGTACAGAGATTGAAGAAAGAGGCGACCTAGAAACTAGAATGGACGACTCAGAAGACTTTTTGGAAATATCAGTTTGGAGTCTTAAGAAAATGGTTGAAGAAGCATATAAACTGGGATTTAAAGAGCAGAGATAAGAAAAGAGTCAAAAAGAATTTTGAAAGGAAAGAAATGACAAAACGATATAAGCTAAGCGAATTCATGCTTTCATCTTCTCGCTATGATAAATATAAAGCAGATTTTGCTGTAGCTTTTATTGAATGCTTGAAACATACAAAAGGCTCTTGGGCAGGTAAAGACTTCAAGCTTATTGAATGGCAAGAAGAAATCATAAGAGACTTATTTGGTATTGTAAAAAATACGGGATACCGACAATTTAATACAGCCTATATTGAAATACCAAAGAAGATGGGAAAATCTGAACTTGCAGCTGCTGTTGCCCTTCTTTTAACTTGCTGTGATGGAGAAGAAAGAGCAGAGGTATATGGCTGCGCAGCAGATAGACAGCAGGCAACTATTGTCTTTGATGTAGCAGCTGATATGGTTAGGATGAATCCTGCACTTTCTAAAAGAGTAAAGATATTAGCATCACAAAAAAGAATGATATATATTCCTACAAACTCTTTTTATCAAGTTCTATCTGCCGAGGCCTATTCAAAACATGGCTTTAATATACATGGTGTTGTCTTTGATGAACTTCATACCCAGCCTAATAGAAAGTTATTTGATGTAATGACTAAGGGTTCAGGTGACGCTAGAACGCAACCTTTATATTTCCTTATAACAACAGCTGGTACAGACACTAAATCAATATGCTACGAAACTCATCAAAAAGCAGCAGATATTTTGGAAGGCAGAAAAACTGATCCAACCTTTTATCCTGTAATATACGGAGCAGATAGAGACGATGACTGGACAGATCCTAAAGTATGGAAGAAAGCAAATCCGTCTCTCGGAGTTACAGTTGGGATTGACAAGGTAAAAGCTGCTTGTGAGTCTGCAAAGCAAAACCCAGCGGAGGAGAATTCTTTCAGACAATTAAGGCTTAATCAATGGGTAAAACAAGCAGTTCGATGGATGCCAATGGACAAATGGGATTTATGTAACTTTAAAGTTAATAAAGAAGAACTTGAAGGTAGAGTTTGCTATGGTGGCCTTGACCTTTCAAGTACAACAGATATTACAGCTTTTGTCTTAGTTTTTTCACCACTTGATGAAGATGACAAATATCAAATATTACCTTACTTTTTTCAACTCCAAAAAAAGGCTTGCATTTATTCCTATCAAACAGCACTGTATCTGCATAGACTGACAGATAGATTGCCTTTTACTAATGAGGTAACCGTAAAGCAAGGTTATAATGCATGGCGTATTAAGGACTCTGTGATTGTTCATCAAGTAAAGAAAGAATGGTATGAACGTGGTAAGGTTGAAATTAAAACGGATATGGGAAATTCTGTATATGCTTATGATATGGAAAGAACCATTTGTGATTTGGTAAGAGATAGAAAAAATCAAGATACAGAGATATTTTCTAAGGCTTGGAATCTATATATCAAGAAAGATTCTAAAAATATATGGAACCTGAGAGAGTACGCTAAGGAATTTGAAATAGCACGGCAAATTGAAGAGATACTAGAGGTAATTGTATATGAATAAGGATAGCGTAACACAGAAACTAAGAAATAAAGCAAAGGAGTTTGGCTTAAATTATAATTTGGCATTAAGTAAATTTTGCTTTGATGAATTTTTGAAGCTACTTTCTAATAGCGTACATAGAGAAAATTTTACGCTTAAGGGTGGTATGCTATTAACTTATTCTTTAGGTGTACAAAATAGAGCCACTCAAGACATTGACTTTTTAGTTAAGGGATTTCCATAAGAGTCTGCAGAGATGAGTCTACTATGCAAAAGTAAAAGAGCTTTTGACCGCGGCAGAAGCCGCTGAATGACGTAACCGCAAAAGCACAAGAGTTTTGATCTGCAATCTATTTTGTTGCAGGTCAGGTTTGTTATGCCAATTTCCGGGATTCTAAATTTTCATTTTTGGGCTTGACACGTATTAGCAGGTTTGCTAAATGTGTACCATAGGTTGTGCTATACATCGAAATATCTTGAATTTATCAACAAAAGAATGTATACTAATACTGGTTAGCTCTGTCTAACTCATTGATAATAAAATGACGACCATTTGCATTAAAGAAGGTAAACGAATGACAATGCATGCGTATTATGTTGGGAATAAAAATAAGCTGAAAAAAGATATGGATAAAATGCTTTCTCTGATTTCTTCCGAATTGGAGAAGGTAAGTGGAAAGAAGTACAGCGACATATTCAATGAGATATGGAACTTTTATGAAACAGAGCTTCTTGAGCGATTCCCATATACAGGCGGAAAGCGTGTCAGCGGCATGCGTAACCTGACGGCCACGTATGTCTTTGTCGCCATGGGCGAGACGCTTAAAAATATAATATTGCCTTGAAAGAAACGGGACACCTGATGGTCATGTGCTATGAACGCCTGACCTTGAAAATCCCCTCGTTTGTCAGAAAAATCATAGGTGAATTGAGCGGAAATACAAGCTTCTCAATAAAATGTTTATGAAAAAAGACGCTAAAAACGCTGCAAATGCGGCAAAAAATCCCGGCAGTTTTGAAACGAAAACGCAGATTTCGCCCGAATATGGTTATGATTTCAGCTACCATAATCTTGTCTGCCCTCTTTCTGATTTCACTAAGCGCTGCGGATACGAAGAATATATGCCCTATCTTTGCAATCTTGATTATGTAATGTTCGGTTTGTAGGGCATACCGTTCTTCCATGAACACACATGCTTTGCAGACGGCGACTACCCGCTTCGGAAACGAGGAATGATAAATGAAAATGACTGTCAAAAAGATTTCCGTTTTTCCAGCGAACAAAAGCAATGCCTTTGCACTGCTGCAAAGATTTGATACACTTGCATATATTGCCAAGCCCTACGCAACATTCAAAAGCAACTATGGACAAACCGAACTGGTTTGGGAAGTCGGCAGAAGTTTCTCTTTCGATTTTAAGATGTTTGGCTTCATTGCGCTCGGTGTTCATGCTATTAATGTCAGGGAATTCAACCCGGACAACATCTATACAAATGAGGGCAATCCCTTTTGCCCCGTATGGAATCATCGAATTATTCTCAAAGAAACTGCTGACGGCAAAACTGAATACACCGACGAGGTGAAAATATGTGCAGGATGGAAAACACCCTTTGTATATTTGTGGGCAAAAGCATTTTACTCGCACAGACAAAAGAAGTGGATAAAACTGCTTAATCAGCCGTCTAAAGAGAAAGAAATTAATGAATCGGAAATGGCGAGGGAATATAAAATGAATCAATACTTAGAAAAGACCCCAATGCTGGATTTTTCAAATCCGATTATTCAAAAACTAATAGAGACGAAGCGTTGGAAAGAACAAGATGAATTTGATCGCCTTAAATCTATTTATAACTTTGTAAGAGACGAAGTTGCATTCGGATACAATATTGATGACAGGATTCTTGCATCTAAAGTTCTTAAAGACGGATATGGTCAGTGTAATACAAAAGGAACTCTTTTCATGGCTTTGCTTCGTGGGTGTGGAATTCCCTGCCGGGTGCATGGATTTACGATAGACAAGCAGCTACAAAAAGGTGCAATGAGCGGTTTCGTCTACAAAAACGCCCCTCAGAACATAATCCACAGCTGGGTTGAAGTGTATTTTGAAGATAAATGCTACGAGCTGGAGGCGTTTATACTGGATCAAAAATACTTATCCGGGCTGCAGAAAAAATTTGCAGGCTGCACCGGCTCTTTTTGCGGTTACGGTGTTGCGGTAAATGATTTTCAGCACCCTGTAATTGATTTTGACAGAAATAACACCTACATACAAAGCGAAGGGATCACTCAGGATTTTGGTGTATATGATTCTCCAGATGAATTATTGAAAAACCATTGTCAGGAGATATCCGCAATCAAAGCTTTTGCATACAGATATTTGGGAAGGCGTTTAATGAATCGCAATGTGAAGAAAGTAAGAAATGCTTAAAGTCCGGTTTATTGAGAGTTTTAAACCTTTTCAAAAGGCTTGGTTATGTACGCTTGTATTAGATTTATTTTTGCGAACACCCCTGCACAAAAAAGTCAAGTCTCAATTCCTGACGTACTGCAAATTT
Source organism: Eubacteriales bacterium (assembly GCA_034180455.1). GTDB lineage: Bacteria > Bacillota > Clostridia > Christensenellales > Aristaeellaceae > JAAZPT01. The sequence continues at coordinate 53,293 of JAXFOG010000018.1, forward strand.
GAATTGCAAGGAGGAACTAAAAGCTGTTTCCGAAAAAACAAGGCAACAGTCAAAAAAATATGGCAGAAAAGAAATTTAAAAAATTTGAGGATGACCTCATAATATGGGATTCCTCGTCTATAAAGGTGGTAGGCATAAAGCACGGTTTGCTTACCGGGCAGTCCATAACCGAACAGCTTGAAAACAGCTCTTTTGTCTTTGTCGTAAGTAAAGACAGTCGGATAAGCATAGATGAGATTCCCTATCAGGTAAATACAAATTATCTGTTTCACGTTGCGGCTGACAAACGCATCGCCATTGATGCGCAGACTGCGAAGGCGGAATACTTTATTGCGACATACCACGCAGCGAGACTGTCGGATATCGGTAGGGAGATAATAGAACAAATGTCGCGAAGTAATCCGTTTCGCCAATGTTGGGGACGAAGGATGAGAGATCCGTCTTTTTTCTACTCACATTTTACAAGGATAATGGATTCGTTGCACAGTAAAACCGTTCTGTCGCGCATAGAGATCACGGCAGACTTGTACAGCATTATACACCGGTTCTATGCAGAGTGTATAAGCGGTGCGGAACGAGCTCCAAATGTCGATTACTTCGCATATGTAAGTCGATATTTGCAACGCAGCTTTGCGGAAAATATCTCCTTACAGAATCTAGCTGATGCTTTGGGCGTTTCGCGCTCAACGCTGCACGAACGGTTCCGGCGCGAATGTGGGATTAGCCCTCAGCAGTACTTAATGCAGCTTCGGCTGGAAGCCGCCTGCAAAGCGTTAAAGGAAACTCCGCTATCAATCGACGAGATTGCCGCATCCTGCGGACTGTGCGACAAAACGTATTTTTCCCGCGTTTTTAAAACAAAGTATGGAACAACTCCCGGGAAATATCGAATTCAAATCGTACACGGATCGGAGCAGTGCTGCTCGCCATCTCAAAAGGGCTTACCGACTTTTCCCAACAAGAGCGAAAGCTCTGTCTTGGTTGAAAACATGGGACGCCTTCATCGGTTTCATAGTATCCCAAATCGAGTTGTATGTCTGGACTATTGCGCAGCCGAAATGTGTGTTGCGCTCGGAGTTGCCGACAAGCTTTGCGGCATAGCCTCTGCAGAAAGTTATCTGTCGGATTGCAGCGAAAAATACAGCAGTATTATAGCAAACATTCCGTTTATTTCGGCACAAAATTCAAACGGATTGCCGGATTTTTCAGCTGTATGCGGCTATAAGCCTGAGCTTGTGATAGGCACTGGCTACAGCTTTCAGCGCTATAACGGGATAGCCGACGCCGATGAGTTTGAGCAAAAAGGGATTCACGTTTATGCCACTACGGCAAGCTACGTGCCTTGTTGCGAATTTGAGAGCATATATAAAGACCTCAGGAATCTGGGTAAGATATTTGACCGTGAATCGCAGGCAGCTGAACTAATAAGCGACATGACAACGAAAGCAAATGAACTGAGCAAACTGACAGCACAAAACAAACCCGATATTCGAGTATTTGCCTTTGACTCTGCTGTGGACAATAAAGCGCTGACCTGTGGTCAGACATTGGAGAGCTATATGATCGGCGCTGCTGGCGGAATCAATATTTTTGAAAGTAGAGAGGGTTTGTTTACGCTAGTTGAGTGGTCAAAAGTCGCAGAAGCTGATCCGCAGGTGATTCTCGTGCACTGCTTTCATTCATCAGAAGATGGGCGGCAAAAAATAGCATTTCTCAAAAGGATTCAAGAGATTGCAAATACATCCGCCGTGCAGAACGAGAGATTTATTCCGGTCGGAATAAAAAAAGTCTTCCCAGGCATAGATTGTGTTGATACAGCTTACGAATGGTTTCAAACCTTTCACTGCTTAAAATAATTACACAAAATTATTAAAATCGCGCAAAAGCGGACATAAATGCAACTGCCATACCACATATATGCGTTTACGAATTTAAGATAAGCTGTTAAACTTTTAATCGAGAGCGCTTACTTATGCAGTCAATTCAACTATACAGTTACTGCATTTTTGACGCCACGAAGTTAGTAAAAACTAACTAATAAATTTATTTGAAAGGATTATACGAAATGAAAAAGCGATTTCTTAGCCTGTTTCTATGTGCGGCACTGATGTTAAGCCTTTGCACTTGCAGCCAGGCTGCTGCCCCCGACACGTCTTCTTCTGCTGAAACAACGACTCCGATATCAGGAACATCCGAAAAAGAAAAGCCGGACGAACCTGTTACGATTGAGAATATGGGGATTACTACCACCTACGAGAAAGCGCCGGAGAGTGCTGTAGCGCTGTCTTACAGTTTAGCAGAAATCATGGTGGCGTTGGGACTTCAGGATAAGCTCACAGCCATTGCGCCGAGTATGTATATTTTGGATCAGGTATCTGAAGAATACAGAGAAGCGGTCGGCTCGCTTCCAATTTTAGAAGGAAACTATGGTGTGCCGTCTCTTGAGACGGTACTGAATACAAACGCAGAATTTGTCTTTGGCGATTACTATTCTTTTTTCCCCAAAAGCGTAGGCGCGGCAGAGGATTTTCAAAAGGCGGGCGTAAAGATTTACGCAACAGAGGGGACCTATGCGAAAGATCCGACTTTTGAAAATACTTATCACGATATTTTAAACATCGGAAAAATCTTTCGTGTGGAAGAGCGAGCAGAGGAGTTAGTAAAAGATCTTCGCGCCAGAGAAACCGCCGTAAAAGAAAAGGTCAGCGGTTTAGGCACTGTCCCTGTTTTTTACTATGATTCGGATACGGGTGGTGGAACATCAATGTCCACTATAGGCAACACCGGCCTGCAGCTCTACATGCTGAAACTTGCAGGGTGCAAAAATATTTTTGACGATGTCGATGGCGGATTTATAACTGTATCTTGGGAAGAGGTGATTGCACGAGATCCTAAGTATATCTTAGTTTGTGATTACTATGGCAGCGGCTACGCTGATGAAAAAATTGCCGAGATGAAGAAAAATCCTGACACGGCAAATATGGATGCAGTCAAAAATAATCGTTTCATAGTGGTTCCGGGTCTTGCAATGTTCCCCAGTTTGGAAAATATAAGCATAGTAGAGCAGTTAGCAAATGCAGTACACCCATAACTTATAAGAAAATAATGATTAAAGGGGGGCGGACGGCAAGCTCCCCTTTTTGTAATTCGGTAGGAGGTAGAAGGCTACTGCATGTTTATCAATAAATATCTTGTGAATTTCGCTCGTGGACATGGAGCGTTGATAGTCGGTTCTTGTTTGCTTCAGCTTTTGATAACAGCTTTAGGAACAACGGTTTCACTTTGTATTGCTTTTATCATTCGCATGCTTCAGGGCGAGACCCGAATCCTGTTTTTTTCTCGAACCTGGCAGATTTTTTTAGTGGTTGCCGCCCTGCTCGTGACCCGCTTTGTGCTCTCAAAAAGAAAAGCCATTGTCTCGGAGCTCTGCAGTCTTGAAATAAAAACGGCATTGCGAGCAAGTCTGCTCAACAAGCTGTTTTCTCTCGGCCCCGCTTACATGGGCAAAGAACGCACCGGAAATATTGCCTCCACTGTATCCAGTAAAGTCGAATACCTCAATGAGTATTACACAATCTACCTTCCCGCGGCCATTTCTGCCTTAATTAACGCAGTCATACTGATTGCAGTGCTTATGCACTTCAATGCTTTGACGGCGTGGATCTGTGTTGCAGGCTGCATTGGGATGACACTATGCCCTATGTTGTTCTATTTTCTCATGCGCGAGCGCGGTAAGAAAGAGATGTGGGCATATAGCCAATATTACAGCGACTGCCTGGATAGCCTGCAAGGTATGTCAACGCTAAAGGCGTTTAATGCCGACGATCGTCAGAAAGCGCTTATACACGATAAGGGAGAGGCTCTGCGCCGGGCGATTATGGGCCAGCTCCGTATTACTACGTTGGAAAATGTGGCTCTGCAATTTTTTATCGGGCTTGGAGGCGCGGTTTCCATTGCCGTGGCTGCATATCAGTGCGTGGCAGAGAACATGACACAGAGCAATCTGGTATATGCTTTATTTCTCATAGGCGCATGCTTTATGCCCATGAATTCGCTTATCAGTGCGTGGCATCTGGGTTATCGCGGTGTAGTGGCTTCCTATTCCATAACAGAATTACTTGCCGCAAAAGGGAAGCTGTCCCTTTCAGCTGTAAATTTGCTTAGTACAGAAGCAGTTGAGCCGTTTAAGGGAGATATTCGGTTTGACAGAGTTTTCTTTTCATATAATGAAAAAGACGGCGATGTTTTGAAAGATATTTCTTTTACTATTCCACATGGTTCAACTACTGCGCTTGTAGGAATGTCAGGCAGTGGGAAATCGACCATTGCCAACCTTCTTGCCGGTTTTTATTCCGTTGAGAATGGTGCGGTTATAGTAGACGGAAAACGACTTAACGATAAAACTGTCTGGAGCATACAAAATCAAATCGCAGCAGTATGGCAGGACTGCCGTCTGTTTTATGGAACAGTGGAAGAGAATATACTGATCGGAAGGCCGGGAGCTAGCCACGAAGATGTTGTAAGAGCTGCCAAAGAGGCAAATATTCACGACTTTGTTGTAAGCCTTCCGGACGGATATAATACTTTGCTCGGCGAAGGTGGTGCTCGTTTCTCCGGCGGTGAGCGGCAGAGAATTGCGTTAGCCAGAGCATTTTTGAGAGATGCACCCATTGTAATTCTGGATGAGGCTACATCTTCCTTAGACCGACGCAATGAAATGGCAATCCAGCAGAGTCTTCAAACATTGAGCCAAGGGAAAACGGCGCTTGTGATAGCGCACAGGCTTGCCACCATACAGGCAGCCGACCAGATTATTTTAATGGAAAACGGGATGATTGCAGATATCGGAACTCATGACCAGCTTCTCAAAACATCAGAGCGTTATCGCACGCTGATGGGGAATCAGCTGACAGGAGGCGATTACTATGAAGAATAAAACAACAAGAATCAGCTACGCTGTCCGGTTGAGCCACTATATTAAAGGTTTTGGTTGGTATCTGTTTGCTGCTATTTTATGCAACATGAGTTTTAAGCTACTGCCATTGCTGACCAGCTTGGCCACCTCATACCTAGTAAGCAGTGTATTGATAGGAGATACCAGCCATGTTGTCCGCCTTTTGGCGACTACGGGCATACTTGTACTCCTCACGGCTCTCTTTTCATATCTTGACGTACAGGTCAGCCATGATATGGCATACAGAATACTTACACAGCTTCGGGATCGCTGCTATGATAAACTGAACGATTTAGCTCCGGCGGCCCTAATGGGCAAACGAAGCGGAGATATGATCAGCATCGTTCTTGGTGACGTGGAGCAGCTTGAATGGTTTTATGCTCACACCATCGGACAGTTGGTCGTGGCCGTGGCTGTTCCGGCCGCAGCCTTGATTTTCATGGGGTGGCTTTCCTGGTTGCTACCGGCAATAATTCTTCCGTTCATTGTTTTGCTGATATTAATTCCGCGCTATACCGCAGGTAAAGCCAATGAACAAGGCAGCAAAGTAAAGCAGGCAACGGGAATTCTTCATGCAATTATCGTTGATGGAGTGCAGGGTCTCAAGGACATTATATCCTTCCGCTGGCAGCAGGAGTATATGAAACGTTTCTATTGTGCTGATCGGAATTGTTCCGAAGCCTCCATTGCATACGCCAAGCGCCGTGCAGATGAGAACCGAGGCATTACGCTGATTATGGGTCTGGCGTCTCTTGCTGCGAATATTGCGGCAGTGGCGCTAGTAGTCGCGGGTAAAATACCAGTCATATGGCTGATGCCGCTGTTTGTTTTATCTTCCGCAATTTTCGTTCCAATTCAGGAAGCTCTGTCTATGAGCACAAATTACGGTCTTATTTTTGGCGCGGCAGAGAGAGTTCTTGCTCTGTTTGACATGCAGCCTGCAGTACAAGACAGCGGAGAGGAAACCGTCGAATGCTGTGACGGAGTTGTTGTGCGCTTTGAAAACGTGAGCTTTTCGTATCCAGCCACCGGAGAGGATAAGCCGAGCACTGCTGTTTTGAAGGGCTTGGACTTTGAATTTCATACCGGAGAAACCGTAGCTCTTGTGGGGGCATCAGGTGAAGGAAAGACTACTGTGGCCCGACTCTTGCAACGGTTTTGGGATGTTGATGCCGGTAAAATAACCATAAACGGTCTCGATGTTCGTGAGCTTAGCGTTGACAGCCTTCGCCGCGCAGTCACCGTTGTTCCACAGGAGGTATACCTGTTCAATGTAAGTGTGGCAGAAAATTTGCGTCTTGCGCGCCTAGACGCCTCTGATTTCGAGATTCGCGAAGCCGCACAGCTGGCACGAGCAGATAACTTTATCAGCAAGCTGCCGGACGGTTATAAAACTCTGATCGGGGAACGCGGCTTGCGTTTGTCAGGCGGAGAAAAACAGAGATTGTCTATTGCCCAGGCTTTCTTGAAAAATGCACCTATTCTGGTGTTAGACGAAGCCAGTGCCAATCTCGATGCCGAAAACGAGCGCATGATCAATGAAGCTGTATCCCATCTAAAGAGAGGCCGTGCAACTTTGGTAATTGCTCATCGTATTTCAACCATTCGCAGCGCTGACAGGGTAGTAATGGTAAAGGATGGTCGTGCTATAGCAAGTGGTAGTTATAAAGATCTCATAGGCACCTGCCCTGATTTTAGAGAATTAATTGGAGAAGAATATGAAGACAGCAATAAAAAACAAAAGGGAAAATAAGCGCCCCCAAAAGCTTTTAGCGGCGTTGTTGCCGGTACTTATTATTTCGATTTTTTTCAGTATTCTCGGCGGTATTTTGCTCGGGACAGCGGAGCTTACGCCAAGGACAGTACTGGATGTACTTCGCACTAAGATGTTTGGGATTCAGGGAATAGAGCTACAACGTTCCGCGATCAGCATTGTTTGGGAGCTACGATTTCCCCGTGTTCTGTTAGCCCTGGCTGCCGGAGGCGGACTTGCTGTAGCAGGCGCAGCTATGCAGGCAGTTACACAGAATGTTATGGCAGATCCTTATATTTTAGGGGCATCAAGCGGCGCTTCAGCAGCGGTAGCGTTTGCCTTTGTTCTCGGCGGTGCGTTCTCAAGGTCAAGCATTCTAATATCAGGAATGGCTTTCACTGGGGCTATGCTGGCGCTATTTCTGGTGTATTCTGTCGGAAGAGTTGGAAGCGCAGGCTCAGCCAGCAGTCTGGTTTTGTCTGGTATGGCAATCAGTGTAATTCTTACTGCGACTACTCAATTTTTCATCTCTGTAGCTCCGGACACTTATACGGTCAGAAATATCACCGCATGGACGATGGGCAGTCTGAGCAGTGCGCGCTGGAACACCATCGGTTTCCCGTGCATTGCAGCGGTCTCCGGTTCTGTTATTTTGATGCTTATGTCGCGGGCATATAATTTGCTTTCTCAAGGCGATGAGACAGCCGTCAGCCTCGGGCTTGATGTAAGAGCGCTAAAACGGACAACAATTATCGTTGTGTCGTTCATAACCGGAGCTGTCGTTTCCGTTGGGGGCGTGATCGGGTTTATCGGCTTTATCGTTCCTCATGTGGTGCGTTTCCTTCTCGGCTCCGATCATAGGCGTGTATTCCCGTTTTCCTTCCTTATCGGAGGGCTGTTTCTGATGTGGATGGACGTGCTGGCGCGCACAGCCATAGCCCCGAAGGAATTACCTGTAGGAATCTTCACCGCGTTTTGCGGTGGGCCGTTCTTTATTTGGTTGCTATACAGAAAAAATCGCTATGGGAGAATGTGAGGTCTGTGTTATGGAAAACAAGGTGGAAATCCGCGACCTGTCTTACAAGGTGCCGGATATGGAAATACTTCGAGATGTGTCTATGAGAGTGGAAAATGAACAGTTTATCGGACTAATCGGCCCAAATGGCAGTGGCAAAACATCCCTGCTAAAACATATATATCGTGCTCTTCCTCCCCAAAAACGGACAGTCTTTATCAATGGTCGTGAGGTGGAGTCTTATTCCTACAGGGAAACTGCTCGTCATGTCACCGTTATGCGTCAGGAAAATTCTTCGGATTTTGATTATTCGATTCTTGAGATGGTGTTGATGGGGCGAGCTCCTTACAGAAAATACTATGAACCGGATACAAACGAGGACAAAGAAATTGCCCACTATGCACTCTGCTTTGTAGGAATGGAGGATAAGGCGGATCGCTCTTTTTCTACATTGTCCGGAGGGGAAAAACAGCGGGTGCTAATTGCCCGCTCTTTAGCCCAGGAAGCGGATATATTGCTGCTGGACGAGCCTACAAATCATCTGGATGTACACTATCAATGGCTCGTTATGGAAACAATTTCAAAGCTTAAGAAAACGGTGCTTTCTGTATTCCATGATCTGAATCTTGCGTGCCGATTCTGCGACTATATCTATGTTCTTAAAGACGGTCGAATCGTTTCTCACGGCAGGCCGGAGCTTGTTGTAACACCGGAAATGCTCTCGGACATATTCGGCGTCAAAGCTGATATTATAAGTGTAGGAGCCGGAAAGCCTTATGTCATTTATCAAAACAGTTTGCCATAAAGCACATACTTGCGAGTGTTTGACTTTTACTGAAAACACTCTGAACCGCTTGTAGTCTGGGTTTTTCCGTTTGAAGCTTCTGAAAACTTCATCGGAACGCGTAAGAAGTCCTTCAACTGGAGAACGTGATAATTATGAAAATCATATCAATAAAAAGAATTGAATTACCCAAATTGGATATATTTACTGTCGATACACAAGCTTTAGAAAGGGATTTAAGAGATTGGAAGAAGCATTTGATTACGTAGGTCACTTTAATTCGAAATACTAAAAAACATACTTGCGCCTCATGATAAGACGTGTTTAAGAAAGCGGGCATGGACAGAAAAGCCTTTCCATGCCCGCTTTCTTTGTTTGACAAAGTCATTAAGACCTGAGAAAGCTCAACGCAGAGAAGCGGCGGAAATGAATTGCCGTCGCTTTTAATTATCGTCCTTTTTTGAAATGACAGGTGATATTTATGTTATCACAAGAATTCATACACGACACTTATCTGCGAACAAAGAATTTCATTAAATTGATCAGTGTATTCTTGCAACCTTATATAGCAAGAATTTTTGCCTGTAACTATATATTAAATCATGCCCGAACTCGAAGCAAAAACGCCTCGAGTATTTTTTTCTCTCAAAATATATTCAGATGCCGCAATCCGCCTCTGCTTTCTTGCAGAAAAACAGAAATTCGGAGGTGACATAGATGAGATTTGACATAAAAGCTTTTGGCATAAGGATAAAAATGCTCCGTAATGGTCGGAGAAATGGAAACAAGAAACTTACACAGGAACAGATGGCAGTAGATTTGAATATCTGTGAACAATTTTTGCGAAAGATTGAATATGGTCAAATATGCCCCTCCATAGAACTGCTTGTAGAGATCAGCCACTATTTTGATGTAACCATGGATTACTTGATCTTGGGAAAAGAAACGGGTGTCGGCAGACTCCGATACAATCTGCAAGATGTGATAGATGCTCTTCTGTCCATCATGGAAACCCTGCCATAAAAGTGGTACAAACCAGGGCACTTACTGGTACAGTCAGGCGCTCAAAATTAAGGGCAAATCCGATTAAACTAACGATAGAGCTGGGTGGCATGATGCCAATTCACTTATAGATGTTTGCAGATGGTCAAAGCTCTACTGTTCCTTGAAAACTTCATAATCATTCATCAGGCACATTCCTGTATATGCGTTAAAGCGCAAGCCACATCAGCTGTGCGCCATGACCTTAGAGGCAGGGTACTTTCAAGTAAGAGGTATCTAGATAATACAAGAAAAGTTTATTGTGAAGGGTATCTAGCAAATTTGCAAAGGTGATATGATAGACAGCGGAATATTGATAGCCATAATAACTGGATTTTTTGCAGTTGTTGGGCAAGTAATTATTTCTAAGCGCATGGAGAAAGATCTATACCATAAGCTAGATAAGCACTAAGCCGTTACGGACACAAAAATCGAAGAACTAACACGAGAAGTGTGTGAACACAACAATTTTGCCAAAAGAATACCTGTTATGGAAGAGAAGATACGAAATCTTGAAACAAGAATGGAGGATAACAAATGAAATTAGATAATAAGACTTACGATATATTAAAATGGGTGGCACAGTTTTTACTACCTGGACTTGGAACACTATATTTTGCACTTGCCAATATTTGAAAGTTCGCCTATGGAGAAGAAGTCGTTGGTACTATAACATCGATAGATGCCTTCCTTGGCGTTTTACTTGGAATAAGTACTGAAAATTATAATAAGAATTTGGGTAATGACAAAAACTAACAATTTAATTCTTAGCTAGAACGATTACTGGCTAGGAAAATCAATTAATTTAATAAAAAGAATTGGTCCTGATGATTTTCTTAATAGAAAATTTGTTGGGACTTTTTTATTTTTGACCGGAAAATGACCTTCAAAAAACACTTAACAAAGACGAGTAAATGAACTCTTATAACTAATGACAAACAATGCCTACTTTAGAGAAATCTAGGGTAGGCATTGTTTTTTTAATTTTTTTATAAATACCGTCAGATTTCACCTTCTCCCAAGGCTACCTAATAGAAGGGCAAAAGAAAAGTCCTTCAGAAATGGAGGTAGAAAAATGAAACACAAACTTCTAATCAGTGTTTCAAAAGAACCAAAAGCAGATGGATATGCCAATTGCAAGACAATCAAGCTAAGGGAAAGACTCATCAGATTTTTCCTTGGGAAGAAATCAGACATTATGGTTTTTATTCCAAGCAATAGGATTGATGAGATTTCCATTCAAAATGAAGGAGGTGAGAGATAGTGAATACGAAACAAAAGTACGACTTAATGATGGATGCATCAAAATTAATTAGGTCTTTGGCTGATGTAGTAGAGTCAATTGCAATTACCTATAAAGATGCTACTTATATTGAGGCAGAGGCAAAAGTGATTGAAGAAAAGCAAGCAAAGGCTTTAGTGGAAGATAAGAAATTGAACCTTGAAGATGTAAGGGCAGTGCTTGCAAAACTAAGTCAACATGGGAAAACTGTAGAGGTAAAAGAACTGATTGTAAAGTTCGGTGGAACGAAGTTATCAGATGTTCCAAAAGAAAATTATAGTCAGCTACTAAAGGAAGCGGAGGAAATCAAAATTGACTAAACATGCAATTTTATCTCCATCAAGTTCCCATAGGTGGCTTAACTGTACACCAAGTGCTGTGCTTGAACTAGAGTTTGAAAATACCAGTTCAGCAGCAGCCGAGGAAGGAACGGCAGCACATACCTTTTGTGAGCATAAGCTGAAAAAGGCATTGAAGATGCTAAGTAAAAGACCTGTATCTGATTATGACTCAGACGAAATGCAAGAATGTACAGATGCCTATGTGGATTTTGTTTTGGAACAATATGAAATAGCCAAACAGAAGTGCAAGGATCCATATATTTTTATTGAACAAAAAGTGGATTTTTCAGAGTATGTTCCAGATGGATTTGGAACTGCAGATTGATTGATCGTTTCAGATGATACGCTTTCCATAATTGACTTTAAGTATGGGCAGGGAGTGCTTGTTGATGCCTATGATAATTCACAGATGAAATGCTATGTACTTGGAGCACTAGCAATTTATGAGAATCTTTATGACATAAAAGAAGTTAGTATGACAATCTTTCAGCCACGAAGAGAGAATGTTTCTACTTGGACGATTTCTGCAAGCGAACTAAAGAAGTGGGCAGAGGAAGTCCTAAAACCTAGGGCAGATTTGGCTATAAAAGGTGAGGGAGAATTTAGCTCTGGTGATTGGTGCAAATTCTGTAAGGCAGCAGTTAGGTGTAGGGCAAGAGCTGAAGAAAAGCTAAAACTTGCAAAAGATGAGTTTAAACTACCACCACTATTAACAGACGCCGAAGTAGAAGAAATTTTAGTTGTTATTCCGGATCTGACTTCATGGGCGAATGACATAATGGCTTATGCAACAGATATGGCAGTTAATCATGGTAAAGAGTGGGATGGTTTTAAGGTTGTAGAGGGTAGGTCTGTAAGAAAGTATAAGGATGAGGAGTCTGTAATCGAAAAAGCAAAAGAAAACGGATATACCGACATCTTTAAAACCAGTCTTATTACACTTACTGAAATGCAAAAACTAATGGGCAAAAAGAAACTTGAGGAAATTCTAGGTGACCTCATTATCAAACCACCTGGAAAACTGACACTAGTACCAAATGTGGATAAACGTCAGAAAGTAAATGTAACAAATGCTAAAAACGAATTTAATGAAATAACGGAGGAAAATTTAAATGGCAAATATTAATAGAACAAAGGTAATCACAGGAAAAGACACAAGACTTTCATATTTTAACGGCTGGGAGCCAAAATCAATCAATGGAGGACCTGAGAAGTATAGTGTATCTCTTCTTATTCCAAAAGATG
>JAXFOG010000029.1:0-45884 GCA_034180455.1 Eubacteriales bacterium
GCAAGATCGATAACTTTAGGTTTTTGCTTATATATCTATATGCAATTTCGCCAAATAAGGCTGGAACAACATTATCAAAAGCTGGCGTAAAAACAGGATTACTTAAAAACCCCTGCAAAGGAATAAGAAGTGCTACGCCTAATGCGAGGACAATAGTAGTAACAAGTGCAGAGCTTGCTATAGACAAGGTACTTATTATCTCGTTTTCGGGGCTTCCTACCTCTGCCCCACTAAGTTCTCTAGCGTTGGCCACACAAGGGATTTTTAAATTTATAAGATTGCCAGTGGTAAATGCTAAGAATGTACCTCCAGCGCCTAGTATTGGTGTATACACCAAAAACTCCACTATTGAGCTTGGTCCCCAAATTAATATAATTTGTGCAAAAGCTTTCCAAAATGCATTCATGTCGGGAGATGTTCCTAATGCAGCTCCGTACATAAAAGGAGAAGCAAAAAAGAAAAATAGAAGTATACTAACGCCAAGTCTGCCTATAATATATGTGTTTTTAATATACTTTTCATAATAGGCATTTCTATCATTTTGATTTGCTAGATTATTTTTATCCATATTTTACCTCCTATAAAATGCTACCAATCACAACTGCCAAGGTCATAGCAATAAGCATACTGCCTGCGATTGAAAAGTTCTCTAGCCATTTATATCCTTTTTTATCAATGAAGTATATAAAGACACTCATACAGACTCCAGAGATTATAAGAACTAAAAACGGCAATATATTATCTTTTCTTATCCAAGTGGAAAGATATGATCCAATATATGCAGATACCAATCCTATAAACATTGCAGACATGGCTTTATCGCCAAAGTTCTTGCCTGTTTTCTTCTTTGTATTTACACCATAGTTTAATTTTTTTAGATAGACTTTTGTAAAAAATATTGATGCAATTGCCCCAAAGCTGATTACTGCGCCCATAAGCAAAGCAATTGTAGAAAAAGCTTGAACTGTCATTTGACTTATGTTTAATCCATCCATTCCCAGAGCTCTTGATGCAGCATCTGCTACAGATGTTTCATAATGAAGTGCTCCAATTACGCTAAGTCGCATCCATGGCAAGGGAATTCCTAATGTGCCAGAAAGGCCTATGATTCCAAGCAAAATACTTACACTCGGAAGTATGGTAAATGTCGCAGATGATATCATAGTTCTTTTTAATACATTCTTATCCATGCCAATTTTTTTCCCTGCTCTATATGCTCTAATCATCAAAATAGTACAAAATACAGCAACAAGAAAAATAACTAGACCCGAAACCAAATAAAGTTTAGTGCCATTAAGCTGATCTAAAATATTCATAATATTTCTCCTTTATTTAAAATATATTTATCAAAAAGCCTATTTGTATGTTCAATAGCAGCAAAAGTAGCACATTTTACCTGCTCTGCTGGTTGTAGAGGATCATTCATAAGTGCCTTAAATTGGCTAACTTTTAATCCTAGTGCATCCTGCATTACTGGATCGCTTCCGTTTTCACTTACAAGATAATAGCACAGCAATGAATCAGTTTGTCCAATTCTATGTGCCCTATCTTCTGCTTGAGAATGAACAGCCGGCGACCAATCAAGCTCTCCAAATACAACACATGTAGCTCTTTGCAAATTTAGTCCGGCAGCAGCCCTAAGTGATATACAACACAAGTTGCTTTTACCAGACATAAAACGATCTACGGCATTCTGCTTTTGACTAGGCGTTTCCCTGCCTGTAATAGACACAGGATGTTCTGACTTAAGATGCGATTTGTAATAATCAAACACCAAATGATGGTGAGCAAAAACAAGAACTTTTTCTCCAGATTCAAGCAACATTCTCACAAAAATACTAACATAGGGTGCTTTTGCAATTCCAGTAGCCATGCGCTCGCTTCTGTCTATATCAAGAGCAAGCAAATTTCTCTCTGACGGAGTCATTTCTCCATTCCAAAGGCTAAGCTTTTCCATCATTGGGCGAATATATTTGCTAAATAAATCTTTGTCAGAATCTACAATATTTACTATTCGCCTTTTTGGAGGAAGATTAGGCAAAACATCTTCTTTCCTACGGCGAAGCATAATACCTTCATCGTATAAAAATGAACCCAGCTTTTCAGGACTAATTACAATATTGTTGCCATACCCATAGCACCATTCCCTTGTAAAAGCATCAAAACTACCCAGAAAATGCATATCAAGTATATTGATTACTTGCCAAATTTCACCACCATTGTTATATATCGGAGTGCCACTTAGTCCATACGCTCTCTGAGCATTACTAGCCAAAAGACTTGCAACTGAATATTTTTCTGTGCCTCCATGCCTCAGTTCTTGTATTTCATCAAAAATTACAATAGGAAATTTATATCCTGGTAGAACATCCTTCCAACCTCTAAGTATTAGATAATGAGCAATATAGATATCTGCAGGAGGGAGCTCATACGGCTTTAATCCTTTGATTTGATGAATTCTTATTCCATGATCTGTATTTTTTAAAAATCTATTTATTTCATTTATCCAGTTACTTACTAGATGCGCCGGTGGGACTATCAAACACGGATAATTACACAATCTTGCTAAAAGTGCTAGAGCCTGAACTGTTTTTCCTAAACCCATATCATCTGCAAGCAATGCTCTATCGTTATTCTCTAGAAAGGCACATCCTTCTTCCTGGAACTCGCTAAGTTCCCCTTCAAAAGCAAACTTTGGTGGCTTAACCCTTTTTGGAGCAACATGATTATGTTTATCAATATAGGCTGCTTGGGATTCCTTTAAGGCAAAATCCCATTTTTGTGCATCTCTTTCTCTTATTGAAAGTGGGTACCTTTGCATAAGCCAGTTTATATCCCCGACAAATCTCCTATGATTACTAAATGTTATTTCTCCTCTTTTTCCCGTATCACTAGCTGGGAAAATTCTCTTGGCAAATTCTATAACCATAGGCTCAGCTTTTATTGTCCAGCATTTTCTTTTACTATTAAAAGATAACTCGCCAAAGCTTTCGTTCGATTTATTTTCTTTAAGATATCCAGGTATATCTGTCAATTTATTCTCCTTATAGAGAAATACTCCAATTTCTGTATAAATTTACTATATAAATCTGTTTATTATTTATAAAACTGGGAATATTAACTGATTTTGTTGTAACTAATATTATTTTTGATATTTTATCCGATTCAGAATATTTCTTTAATTGTTTTAAAAGTTCTTTATCTTTTACAGTTGATTTTTTTACTTCAACACCAATATTTCCAGATAAAAAATCAATTCTTGAATCTGACGATAGTCTATATTCATGTTGAAACTCTATGCCATTTTTCACTAAACTTTCGGCAATAATACTATGTATTTGAGTCTCTTGTGGTAAAAATCCTACCTTAATTTGTTCTAATATGTTTATTAATATTTTTATTTCATGTTCTGATTTTTCCATGCAGATATATTAACAAAAAAATACAAAAAAATAAAGCTTGCATATTAAGATAAATTCTTATGTCATTTTATTCTGACAATATAGTTTTATCATTTATGCAAGCTTAATTTTAATTTCGATCTGCTATGATATCCTTAACTTTCATAAGTCTTGTTATTGAACTACGCTCGTTCTCATCTAATTTCATACTTATAAACCTTATTGTTTCTTCAAATTGAGGTATCATTACATACTCAAGAGCATTAACCCTACGTCTTGTCTTTTCAATTTCATCAGCAAGCATATTGCATGCTTTTTCAACTTCAGCAAGTTCTATCATCTTTGGAAGCAGATTAGCAAGTTCGGAGATTGCTCCATCAAGCTGCTCGGAAGTATCAAGAAATCCATAAGCTAGAGTTGTCTCTTGCAAAGATTCATCATCTACTGTGATGCGTGGAACCTGTACAGACATTATATTCTTTTTGGATAAATCGATTTGTGCATGTCTAGCAGGATAAAGCATTGCCTGTTCCAGAGCTTTTGGATCCATAAGTGCACGAGCCACAGCAAACTTACTGAAAGCACCTGCAAGTTCTTTTTCAAGCTCTTGTCTTAGTTCCATATTCTTACGAACAAGTATGATGAATTGCCTTACCATCTCATCTCGCTTATCCTTAAGAAGTTTATGCCCACGATTAGCAGTTGCAAGACGTCTTTTGATGCGAGTTAGCTCCATTCTTGTGGGGTTTATACGCATAACTGACATAGCTATGCCTCCTCTTTGGGTAGGTACTTATCAAGCATATCATCACGTATACGCTTAAGCTCAGCTCTTGGTAGTTTTGCAAGCAATTTCCAGCCTATATCTAAAGTTTCTTCTATGCTTCTGTTTGTATTATAGCCTTGTGATACATATTCATTTTCAAAGCCAGTTGCAAACTCTACATATTTTTTATCGATATCTGTAAGAGCTCCCTCGCCTAAAACTACTGCAAGCTCTTTAGCTTCTTTACCTCGAGAATATGCAGCAAAAAGCTGGTTCATTGTAGCTGCATGATCCTCTCTTGTCTTTCCTTCTCCAATACCCTTATCCTTTAGTCTTGAAAGAGATGGTAATACATCGATAGGAGGCTTTATTCCCTTATGATGCAGCTCTCTACTAAGGATAATCTGCCCTTCTGTAATGTATCCTGTAAGGTCAGGAATAGGATGGGTCTTATCATCTTCAGGCATGGTTAAAATTGGAATCTGAGTTACAGAGCCTTCTTTGCCAATTATTCTACCTGCACGCTCATACATGCTAGCAAGGTCTGTATATAGATATCCAGGATATCCACGTCTTCCAGGCACTTCCTTACGAGCAGCAGAAACTTCACGTAGGGCTTCTGCATAGTTTGTAATATCAGTAAGAATTACCAACACATGCATTCCCTTATCAAATGCGAGATACTCGGCAGCAGTAAGAGCCATTCTAGGAGTTGAAATACGCTCAATAGCTGGGTCATTAGCTAAATTCATAAACAAAACTGCGCGCTCTATTGCACCTGTTTTTCTAAAGTCTTCCACAAAGTATTCAGCTTCTTCAAAAGTGATACCAATAGCTCCAAATACAACAGCGAACTTGCTATCGCTGCCAAGAACTTTTGCCTGTCTAGCTATCTGGGTAGCTAGCTGAGCATGTGGAAGGCCTGATCCCGAAAACACTGGTAGCTTTTGACCACGAACAAGTGTGTTTAAACCATCTATTGCAGAAATACCAGTTTGAATAAACTCATTAGGATAATCTCTTGCAGCAGGGTTTATAGGTTCGCCATTAATATCTAGACGTTTTTCTGGAATAAGTTCTGGTCCTCCATCTTTTGGATTGCCCATACCATCAAATACTCTGCCTAAAATATCTTCAGAAACTGGAAGTTCGATTGACCTTCCCAAAAATCTTACCTTTGAGTCATTTATCTTAAGACCATTACTGCTTTCAAAAAGCTGAACAAGAGCCTTGTCTTTATCTATTTCAAGAACCTTGCCTCTACGCTTTTCGCCATTTTTTTGCTCGATTTCAACAAGTTCGTTATAGCCTACTCCGGATACTCCCTCAACTAGCATAAGAGGTCCAACAACTTCTCGTATTGTGTTGTATTCTTTAAGCATTATAGGACCCCTCCTCATCAAGATTTGCAAACTCTGTAAGCATGTCTTTCTCTATTTTTTCAAATTTTTCATAGATTTCGTCTTCAGGAATATATTTTGATCTTCCAAGGCTCTCTCTAACTGGCATTTCCAGCAAGCTTGACAAAAGCACTCCATCTTCTAAAGCTTTATGTCCTTTTTCATCAAGCAAAAGTATAAGCCTTAGCATTTTTTCTTGCTTTTTAAGTGAAGTATAAGTATCTACATCATCAAAAGCATTCTGATGCAAATAGTCTTCTCTGATCATTCTAGCAGTTTCAAGAGTTAATCTATCACTCCAGCTCAATGCATCAATACCGACAAGTCTTACAATTTCATCAAGTTCTGACTCTTTTTGAAGTATTGCCATAGCTTGCTGTCTAAGATCATTCCACTGTGCAGATACATTATCGCTGTACCAGTTTTCAAGGCTATCAACATATAGAGAATAGCTCTGCATCCAGTCTATAGCAGGAAAATGTCTCTTATATGCAAGTTGTGCAGATAGACCCCAGAAAACCTTTACAATACGAAGTGTCGCTTGAGAAACAGGTTCTGAGATATCTCCTCCTGGAGGAGAAACTGCTCCTATTGCAGATATAGCTCCACGCCTATCGTCATCACCAAGGCAGTTTACAATGCCCGCTCTCTCATAAAACTCTGCGACACGGCTTGATAAATATGCTGGATAGCCCTCTTCACCAGGCATTTCCTCAAGACGACCCGACATCTCTCTAAGAGCTTCTGCCCAGCGACTTGTAGAGTCAGCCATTATAGCAACCTTATAGCCCATGTCTCTAAAATACTCTGCAATTGTTATGCCCGTATAAATTGAAGCTTCTCTTGCAGCAACTGGCATATCTGATGTGTTTGCAATAAGCACTGTTCTACGCATTAGACTTTGGCCTGTCTTAGGATCTCTAAGTTCAGGGAACTCTCTAAGAACATCCGTCATCTCGTTACCACGTTCTCCACAGCCTACATAGACAATAATGTCTGCATCTGCCCACTTTGCAAGTTGGTGCTGAACAACGGTTTTCCCTGATCCAAATGGACCTGGAACAGCGGCTACACCACCCATAGCAATTGGAAAAAATGTATCAATTACTCTTTGCCCAGTAACCATAGGCATAGTTGGAGAAATTTTATTTTTATAAGGTCTTCCTCTTCTTACTGGCCATTTTTGCATCATGCTAATTTCGTGAATGTGACCGTCTGAGCCTTCAACCTTGCAAACTGTTTCTGTAATTGTGCAGCTTTTCTCTTTTATTTCTATAATCTTGCCACACACACCAACTGGAACCATTATCTTATGAAGAACGCTAGGGGTTTCCTGAACAGTACCAATAACAGATCCAGCCTCTACCTCATCACCAACGATTTTCTTTGGTTCAAAAAGCCAAACCTTCTCTTTATCTAGAGATTCAACTTCAACGCCACGCTCTATTCTATCGCCAACCTTATTGTATATAGCAGTAAGTGGGCGCTGTATCCCATCAAATATTGATTCTATAAGTCCAGGTCCGAGTTCAACAGAGAGCTGTGCTCCAGTAGATTCTACCGGTTCTCCTGGCATAAGACCTGAAGTCTCTTCATATACTTGAATAGATGCAAGATCTCCTCTAAGTTCTATGATCTCACCAACAAGTCTCTTTTGGCTAACGCGTACCACATCGTACATACGAGCATCAGCCATACCTTCGGCAAGGATTAGAGGACCAGACACCTTTACTATCTTTCCTGTTGCCAAAATGCTTTACCCTCCTATTTGTTAAAAATAATATCTGCACCTATTGCTTTTTCTACATTCTTTTTAATGGCTTTCATTCCATAACCAATAGCCCCACTACTTGCAGGTATAGGTATTATTGAAAGTCTATAATTATTCCTGTAATTTTCAATAGCTTCTTGTGCTTCTTCAGCTTCTTTTTCAGTAATAAATATCACATTTATTCCTGATTTATACATACTATGGATCGCTCTTGAAGTTTCGTCTGCATTTGAGCTAGTAATAACTTGCATACCAAGTGCCTTTAATGCAAGCACACTTGAACGATCTCCAATAGCACCAAGCTTAATGTTATCTTGCATATGTATCTCTTAGCCTTTCTCTAATCTCATCATCACTTTGCCCACTGGCTTTTATTGACATAATAAGCCTTATAGCTAAAAGACTTCTCTGCAATTTAAGTAAATATAAAATGAAGTTGTTAATATCAATTTGCATATACTCTGTTGATTTAAATATTGAAATCAACACATTGTCAGCTGTCTTTTCTAGATCTGATAGTGAGATATGGTGATTTATAAAGCGCATATACTCAACAGCAAAATCTTTATTTATGCTACGTAATTGATTGTATAGCTTTATTGGTGCATTGTATGATTTTATAAATAATTCCTTTGAAATAAGGCTACTTTCCAGAAGTACATCTTTTATCATTTCTGGAGTTTTACCCATACGCTTTAGACGCTGCACTGTGATAGTGTTTGAAAAAACAACTTTATTGTTAAAATATTCTATAAGCAAAGGATCATTTACCTTGTTTATTTGCTCAAATATGTAATTATAGCAAGCTTTATCAATGGTAGTATCGATCAGATATACTTCAAAGTCCTTAATTATCAACTTTTCAAGTTCTTCCATAGCAACCCTAAGCTGCTTTGGCAATGCTTTATAATTATGATTAATTACATACCGCTTTAGATCTTCTAATTTAAAAATTCCAACATTATATAAATAGTCTGCTTCAATGCCAAGAATTCTAGCCTTGAATAGCATTTTTAAATTATGAGCAACATAAGGAATCAATAAAGTGTTCTTTAGGTTTTGATCATTGCAATATCTAGATAAATTTGAACATGCTTTATCAAATATCTTTTCCAAATAGATTTCATAATCATCATTCAGAGTGGGAATAATTGACAAATCAACAAGGACTTGTTTTGCATCTTTATATGAACTAGCATCAAGAAGTCTATCTATATCAGTTTTCTGGATTGATTTGCTCTGTATCATTTTTATTTTGGCACAGGCAAATTGACTATTGCTCATATATTATCCTTCCTGCTTATTAAAAAGTATATTCGCAACTTCGTTCTCTAGGCTACCTTTCATACTGTCAAGAACAGCCTCCAAGGTACAATTAGTATCTACACCATTTTTGCTTAAAATAGCACCAGTATATCCCTTAACTACTGATGAAGAAAGTGTTATTGGGGCTTTTCCACTGGAAACAAGCTTGTTGTTAATGTCTTTTAGCACATTTTCGTCAAGCCATTCTTTTTTATATTCACCCAAAGACAAAGTTTCGCCACCCTCGGCTAGATTTATAAGCAAATCGCTTACTGAAGTTCTAACCTCTTCTGTGCTAAGATTTCTGAGCATGTCCTGAGCGCTGGCAAACGCATCATCTATAAGTTTGCGCTTTTCAGCTAAGAGCTCTTTTTTTAGCTCAAGCTCATTAAGGCTTTCCATTTGCTTTCGCATTTCATCGACTTCAAGCTTTGCTTTTTCTTCAGTTTGATTACGCATTTCCTGCATCTGAATGCGAGCCTGATACTGCAAATTTTCTGCTTTGGTTTTTGCTTCACTAAGTATATCGGCTGATAAATCTTTTGCGTCCTCGCGTATTTTATTTAAAATTGCATCAGCTTTCATAGTGCCTCCGAATTAACCAAGTACTATGGAATTTAGCACCAAAAAGCTTACCAGCAAGGAAAGAACAGCATAGGTCTCAACCATAACTGTCATTGTTATTCCACGACCACTTAATTCAGGATGCTCACCAGTAGTTATCATTGCACTTGATGCAACCTTACCTTGGTATATAGCTGAAAGAAGTCCAACTATTGCTATTGGCAAGCAACCTACAAGGATCTGTAATCCCTGAGTTATGCTTACGTCATACATGGTGCCACCAAGTATATTAACTTTAATAAGAACAATTACTGCGATAAGAAATCCGTATATACCTTGTGTAGCAGGTAAAAGCTGTAAAACCATTAGTTTACCTGCAACTTCAGGATTCTCTGATACTACTGCAGAAGCTGTTTCGCCTGCTGCACCAACACTTTTGCTGGATCCAATGCCAGAACAAATTACTGCTAAAGCTGCACCTACAAGTGCTAAAATCTGACCTAATTCCATTATGAATTATCCTCCAAAACTAATTATTATTTGATACTTTAATATATCTTGTTTTTTCTGTAAGAGGCACAAAGGGTTTGCCTCCGTCTTCATAAAACTTACCAAAGAACTCTATATACTGCAATCTGCAACTATGAACATAGGCTCCCAAAGCATTTATTCCAAAATTGAATAGATGCGCACCTACAAACAATATGGATCCAATGACAGCACCTACTACTCCATTCTTAATGACCATTCCGATAAGTATGTTTATAACCATACCTATTACACCTGTAGTAAGGCCCATACCAAAAAGTCTCATATAACTAAGCAGATCACTTACCCAGTTCATAATTCCGTATAGAGCACCAAATCCACTAACAAATCTTGAAAAAATATTCTTTTTGTCTCTACCTGCAGTAAGCAATATTGTTGCTGCACCTACAATAGCAAGTATAGATCCTACTTTTTTTGTGCTTGGTAGAAGGAACATTCCAAGACCTATTATCAATATCGCCCAACTAAGCTGGCTATAAACAGCCTCTTTGATATCGCCTTTTTTGATATTCATGTAAGCAGCAACACCAAGTCCAGCAAAAAGATGTACTGCTCCAAGAGCAACGCATAGCATCATTACCGGCATAGGTTTATTTACAGGATCTAGCGCTATTGGGAAAGGAGAAAATCCGAACCACGTGTTATAAATTGCTCCCCAAATAACAGTAGCAACACCACCCCAAAGCATTAGCTTCATCATATTTTTTGTACTAACTTTTGGATTAAACTTCTTTATAATAAATGGTATAGCTATAAGCATCATTAGACCATAGCCAGCATCAGAAAGCATCATTCCAAAAAAGTTTGCAAAAAATGGAGCCATAACTGCAGTAGGATCAAACCCATTAGGATCAGGATATGCAAATCCTTCTACAACAGATTCAAATGGCGTTGCAAAACTGTTGTTTTGTAAAAGTACTGGAGGCTCTTCGCCATCCTCGGGATCTCTAATTTCAATCTCTATGTTTTTTGTATAGTTGTAAAGATCTGTTTTTAGTTTTTCGACTTTATTCTCAGGAATCCATCCTAAAAGCGAAAATGTAGATTGAGTGTTAAATAGCTTATGCCTTTGCTCCTGCCTTTGATATTCAATATTGAGCAAGTCGTAAAGCCTCTCAAGTTTTGGCACATTATCAGCAAGTTTCTCTAATGAGTTTTTAAAATCACCCGTGCTAGAAGATATTTCTTCTATTTCGTGCTTTAAATCGTCAATGAGTGTTTTGATTTTCTTATTTGTCTTAGGAATCTGAACTTCTGAAAAACCATTGTCTTTAAATATCTTCATTGCTTGCTGATAGTTGCTTACATGGCAAAAAATGTATATGTAGCTCTGACCTTTTTGATCGCTTATTTTTTCATAATGCACAAGTAAATTTTCAGCAGCTACTTGCTCATCTACTCTTTCCAGAGCAGTATTTGCAATATAACCTAAAATTTGCTTGGTATTTGGCGTATCATTTATTTCAATGCCACTAACACTTAGATCTTCAAAAGGTGAAAGCTCGTCTATTTCAGCTTTTTTCTTGAGAATTTCAGTCTGAATTCTACCCTTTTCTCTTTCTATTTCCTCACACTTAAGAACAACTTTTAAAAGTTGTTCTTTATTCTGAAGAATTTGCTCAGCATCGCTATTACTAATATAGACATCAGAAGCAAACAATGGCTTCTTTTCATTGCGAACCTTGCTAAGATAATTTATACACCAATGCAGACGCTCTATCTCTGAGCTCTGAACCGGCTCGTAATCATTCTTTTCTTCATTGAGGTCGCTTAATTGTACAGAGCCATGTTTTTGGAGTATTTTGAGTATATTCTGCTGATCTTCTTTCATTCCCAGCAGAAGTATACGCTTCATGCTAACAATAGCCATGCTCTAAAACCCTCTTTACGATATATTCAGCCGCTGCATCAATATTATTACGGTACTTCTCTATATTTTCTTTTTCTTCAGCACGTTTTTTTTCACTTACGTCATTAAGAACAACAGAAAAATCCTTTTTAGTTTGTTCTAACATATTTTGAACATACTGACGATTTTCTTGAGAAACATTGCGCATTTCTTCTGATAATGCAGCTTCTACACCCTTTACCATCTCTCTAGCTTCGGATTTTGCATCTTGAGTAAGCTTGTTTGCTTTTTCCTCTTCAGCCTTGATTTCTTCTATTATTTCGGAGATCATACAAATCACCTCTTATTTCTTTATGGTATTGGATATTTAATAGTTACTTTGTTCCAAATAGTCTGTCACCAGCATCTCCAAGTCCTGGGATAATATAACCGTGTTCGTTTAGATGGCTATCTTCTGCAGCAGCATAAATATCTACATCCGGATGATCTTTTTGTAACTTTGCTATTCCTTCAGGCGCTGCTATCAAGCATACGAATCTAATATTTTTGCAATTTCTAGCCTTAATAAAAGAGATAGCTGCACTTGCACTGCCACCTGTTGCCAACATAGGATCTACAACAAGTAAAAGTCTATTTTCGGAATCAGAAGGCAGCTTGCAATAGTATTCAACTGGTTGCAATGTCTCTGGATCTCTATAAAGTCCAATATGCCCAATCTTTGCTGCTGGTATAAGCTTTGTAACAGCATCAACCATTCCTAAGCCAGCTCTAAGAATAGGAACGATTCCTACTTTTTTGCCTGAAAGCTGCTTGCCTACTGCTGGCCCGATAGGGGTCTCTACATCAATATTTTCTAGAGGTAGATCTCTTGTAACCTCGTATATCATAAGCATTGATATTTCTTCTAATAGTTCTCTAAATTCTTTTGGACCCGTTTCTTTATTTCGCATTATTGTAAGCTTATGCTGAATAAGTGGATGGTCAAAAACTATTACTTTACCCATTGTGTAAATCCTCCAATTTCAAAATAATAATATCACCGTGTATTATATTACAAAAGGCACATCTTTTCAAGAAAAAATGCCCTTAAATAAGCATTTCAGTATATTCTTATTTGGAGTGAAACACTTCAAAAATTCGACACAGATCCAATTTGTTACTAACTTGTCACATACAGTCTTGAATATTTAATACCATATGATATAATATATTAGTTATTCATATACTAAAGGAGAAAGTATGGGTTTATACAAAATTATTCTAGCATCTGCATCTCCGAGAAGAAAAGAGCTTTTGTCTTATCTTAATATAGAATTTACAATAATTCCTTCAAAGAAAGATGAGAATGCTAGTGGTAGCCCTGAAGAAGTAGTAAAATCACTGGCTCTTCAAAAAGCATCAGACATTGCATCTAAATATAAAGACTGTTTTGTTATAGGCGCTGATACAATAGTATGTTTAGACAATAAAGTGCTAGGTAAGCCTAAAAACAAAGATGATGCCTTTAGAATGCTGTCCATGTTAAGTGGAAAAAAGCATAGGGTTCTTACCGGTGTGTGCGTATATTCTCCGATTTCGAAAGAATTTAGAATAGAATATGATTCAACAGATGTGTATTTTGATGATTTAAGTGATGAAGAAATTAACGCTTATATTGCAACTGGAGAGCCTTTTGATAAGGCAGGATCTTATGCAATACAAGGTATAGGCGGAGCTATGATTTCAAGAATCGATGGATGCGCCAGTAATGTTATAGGTCTTCCATTGCCTCTGCTTAAAAAGATGCTTATAGAACAAAAGGCTGTTGCCGCTTGGCTGAAATAGGAGAAATATGAGTTTATTAGGAAACGATATAGGAATTGATCTTGGAACATCTCATATTCGCATATATGTAAAAGGCAAGGGTTTGGTTGTAGAAGAGCCCAGTGTAGCTATTATCAGAAATGATGGACCACGTAGGAAACTAAAGCTGGTGTCTATTGGTAAAAGTGCTTTGCAAAGAGTTAACTCGCTTGCTGTAAATGAGCAGTTAGTGCGTCCAATAGAGTTTGGGATAGTTCAAGACAACGAGCTAATGGTTCAAATTTTGCATGCTCTAATTATTTACGCTGCTGGTGGCACAAGGCTTTTTAAACCAAGACTGTTTGTGACTTATCCTTGTGATACAAGCGATAATAATAAAATAATATTACGTACACTTTGCAATTCAGTAAGTACAAGGCAAGTATTTTTAATCAGTAAGCCTATTGCATCTGCATACGGTATAGGGTTAAAAGTAAATGACTCAAAAGCAAATTTAATAATTGATATTGGAGCAGGAACTGCAGATATAGCAGTAATAGCTCTAGGTGGTATTGCAAATTCATACTCACTTGATTTTGCTGGAAATTTAATAAATAGAGAAATTATTAAACAGCTTAGACCTAATGCAAAAATTGAATTCGAACAAGCAGAACAATTAAAGCTCGAGTTAGGAACAGCAAGACCTTCAACGATTAATAAAAACTACCCTGTACAGACATCTAATGGCTTTATTCAGATATATGAGAGTGAAATAACTCCTGTAATTGATATGTTTAAAGAATCATTGAAAAGAGCTATTATTGAAGTTTTAAAGTCTATGCCATTGGCAATGATTCCGGATGTAATGGAAAAGGGTATTTTTCTTACTGGAGGCGTATCAAATATGCCAGGACTTGCAGACTATCTTTCTACAGAGTTTAATATGAACGTAAATGTTTCGATAGATTCAGATCATTCTGCTATCACTGGACTTGGAAACATTATAAACAGTCTTGACGACATAGAGAGAATGGGCAGAAGTACTTTCCTTGAGGCAAATTAATGGCTATAAAAAAAAATAGTGAAAATAAAAAAGCAAAAAGACCAGGTAGATTTAGAGTTTGGGCAGGAAGGTTTAAATCCTATACACGTTTTCTAACAATATTTGCTTTATATACAGTGCTAACTATAGTAGTTGGCATAATGCTCTATGCGAGAATCAGCAATGATGAAAGTTTTAGAATTGTTGAAAAAGGAATAGCCACTGCTGTAACTCCTGTTCAGAATACTTTTTCTAAAGTGGTTAACAATGTTGCTAACGAGCTAAGAAAAATAAAATTAAGAGGCAACATTGAAAAAGAATACAATAGGCTACTAGCTGAAAATGAGCAGCTTGTTTATGATGCCATGCTAGCAAATGAATTAAAAATACAAATTTCTCAATATTCTTCTTTATTTGATGAAGTTTCTTTAAACGATAGTATGAATCCTATTGCTTGTAAAGTAATAGGAAGGGATAATAGCAATTATTTCTCTGTATTCACAATAAACAAGGGAAGTTTAAGCGGAATAGAAGACTTCATGGCTGTAACAAGCAATGGTGCCCTTATTG
The DNA here is from genome assembly GCA_034180455.1 of Eubacteriales bacterium. GTDB lineage: Bacteria > Bacillota > Clostridia > Christensenellales > Aristaeellaceae > JAAZPT01. The sequence goes on from JAXFOG010000029.1 coordinate 15,000, forward strand.
GCTATACTTATAATGTATCATTAAACAAAGCAAATGTAAGAACAATAATTGATAGTGAGGCTAGTATTGCAGCACTTATTCAATCATCACGTGATCAGGGTACTATTCGTGGAACGTTGGGTATAGATAGTAAACCTATGTGCCGTATGTACTATTTGCCAAATGATAATCTACCTCGCCCTGGTGATGAAGTTGTAACTAGTGGAGTTGGTATGTCTTTTCCTAGAGGAATACCAATAGGAACAGTTAGAGAATCTACTAGAGGTATGGAGGAAAATAAGCAGTTCATTGTAGTTGAACCAAAACACGACTTCAGACATATAGAAAATGTTATTGTTCTAAGGTATAAACCTGATCCTTTGGGAGTAAGCATTACTGAAAATGGCAAAGATCAGACAATTTACGATAGCCTACCTGGAACCGTACCTGTTCCTACGCTTTTGATTGGTAAGGACGAATATGTTATTTCACATACACCTGCTCCGGATATCAATATTGATGTTGAAAACTCTGAAAATCCAACAAATACAACATTGCCAGTTAAGCCAACGCCATCAACACCATCAGATGCTGGTGGAATTGAGTACAATATTCCAAATGTTAGTAGTACACCATCAGTACAGTTTTCTTTAGGTCCTACTTCTACTCCAGCACCTACGGAACCTCCTTTAGATATAACTGTTGAGGATTAGTAATGCTAAAAATAATCAAAACTCTTATCCTAACAATTTTTACATATCTTTTACAAGCTACGGTGTTTCCACTATTGCCTATCAATAACATTTCGGGTAACATAATAATTGCTATGCAAGCAATTATTATTGTTGCAATGGGACGACAGCACGGATTCGCAAGCTCGTTAATATTTGGAATACTCATGGAAGTCATGGTACCAAGCTTGCCATATTTGCACCTTCTAATTTATCCATTTCTCGGAGTGCTTGGCTCTATATTCTTTGCAGACAAAACAGACAGAAGGCTTGAAATGGAAAGGGTTACTAAAAAGAAGTACAGAGGAAATATAAACCCTCTTATAAGAACGTTTTTGTGCACAATATTTTTAACGCTAATCTTTGAGATGATAAATATTTTTTATGAATTATTAAGAGGCGTTAGTCTTTATGGCAATCAAATAACAAGAGCATTTGGAGCAGTAATATACAATGTAGTGATAGCATCTATAATAATTATACCTGCAAGACGATTTTATGGTCTCAGAAGCTATTTCCCAAGGTTTGGCAGGAATAAGAAAGTTGAAATTGCTGACTTGGATCCAAGTACAGGTGTACAACCAATATTACCAATAATGTCTTCAAAAAATAATAACCAATCATATAGTAAAGTTTTAAATACTTCTACTATTGATAAGGATCCAGCTAGTATTGCTAGTATAGACTCTGATTCTATTGCGTTTCAACAAGACACCGATAATAAACAGTTTGAAGAGTCTAATAAAGATAAAATAATGGAGGAGTCGGGTGAGTAAATGGTAAAGAACGAAAAGCCTCAATCTGATTATTCTCAAATTGCCAGATATATTATACTGGGCATTATTACACTGGCCTTAAGCTTTTTGCTAATAAATAGACTGTATGATTTACAATTGAATTCTAGTGAAAAATATGCTGAAACAGCTGCTACTCAAAGAAAAACAACAATACCTCTAAGAGGTAGCCGTGGAATGATCACCGATAGTGAAGCTGTTATTTTGGCTCACGATGAAAAGATATATAATGTAAGCTTTTACAGAGATGCATCTCAGCGTTCTAAAGATCAATATGCAAAATTTACAGACTCAATTGTAAAGACTATTGGCATTATTGAAAAGAACGGCAATCAACTATCTGTTAAATTTATCATAGAAAGAAACCCTGATACACATAATTGGCAGTTTAATTTTGGCAGTGGAGTCTCTCAAGCCGTTCTTGAAACAAGAGAGAATATGTGGAGACGCAACAACTATTTAACAGAGACCAAGTATCCAACTGCAAGTTCTGTAATAGATGAGTTGAAATCTAGATACTCAATACCAGATGATATGCCTGAAGAATTGATGCTAAAAGTAATGGCTGTGTTTTCTGAAATGCAGATGAACTTGTTCTCTTCTCAACCTATTGAAATTGCAAGAGATGTTCCATACGAAACAGTTATAGAAATAGAAACACAATCAATGTTGCTTCCTGGAATGAGCATTGATGTATCAACAAAACGTGTATATCCAAGGGGCAAAGTTGGAGCACAGATAATTGGTTATCTTGGTGCTATTCCAAGCTATGACATGTATGCAGAATTGCAAAAAAGTGGGTACAAATTTAATGATTTGATAGGTAGAGACGGCATAGAACGTTCTATGGAGGACTGGCTTACACAAAATTCTTCTACTAGACAAGGTTATAAGGTAGTTGAGCGTGATAGTTTGGGAAAGATAACAAGAGTGCTTGAATATCAGGCTCCAAAAGACGGAAATAATGTTAAATTAACTATTAAAGATAGTTTTCAGCAAAAGGCTGAGGAGGCTTTGGCTTCAAACGTTGAATATACAAGAGGCTTGCAACAAAGAAAACTCTTAGATCCTAAATGGCTTGAAAATAATAAAGAAGATATAATAAACAGAAACTGGGATAAATTTCCTATAAGCTTGGCAGATAGAGCTGCAATGATAGTTGTAGATATGGAGGGTAGAGTTCTTGCTATGGCAAACTATCCTACATACGACCTAAATGCTCTGGTTGCAAAAGGAAAAGAGTCTGAAGAAATACTAACTGATCCAAGAAACCTTCTAATGAACTATAACATTCAGGCACTTGGCACACCAGGTTCAATTTTCAAAATGGTTTCTGGTCTTGGAGCTCTTGTAGAAGGCGAATTATGGCCTGATGAAACAATTGATGATGGTGGATATTTTACAAAGTATAACTCGGACTTAAATACTGCCCCACGATGCTGGCTAAGACCATCGTTAAGATATAGGCATCAAGATCAGACAATAGTTGAAGGACTTAAAAACTCATGCAACTATTTCTTTTATGAAATAAGCTCAAGGCTAGGCGAGCAAAGGCTATATAAGTATGCCACTTTACTTGGTCTTACTTCAAAAACCGGACTTGATCTGCCTGGAGAGCTTAGAAGTATTGTTGGATCGCAAAACTCATTATATGATCCGAACAAGCCCCTTAATGAGGCCAATCAAGATACAGCTGTTCCTATTATAGTTTTCAACTCCATAAAGACCCACATAAAAAACTATGGTGCAAGTATGAATATATATTATGATGAAGAACGCCTAAGTAAATGTGTAAAGAGACTTATGGACATGGCTGTTAATAACGACCAGAAGCAATGGCTAAATCTAATGCGTCCAATACTAATGGAAGAACTTAACATGACCAGACAAATGGTATACAGCCAGGCTTTGATAGGTGATACTTACAACTACCTAAACGATATTAAATGGGGTGGTGGACAAGTTGTTATGACAGGAATAGGCCAGTCTATCACTGTAATAAGCCCTGCTGCAGCTGCTAGGTATGTTATGTCAATAGCGAATGGAGGAACTACCTATAACCTATTGATTGTAGACTCTGTCACTTCTCCTGATGGTGAAATTTTAAGTCAAAGAGTTCCGACTGTACTACATAAAATTGATGCAAAACCAGAATACATAGATTTGATACACAAGGGTATGAAAGGCGTTGTAGACTCCGATGGCGGTACCGCTACAAAGCACTTTAGTGGTTTTAAATACAAAGACAATATGGCAGCAAAGACAGGAACTGGTGAGGTTACCACAATAGACTTAGAGAATAACGCATGGTTTGTAACATTTGCACCATACGAAAATCCTGAAATTGCAATTGCCACATTTATTCCTGCTGGTTTCTCTGGTGGAGAGGCCTCTCGTGCATCACGTGACTTTATTGGTTGGTATATGGACCAGAAAGCCAATAAAACAGATGAAATAGCTTTACCAAGTGGAAATTCACTTGCACCTTAATGCTTGATATTTGATGTTATTTGTGATATTCTTATTAAGTTAAGGTTAAATTTAATTAATATTTGGAGGATATTAAAATGAAAAGAAGGCTGTCATTGCTACTTGCTCTAATATTTTGCTTCGTTGGATTTTTGGGCAATTCAGAAGCAAAAGTACTAGTAAATGAAGCAGATAGGAAGATCGTCGGCACAGGAAGAAATGCAGACGGATCATATAACGATAATCCTATAATCGATGGAATTAGTCCTACAACTGGTAGAGAATGGAGTGGGTACTATCAACCTATGCTAGTACAGATAGACAATACTGATGGTGGTACTGGTGTTCGATCTCCTTGGGGCGCTCATGATGCCGATATTATTTATGAGTCTCCTCTTCACAAAATAGGTGCTACTCGTATGTCATTCTTGTTTAGTGACAATGTACCATTTTCTGCTGGTCCTGTTCGTTCTGCTCGTGTAGGCCATTGCTGGCTTAGAGAAGAATGGGAAGCTGGTTTCTGTTTCTATGGTTCTCAAGAGCTTGAGGGAAGTAGCTGCAATGCAGTATTTCATGAGACTGGTGCTGATAAAAAAGGCGTAATTTTTAGTGGTATAGTTGGTGCAGGAAAACCTTGGGCAAGATATTACAATCGTATTCGTAGTCTTGTAGCTCCTCATAATGTAGATGTAAATGTAGCTGCAATAAGAGATTTGATTCCAAAGAGCCATGTAGCTATCCCCCATCCTTTCTTGTTTAAAGATGACAAGGATTATGATGGAGAAGATGCTACGCATATATCAATTGATGTAAATCATGAACTATATGATTCAGAATTTGAATATAATGATGATGAAAATTGCTATTATAGAAAAGTAAATGGCGAACCTTTTACAAACAGAGATTTTGAAACAGGCGAAATGACAGATGTTACTGTACAAAACCTGATCATTCAAAGAACACACGTTGGTTGGAATAACGGAAATTCGCTCGCTCCTATTACAGAGCATGTTGGTAAAGGTAATGCAGATATCTTTATTGCAGGAAAGTACATTGCAGGATATTGGGAGCGTCCAGATTATAAATCCAGAACAGTTTATATGGATGCAGATGGCAATGAAATTAAGTTGCAAAGAGGAGTTACATATATATTCGTTACACAATACGAAACACCAGTAACAATTGACTAATAATAATAATTTTAAGAACGCCATAAGGCGTTCTTTTTTAGTATGATTGACAGTACTAATAAAAGAGGTTAATATTATCTATGGAATTTTAAATGATTGGAGAACATTTTGAGAGTATTAGGAGTAGATCCGGGGCTGGCTATTGTAGGCTATGGCGTTGTAGATAATAATGGAAATAAATTGCAATATATTACACATGGTACGATTCTCACTCCAGCTGGCGCTCCATTTCAGGATAGACTTGTAAAAATATGTAATGATTTCAAAGACTTGATTTTACTATATAAGCCTGACGAAATCGCATTTGAAGAATTATTTTTTGCTAGAAATGTGAAAACAGCACTCGATGTAGCTGCAGCTAGGGGTTGTGTAATAAGTGTCGCCGCTAGTCATAATCAATATATCTATGAATATACTCCAATGCAAATAAAACAAGCAATTGTTGGATATGGAAGAGCCGACAAGCTTCAAATTCAGACCATGATGAAGATACTATTGAAGCTTGAAGACATTCCTAAGCCTGATGATGCAGCAGATGCTTTAGCTGTAGCTGTAACTCATATTAATAGTGGTTTTGCAAAAGAACAATTTAGGATGAAATAAGGGAAAATATGATAGCATATCTTACAGGAAACATAATAGAAAAAAGCACTGATGGTGTAATCCTTCTCGTAAATGGGGTTGGATATTTGATATTTTGTAGTAATAATACTTATGACAAGCTTCCTAAAGTCAATGAGGAATGTGGCCTATATATAAAGACTGTAATAAGAGAAGATGCTTTTGAGCTTTATGGATTCATTTCTAAAGAAGAAAAAAATTTATTTAATTTGCTCACATCTGTAAGTGGGATTGGCCCAAAAACTGCAATAGGCATACTTGGAAGCATGAACATTCAGGATTTTAAAGCAGCAGTTGCACTGAATGATACAATTGCACTTTCCAGAGCTCCTGGAATAGGTAAAAAAACTGCACAACGTATAGCTCTTGAACTAAAAGATAAGATAGGCGAAGAAATGCTAATCTCTCAATCATACGATGATGATAATATTGGGATTAGCACAAGTGATACAAGAGATGCCAGAGCTGAGGCTTTAATTGCTTTAAAAACCCTTGGTTATACTCAGATTGAAGCGAGCGATGCAATCAAATCAGTATTACATGCACACAAAAACGAAGATTTACATCCTGATGAAATAATAAGATTTGCATTAAAAGCAATGAGCGAAGCATAAGGAGAAAGTTTTGGATAATATTGATAATAGCAGATTAATAAGCTCTGGATTTAAGCCAAACGAAGATGCTCAAGAGCAAAGTCTAAGGCCTAAATCATTAAAAGAATATGTTGGACAAGAAAATGTAAAAGAAAGCTTAAAGATTTATATTCAGGCAGCATTGGAAAGGCATCAAGCGCTTGATCATATTCTGCTCTATGGACCTCCTGGATTAGGAAAAACAACTTTAGCCGGAATAATAGCTGCAGAGATGGGTCAAAACATTAAGATTACTTCTGGTCCTGCAATTGATAGACCTGGAGATTTGGCATCAATTCTTACCAACTTAAGCGATGGCGATGTGTTGTTTATAGATGAGATACATCGTCTAAGTCGTAGTGTTGAAGAAGTACTATATCCAGCAATGGAAGACTATGCACTTGATATTATGATAGGCAAGGGCCCTACTGCAAGAAGCATAAGGCTTGACTTGCCTAAATTTACTCTTGTTGGAGCCACAACTAGAGCAGGCTCTCTCACGGCTCCACTACGAGATAGGTTTGGAATAGTATATAGACTCGAAATGTATACAAATGAAGAACTTGCTAATATACTAACAAGAAGCGCAAATATTCTTAATGTAGAATTTGATAAAGACGGGATTTCTGAAATAGCTAGTCGAAGCAGAGGAACTCCACGTATTGCAAATAGAATGCTGAAAAGAGTTCGAGATTTTGCCCAAATAAAAGCTAATGGTGTAATCGATTATGAAGTTTCTAAAAATGCTCTTGATATGCTCAATATAGATGAGTTGGGACTTGATAATATAGATAGAGCTTTGCTTGAAACGCTTATAAAAAAATTTGGTGGAGGTCCTGTTGGTTTAGATACTTTGGCTGCAATGACAGGTGAAGACACAATCACAATAGAAGATATATATGAACCATATCTAATGCAGCTTGGATTTATTATGCGCACACCTAGAGGACGTGTAGCCACTGGAGAAGCATATAAGCACTTGAATATAGACTTGCCTGAATCAGAAGATCAAAAATCGCAACAATTAAAAATGGAATTTGAAGAGGAATAAATGAAAACAACAGACTTTGACTATGAGCTTCCTGAAAAGCTTATTGCTCAAGAACCAATTGAGCCTCGCGATCATAGTAGGCTTTTAGTTTATAACAGAGTAGATGGAAGCGTTGAGCATAAACATTTTTATGACATAGTGGATTATCTAAACGATGGAGACGTACTCGTTATAAATAATACAAGAGTTATACCTGCAAGACTATTAGGAGAAAAAGCCGACACCCATATTCCCATAGAAATATTGCTTTTAAAAAGAGAAAATCAAAATATTTGGGAAGCCATAGTTAAACCAGGTAGAAGATTAAAAGAAGGTGCAATCTGCACATTTGGCAACGGAAAGTTAAAAGCCAAAATAATTGAAGTTCTTCCTGATGGCAACAGAAAAGTTGAATTTATATATGATGGAGTGTTTGAAGAAATACTTGACGAGCTTGGTCAAATGCCACTTCCTCCATATATTCATGAAAAACTAAAGGACAAAAATAGATACCAAACCGTATATGCAAAATATGATGGCAGCGCAGCTGCACCTACTGCAGGTCTTCACTTTACAGATGACTTACTAAAAAAAATAGAAGATAAAGGTGTTAAGATAGTAAACATACTGCTACATGTAGGTCTTGGCACATTCAGACCTGTAAAAGAAGAGAATATCGAGAATCACATAATGCATAGTGAGTATTGTCAGGTAAGTCAAGAAGCTGCTGAGGCAATCAACTCTGCCCGTGCAGCAGGAAAAAGATGTATATGCGTAGGAACAACTTCTGTGCGTACACTTGAAAGCTGTGCCAAAGATAATACTGCATATCCTTTTAGTGCAGAAACTGATATATTTATTAGTCCAGGATATGAATTCCAGCTTGTTGATGCTCTTATAACAAATTTTCATCTACCTAAAAGCACATTGCTAATGCTGATCTCGGCATTGATGGGAAGAGAAGAAGCATTGCGAATATATAATATCGCTGTAAAAGAGAAATACAGATTTTTTAGTTTTGGAGACGCAATGCTAATTATCTGATAGGAGTTTTCATATGAAACACAAAAAGCTTTTATTACTTATAGCTATTATTATTTTAACCGGGTTGTTTGGAAGCTGTTATAACACATATAAAGATTACGATTTAAGCAATGTGTCTAATAATGATTCAGTAACTGACTATGATGTTTTTGATTTACCAGAAAATAAAAATAAAGAGTTCCCAACCGATTTTTTACATGTCTCTATTGATCCATTAAGAAAAATCCAATTTCATAATTTAACTTCTAAGTATATAATAATTCAATTTCAAAACCCTTTACCTGAATTTACAAAAGTTCAAGTAATTGATGATAATAATATTTCAAATTATCCTGGTAGATTTGATAATTATTTTATTTTTGAAGTTAAAGGTCCTAATCCCACGATTTTGCTTTATGAGTATGGAAAATCACCCATAATAAATGTTTACTCTAGCGATAGTATTCCTTTTAATCTTATCAGATCGTATAATTATTTTTATGGATCTCTATTTTTAAGTGCTTTAATTATATTATTATATTTTATATTTAAAAAGTTAAATATACACATTTTGATACCAAGAGAACTTTTTTTATACTCTTTTGTTTATTGTATATTTTTTGTTCTATATTTTTTTGCAGCACGTATCTTAAATATGTATGGAATAATTAGTCTTTTTAGACTTAAGTTTTTGTATTTTCTAATTTCTATTTTTAGTATATTGTTTGTAGTGTGTAAACATAGAAATAGTATGCAAATTTGTGTTCCATTGATAATTATTATTCTGTCTACGCTAATTATATTTTCAACAGGATTTGGAGCATACTCTTGGGATGAACTTACTCACTTTAAAAGATCTTTGGATTCATTAAGCTATGGCAATATGAATTATAGCATTTCTGCTGAAAACTATAGAAATATAAATATAGAAACCGATATATTTAAATATGATTCTTTTTTCAAAGATGAATACACATATAGAGTGGACTTGTACAACTGGGTACCATATTGTCTATATTTTAGACCTTTGAATTTCTCTAACATATTTTTTAGTTTACCGTATATACCTGGAGGTATTGTATTATTAATATGTAATTGTTTCAAGATTCCATTAAGCATATCTTTTATTTTGGCAAAGATTCCAAACTTATTGGTTTTTGCAATCCTGACAAATTTAATTTTATCAAAAACAAGCAATAAAATATTAATTACTTGCATTTTTGCTTTGCCTACTGTAATATTTTTAGCATCAAATTATTCTTATGATCCTTGGACTATTGCCTTTCTTACCCTTTCAATAGTTGAATATATAGAAACACTAAAATCTAATAAAAAGTTTTCAAAAGAAAGTATTTTTATAATAATGTTTTCATTGTTTTGTGTCGCCATTGCAAAGGCTACATATATTGGAATTGCTTTAGCCTATCTATTTACAAACAAGAAATATTTTATAAATAAAAAACAATTTTATATCTGGCATATATCTATACTTATTATTATACTTTCTACAGTACTAGCATACTCAAACACACAATGGGTACACAATGATACAACTAATCTATATAGACCTAAAATTATTTATATACTTCAAAATCCTATCCAATTTATTGTTATATCATTAAAATATATTTTTCTAAAATTCTCGTCTTTTGAATTTTCTTATGCTTATACTGTTAATTTTAGTGACAACTATCCTGATTATTTTAGATATATACTTCCAATTTCCATTGTTTTGTTCGCTTTTTTAGACAAAGATGAACATGATATTAATTTTAAGACTAGCAATAGAATTGCTATGATTATTTCTAGTATATTAGCTCTGCTAATAATGTGCACTACAATATACATTGATTTTACACCTGTTGGCACCAATACGATTATAGGTATGCAACATAGATATTTGATACCTCTACTGTTTCCAATACTATACAGCGTAAGCAGCCCAAAAATCGTCAACAACTATAATAAAAATATTTTGTATCCATCAATACTATTAATGTACAGTGCTATGAATCTTTATATGATATTTACACTAATAATATTCCCGAAAATATAATTAGTTTGACAACAAATATGTAAAATTGTATCATAAGCATATTAAAAATGTGGGGGTACGTATGACTAACGTTACTATGGATAAAATTGTGGCTCTATGCAAAAATAGAGGATTTATTTTTGCAGGGTCTGAAATATATGGTGGGTTAGCAAACTCTTGGGATTATGGTCCTCTTGGAGTATTACTAAAGAACAATGTTAAAAAAGCATGGTGGCAGAAATTTGTAAGGGAGAGTGAAACAAATGTAGGCCTCGATGCAGCTATTATAATGAATAGAAATGTTTGGGTGGCTTCTGGTCATGTAGGTAGTTTTAACGATCCTCTTATGGACTGTAAGGCTTGTAAATCTCGTTTTAGAGCAGATAATTTGGTTGAAGACTGGGCAAAAGAAAATAACATTGATTTGAACGCTGACGGTTGGAGCAACGAAAAGCTTGAAAAATATATTGAAGAAAACAATATAGCTTGCCCCGAATGTGGAAAGCATGATTTTACTTCAATTAGAAAATTTAACATGATGTTTAAGACATTCCAAGGCGTTACAGAAAATAGTGCAAGTGAGTTATATCTAAGACCAGAAACAGCGCAAGGCATTTTTACAAACTTCAAAAATGTAGTGCGTTCCTCAAGGCGCAAATTGCCACTTGGAATTTGTCAAATAGGTAAGAGTTTTAGAAATGAGATTACACCAGGTAACTTTATATTCCGTACACGTGAATTTGAGCAGATGGAGCTTGAATTTTTCTGCAAGCCTGGAACTGATATGGAATGGTTTGACTACTGGCGCGACTTCTGTCATAAGTGGTTGCTATCTCTAGGCGTAACTGAAAGCAAACTAAGGCTAAGAGATCATTTGCCTGAGCAGCTATCTCACTATTCCAAAGCAACAACTGACTTCGAATATCTTTTCCCATTTGGCTGGGGTGAATTATGGGGTGTTGCAAACAGAACTGATTATGATCTTACAGCACACCAAAACACTAGTGGCGAGAATATGCAGTATCTAGATCCTGTTACTAATGAAAAATATATTCCTTATGTAGTTGAGCCATCACTTGGAGCAGACAGAACTGTTCTTTTGTTCTTATGTGATGCATATGATGAAGAAGAAATTGCTGAAGGAGATGTTCGTACTGTACTACATCTTCACCCAGCTTTAGCCCCATACAAGGCTGCCGTATTGCCACTTCAAAAAAACAAGCTCGGCGATCTTGCAAAAAAGGTATACAGAGAGCTTACTCCGTATTTTGATGTTGATTATGATGAAACTGGCTCTATAGGTAAAAGATATAGAAGACAGGACGAGATAGGAACACCTTTCTGCATTACAGTTGACTTTGATACAGAGAACGATAATACTGTTACAATCAGAGATCGCGATAGCATGAAACAAGAGCGTATAGCCATAAACGAGCTTAGAGATTACATAGAAAAATCGTTACAATTTTAAACACTGATATATGTACTGACCTCCAAAAGTTGGACTGACAAGCCAATTTAAGGAGGTCAGTACATTATCGTGGAGTTTTCTATATACAATAATTATATCGACTGAAAAGTCGATATTTTTTTCTACAATATATAAACTATATTGACAATTGTTTATCGTTATTTGTATAAAAAATTCTTATTGACATCATAAAGTATATGTTGTAGTATTTTCTTAAGAAGTAATAATTTAATACATAAAAATTTAATAGGAGGTCTTTATGAAAAAATTGTGTTTCTGAGTAGCCATATTATTACTTTTATCAATTTGTTTTGAAATATCTGCGGCATGCGATCATCAATTTAATGTAAAGTATGTGGTGATACAGGAAAGCTAAAACCACATTCATATATTAAAAACAAATGCAAATACTGTGGAGCACCAAAGGGTTCCAAAGCCCAAAGAAAACTAAATTTCTCATGCGTAAAAACAAAAGCAGTATTCTACATTATCAATTACAATTATAATAGAGGTGAGTTTATGAATAAAAACAAAAAATTGTTTTCTATATTGCTGTGCATTTTAATGATTATAAGTTTACAAAGCAATATATTTGCACTTGAAGTTATTAATCCCAGCAATTATAGCTATGATGGATCTCTTACTATAAAAATAGCTACTACTTTCGATTTGATAGATCGCTTTGGTGATATTTTTAATAAATATATAATTCCAGAATGTCCTTACAAAATCAAATTAATTTGTTTAGATTATTATAATTTTAATGATTATATAGATTCTCATAGCTCAGAAATCGATATTTTATTGCTTGGAAACCATTCAATTGAATTTGAGACAGCTGTAAAAAAATGGCAACCGCTAGAAATCAAGTCTGATATTTTGAATAACAGAGTAGATAAAATGAGTAATGTTCTCCAAGCAGAGCTTGTTAAAGATGGTCATCTTTATGCATATCCTTTCTATATAGATTCAAAATATTTTGCTTATGACTATGAGTTGTTTAATAAGTCAGGTTTTAAGAGTATTCCAGATACATTTGATCAATATATAGATCTTATGTATGAATGGTACAAAATGAATAAGGATAAGAAACCTAACCATAGCTTTGATGGATTGACAAATATATTGGATGAGCAACTATGGACAATAAAAGATTTTATTTCTACTGAATTTTTAATAAAAACCCATAGTCCATTTAAGGAACCTAGATTTAAATCAGCACTCGAAAAATTATATAAATTAAATGAATTTAGCACTTTAGATTTTTCTGATGCAAATTATAGATCAATATTTAAACGCTTCATAATCAATCCATTAAAATTCGATGGTAATGTTAAAAAAACTAATTTTAGATATTTGATGCCTTTGAAAACTGAACCATGGGGAAATTACGTAATTGATTCTGCTTTATACTATTTTATAATCAATAAGGATTCTAAAAACTATGATTCCGCTGAAAAGCTTCTGGAAATAATACAGCATGATAAATATGCACCAACAAATTATTATGAATATTCTTCAGAAGATAATTCCTCTGACCTTATGAATGGCTATGACAATGAGCTTGAATACTATAGATTTAATATGTCTATGCTTAATCTACAACTTTCAAATATGGAAAAAAATGTTGAATTTGAACCACTACTTAAAGACTCTACAGCTTTCAAAAAAGATTATGAAGAAAAAAAGCTTGAACTATCAAATTTAGAACACGAATATGAAGAACTTATTCGTAGTAAAAAAGATAATATTTCTGAATATAGAAGATTACAGCCTTATTTTAGATTTAAAAATCACTCTCACCTATTTAATATGGTGAATGAAAAAGATCTTAATCGCATACTTACAGATTACTTTGAAGGGAGAGTTTCAATTGACGAAACCATAAAAAAATTGGATGTCAGTTATTTTGATTTTATATCCAAGCATTAAAAATAAATAAATGATAATGATATATTTAATAAAATCAAAAATGGCTCTTCTATATGAGAGCCGTTTTTGATTTTTACTATAGTTAAAATGAAAAAATAATATCTTTATTGATTCTTTTTATTATTTCTACAGCAAGCTTTACAGCATTTGAATAATCTTCAAAGCTACTTATACCATAGTGGGTATGTGCATAGCGTACAGGAATACCTATTACAATAGCAGGCACTCCCCTATTGGCAACATGTATCTGAGATCCGTTTGTTCCTCCACCTGATCTTACAGCTTCCTGAACTGGGATAGAAAGCTCCTCTGCAAGATCAAGAGCAAATCGTTGCCATCTAGGATTTGTAATCATGCTTACATCAACATGCCTGAGCATAGGTCCTTTTTTTAGTGCTGTTTGTATCATGTAGCCTTCAACAGAGGTATCGTCTGCAGGGCAACCTTCAAAAATTATAGCGATGTCAGCATTGGCTTGAGTTGCACTGAGTTTGGCTCCCCTAGCTCCTACCTCTTCCTGAGAAGAAAATGTACCTACAAGATCAACATTTATTTCTTCATTTTCAAGTGCTCTTAGTGTGTCTATTATTGCTGCGCAGCCTAGCCTATTGTCAAAAGCCTTTGATATCATAATATCATGCTCGCTATCATACTCAAACTCAACAGCCGGTACTATTGGCTCGCCTATTCTAATTCCAAATGATGTTTCAGCTTCTTCTTTGCTTCTTGCTCCAATATCAACTGATAAAGCATTCATACTTAATGGCGCATTGCGCTCTGCTTCACTCATAAAATGAGGAGGTATGCTAGCTACAATTCCAGTTATATATTTTCCATATTTATTACGAACATAAACTTTATGGGCGGGAACATTATGTGCGATCCAGCTACCCATATTAAGTATTTTTAATGTACCGTTTGGCTTAATTGCTTGGACTACAAATCCCACTTCATCGGTATGAGCGTCCAGTTGCATAATTGGCCTATTTCCTTTATTTTTATTACTACGAACGTAAACATTTCTCATGCTATCTTCGGATAATTGACCTAGAGATTGGCATTCCTGTTTAACAATAGCAGCTGTTTCATCCTCAAAGCCAGAAATACCCTTTGATTCCGTAAGCTTTTTTAATAAATTCAAGCTATTTTCTTTATTCATATTTCTCTCCTCATAATATCATAAATCATTATTCCACAAGCAACTGCTACATTTAGAGATTCGGATTGACCAACCATTGGTAATGAATATATGTTTGTTGCAAGATCCATTAGTTTTTTGTCGACACCATTGCCCTCATTTCCAAATATTATAGCTATGTTTTCATTATCAGGTTCTCGCTCAAAATAATTTGGACCACCTATTGCTGTTGCGTAAATGGAATAATCTTCTTGTTTTAGTTTGTCGATAACATTTTCCAAGCTACTGGTTCTATGACAGTTTACATGAAAAACGCTTCCCATGGTACTCCTTAATGTTTTTGGATTATAAATATCAGCACAAGCATCATCCATAATTACATCGCTAAAGCCCGCTGCGTCTGCTGTACGAACTATTGTCCCAACATTACCAGGATCCTGTACGGCATTAAGTATAACTATCTTTGTCCCATATTTTTCTTCAGATCTAAAATTGCTTAATGCAGCGCAAATTCCCTGAGGTGTTATGGTATTGCAAATAGTGTTAAATACATCACTTTGAGCAAATATACAATTATCACTTTTATCAATCAAATAAGAGTATTTTTCTGCTTTAGCAGCATCACATATTAGAGTTTCGAGCTTATAGTTTGATTTTAGAGCTTCCAAAACCATATGCTCGCCTTCTACTAAAAACATTCCATGTTCAATTCTACCTTTTTGAGTATTGAGGCTTTTAAGGTTTTGTATAGTTTTATTTTTTTTGCTTGTGATTATTTCCATTGCTTTGATTTTTTACATTCTTTCCGGAGCTTGCATACCTATTAACGACATAGCTGTTTTAAGTACATCTTTTGTTGCCTTACATAGAATAATTCTTGCCTTTGTTTTTGAAAGATCTTCATCAATAATACGCTGTTCATAATAGTACTTATTAAAAGCCTTAGCGATGTCAGTCATTGCCCTTGTAATGATTGATGGCTCATATTTATCTGCAGCCTGAAGTATGCTTTCTGGAAAGCGGCTAATTAGTCTAAGAAGATTCTGTGAAAAGTCATCAGTAAGAGCGCTGTAATCTTCTTCAACATCATAAAGCCCAGTGATTTCCTCGGCCTTTCTAAGCACTGAGCAAGCCCGTGCATGAGTATACTGCACGTATGGTCCTGTCTCTCCATCAAAGTTAAGGGCTCTATCCCATCTGAAGTCTATATCTTTTATTCTACCATTCTGCAAATCTGTATATACTACTGCACCGATACCTACTTGCATTGCTATCTCTTCTTTATTTTCAAGATTTGGTGATTTCTCATTTATAATTTCTAATGCCTTTTCGCAAGCTCTATTCAACAGGTCTTCAAGATAAACGATATGACCCTTCCTAGTAGCAAGTTGCTGCCCCTCATAGCTTACCATTCCAAAAGCTACATGAACCATATTTTTTGCAAAATCATAGTCCATTAACTCAAGAACTTTGAAAACTTGCTTAAAATGCAAATCCTGCTGATAGGCTACAATATATAAGCATTTATCAAAATTATATGTTTCATGTCTATCTATTGCAGCAGCAATATCTCTTGTAGCATAAAGTGTAGCTCCATCTTTTTTTAGTATTAGGCAAGGAGGCATATCATATTTTTCCAAGTCTACAATGCTTGCGCCTTCGCTATTTTTTAGTAGATTTTTTTCTTTGAGCTCACGTATTGGTCTATCCATTTTATCATTGTAGTAGCTCTCACCATGATAGCTATCAAAACTTACGCCCAATATATCATACACTCTCTGTGCATCTTTAAGCGTTAATTCTTTAAATAGGTTGAATAGGCTCATTGCTTCATCATTTCCATCTTCTATAGCTTTGAACCACTTTCTACCCTCTTCTTCAAGCGAAGGATCTTTCTCTGCCTCTTCATGAAACTTTATATAGAGTCTTGTAAGTTCATCTACACCCTTTTCTTTCAAGGTGTCCATATTGCCCCATGTTTTAAATGCATAAATTAACTTGCCAAACTGAGTTCCCCAGTCACCAAGATAGTTTATTCCAACAGTTTTATATCCTAAAAACTCAAAGATTGCCTTTAAGCTATTGCCTATCATTGTAGTGCTAAGATGGCCAATATGAAATCTCTTTGCAATGTTTATAGATGAATAATCTAAACATATTGTTTTACCATTACCAATATTAGAGCTTCCATAACGCTCACCCTTGTTTTTTAATTCATCAATGATGCGTTTTGCAAACTTTTCACGTTCCAAAAACAAATTTAAATATCCACCCATTGCCTCTGCTCTTGCTAGATCAGAGCTAAAATTTTCTGCAAGCTTTTGAGCAATAATATTTGGTGATGTTCTGAATACCTTTGACAACCTAAAACACGGAAAAGCATAATCTCCCATATCGCTGTTTGGTGGTACTTCAATAAGAGCTTCTATTTCATCTGTTTTTAAACTTGAATCCTGATTGTTATATGATTTTTCAATAGTTGATGCTATCAACTCTGCCAAAATTTCTTTCATTTTTGCTCCTTACAGTTTTTCATTAAAAATTGAGTCTATTTCTTCTTTAAATTCATTAAAGCTATCTGTATATGGTTTTGATTTAAACAATATTCTTTCTTTACTTATAGGATGTATCAAACTAAGCCATGCTCCCCAGAGAGCTATTTGTTTGCCTGGGCATCCCTTTCCATATCTCATATCATATAGTATTGGATGTCCTGCCATAGATAGTTGTGAACGAATTTGATGTTTTCTACCTGTATCTAAATCGATTCTACAAAGTGTCAAATTTGATTTTTCGGATATTGAACTTACTGAAAGCTTTGCTAATTTTGCATTTTCATCGTTTGATGATGCCTTTACCATAAAACCATTTTTATCTTGGGCAATATATTCTTCTAAAGTTTGGCTTTTCAGTTTTCCTTCCACTACGGCAAGATAAGATCTACGCATTTCTTTTTTTTGAAGTTGTAATGAAAGTCTCTCTGCTGCCTTTGAAGTTTTTGCTAAAGCCATCAGTCCTCCAACTGGTCTATCCAGCCTATGCACAAGACCTAAATAAACATTACCTGGCTTGTTATATTTTTCTTTTAGATATTCCTTTGCTATGTCAACTATTGATAAATCTCCTGTATTATCGCCTTGACTAAGAATGTTTGGAGGCTTAACAATTATAAGCAAATGATTATCTTCGAATACAACATCCAGCTTATTGATTATTTTGTCCATCTTGCGCTTGTCCCACACGGAAGCATACCACCAGCAGTAATAGGTAAGCATAATTCGTCTGCTTTTACACTACCGCCATGCTTTGCAACTATCTCTCTAAGCAGTATGTTTCCAAGTACACTTTGAGAAAAACCTGTAGTGTATCCATTTAGCAAAAAGAATATCGCATTGGAGCTTAAAAGCTGAGCGCATAATGATACTAGCTCTTGTAGCTCATCTTCCAACTTCCATACTTCGCCACCTGGTCCTCTGCCATAGCTAGGAGGGTCCATTATTATACCATCATAGGTATTGCCTCTTCGTATTTCTCTAAGAACGAATTTCTTGACATCTTCTACGATATATCTCATTGAGTCACTTGGAATATCATTCAATGATACATTTTCCTTGGCCCATTGCACCATTCCCTTTGCTGCATCTACATGAGTAACATGGGCTCCAGCCTTTGCTAAAGCTACGCTTGCTCCTCCGGTATATGCAAAAAGATTAAGTATTTTTGGTCTATTTTGTGAATTTTTGACTTCATCTATCATAAAATCCCAATTGGCTGCCTGCTCTGGAAAAAGACCTGTATGCTTGAATCCTGTTGGCCTTACAAAAAATTGGATATCATTGTAGCTCACCGTCCATCGCTCGGGAAGCTTTTTGTTGAAAGTCCATGATCCACCACCACTATTGCTACGCTCATATACAGCATCACAATTCTTCCATAATTCAGGATCTGCTTTTGCCCAGATTGCCTGTGGATCAGGCCTTTGAAGGATAATATCTTTCCATCTCTCTAGCTTGTAACCATCACCAGCATCTATAACTTCATAGTCCTGCCATTTGTGCGTTATAAACATCAAAAACTCCTTAGTATTATTAACAATATATATTGTATCATATTTCACTATCAATAGTACAATAAATACTTTAAATATGTTATACTACAATGAATATACTTTAGGAGATATTATATGAAAAAAAGAGTTCTTATTAAGCTAAGTGGTGAAGCACTGGCGAAAACCGAAAATGATAAAATAACTCAAATATATGACTTTAAACAGGTAAAAACAATTGCAAGTGCAATAGCAAAAGCAAACAAAGAAGGTTATCAGATTTGCCTTGTAATAGGTGGTGGCAATATATGGAGGGGTAGGCAAGCTGATAGTGGTATGAATCCTGCAACTGCTGACCAGATGGGCATGCTAAGCACAATGTTAAACTGCTTATGCATGGCAGACGCATTGCGTCAAGAAGGTGTAAAGGCAACTGTACAATCTACATATGGACTTGAAACTTTTACAGATAGCTTTAGCGTAGTTGATGCTGAAAATGCTCTAGAAAGAGGCGAGGTTGTCCTATTTGCTTTAGGCTTGGGCCATCCATTCTTTACCACAGATACTGCAGTAGTCGTTCGTGCAAGACAAATGCAAGTAGACGAGATATTAATGGCAAAAAATATTGATGGGATTTATTCTGCAGATCCTAATAAAGACAAAAATGCTAAATTTATTAAAGACATCACTTATGAAGATGCTCTGAAAAAGAGTCTAAAGGTAATGGATTTTAGTGCATTTACAATGCTCATGGATAGCGATATAAAGAAAGTAAAACTATTCAGCCTTAAGGATCCAGACAACATAAAAAGAGTATTGGATGGAGAAAATATCGGCTCAACATTGCATAAATAAACTATTTTGAGAAAGGCAAAAAAATTGGGAATTTTAAAAAATAGTAAAGCTGTAGATTTAACAACCGGCGATCCAATGAAAGAAATAATCAATTTTTCTATACCTCTGCTACTAGGCAACCTTGCTCAACAACTATACAATACGGTAGATGCAATAGTAGTTAGTAGAAATGTAGGAGACAATGCTCTTGCTGCTGTGGGAGTTTCTCAGCCATTTATTTCTTTCTTGATAATTGTATTTGTAGCTATAGCAACAGGTGCTGGCGTACTTGTAGGTCAATATTATGGTGCCAAAGATAGAGAGTTAATAGGTCGTACTATAAGCACATGTAATGTACTTATTTTGGTTACAAGTGTAATTTTTACAATTATAGCCTTAGTTACTATACGACCTATGCTAACGTTGCTAAACACGCCTATCGAAATATTTGAGATGGCATATGACTATATGTTTACAATATTTTTAGGTCTTATTTTCTTAAGCACATATAATATGCTTACTGGCATGCTTAGAGCTTTGGGAGATTCTGTATTCCCTCTTACAGCCTTGCTCGTTTCAACTGTAATAAATATATTTCTAGATATACTATTTGTAAGTAGATTTCATTGGAATACATTCGGCGTAGCTTTTGCTACTGTAATTTCACAGGGCATAAGCGCTGTTATGTGTATTGTAAGACTGAACAGTATGAAAGAAGTATTTGATATAAGCAAAAAGCCTTTTGCTTATGATAGGGGCATTGCAAAAAACATACTTAAGATTGGATTTCCTAATGCCATTACTCAGGGCGTATTTTCTATTGCAATGTTACTTATTCAAGGACTCTATAACTCTTTTGGAAGCCTAGTGGTTACTGCGAATACTACAGTTATGAGAATAGATGGTTTTGTAATGCTGCCAACTTTTACATTTGGTATTGCTTCTACTACTTTTACTGCACAGAATGTAGGCGCAAGAAAGTTTGATAGAGTGCGTGAGGGCGCAGTAGCAACATTAAAAATTGGTCTTAGTACTGCGATAACACTTAGCTTACTAATATTTATTTTTGGACGAGATATAGCCAAGATATTTACAGACACTGATGTCGTGCTTGATTTGTGTTCTGAATTTATTAGAGTTTTATCAATAGGATATGTACTATTTGTTCTAACTCAAGTATTTGGTGGAGTAATGAGAGGTGCAGGCAACAGTGTGACTCCTATGTGGATATCTATATTTTCAGTAGTTATACTTAGAACTCCACTGGCATATATCCTTGTCGAGCTAAGTAAAACAGTGGCAGCACCCCTTGGCAATCCTGTAATGATCAATGTTGCTCACTCAATAAGCTGGTGTGTGGGTGGTATTCTAAGTACAATAATGTTTAAACGTGGTGCGTGGAAAAAAAGAATAAATGCAATAAAATATACTGATGAGGTTGATCCTATAATTGAAGACATATAAAAAAATAGTAGGCCTTGTGCCATCGGCAAAATTATTTAAAAACGATGACCCATATTCTGATAAGTATGAATTTGTAAATAGCTATGTAAAGCGAATAGAAGAAGTCGGCGGTAATGTATTAGGAATTTTGCCCAATGATGGATATGTAAATCAAAACAGTCTAGATATATGTGATAGCTTTGTAATAAGTGGAGGACTCCAGATCCATCCTTATCATTTTCAAGTAGTAGAGCATTGCTATAACACAGGAAAAAAATTATTAGGAATTTGCCTCGGGGTGCAAACAATACATAGTTTTTTTACTGTATTAGATGAAAAGAAAAAAATAAATTGGCAGGGATCTTTGCTTGACTTATATTTTAAAATGAAGAAAGAAAAATACATGTTTGTGTTACCTGTAAAGGGTCATTGGCAACACAACATTACAAGAGACAGTATAGATCAAACTAAGCATGCTATTTCAGTAGAAAAAAACAGTTTATTGTTTGATATGTTTCACAAAGAAACAATGTTCGTTAGTTCCATGCACAACTATGCTATAAATGGATGTGCAACTGAAATATTAGTTTCTGCTAGATCTAATGATAATAGCATAGAAGCAATTGAGTATAATAAAAACATATTAGGAGTTCAATTTCATCCAGAGGTAAACTCTGATCTAAACAACATTTTTAAATTTGTATTATCATAGGAGAATATATGTATCCAAATAGGCAGAAAGCAGAACAAATATTAAACGAAGCAAAAATACTAAATGATGGGCCATGGATAGAGCATAGCAAGAATGTAGCTAAAGTAGCAAGCATAATTGCAAAATACTCTAAAATGGATGAAGATAAGGCATATGTTTTTGGCTTGCTACATGATATAGGCAGGCGTTTTGGTGACGCTAGCATTGCTCATGCTCTATATGGCTATCTATACCTAAGTCAAATGGGTTATGATGAAGCAGCAAAAGTATGCCTTACTCATAGTTTTAATACTAAAATAACAGAAGACTATCATGGAAAAATAGATTTAAAAAATGACACAATAAAACGCATACAAGATGCGCTTGATGAATTGGATTATGATGATTATGATAAATTGATTCAACTCTCTGATAGCATAGCAGATCACAACGGCCTAATCGATCAAGAAGAAAGAATGAAAGATGTCGAAATTAGGCATGGCAGTTACTCTTCATCACGCAAAGAGAAGAATAGAGAATTGAAAGAATATTTTGAAAAAAAGATTGGTCAAAATATATATAAACTGATAAATAATGAAATGATAAGAATGTAAAATTCTTAATAAAACATTATTATAAATTAAGCACAAGTCCAAATACAGCTCCAAGAATGATATAGAATATAGGATGTATCTTTTTGAGAGCTTTTATTTGTGTAGCAGTAAGCACTAAAACAAACATTACAGTCTGTATTGGTTGCAAGTGTCCATCTTTTATTGCTGATATGCTAAATACATTTAAACAAACACTCGTAATAAGGCCTGCCACTGCTGGTCTTAGTCCTTCCATTGCAGATTCAAGCGTTTTACTATTTTTATATTTCTCCATAAATTTTGATATAATAATTATTACTATAACTGATGGAGTAACTATGGCCAGTGTTGCTAATATTGAACCTTGTAGTCCATTGGTTAAGAATCCCACATAACTTGCCATGTTTATACCTATAGGACCTGGTGTGCTTTCTGAAACAGCCAAAAGATCTGCAAGCTGTGAAGGTGTAAACCAATCTGGATGCCTAGCACTTATCTCATATAAAAATGGAAGCGTAGCAAGCCCTCCACCCATAGCGAAAAGGCCTGTTTTGAAAAATTCAAACATCATTACGATCATTGTTGAGTTAAGCATTATTATCAGCTCCTCTCAAGAAAACAATTCCAATAATGCATGAAATAATAGTAATGTATATTGGCGATACATTGAAAAAGAATATAGAAACAAAAGAAGCTATCGTGATAAGAATTTTAACAATGCCATTAACATTTGTTTTAAAAAGCTTTATCACAACAGAAGCAATTAGAGCTGTTACTACTACCCTTATTCCAGCAAATGCGCTACTTACATAATGATTATCCATAAAGAGATTAAGCACATTTGCAATAGACACTATAATTATTATGCTGGGAGTAACAACGCCTATTGTAGCGATAATTCCACCCATGACTCCTGCTATCTTGTATCCTATAAAAGTTGCAGTATTTACTGCAATTACCCCAGGAGTGCATTGGCTTATTGCAAAATAATTTATAATTTCATCTTCAGTGGCCCATTGTTTTTTTTCAACAACTTCTTTATTTATAAGAGGAAGCATAGCATACCCTCCTCCAAATGTAAAAAGTGCTATTTTGAAAAAGCTAACAAAAAGCTCTGCATATAGTTTTAATTTATTATTTTTATTGGTTTTTTCCACGAGAATACTCCTTGCAAAGATTTGTAAAATCTTTAAAAATTCTTTCGGCTACCGTATTGCCCTCTCTTTCAGGATGCCATTGCACTGCAATAATGTTTTTATACTTTTTACTATAATATGACTCTACAATGCCATCTGGAGCATAAGAACTAGCGATTAAATCACTTGCAAGTTTTTTTACACCCTGATGATGAAAGCTATTTACAGATTTTTCCTGTCCATCAAACCATATGCTTGCAGGTGTATTATCAACTATATTAATTTTATGACGTTTTTTATAAGCCTCCACCTCTTTGCCTGGTATGGAGTGAGCTATTTCGCTTGGATGCTCGCTTTCAAAATCTTGATAAAGCGTGCCTCCGAGAGCTACGTTTATAAGCTGAAATCCTCTGCATATACCAAGGATGGGCATATTTCTTTTCATAGCCTCATTAAATAATGCAAACTCGAGTTCATCACGTTCTGGCGTTAGCTGGCCTAGTTTAGCATGATGAGTCTCTCCATATCTTTCTGGACTTACATCTGCCCCTCCACATAAAACTATTCCACAAAGAATGTCTAAATACTCATCTATAGATTTATTGTCAATCTTATAAGGAAAAATTACTGGATAAAACCCAGTTTTTATAATACTATCTACATATTGAAGATCACATTCTTGTCTATTTTCTTTGTTGTTTAAGCTTGCACTTAAACCAATAAAATTCATATTCATAATTTCCTCAGTGTAAGTTTTCTATTGAAATACTTAATTTCATTTGTTATACTACAATAAAACATATATAAATTCAAGGGGAGGTACGGCATGTACATTGTAGTAATAGGCGGTGCCAATATGGATATTAGTGCAAGCTCCTATTCTTCCATAAAGCTCGAGGACTCTAATCCTGGCAAAGTCACCCTATCTCCTGGTGGGGTAGGTAGAAATATTTCAGAAAATCTTTGTAGACTAGGAATTAATACATATTTTGTAACTGCATTAGGAGATGACATATATGGCAAAGCCATAATAGATCATGGACGCTCTTATGGTTTAGATTTTTCTTATTCTAAAATAATCAACACTGATAATACAGGACTCTATATATGCATAAATGATAATCAAGGAGAAATGGTTGTATCTGTAAATGCAATGGATATTTGTAGCAAGACAGATCCAGAGCTTATAGAAGAGCATATAGACTTTATAAACAACGCATCCCTCGTAATAATAGATACTAATTTATCAGAGCTCACATTAAAATATATTGCAGATAATGTTACAGCTCCAATAGCATGCGACTTAGTATCAATTATTAAATCATATAAAGTCATTCCAATACTTGATAAACTTGAGATTATAAAAGCAAACAGATTTGAAATTGAAGCTATCACAAGCCATAAAATTATAGAAGGCGAAGATTTAAATACTGCTGCTAAGAATGTACTTGATAAAGGAGTTAAAAAGTTAATAGTAACTCTTGGCTCACAAGGATCATTCTATGCTGATAGCAAAAGTTCTGGTGTAATTCCTCCTCTCGATACTGTTGTTATGAACACAACTGGATGTGGAGATTCATACATGGCTGCTGCCTGTGCAAGATTTGTCTATGGAGATGACCTAGAACAAATGGCAAAATATGGTGTAATAGCTGCAAGCCTTACAGCAAGTCATGATGGTGCAGTATTACCATACCTTAGTATGGATATGCTTAATAGGCATATTAAAGATATATAAAAGATGTATAAAAGATATATATAGAAAGGAAAATATTATATGAATATTAAAGATTATATCGTAATAAACCCAAAAGTACAGGCTGCGCTTGATTCAAATAAGCCAGTAGTTGCACTTGAATCAACAATTATATCACATGGAATGCCCTACCCCAAAAATGCAGAGACTGCATTAAATGTAGAGAAAATCGTTCGTGAAAATGGTGCTTTACCTGCTACGATTGCAATTATTAAAGGTAAAATTACTGTTGGTATTACAGAAGAAGAAATAGAATATCTTGGAAAAAAGGGCCTTTCCGTACATAAATCATCCAGAAGAGACCTAGCTGTTCTATTATCAAAAGGCGAAGATGGCGCAACAACTGTTGCTACTACTATGATAGCTGCTGCAATGGCTGGAATAAAAGTATTTGCAACTGGTGGTATCGGAGGAGTGCATAGAGGAGCAGAAACCACTATGGATATTTCTGCAGACCTTGAAGAGCTTTCCGAAACACCTGTAATGGTGGTATGTGCTGGTGCAAAGAGTATACTTGACTTAGGGCTCACTCTAGAATATCTTGAAACCAAGGGTGTACCAGTAATTGGATATCAAACAGACTGCTTACCAGCATTCTACACAAGGGAAAGTAATTACTCAGTAGATTACAGAATGGATTCACCAAGTGAAATTGCAAAAACATTTGCAATTAAGCAAGTCTGCAATCTAAAAGGCGGAATGCTTGTTACAAATCCCATACCTGAAAAATACTCTATGGATAGGAAACTTATAGATGATACCATAGAAGAAGCTATTAAAGAGGCCAATGATTTAGGCATACACGGCAAAGACACTACCCCATTCTTGCTTGATAAAATTCAGAAACTTACTGGTGGTAAGAGCCTTGAGAGCAATATAGCTCTAGTATATAATAATGTAAAGCTTGGAGCTCAGATCGCTACTGAACTTTGCAAATTAAAATAGAACTAAAAAGCAGTAGAATTAATCTACTGCTTTTTTAAAGCCTTGAAATATAATATTTACCATTGGTTTTTAGCCATTTTTCACATTCCTTGTACTCAGGAAACGCCTTGTTAAGCTCAGCATAGAAAGCTTTTGAATGGTTCATATGTTTTCTATGGCAGAGTTCATGGGCAACTATACTGTCTGCTATTTTATCTGGGAATAGCATAAGCAGACAATTAAAATTTAAATTTCCTTTACTACTGCAGCTTCCCCATCTTGTTTTTTGACTTCTTATAGTAATCTTGCCAAAATCAACACCAATTTTATTTGCGTAGTGTTTTACCTTATTAGGAATAATTTCTTTTGCCAATGTTTTTAGCCTTATTATTTCATTGTCTGAAAATTTAGGCATTTTAATAATATTTTCAGTTTCTTTTAATTTTTTATTTATCCAGTCTTTCTTTTTTTCAATAAAGCTGAAAATTTCGTCATCGGATAAGTATTCTGGAGCGCGAACAATTACTGAGTTTGTCTCTATACTAATTGATATTGTTTTCCTATTTGATTTGATTATTTTTGTGTTCATGTTTTAATAATTTAAATAACTACATTTAATTAAGAATATTGAATATAATTTTACTCTATAAAGCCCTCTTACTAGTGCTTCTAATAAGAGGGCAATCTTATATTATAATGTGTTATTTATCAGTAGGCTTCATTGTTGGGAATTGTTTCTCATTTAACATATTACCCACCATCCTTCTGTAATATCAACAATTTAGGCATTTTGATAAAAGTATTATCAAGTACTATTCGGCAGTATAATTTGGAAATTTGTTGTCTTTTGTGTTGTCCTCAGACTTAATTGTTGTCCTTTCAAACCACAAATTCAACTTCTATTTTTTTGCTTAAAAAACATCCAAATTTTTCGTTAATTTTTCTATTGATTCCTT
This sequence comes from Eubacteriales bacterium, assembly GCA_034180455.1. Lineage (GTDB taxonomy): Bacteria > Bacillota > Clostridia > Christensenellales > Aristaeellaceae > JAAZPT01. The sequence continues at coordinate 42,423 of JAXFOG010000029.1, forward strand.
TTTCTTGTCGCTGTTTACTTCGGCATAAATATCCATCGTCGTTTCTATGCTTGCATGTCCCATGATTTCTTGAATAATTTTTATGTTCGTTTCGTTTTCACAAAATCTTGAACAAAAAGTATGGCGTAAATGATGACAAGAGAAGTGCGGAATTATTACAGGTTCTCTTTTTTCCTTCTTGGCTTTGATAATTTCTTCAGCATTATGAGCCTCTATAATTCTTCTAATAGCTCTATTGATTGCTGCGGGATTATGTATCATACCGAAACGGTTTGAAAAAATGAATCCACTCATGCCATCAACAACTGCTGTACAAAAGCCATCTTCTTTTTGTCTTTCATACTCTGATTGTAAAGCCTCATAAACTGGCTGCATCATAGGTAAGATCCTAATACCTGCTTCAGTTTTTGGCAAAGAAACTTTAAACTCACACTTATAGGTGTCTGTTCTCCTTGGATAGTAAGTCATGCTGTGATTTATATCTATGGTTCTTTTCTCCATATCTACATCAGACCATCTAAGTCCTACCACTTCTCCAATTCTACAGCCTGTGCCAAGTAGCACCGTAAATATCGGATTCCAGTGGACAAATACCGGACTCGAAGCGATATAATTCATGAACGCTCTCTGTTGTTCAATAGTTAACGCATGTCTCATATTCTTCTTCTTAGTGTTCTTCTTTTTAATCTCAGCCATTACTCCATCGCTTGGATTGTTTCGAATAATGTCATCTCTTACCGCTAATTGAAAAGTCGGATGAAGAACTGTATGAATAGTTTCTAATGTGTTTACCTGAAGTCCTCTATCATTCAACAAATCGTAATAAAAATAAAGTACGTCAGAATATTTGATTTCTCCAATTTTCCTCTTGCCAAATCCTTCTCTTACAAAGCGGTCATACATGTATGTGTAATTCGTATAAGTTGTTTCCCTTAACTCAGATTTTGTAGAGATATACCTATCAAAAACAAAATTTAAGGAGGCTTTTCCCATCACATATACATTTAAGCCATCTAACTGATCCTTGAAGAGTTTTTCTTCTCTTTCCCTTAATTTTTTAAGATCTTTTGAGTAAATAAACTTCCTTTTCCCGTAAGGATCTACATAGCCATAAGCGTATCTTCCATCACTTTCTCTATAAATTTCTCCTTTCCTTAAAGCTCTACCTTTAGGGTCTTTTCTTGCGGACATCTTTCATTCTCCTTTCTATACAAAATATAGAAGAGAGAACTTTCGTCATTTTTTCAAGGAGTCAGCATATAACTTCCCTAACCCTGATTTAACCGCCTGCGACATGGTCAAATTATGAGACTTAGCATATCCCCTGAGTTCCTGATATTCGCCTTCGGTCATTCTAATCGTAACTCTATGAATCATAGGGTCTTCAACCAAAGGACGTCCCATTTTCCTCATATCATGCTCCTTTCTCACAATCTAACTTAATTATACTTTTTGTCCGACGTTTTGTCAATGCGTTTTACCATTGCAGAACATTTATGTTTGGTAGGGCATCATGCGAAAGGTCTCTAAATAGTCGTCTAAAATATCACAATTTACTAAGACTAATTTGTTTAGCTTATAAACCGCACCAGCTTCTTTCGCTATTTCTTCAAATTTCGTCTGACACATTGAATACAGTTCTGCACCTTCCTTATATCTGACAAATCTTTTTGGATTAACCTTGTTCTTCACGAGTTTTACCTCCTTTCAAATAATCTTTTATTTTGTCAATACTATTTAGAATCATTCTCTATAATATATTTATAAGTTTAATGACATTGGTAGGTGCTTGGCAGCAACATAGGAATCTCACCTCCGCCTCTTATTCTAGACGAGCCGGCTTAAACTATTGAAGTATCATTATCACTACTTGTTTCATCGAACAGGTTGCCACATCTGTTTTTATGTATTCTTATTTATCGCTCGCTTTCTTGTTTCCTTGATTTCTCAGTATTCATAAAACCAAAATTTCTTTCAGCAGAAAGGTCATGGCGTAAGTCATAATCCTCCACAAGTAGATAAAGTCCTACCTTGGTCTATTCAGTTGTCAAGGAACAATTGCCTATTGGCTTTCAGAGAGATTTTCTTTTAAGTTATTCTTGAAAATAATTCTTCAATTAAATTAAGAGGACAGATCTCCCTTCAATTTATAAAGGAAAATCTGCCCCCATCTACAAGGCGTTTACTTTATAAATTCTTTCAAAAGCACCTTTAGCTTTTTAAGAATATTGTTTTTTCGCCATTGTATAACTTGATAGCTTACTTTCTTACTTCTTGCTACACTCGATAATGTTTCATCATTAAAATACAAACGCTCTATGATGTCCCTTTCTTCATCATTCAGCCTTGACATAGCCTTTCTGACCGTTTCAATCAAGATCTGTGTTTCAATTATTTTTTCTACATCCACACTTTCATCAGCAAGGTTATCTACAAAATTTCCGTCATGATCCAATGATGAAAAAAAGAGCAAGTGGTTTTTCTTGTCCACCTGCTCTAAATACTTTTCGTGTTCTTTTTCTCGCCAGTAGACTTTATAAATATCTTCACTGACTTTTACCTTTTGCCCTCTGACATAAAGGTAATACTCTTTTGCCATAAAGTTTCCTCCATTTCTTTTTGTCTATTTGTTTTTCAGACAAAAAAAGGAGGACTCCTGCATCTTGGCATAAGAAGTCCTCTGAAATGAAAGAAACCCGTCCTTTCCTTAACTATATTTAATTGTTTAGACGAGAATATGGAAAGACAGACAACTGTAAATCTTATAAGAAAAAGGAAGGATTTTGTTTTGAGTTATAGCTTCAAAGAAATATATAGCCTTTATCATATCCTGTCCCTCCATTTTACAACTAACTATTCCTCATATATTAAGCCCTTCTACTATTTCAGGTATCCACGCACATAATAAGAAACTTTATGCTCGTACTTTTTCTTTACTCATCTTATTTAGTTCTCCAAGCATCATGAAGATTCCAACAACAATCATAATGAAATCAACAAGGGGCTGTGTGAACCAAACAGCTTTTACTCCAAATACCATTGGCAGAAGAATCATTGCAGGAACAAATAGGAATAGCTGTCTAAGCATAACAATAATCCCCGCTTTCTTTCCGTTCCCAATAGATTGGAAAAATGTAATGCTCATGACCATTACTCCATATAAAATAAATACGGAATAGAACAGTCTGAAATTTCCTACCCCTTGTTCTATGATATTTGTCTCTACTCCAAACAAAGAAAGTATCTGACTTGATAACAGCAATGATGGGATCCAAAAGACTGCTGCAAGAACAAGTCCTCCGATAGAAAATACCTTCATTGCTTGCCTTACTCTGTCATATTGCTTTGCTCCGAAGTTTGTTCCGACAACAGGCTGCAATCCTTGACTCATTCCCCAAAGCGGAATGAACGAAAAGGCGTATACACGAAGCGATGCTGCCATCAAAATTCCGTTTGGATCTC
>JAXFOG010000002.1:0-135147 GCA_034180455.1 Eubacteriales bacterium
AAACGTCGATGGTACCAGACTTTGAAAATAAGCTGGGAGAGTATAAGCCTTCGGATTCTAAATATGAAAGCACCGCAAGGTGCTTTTTCTATGCAAGAAAGAAAAAAATATTACATATTAAAAAATAAACTTTAGGATATATGCAGAAGTTAAGCCCTTAAAAGTTTATTGTGTTTTCTAAGAACAAAATAAGTAAAAAAAATATATTTTATATTCAAAGTCTCTGTCATTCTTCTTTTACTTTACTAGGATTATATAATATAATAAATAATTTTTGATTTTTAAGATGTATATGTAAGTTTAGCTTATTGATATTTATAACATTTTTTAAAACTGGGTAGATATAGTAGAAGAGTATATTTTATATGATATTATTCAGTCTAGTAGATGAAAATCCTTTTTTGTTGAATACATATTATCATCGATTAGTTCATAATTGTTTAAAATGAAAAATACATAATTTTAATTTTTACTTTGAAATTTTGCTGTAATAATTGTAAAATGTTTATAAGTAATCATTTCTATTAGTTTAATTTTTTAATACCTTATGAAAAGAGCTTATGTTTAGTAATGATATTATTAAATTCTTGATTTAAGACATAAATATATTTTGCTCAATCGTGAATAAAAGGATTTGATTATGAATAGAGACTGTTATTAATTATTTGTCAACTATAGACATTATTTTATATGATTTTTCATTAGCATTATTAATTTAATTATGAATAATTTTTATTTTTGTATTGATAAAATCAAATTATTTTACTTTATATAATTTATAGTTTTAGATTTCGTTGATTTGTGGAGAAAAATATGAAAAAAAGATCATGGCGTGAGCGTTTAAGTTACTGGTTTGATTGCATGATGTCTAAAGGTGCAATTGCAATGTCAGCATTACTATTTGTAGTTACAACAGCCATAGTGGGTGTGATAGGCATTGTTGCATATTTTATTTCTGATGATGGTGGCTTTCTATATCAACTATGGAGTAGCTTGATGTACACATTGGATGCTGGTAATCTTGCTAGTGTTCCTACAGACAATCTCATCTATTTGATGTTAATGTTTTTAGCAACCCTTTGTGGTTTGTTTTTAACAAGTGTTTTGATTGGAATTATTGCGACTGGAGTCGAGAATAGGCTTAGTAATCTACGTAAAGGGACTTCTGTTGTGCAGGAAAATGATCATACTGTAATTATCGGTTTTGATAACAATGTTTATACAATTATTCGTGAGCTTATTGAAGCTAATTCAAATAAAAAGAAGTTTTGCATTGTAATTCTTGGTAAGGAAGCTAAAGAAGAAATGGAAGAGGCAATTGCGTCACATATTCCAGATACAAAATCAACGAGAATCATTTGTCGTAATGGCAATTTGTATGAGACTTATGCATTAGAAAGATGCTCTGTTGAGACTAGTAAGTCTGTTATTATCAATGTTTATGATGATGCGAAAACAGTTAAGATATTATTAGCTCTTTCATCATATATTAAGAACAAGTCTTTGCGTAATAAAGATTTGCATTTTATTGCATATTTACATGGCAAGCAGTATGCAGAAGTAGCTAATATAGCGGGTGAAGGTAGAAGTAAAATTGTTTTTCCAAATGATGCTATCGCAAGAATTATCTCTAATACATGTCGACAACATGGGCTTTCACAAGTTTTAACTGAAATATTAAATTTCAGTTGTAATGAGTTTTATTTTGAAAAAATACCGGAGCTTATAGGAAAAACTTTTAAAGAAGCTATGCTAAGCTTTTCAAATGCTGTTGCCGTTGGCTTGTATGCGCAAGATAGAGTTATACTTAATCCCGCAATGGATACAATAATAAAAGCTAACTATAAGATAATTCTTTTGGAGCAGGATGATGGAGCTTTTGAATATCATACGGCTATACTAGGTGATGAAACACGGATTTGTAATAGAGCATCAGTCATTGCAAAAGAAAGCAACAATCTTATTGTTTTTGGTAGTAATGATAAGTTACCGACTATTCTTGAGGAATTCGCTAAATATGTGCAGCCTGGTACTCATGTAGTTGTTGTTGATGACGACTTGGACAAATCGGAGCTTAGTATTTATAAAAACATAGATATTGATATTTGCACTGAAGCAATTACACGTAAGCTTCTTTGCAAATTTATGGACGAAAAATTCAATAATTTCTTATTGCTTAACGATGATAGTCAAGATCCCGAAACTTCAGATTCCAAAACCTTGTTGCGCCTCATTATGCTACGCGATATTGCAGATAAATCTGGAAAACAAATTTCAATAACTACTGAAATGCGTAGTGGTGATAATCAACGCTTGGCATCTCAGGCAAGGGTTGATGATTTTGTTATTGGCTCAAACATTGTATGTTTGATTATGGCACAGCTTTCCGAGAATCATGAGCTGATGTCGTTATTTGAAGAATTGTTGGATGAAAATGGGTCTGAGTTATATATGAAGCCTGTTGTAGATTATGTATCAATTGACGTTCCGGTTGACTCATATACTCTTACGGAAAGTGTGGCACGCCATGGAGAAATTTATCTAGGCTATAGATACATTGGTAGTGAAAATACAAATGTAGTTATAAATCCTAGAAAAGACCAAGAGATAATTTTCGGTGAGCGTGATCAAGTTGTTCTTATTGCTAAAAATTGATACTTTAAAAGGTGACGATTAAATGATTTATCTTTTTATTATAGCTCTGAAAGTAATTAATTACTGATGCGAGGTAGAAACATATATGATAAATGTAGTAGCTGCTCTTATTTGGCAGAATAATAAATTCTTAATATGCCAAAGACCTGCTTATAAAGCAAGAGGACTACTCTGGGAGTTTGTTGGTGGTAAACAAGAGCAGGGTGAAACTCTTGAGCAGTCCCTTATTAGAGAGTGTAAAGAAGAACTTGATATTACTATTAAGGTAAATGATATTTTTATGGAAGTTGACCATATCTATCCAGATATAAGTATTCATCTTACTTTATTTAATGCTAACATAGTTTATGGAGTACCAAAACTTTTAGAGCATAAGGCTTTAGAGTGGATAAGTCCCTCCGAAATACCAAAGTTTAAGTTCTGTCCAGCAGACAAGGTGATACTTGATAGAATTATTGAAAAATATAAAAGCATCTGATTTATTTCAGATGCTTGTTTGTAATATTCTTAAATTTAATTCTTATTTATCAAATCTGCCCCATTATTTTAAGTATTAGCTGAGCAATCAGTGCAGAACCAAGATAAGTACCACACATGATAAATACAGCCAAAATAAATATTCTCCAACCTGTGTTCTTTAAAGAATCAAGGTTTTTGCCTGTGTATATTCCTGCATACGCAAGTATAGGTGTGCATAATGCAAGGAAGTTAACCTTTGCGGTATATAATGAAATCTTATCTGCAAAAGGAACACCAGGTATTGTAAATATGGTTGCAAGCGTTACTATATACAATACTGCAGGTACCTTTAGCTTTATTACTTTTGATAATGCAATTCCTATAAAACTTATTGCGCATAAAATCAAAATTCCGGGTAAAGCTTCCAGAGGACTGATCTTAGGACCTACCCAGTTACCGACTAATGTAATTGCTGAGGTTATAAGCAATACAATTAATGAATCCTTTAGCTTCATTTAGATCTCCTCCTTATTTACCTTTTCATCCATGATTTTTTTGTTGGTATCATCATCTATGCGCTTGCTTGGCTTTGGTGGCTCAGCCTTGTACTTTAATCTGTATAGACTATTAAAGAATGATTCTGTAAATGGCAATGCAATTGCAATACTCATATAAATACCATCAAGTCCTGATAGTAGGTTACTTGCAGCACCAAATGCCTGTATATTTTCTGCCATATCAGGATAAGCTTCGCTTAGAGATGCAACTGAAGCTGTCATCATAGAAGCAGATCCAACACCACTTGCCATAGCAAGTGAATATGGATGAAGTGGAGTGGTAGCAGCTAATACGCTTGCAAGAACTCCTATAAATACAGTACCAAATACTGTACCTACGATGTAAACGCCCAAAACACCTTGACCTTCAGGGCTGTCCAAGCCGTATCTTTCAGCTATTAGCGCAACGTTAGGCTCACGTGCAATAGAATGCGCAGCACCTATTGTTTCTCTCTTTAGACCTAGCAATACTGCTATAGGCACGCCTAACAATACTGTACCAAGGTTACCAAATTCTTGAAGTATCAATGCGGGACTTGATTTTATAATTTTGTCCATTGTTGGTCCGATTGTTGTACCATACTTTGCCATAAGCAATAGCAAGGTTATACTTACAAGTGAACCTGCCTTGTCCATCTCCTTTTCCTTAGCGATTTTCAAGGGCTTTGTTGTGAGCAAAATACCGAAAATCAAGGCATAAAGCATTGGTACTAGAGAAACTGTACCAGGGCCGAGCTTAAAGGAAATTTTGCCTATTGCTTCACTTATTATAACTAGTCCTAGCACAAGAAAGTGAAGCTTATGCTCTTTAAAAAATTCCATCATAGCGTTACTCCTTACTTAAATAATTTATTGCACATGCTACAAAAGCCACTACACTCTTGTGCATTAAAGCTTCATCTATATCAAATTTTGCATGATGATGAGGATAAATTGTTCCATCATCATGTACCTTTGGATTACATAACATATAGAATGTTCCAGGTACTTTTTGCAGATAGTAAGCCATATCTTCTGCACCCATTGTTGGGTTCTCTATCCAGTATACGCTGTCTTCGCCTAAATTCTCTACAATTGTATCATGTACAAACTGTGTAAAATCTGCGTCATTTACTAATACTGGATAAGAAAAATCATAATTTATGCGACTAGTGCATCTGTGAGACTTAGCTATATTTTCTGTAAGTTCATGTATTCGCTTTGCTACAAATTGTCTTAAATTTTCATCTAAAGTGCGCACTGTACCTTTTAGATATACGCTATCAGCTATTATGTTGTGCGCAGTGCCTGATTGTAACATTCCTATTGTTAGAACCATTTTGTCCAAAGGACTAATTTCTCTTGAATGTATGCTCTGTAAAGCAAGCACTAGTTCACTTGCGCAAACTATAGGGTCTACACCCAAATGAGGAGCTGCGCCATGAGCATTTTTACCATCAATCCAAATTTCAAATACATCAGTGCTTGCCATAAGAGCACCTTTATGCAATCCAATTTTGCCAATGGGGATATCCATCAATATTCCCTCATGACATCCAATTATGCAGTCTACTCCGTCCAATGCTCCTTCCTGTATCATAGGAAGTGCACCACCTGGAATTTCTTCTGCAGGCTGGAACAGTATTTTTACCTTTCCAGAGAAAAGATCTCTATGCTCATTGAGTACCATAGCTGCACATAATGCCATTGCAGTATGCCCATCATGACCACAGGCATGCATACAGCCATTAGTAGATGCAAAAGGCAATCCTGTATCTTCTTTTATTGGTAAAGCATCACAGTCAGTACGAATGGCAAAACATTTATTGGAAGGAGTTTCACCATCAATCTCTGCGACTAATGCATTGCCGTTTAGTAGCTTGGTGTATTTTATACCAGATTCATCAAGCACTCCTTCTATATATTTCATTGTTTTTGGCAAATTAAGCTCAAGCTCAGGAATCTGATGTAAATCCCGTCTTATCTGTATCATACGAGCTTCTTTTTCTTTCACAAAATTAAGTAAGTCCATGACTCCTCCAAAATTATGTATTTTTTTATATTATGTTATAATTATATACAAAATATATAATTATACAAGTATTTTTTTATTTTTTGTCTAATATATATAAATAATTTATAAAAACGTTCAATTTTGAACATAAAAAAGCATCCAAAAAATTCGGATGCTTAACTTTTATATTATTTTGCTTTATCTTATAACATATGCAAAGCCAACTTTACCTTTTGAAGATGGAAGCGTAAACTATTAATAATAGTGGTGCATTTTTATCTGTCTTAGCCTCTGTAGGGCATTGAATTGCCCTGTTGCAAGTTACATTTTTTAGTGGTTGAAGACTTTGAATACTTCTGGCAACACCAGATTCTTCTCCATATTTATTTAGCAAGAAATCATAGAATATATACCCATCATTATAATCAACTGAAAATTCCTTCATGTCCATTGAATCAATGTTTTTTTAGATATGTTTTTTATATTATATTTAAACCATACCCATACATTATCAGCTCCTGGACCCAAGGTAACCTCAGCAATATTTTCTTTATTACTAACATGGTTACAATATACATATTTAAGAAATTGAAAATCCAATAGCTTAACTTCTGCATAATCTGTTTTTGCTATATCACCTATTTTTAATTCCTTATAAGTGATTTCAGGTTCTTTAGTAAGAGCATTTAAAAGTCCTAATGCTTCAGACGTTGTAGTACTCGCTATCAGTATAATTGAAACTAATAGTATGCATAGAAACTTCTTCATATTATCCTCCTATGAAAATTATAATTTTATTTAAGTCAATTATATATATTGTCAAGAAAAATATATATGAAGTTAAAAGTTTTCTGGTTTTTATACATAAATTCATAAAAATAAAGCATCTGATTTATTTCAGATGCTTTAGTATTTATTTTATATTTATTCCAACAGAACGACTGATTGGATGCACAAATATTATACCATTATTGGCTTTTTCTATTTCTAGATTCTTTCTTATAGAATCTACTATCTTATCTACATCTTCAGATTTTACAATAGTGATTATTATTTCTTTCTCTGGCTCTATCTCAAGATTGAATACCTTTGTTACTTCGTTTGCGCCGGCTCCTCTACCTTCGATAATAGTGCCACCGTTAGCACCTGCTTCGCTTGCAGCGTCTACTACTCTTTGACCTTTCCCCTTATCAACAATGGTATATATGGCTTGTAGCATATTATTCTCCTTTATATTGTCATTTACAAATACAGTATTTTTGATTCCACATAGCTGTACCAGTGGTTCTATATAAGCAATTCCTGTATTGGCTTTTTTTAATGAAAATTGCTTTTCAATTACTGGCAAAAATTTCTCAGCTTTATCATTCGAGCAAATTATCCATACAAGCTCTTTACGAGTTTGATTCAAACCAAAGAGCTCAAGCGTAACATTGCTAAATGTGCCTTTTCCAAGCAGAACGGTGCCTCCATTTATTCCGTTCTGCCTTGCAAGAGCAAGAACACTGCTCGCTTTGCCAAAATTAACAATTATGCAAATTCTAGCTAATTCTAAATGCTTTATATTATCCATTCACATTTTCCTTTTCAATATCTGTTTCATCAATTGAGCCAATATTCAAAATCTCATCACCAATTGTATTGGCAGAACTTTTTTGTGCTGCTTTATTTGATTGCAGCTTATAAACAAGTCCTAATATTTGTAATGCTATTAGAGGTGTCATAGCCACTAAAGCTATTACTCCAAATCCATCAAGCAGTACATCTGCAGTAGGATATATGTTAGAGGCTCCTTGTATAAAAGCTAACACAAATGTAGCTGTCATAGGACCAGATGCAACTCCACCACTATCAAATGCTATTCCAACAAATAGACTTGGAGAAAAGAAACTTAGTATTATTGCAATAGCAAACCCTGGTAGTGCTATGTGCCAAAACATCAGCCCGGGAATTATTATTCTAAGCATTGATAGCACTATGGCTATACCAACACCAATTGAAAGAGTTGCCATTACAAGGCTTGATTTAACATATCCACTAGTAATTTCTTCTATTTGACGAGTAAGTATATGAACAGCTGGTTCAGCAAGTATTGTAACTACTCCTAAAATAAAACTAATTATTATAAGTAATGAAGTGCTACCTTTGGCTGCAAGACCAGCACCCAATATGCTTCCAACGTCCATAAATCCCTGATTTACTCCTAGAAGGAATAAAGTCAATCCAATTATTGAAAAGACAATTCCTATGCATATTCTAAAGAAGCTTATTTTATCTAATTTAAAGCTTATAGCGTTTGCTAATATATATACAATCAAAATTGGAAGAAATATTATCATTACCTCAAAAAATTGAGGGAAGAAATTTTTTAAAAATGGTTGCAATATACCTTCTGTTAACTCTATTTGAAGTTCACCCTGTAAGGCTCCAGTGTTTTTGGCTACACCCATTACCAGTACAGCCAGTATGGCTCCAATTGATGCAATACCTACTAATCCAAAGCTGTCGCTTTCTTTAGATAGTGAATTTTTATCAGAAGCACTAGTACCAGTTGCTATTGCCAGAATGAATGGAACTGCAAGTGCACCAGTCGTTGCACCTGATGCATCAAATGCAATGGCTAAAAAGTCAGTTTTACTGAATAGAGCTAGAACAAATGCTAATAAGTAGAATATCAATAATAGATATTTTATTTGAAAAGCATATAGTATTCTTACTGTGCCTATGCTAAGCATGATTCCTGTGCCTAAAGAAACGAATATTACTATCAAATTGCTAGGTATTGCTCCAGCTGTAACCATATCTACCTGATTTGCTAATATTAGCAGCGATGGTTCGGCAACAGTAATTATTATTCCTACTATTATGCTCGCAAATATTACTATAAATAAGTTATTTGATTTTGTAATAGAATGACCCAAATGATTACCTATTGGAGTTATTCCAATGTCTACGCCCAAAATAAAAAGCGTAAGGCCTATTATAAGTAATACTGATCCTATTAAAAATCTAATAAATACATCAGTATCAAGTGGGACTACTAAAAAATGCAGTAGTGCCACTATTAGCACAATAGGCAGAACGGAGTACAGTGTATCCTTAAACTTGCTATATAATAAACTCAAATGAATTCCTCCTATATTTTTAATAATAATATATTTTGTAATGTTTATCAAGAAGTAGGGAACAGATGAATATTAGCATAGAAAATTAAATATACTATAAATAATAAATAATCCTTGACAGCATTTTACATCTATAATATAATATAACTTGTCAATTGACTAGGAGAGATGGCCGAGCGGTTGAAGGCGCTAGTCTTGAAAACTAGTGATACTGAAAGGTACCGGGGGTTCGAATCCCTCTCTCTCCGCCAGAATAACTTTGGAGAAGTACCCAAGAGGCCGAAGGGGCTCCCCTGCTAAGGGAGTAGTGTGGGATAACTGCAGCCCGGGTTCAAATCCCGGCTTCTCCGCCATTATTTATTCATTGTAAAAACCCTTGTAGTTTATAGCTACAAGGGTTTTTAATTTTTTTATTTTTACAAGATGTACAAAATTGCTGGGTAACTAACAAAATAATTCATTATTTACAGAGTTTAGATTAATGTCTTAGTTGATTATTTTATGCTCTATGAAATAAACATAATTTATAGAATTTATTATCTTTAAATAAAAAACAATGCATTGTAGTTAATCTATCAATGCACTGTTTTTTAATGGTGCGGTTGATGGGACTTGAACCCATACCCTTGCGGACACGCCCCTCAAACGTGCGCGTATGCCAATTCCGCCACAACCGCATAGCAAGCATTTTACATTATGAATTATAAAAAGTCAAGATAAAATTTTACTGTACAAGTAATTATTTAATATATTCGTTCAGCTTTTGTAGCGCTTCAAATGTTTCATCACTTACATGATGCTCTAGCCTGCATGCATCCATAATTGCTGTTTCTTGGCTTACACCAAGCTTTATAAGCATATCGCTCAATAGTTTATGGCGAGCATAAATTTTGTCGGCAATTTCTTTACCTTTGCTGGTTAATTCTATACACTTGCTATCATCCATGCGAATATATCCATTCTGTGATAATTGCTTCATAGCAAAGCTTACAGATGGCTTGCTTACTCCAAGACTTTTTGCCAAGTCAACGGATTTCACATAGCCTTTTTCTGCTTTGATCATATATATTCGTTCCAAATAATCTTCTGCAGATTCATAAATTTTCATTATATAACCCCTTTATAAAATACATAATTGATTTTTTATTATTCTTTTATTTTATCATAAACCAGATTTCTCTTCAACAAACAAATTATATTGATTGCATAGCTTAGTAAATTATGCTAAAGTATAACTGACTCTTAATTGATGAGGTTTTTTTAATGAAAAAATTTATCATATTTCTTTTATCTTTGATTGTATTTTCTTCAGTTTTAGGCGCAGCCTATGCTTTAACTGGTCATATAGACGGAATAATACCAGAAAAGGTAACAATAGCTACTGAAGGCGGCTCATATGATCTTGATTTAACCCCAGAGGGGAACTATTCTGTTGACGAAAATTCTGATTTTACAATTTTCGCTCCTTTGCCTAAAGGCTACCAATTTGAAGGCACTGGATGGCAATTAAGCGAAAATGGTGATAATGCCTGGATCACTATTGCAAATGGTAACGAAAGCATACCAGAACTCAACATTTATCAGGGTTCAAATGGAACTATCGCTGTAAGTGCATTCCTAGATGAAAATATGAACGGAATACGTGGCAAGTATGAATTATCATTAGAGGGAATAAATGTAGAGCTTTTTAGCAGTGATGGAAACCTTATTGCAAGTGGCACCACTGCAGAAGATGAGATATTGTTTCAAAATGTTCCAGTAGGTGAATACTATATTCGCTTTACGTCTGGCTCAGATTATTTCTTTACTAAACTTGGTAACGGCAATATTGATAATCAGAACAGCATTACAGACAGAACTTTTGATACCTATGCAGAAAGTTTATCTTTTAGCGTGGGAGAGGGTGAAACCATACACGCTACTAGTGCATTGTATTTTGCGTCATCTATGGAAGGTAAAGTTTGGCTTGATGAAAATAATAACGGAATAATGGACGATGGCGAGGCTTCATTTTCTGACATAAGTATCGTTGCACACTCAAGAAGTAGTAAGGGAGATTATGAAGCAGAAATAAACCAGGATGGATCTTGGAGTTTGGCACACATACCATATGGTGAATATGAGCTTAGAGTGCAGCTTCCAGACGGATATCTATTTGCTCCATACAGTCTTGAGGGTAGAGAGCTTAGAAGTATTGTAACTGAATATACCAAAAATTATGCTTCACGTGTATATAAGATTGGTAAAGGACAAAAGCATCAAAATATGAATGTAGGTGTTGTAAAACCTGCAAGCGTTGAAGTGAATGCTTTTGTTGATAGCAATTATAATGGAATAAAAGATGTTGATGAAGCCGGTTTGCAAGGAGTATCAATAGAACTTATTCGAGATAATCTCAACAAGGTTATCGTAAAAGGTACAACTGACGAAAATGGAAAGGTATATTTTCCTACTGTAAGAGAGAATAAATACAGAATACGAGCAATATTGCCATCCCAAGATCTTGAGTTTACGAAAGTTGCTGAAGGCGATATCGCAAGCACTAATTATTTTGCTAATGACAATAATAGAAAAGATAGCAATATATATAATATAGAAATTTTAAATAATCAGAATAATAGTATATCAGTTGGCGTAGCTAAAATGATTGACTTTGGAGGAAAGGTTTATTTAGATTCCAATTCTGATGGTCAGTACAATAATGGAGAAAAGGCTTTTCCAAATGTAGAAATAAAAGCATATAATGAAGATGGCAAGTTAATTTATTCCACAAAAAGTAATGCCAAGGGAGAATATCGCATAGAAGGTCTATATACAGGCAAAGTAAGACTTGAGTTTAAAGCTGTAAAAGATTATATGTTTGTAGTAAGCCATGGCAACATTAGCAATTGGCTTGTAAATACAGATGGAGAAACTGCCAACACAGATTTTATAGATCTTACAATGGGAGAAGATATTACAGATATTGATGCTGGCTTGATACCTCGTGCCAAAATAGAAGGTAGAATATTTGAAGATCTGAACGATAATGGACTCGATGATGATGGCCAGGGTTTTGAGGGAATGCTGATTGAATTGCTAGATGATAATCAAAATATTGTGCTATCAGAAAAAAGCGATGCTAATGGATCCTATGTTTTTGATGGTATTATACCTGGCAAATATTATCTAAGATATACAATCAATGATGAATCTGAATTTGCAGAATATAATTCTGCAGGCAACACATTTGATAGCAAAGAAAAAACATTTACAAGTGAAGCATTTAAATTTAAGATGGGTGAAAATACTGAAGCTCTTTTAGGTGGAGCAGTACGTATTGCACATATAGATGCTAAAGCTTTTATAGATAACAACGCTAATGGAGTATTTGATAATGAGCCTGCACTTAAAGACATTAAAATAAAGCTTAGCTCAAGCAATAAAAAGCAAGAGAGTGTTGAACTTTCTGCAAGCGATAGCTTTAATATAGACAATATTAGACCAGGACTTATCAATATTAGCATAGACTTGCCTGAGGGATATATTTTCTCTCTCAATTCATACAATCTATCTGGTAACAGTGGCAATATAAAAATTGGGCAAAAAGAGCTGCTTAAAGATGCAAATATTAGCATTGCTGGAATAAAACCTTCAAAAGTAAGCACATCTGCTTGGCTTGATGAAGACATGGATAATTCCTATACATCAGTGGATAAAGCCTATCAAAACGCTAAATTCTTGCTTATATCAAGCAATGGCAAAACAGAAAAATATATTGCAAATGAAAATGGCGAACTTATTATAGACAATGTGATTGCTGGCAATTATAGGCTTGCTCTTTTGCTTGATAATGAGTCCCAGCCTGTAAATGATTTAAAGAGTGAAAATTACGCTGGAGCAGTGATAGGCTATAGAGATATTTCAGTAAAAGCTGGAGAAACATTAAAAGTAGAAAAATTTGGAGCCAAGGTCTTTATGAGTGTGTCTGGTAAACTTTATGTTGATGATAAACAGCAGATACCAGTTGCCAATCATAAGCTTATGTTTTATAAAGGATCTGAACTCATAGGGGAAACACAGAGTGATGAAAATGGAAAATATATTTTCAAAAAACTAAAACCAGGAAAATACCATATAGAACTTTCAAAATTTAACAATGCAATATTTGTAAATCCAGAAGATAAGAATTTCAAGACAAATTGTGTTGGAGAGTTGCTTGAAAATACTGCCAAAAGCATCGACTTAAACATCACTATGCCTAATTCTCTTGAAAATATTGATTTTATAGGACTCATACCTGCTAAAGTAGGAGACATCGCTTGGATAGATCTTAATAAAAACGGACTTCAGGATATTGATGAGCCAGTTCTTTCTAATGTTAATATAGAGCTTGAGCAAGACGGAAAAACTGTGTATAGCACAATAAGCAATGGAAATGGGTTCTATATATTTGATGATGTTTATCCTGGAAAATATAAACTAAAGGTTAAAGTAAGAGAAGGCCTAGGGATTACAAAAGTTAATACCGATGTACCAGAGATAAACTCTGTTCTATCCAATCTGGATGGAGATATAGCCTACTCTGAAGTTTTTGAAATTAAAAGTGGAGAAAAGAAATATAACATGGATTTAGGATTTATCACTCTTGATGGTTTTAAGCTTGGAGATGATATCAATGATCCTATAACTCAGGACTGGTCTGGACAGACTGAGCATACCAATGTTGGTTGGTCAAGGTAAAATTTAAGTATAGTAAGATTATTTTAAAAAGGAATTTAAGGAGGAAACATGGCATTTTTTAGTGAATTAAAGGATAAAAATAAAAAGAGAAACAGCAATTCAAATAATGGATATACAGGCAAGGGCTTTTCAAAAAAATGGAAGAAAGATGATCGCAAAGAAAAGTCTTTTGCAAAGAGCGAATACAAGCCAAAAGATAGAAAATTTGGCAAAAAAAGCTCAAATCAAGGGAGAAATAAAAAACAATTCAACAATAGATTTGACTCAGCAAATGTAGTAAATAATGAGAAAAAGTCAAGCTATCTTGATTATGAGTATGAAAATATTAAACATCAGCCACAAGAAGAGCAGTTAGACGAAAATCTTCTTGTAGGTAGGAACCCTATAAGAGAAGCTATAAAGACTGGCAGAGATATAGAAAAACTATATGTATTAAAGGGAGAGCTTAGTGGTTCTGCAAGAGAAATAGTTGCAAAAGCCAGAGAAAATAGAATTGTTGTACAAGAAGTAGACAAACGCAGACTTGATGCAATGTCAAAAAATCATCAGGGAATGATTGCAATAGCTTCTGCTTATCAATATCATGATGTTCAGGATATATTAGATTTAGCAAAAGAAAAGGGTGAGACACCATTTATAGTTATACTTGATGGTGTTACTGACCCACACAACCTTGGCGCAATAATACGTTCTGCCGAATGTGCAGGCGTCCATGGCGTTATAGTTCCAGCAAGGCGTAGCGCTGGTTTGTCTGCAAGTGCAGTTAAGGCTAGTGCAGGAGCTGTTGAGCATATAATGGTTGCAAAGGTTTCAAACCTCGCTAATACAGTTGATCTTTTAAAGAAAAATGGAATTTGGATATATGCTGCTGATATGCAAGGTGAAGACTATCGCAGCATAGACTATAAGGGTGGTGTTGCTCTTATAGTAGGTAGTGAGGGAGAAGGAGTAAGCCAGCTCTTGCTTGAAAAGTCAGATAAGGTTGTAAGTATAGGACTTAAGGGCCATATAGATTCGCTAAATGTTTCTGTGGCAACAGGAATATTGCTTTTTGAAATAGTAAAGAATCGTTAATGAAAGATATATTACTTGTAGATGGATATAATATTATAGGCGCATGGGCTGAAGCTGAACAAAAAGATTGGCCAGTTGATGAGTGTCGAGATAGACTTGCCAATATGCTAGAAGAATATGCTGCACTTAACAATATATACGTTGTACTAGTCTTTGATGGATATAAAAGCGATAAAATAGCTACTCATATTGAAAAAAAGAAGCATATAGAAATTGTTTTTACCAAAAAAGATGAAACAGCTGATCATTATATTGAAAAGACAGTATATAATGCTCCAAAGTTTATTAAAACTTATGTAGCAACTAGCGATGGGCTTCAGCAAGCCAGCATTTTGGGCGATGGAGCTTTTAGAATAAGCTCAAGAGAGATGCTGCGACTTCTGTATGGGATGGATAAGAGAAAATCTAAGCAATTTGGCTCTGAAAGCAAAAAAAATTCTATTGCAGACAGACTGCCCGATGATCTTTTGCAAAAATTGGAGCAATACAGACGAACAAACACGAAAGAATTATAATTAAATTGAAAAATTTAACTCATGAGGATCTTGCAAGACTAGCTCAAGAGGGTGATAATTCAGCTCTTGAGTACCTAATAAATACATATAAAAATATTGTAAGGCTTAGAGCAAGAAAGTTTTTTCTTATTGGTGGAGACTACGAAGATCTTATTCAGGAAGGAACAATAGGCTTATTTAAAGCAATAAGAGATTATAATCCGGCAAAAAATACAAGCTTTACAACATTTGCTGAATTATGTATTCGCAGGCAGCTATATACTGCAATAAAATCAGCCAATAGAAAAAAACATCTTCTTTTAAACGACTCTCTTAGCCTGGATTTTCCAGTAGAAGAAAACGACAATAAAAATCTATCTGATATATATGCAGACCAATCTATTATGAGTCCAGATGAAATTATGGAATCCGAAGAAAAGCTTAACGAAATAAATAAAATTATAGATACCATGCTTAGTCCATTAGAAAAAACTGTAATAGAGATGTACCTTGATGGAAAAAACTATAGGGAAATTGCTAAAATAATAAAAAAAGAAGAAAAGTCCGTAGACAATGCTTTGAATAGGGCTAAAAACAAGCTTCGCAATGCTCTTAAACAATAAAAACTGTTATGATAAATCTCATAACAGTTTTTTAGTATTAGCTGAATGTGGAATTTATATGCTTTTTATATTTCATAAATTAAAATTTTATCTTTTAATTTATAGAAATCAATATGAAAATATAATTTAATTATTTCTGAGTTTAAAAACCTATATAGAATTAATGATGGCTATAAAAGTAATATATTTGATTGGACAGTAATTAAACAAAGCATATAAGTAAAACAAAAGTATCTGCAAATTTTTGCAGATACTTTTTAAATGATTACAATTGCATGTACCTATCTATGGTTATGCTTCATTTATCTTTTTAATAAGCACTGGATCTGATTTACCAAGTATTGTATCTTTTTCTATAATTACTTTACTAATATCTTTTTTATCAGGCAATTCAAACATTACATCATTTAGCACTTTTTCGACTATTGATCTTAATCCTCTTGCACCACTCTTTTTTTCGATGGCTTTTTTAGCTATTTCTGATAGTGCATCTTTAGTAAATTCAAGATCCACATTATCAAGGCTGAAAAGATATGAGAATTGCTTAGTAAGGGCGTTTTTGGGTTCTGTAAGTATTCTTACTAAAGCGTCTTCATCAAGTTCTTCTAAAGTAATGCAAATAGGAAGTCTGCCAATAAATTCAGGTATTAGTCCAAACTTTAGCAAATCTTCGGTCTGCACTTGTTTTAGAGATTCACTGTTGGCTCTTGAGTCTTTTGGATTATGTTTTTCACCAAAGCCCATAGTTTTTTTGCCTATACGGCTTTCTATTATAGGCAATAGGCCATCAAATGCTCCACCACAAATAAACAGAATATTTGTAGTGTCTATTTGGATAAACTCTTGTTGAGGATGCTTTCTTCCTCCCTGTGGTGGAACATTAGCTATTGTACCCTCAAGTATTTTAAGAAGGGTCTGTTGTACACCCTCGCCACTTACATCTCTGGTGATAGATGTGTTTTCGCCTTTGCGAGCTATCTTATCTATTTCATCAATATATATTATACCTCTCTCGGCGCTTTCTACATCATAGTCTGCGTTTTGTAGCAGTCTTAGCAAGATGTTTTCAACATCTTCACCCACATAGCCTGCTTCTGTAAGATTTGTGGCATCTGCAATTGCAAATGGCACATTAAGCATCTTGGCTAATGTTTGAGCAAGATATGTTTTGCCAGATCCAGTCGGGCCTATCATAAGCACATTAGATTTTTGCAAATCAACTTCATCTTCAGCTGATTTGGCTGCACTTATACGTTTGTAATGATTATATACTGCAACAGCGAGAGTTTTTTTAGCCTCATTTTGACCTATCACATATTCATCCAAAAACTCCTTTATTTTCTTGGGAGTAGGAACTTTTTTTATTGGTTTTGGCTTTGTCTCGCTTTTTTGAATATCGTTGTCATTAGAATTAAGATATTGGAAAAAAAGCTCTAAACAGTTGTTGCAAATATGTCCATCTATTCCACTTATCATAAAATCTACTTGACTAGACGACTTGCCACAAAAACTGCACTTTCTTGTATCCATATTATTTTCGTTGGGCATTATTCCTCCTAAAAAGCCGTACCTAAATGATACGGCTAATTATTTAATTTCTTTTCTCGTATATATTGTCTATTATTCCATAGTCAAGCGCTTCTTGCGCACTCATATAGTAATCTCTGTCAATATCCTTCATGATTTTATCATAATCTTGAGCAGTCATTTCACTCATGAGCCTTGCCATTTTTTCTTTTGTTCTTACCAAATGGCTTGCATGTATAATCACATCGCTTGCTTGTCCTTCTGCTCCACCAAGTGGCTGATGTATTAGTATCTCACTATTGGGTAGAGCACTACGCTTGCCCTTTTCACCTGCCATGAGCAGGAACGAACCCATACTTGCTGCCAAACCCACACATACAGTACGTATATCTGGCTTTACATATCGCATTGTATCAAATATTGCCATGCCAGCGGTAACGCTTCCACCAGGACTATTTATATACATGCTTATATCAGCATCAGGGTTTTCCATTTCAAGGAACAATAGCTGAGCGACAACCGTATTTGCCATGTCGTCATCTACTACTCCACTTACAAACACAATTCTGTCTTTAAGAAGTCTGGAATATATGTCGTAGCTTCGTTCTCCACGGCTGGTTTGCTCTATTACATAAGGTATTAGATTCATTTTTCCTCCTAACTTCTAAAGCAATTTGATTACTTCTCTTCTGGCTTTTCTTCCTCTTGAGCTTTATCGTTTGCTTCTTCAACAGGCAATTCTTCTACTGGGGCATCTCCCTCTATTGTGGTAACAACTGCATTTTTCCATACTTCGTCGATGCTCTTGTTGTTCTTTATCTGATATGCGATATTCTCCTTCTGAATATCGGTCATCATCTTCTTGAAGTTTTCAGCACCATCTTTATCTTCAGCAAATGCTTTATCTATGAATTCCATAACTTCATCATCGCTTACTTGATAGTCTACTGCCTTTACAAGTTCTTCTAGTACTAGCTCTGAAGCCACTTCATGCTTTGCCTGATCTCTGTACTGCTCACGGAAATCTTTTTTATCATTTCCTACCATCTGTAAAAATTGATCAAGGCTCATACCTTGTTGTCTTAAATTCTGATCCATTGTGCTCAACATTCTATCCATTTGAGCCTCTACCATAGCATCAGGAATTTCAAACTCGGAATTTTTTACGAGTGTGTCATACATTTCTTGCTTTGCTCTGTTTTCAGCATTTTTTTCAGCTTCCTCTTGCAATTGCTTGCGCAGAGACTCCTTATACTCATCAAGTGTATCAAACTCGCTCACATCCTGAGCAAAGTCGTCATCAAGTTCAGGAAGTTCTTCACGCTCAACACTGTGTAGATTTACATGAAATACAGCATCTTTGCCAGCAAGATCTTTTGCATGATATTCTTCAGGGAATTTAACTTTTATGTCGCCCTCTGTACCAAGTTCCATGCCTATTAACTGGTCTTCAAATCCAGGGATAAATTGACCAGAGCCTATTTTAAGTGTTGCATTTTCGGCTTTTCCACCTTCAAACTCAACGCCATCAACAGATCCTACATAGTCAAATGTAAGTGTATCCTTTGGCTCTATCATTCCTTCTGTAACAGAGAGTTTTCTAGCCTGCTTCTTTTGTTCTACCTCAAGCCTCTCCTGAACATCTTCATCGTTTACTTGATGAACATACTTGTTTACAGCTATACCCTTGTAATCTCCAAGCTTAACTGTGGGATATACTGCAAATTCTACACTAAATTCAATATCTTTGCCGTCTTCAAATTTTTCTACATTTACTTCTGGACGGCTTATAGGGTTAATTCCACTTTCCTTAAGAGCTTCTTCATATTTGTTTTGAATAACGATATCAAGAGCATCTTCGTAGAAAACGCTTTTTCCATACATTCTTTCAATTACGCTTCTCGGAGCTTTGCCTTTTCTAAATCCAGGCACGCTTATTCTAGAGCGATTTTTTATATATGCATCGTTTACAGCCTTGTTAAATTCATCAACTGTAGCTACAAATGAAAACTTTTTCTTGCTTCCTGCTAAATCTTCAACTTTAAAATCCATAATAATCCTCCTAATGCTAAAATAGACATAGCATCGTATATTATATCATCAACTAAAATTATATTCAAGCAAAAAAAGCTTATATATAAATGAATTTAATACTTTTTGATTTGCTATAATTTTTTATTTATGATTTTATAAATATTTTGCATTTTAATAGATATATACATGTACTTATTAAGTTTTATGTTGAAGATGAACTAGTTTTCGTGTATATTTATATATGGTAATTAAGGGGTTGTTATGAAATCTATTTTTAAGAATAAGTATATTAATATCTTTTTTTGCTTTGCTTTGGCACTCGTTTGTGCATTATGCAGATTACTAGCAGATCAAAGCAATTTTTTGTGGGACAATTTTTCTAAGTCAAATCATGGTTATGCTGGGTTATTTTACTTTGTTGCAATATTTATATTGTTTGATAGATACCTATTTAAAAAGTATAAGAACAACATACTTGTATGGATATTAGGCGTTTTTTCTTCTATTATAAACCAACTATATTATGTTTTCTTAATAAACGATATTGCATATCTTCAGGGTTATGAAAAGGATGCATTTGTAATAGTATTTTTTCTGAATGTGTTTTTCTATAAAAGCCTTTATGTTTGGATGCTGGAAAGTCTTGATAGCATAATGAATGCTTCAGAAGTAAAAAGTGATTTTTCAGAAAAACGTATTAGAAGAGTGTTTTTCCTAATACTTGGTGTATTTTTTGGACTTTATTATATAGCCATGTTCCCAGGCTCGATTCAGTATGATAGTGCAAGCATGCTTGAGACAGTTTACGGCATAAGACCACTTAGCATGGACAATCCTATTCTACAAATTGGTTTTATGTATATATTAAAGCAACTAGCATCTATTATTGGAGCGACATTTGCTCTTGGATTATATACTTTTTTACAGAATATAATTGCAATAGAGCTATTCTCGGAAGTGTTGTTAAGAATATATAAGCAATCTAAAAAGCTTTCATATATTATGCTTGTATCGTTTATTGTGCTTGCTCCATTTATGCATTATGCATGCTCTGTTGGTAAAGATTATCCATTTGCTCTAGCAATTTTATTTATGTCACTATTAATATATGATTTAATGGAAAATCCAGAGAAAATATTACAAAACAAGTCATATATCATTAAGCTATGCATTTCTATCATATTAGTAAGTTCACTTAGAAATGTAGGGCTGTACCTTTCTATTGCGTCTATTACAATTCTTGCATTATTTTTGATTGTAAAATACAAGAAAAAAGCGATAGCTATTTGTATTTCGATGTTCGTTGCAATT
Source organism: Eubacteriales bacterium (assembly GCA_034180455.1). Lineage (GTDB taxonomy): Bacteria > Bacillota > Clostridia > Christensenellales > Aristaeellaceae > JAAZPT01. Next base: position 20,575 of record JAXFOG010000002.1, read on the forward strand.
GCTATTACAGCAGCTTCTTTAGGATTAGTAGGCAAAGCTTTAGGAGCAATACCCGAAAAAAAGAGTGCGAATAAATCTATCCCACTTATGCAGATTGCACGTATTCATACATATTTGGGTCCCGATGCATTTACAAACTTTGAATATGATAGCATAAGCAAAGCTATGGACATTAAAAAAACTAACATGTATTATCGTGAAGGATACTCTGATTATATCAAGGATCTTTTCTATGAAGATATAAGCTCTGAAGATGAAAAGGACTTTAAAAAGGCATATTGCTCACTTGCAAAAAGAAATTATAAAACTGCTTTTCAAGCAACATATCTTAATTGCTATGCATACTTTGTTCCAGGTATAACAACAAAAGAAAAGCCAATATACTTTTTTGAAAACAATAATATGGACAATTTAAAACCATATTTTTCTCCAAAAGATGGTAATAGGTTCAGAAAATTTGCAATAAAAGCAACATTTGCATTAGACAAGTTACCCATAGGATTTTTAAAAACTACTGGATTTATTCAATATTTTCATTTTATAGCACTGTTTATATTGCTGGCATCAAAAAAGCGTAAATATATTATTGTGATAATGCCATCAATACTATATGCAATAGGTCTTATAGGATCTCCAATAAATGGCTATTATAGATATTGTTTGCCAACGTTTTTAACTATGAGCACCAGCATAATGGCATTAGTGGCTGCAAAAAATACTTCAAATTTACCGATATTTGATATTGACAAAGAAAAATAATTTTAGTAAAATAATTTTTGGCACTATTCCGTTAGCCCCGAATTGCTGCCGAATTTTAAAGAAAATGTGACCATCGTTTTCTTAGAACAATTTTTAGGAGGAACTTCACTTGAAAACATACATGGCAAACTCAAGCACAGTAGAGCGCAAGTGGTATGTTGTAGACGCCAAAGATCAGGTATTAGGTCGTCTTGCTTCTCAGGTTGCAGCAGTTTTACGTGGTAAGAACAAGCCTACATTTACACCACATGTAGACTGTGGGGATAACGTAATCATTATAAATGCAGATAAAATTTTGCTTACAGGCAAAAAACTAGACCAAAAGGTATATAAAAGCTACTCAGGCTATGTTGGTGGATTAAAGGAAACATTATATCGCAAACTTGTTTCTACAAAGCCAGAGTTCGTAGTTGAAAAAGCTATCGTAGGTATGCTTCCAAAGGGACCTTTGGGCAGACAGATGGCAAAGAAGTTGCATGTTTACGCAGGCGAGACTCATAATCATGATGCTCAAAAGCCTGTTGAATTAAAATTACAATAAGCGAAGGGAGATATATAAATGGCTAATGTAGAATACAGCGCAGTAGGTCGTCGTAAAAAAGCTATTGCTCGCGTTCGCTTGGTACCTGGCGAAGGTAAAATCGTTATCAACGGTCGCGATATAGATAATTATTTTGGTATGGAGACCTTAAAAATGACAGTTCGTCAGCCACTAGAGCTTGTAAAATTGTCTACTCCTATGGATATTATCGTAAAGGTTACAGGTGGTGGACTTACTGGTCAGGCTGGAGCAATCCGTCATGGTATCAGTCGTGCTCTTTGCAAGGCAGATCCAGAGCTTCGTTCAGAGCTTAAGAAGGCTGGTTTCCTCACACGTGATTCTCGTATGAAAGAGCGTAAGAAGTACGGTCTCAAAGCTGCACGTCGCGCACCTCAGTTCTCAAAGCGTTAATTGCTGCGAAATACAAACTCAATTACAAAATCCCGAAAGCATATTGCTTACGGGATTTTTATTGTATTGACTATATCTAATTCATTTACAAGTGAATTAAAAATAAATTTATATACTTTAAGGTACTTAAATTCTTGCACGAAAAAAGCACATATGATATTATTATTTTAATAGAACACCAAGTTTATAGTAACACATAAAATTAACTAAGATCTAAAATTACATAGAAATATACATTTCTATGTAAACATATTATAAGACATAATTATGGAAGACTGCTTTCCTATAATATTTGAAGTAAGGAGGGTCGAAAATGGCAAACTTTACAAAGAAAGCTATTCGTGATTCTTTTATAAAATTGTTGAACGAAAAGCCACTACATAAGATTACAGTACGAGATATTGTAGATGACTGTGGAGTAAATCGCAATACATTTTACTATTACTATCAGGATATACCAGAGCTTGTCTATAGCATAATAAATGATGATATAGATAGATTTATAAGTGAGTACCCTGCTGTTGATTCAATTGAAGAGGCTATCAGTTCTGCAATGGAGTTTGCTTTAACAAATAAAAATGCTGTTATGCATATATATAATTCTGTTAATCGCGCATTATATGAGCAATATCAATGGAAGTTATGCTCATATATTGCAGCAACATTTGTTGACGGAGCTTTAGGAAACGATGATTATTCAATAGAAGATAGAGACATTGTTGTAGAGTACTGGAAATGTGTCTGTTTTGGCTTGATAATGAGTTGGCTTGAATCGGGTATGAAACCGGATGCTCTTAAGCGAATGAATAGAATTATTGAGCTTAAAAGCAATGAAATAAAAAACATGATAGAAAAGTGCAAAAACAACAACTAAAACTAGGCAAATTCATTTTTTTGCCTAGTTTTTAGTCATTCCAATATTATTGTCTGTTGGAATGGGAGATTAGGCATTATATAATAACTTTAGCTAGCAAGGGTTATTTTAGTAAGAAATATTAATTAAATCATAAATATAATTAAACAAAGTAACGATCTAACAAAAGTATGTATTCTAAAAAGCGAAGGGAGAAATATTATGCTTAATCAATTAAAAAGAGTTTCAATGCGCACAGCATTCAACTATTTAGAAAAGGATCCAGAAAAGAATGCTCTTAAGCTTATGAATTGGGTAGACAAGCTGGCTGGTAATGGCAAGGAAACATTTGAAGTACAAAGAAAAGCAGTTCGTGAAGCACTTGAGGATCCAAACAATAATATGAACTTACTTGCTATGAAAATACTTAAAGAAACTGATCCAGAAGTACTAAAAAAAGTGTTTGAAAATTTCTTTCTCAATGCTAATATTTTAGGAGGCCCAAGGCAGGAAGAATGCAGAAGAAAATATGACTGTAATATACCATGGGCAATTCTACTAGATCCTACATCCGCTTGTAACTTGCATTGTACAGGTTGTTGGGCAGCTGAGTATGGCAATAAACTTAATCTTACTTTTGATGAGATAGATTCTATTATCACACAAGGAAAGGACCTTGGTGTATATTTGTACATTTATACTGGCGGAGAGCCCTTGGTTCGTAAAGAAGATATTATTAAGATATGTGAGAAGCATAATGATTGTCAGTTCCTTTCATTTACAAATGGAACACTAATTGATGAAGATTTTGCAAATGAAATGCTTAGAGTAAAGAACTTTATGCCTTCTATAAGTATTGAGGGTTTTGAAGAAGCTACAGATAGTCGCCGTGGAGAAGGCACATATCTAAAAGTTATGGAAGCTATTGACATACTTAATGAAAAACGTCTACCGTATGGTTTATCGTGTTGCTACACAAGTCAAAACCTTGATTCAATAAGTTCATACGAATTTTTTGAAAAAATGATAGATCTTAATGCAAGATTCGTATGGTTTTTCCATTATATGCCTGTTGGTAATGATGCAGTTCCAGAGCTTATGCCAAGTCCTGAACAACGTAAGTTCATGTATAATAGAGTAAGAGAAATTAGAAAAAAATTACCTATTTTTATTATGGACTTTCAGAATGATGCAGAATATGTTGGAGGATGTATAGCGGGAGGTCGTACTTATTTGCATATCAATGCAAATGGTGATGTAGATCCTTGCGTATTCATTCATTACTCTAATGCAAATATTCGCGATATGAGCTTACTTGACGCATTGCGCAGTCCAATATTTATGGCTTATCATAAAAATCAACCATTTAATAATAATCATCTCCGTCCTTGCCCTATGCTAGAAAATCCTGAAAAGCTTCGTGAAATGGTAAAGGTTACCGGAGCACATTCTACCGACTTGCAATCCCCAGAATCTGTTGATCACTTGTGTGATAAGTGCGAAGCTTATGCCAAAAATTGGAAGCCAACAGCTGATTCATTATGGGAATGGAGCTGCAAAAAGAAAGAAGAAGAAAAAATGCGGCAAGCTCAATAGGAATATAATTATGTTTTTATAATATACTTTGCTATTCAATATTATTATAAGTGACTACAAAAGAATTTCATATGCTCAACCTCAACAGTATTATACAAATCGATCTGTTTTTGCTTAAAACGTAAATATACTAGGTTTAGGAGATTGATATAATGAATTTGAATAATAAAATAAGAATTGCAAAAATGGGATATATCTTTGTATCTATATTATTTTGTATATTCGGTTGTGTTTTAATTATTAAACCAGACATTTCTGCAATGCTTTTATGCAAAAGTATTGGGATAATAATGATTATATTTGGTCTAGTCAAGATTATAGGTTATTTTTCAAAAGATACATATAGGCTTGCTTTTCAGTACGATTTAGCTTGTGGAATACTATTAATTTTACTAGGAATTATTTTGATTATCCATACAGAACAAATGTTAAGTGTTTTCTCGTTGATTTTTGGCCTGTATATTCTAGCAGATGCTCTATTAAAAATTCAGATGGCCATTGATTCAAAAAACTTTGGCATAAGCAGATGGTGGAGCATACTAATTACTGCAATATTAACGGGAGCGTTTGGGTTCTTGCTAATATTCCAGCATTCAATGGGACTTAGGACATTAATGACGATTTTTGGATTAAGCTTAATAACTGAAGGTTTATTGAATTTGGTTACAATATTTACTGCAGTAAAAATAATTCGAGGACGTATTAATAAATTTATTGAAGCATAATTTAATGCAACTAAATAATTATCATTATACATATTCAGGAAATATATTCATTCATATATTTCCTATTTTTATATTTATTTATATATGTTATAATTTATATATCAATAAAAAGGGGTGCTTTATGAAAGGTATAATTCTTGCAGGAGGCGCAGGTACAAGACTGTATCCTCTTACTATGGTTACAAGCAAGCAGCTTTTGCCAGTTTATGACAAGCCAATGATTTATTATCCTCTGTCTACACTCATGTTAGCTGGGATAAAGGATATACTTATTATTTCAACTCCTCAGGATATAGGCAATTTTGAAAGATTGCTTGGAGATGGCTCACATTTTGGAATAAAGCTTAGTTATGCAGTTCAGCCAAGCCCAGATGGACTTGCTCAGGCTTTCATTATAGGAGAGAGCTTTATTGGAAAAGACAATTGTGCCCTTATACTTGGTGATAATATTTTTTATGGCAACAATTTCAGCAGTTTACTTAAAAATGCAGTAAATAAAGCTGACGAAGGCATAGCTACAATATTTGGGTATTATGTAAATGACCCAGAACGTTTTGGTATAGTTGAATTTGACGAAAATATGAAAGTTATTTCCGTTGAAGAAAAGCCACAAAATCCAAAGAGCAATTATTGCATTACTGGATTGTACTTTTATGACAATAAGGTTGTTGAATATGCAAAGCAAGTAAAGCCTTCTGCAAGAGGCGAGCTGGAGATCACATCACTTAACGATATTTATCTTCAAAAAGGAAAACTAAATGCTTCTGTATTAGGACGTGGATTTGCTTGGCTCGATACAGGCACTATGGACAGCCTAGTAGATGCTGCAATGTTTGTAAGAATGCTTGAGCAAAGACAAAGCATAAAGATTTCTGCTCCAGAGGAAATTGCTTACAAAAACAATTGGATAGATAAAGAAAGATTGCTAGCTTCAGCGGAAAAATATGGAAAGTCGCCTTATGGCAAACACCTAAGACAAGTTGCAGACGGCAAGATAATATACAGTAAAATTTAAGCCCAGTAGGGCTTTTTTTATTTTTATATAAATAAGCATTGCACCAAACACTTTGTAGTGCTAAACTTATAGTGAAGTAAAAAGATTTGAGGTGTAAAGATAGTAATGCAATATGTATTAAATCTTGGATTGATATTACTGTTCACAAAGGCTCTTGGAATGGTGAGCAGAAAGTTCAAACTTCCACAAGTAGTAGGAGCTATATTGGCAGGTTTGTTTTTAGGACCTGCAATGTTGAATATAATTACGGAAACAGAATTCATTGACAATATGTCAAAACTTGGAGTTATTTTGCTGATGTTCTCGGCTGGAATCGGTACAGATCTTCAGGCCTTTAAAAAAACCGGGAAAACATCTTTTGTTGTTGCCCTTTTTGGTGTATTAGTTCCTCTTGCAGGTGGGTTTTTGATTACGTGGCTTGCAAGTAGCATAGGGCTTATACAAATTTCCGAATCAAATGGCTCGGAATTCTTACAATATGCATTCATTGGAACTATACTAACTGCCACATCCGTGAGTATTACTGTTGAGGCACTTAAGGAAATGGGTAAGCTTAATTCAGATGTAGGCAATACAATTCTTGCTTCTGCTATTATTGATGATGTTCTGGGCATAATTGTATTAACAGTTGTACTTGGCTTCGCAGATACTAGCGTTAGTCTGTGGATAGTTTTACTGAAAGTATTGGCTTTTATAGTTGTTGCAGGGGCTATATCTATTCTATTCAATAAAGTGTTTGATAGATATCAGCGAGTATTCCACCATGATAAGCGTAGATTTATCACATTTGCCTTGGTGTTTTGTTTCTTTATGGCATATATTGCAGAAACTTACTTTAATGTTGCAGATATTACCGGAGCATTCATGGCAGGTCTCGCTATATCGGATACCCAACGCAGAGAGTATATAGCTCAGCGTACAGAAGTTTTGGGATACGCCGTATTTTCCCCTATATTTTTTGCTAGTATTGGATTAAGGGTATCGTTGCCATCTATGAATTTTGGGCTTATAGTTTTTTCTCTAATACTTTTATTTGTAGCTTCAAGCACAAAAATTATCGGATGTGGCCTAGCTGCAAAATTATTCAAGTTCAATAATAGTGAAGCCCTTCAGATAGGTGTAGGTATGATGACAAGGGGAGAAGTGGCACTAATTATTGCAAACAAAGGCGCAAACATGGGTATAATGAGTGATATATTCTTTGGACCAATAGTAATTGTAGTAATTGCAACTGCAATATTAACACCAACACTTCTAAAAGTAGTATTCAGTAAATAAAAATTTAGAATTTTTAAACGCAGAAATGCGTTTTTTTGTTATCTAAAAAAATTTAAAAATTTTAACCTATAAAATACGGAAAAAATAAGACAAAATCAAACAAATATAAATAATTATGCAAAAATAAAAAATAAAAATACAAAAAAAGACTTTTATTTTTATACATTGTGTGATAGTATATATGTATGAATTTGCATTATTATAATTTATATATGCAAGTTTATACTTTGGCTTATTACTCAGGAGGGCGTATATGGCTAGTGCTTTAGAAAAAGACAAATTTTCAAATGTAATAAAAATAAATGTAGTATTATGCATAATTACAGCCATACTTTATTTTTTGTACAAAGAAATAGGTATAATTATAATTAGTGCAACTGTAATGCTATTTGTTGTAATGCTTTTTTCAAAGGGAGACATGGGCAACTATGTAGCAAAGAGAATTTTGCTAGCAATGCTAACAATAATTATTATCTCTGCAATTACATTTTTCACCATGAACATAATTCCTGGTGGACCATTTGATAAAGAGAAGGCTCTGGATCCTAATGTAAAGGCAACATTGGAGAAACGCTTTAATCTTGATAAGCCTATAGGACAGCAATATTTATTGTATATGAATAATCTTATTCATGGCGATATGGGTATATCCTTGAAAAATGGAAGAGATATTTCAGATACAATATTTGGATCATTTACAATTTCTGCAAAAATAGGCGGAGGCGCAGTTCTAGTTGCATTACTTTTAGGACTTGCACTAGGATCTATAGCAGCGTTGAGAAGTGGAAAATTTGCAGATAGGGCTATAATATTTCTCACTACATTATTTGTAGCTGTTCCAAGCTTTATACTTGCTACTTTACTAATGCTTGTGTTCTGTTTACAGCTGAAGCTTGTTCCAGTATTTACTATTGATAATCCAAGCTATGTTCTTCCTATAATATCGCTTGCATTGTATCCTATGAGTTATATTACGAGACTTACAAAATCTAGCATGTTGGATGTACTTGGGCAGGATTATATACGAACTGCTAAAGCAAAAGGTGTAAAGGATTTTTACGTAATAGCAAAGCATGCTCTAAAAAATGCTTTGATACCTGTTATTACATACATTGGACCACTTACTGCTTATATACTTACTGGCTCAATGGTTGTTGAAACAGTATTTACAATAGGAGGACTCGGTACAAAGTTTGTACAGGGCATTACCAACAGAGATTATACACTTATTATGGGTTGTACTATATTCTTATCCGTCCTAATGGTAATTATGACACTGATAAGCGACCTTATTTATAAGGCAGTAGATCCAAGAATAAGTTTCAAGTAAGGGGTAAACTATGATAAAAGAATTTTCAGCAGATCTAACTCCAAAGAAACGCTTTGGTAGCTTACAGATCGATCCTGCTCTGTTTGAGCCAGCTTCTGCAGATGAAAAAGCACAAGCAGATATAATGCGCGAGTCCACCACATTTTTTAGAGATGGTATGCGTAAACTTTTTAAGAATCCACTTGCAGTATTAAGCATAATAGTTCTTTGCATAATCTTTCTGGTAATTATTATTGCACCTATTATTGTACCTTATAGTTACTCAGACATGATTACCGTTAATGGCAGAAGAGATAAGGGGGCAAAGAATCTTGCTCCGTTCACTTATTCAAAATTGGAACAAAAAGCGATAGATAATGGAGAATACATTTTCCCACATATATTTGGCACAGATGATTTGTGTAGAGACTACTTTATAAGAGTTGTGTATGGAGCTAGAGTTTCATTGCTGATAGGTTTATTTGCTAGCATAATTGTTCTTGTTATTGGCCTTATATATGGATCAATATCAGGTTATGCTGGTGGCAAGACAGATCTTGTAATGATGAGAATAGTAGATATTATTTATTCTTTGCCTGATGTTCTTATGGTAATACTTTTATCAGTTGTGTTGGATCAGGTATTAAAGGATAACCTTGCAGGTACTCCTTTGATGGCATTAGGTACCAATATGATAAGTTTGTTTATAGTATTTGGATTACTTTATTGGGTAGGAATGGCAAGGCTTGTACGTGGTCAGGTGCTGCAAGTAAAGAGCAATGAGTTTGTTCTAGCAGCTAAAGCCATGGGCGCCAGCAGAAGAAGAATAATTAAAAAGCATATATTGCCAAACTGCATGAGTGTAATAATTATTTCAACTGCTCTTCAGATTCCTTCAGCAATATTTACAGAAAGCTTCTTGAGCTTCATAGGACTAGGCGTTCAGGTTCCTATGCCAAGCCTTGGCTCTCTTGCAAATATGGCAAGACAAGGAATGCAGAGCTATCCTTATAAGTTACTTTATCCTGCACTTACAATATGCGTTATAGTTCTGGCTTTCAACCTTTTGGGAGATGGACTTAGGGATGCATTTGATCCTAAACTAAGGAGATAAACATGGAAGAAAAGCTATTAGAAGTAAAAAATCTCTATACTTCTTTCTTAACTAATGATGGAGAAGTCAGAGCTATAAATAACTTGTGCTTTAATCTAGATAAAGGTAAAGTGCTTGGTGTGGTAGGAGAGAGTGGAAGCGGAAAATCTGTTACAGCGTATTCCATATTACAGATACTTGCATCAAATGCAAGAATAAATTCAGGACAGATACTTTTTAAAGGGCAGGACTTGCTTAAATTTAATAAAAAGCAAATGTCTGAATTCAGAGGTAGTAAGTGTTCAATAATTTTTCAGGACCCTATGACTAGCCTTAACCCAGTTTATACTGTTGGTAATCAGCTTATGGAAGCAATATTGCTTCACACCAATAGAACTAAAGAAGAGGCTCGTGAAAGAGCGCGTGAAATGCTCGAACTTGTTGGAGTAAATTCACCTGAAAAAAGACTAAAACAATATCCCCATGAGTTAAGTGGTGGAATGCGCCAGAGAGTAATGATTGCTATGGCATTGGCATGTGAGCCTGATATCCTTATTGCTGATGAGCCTACCACTGCACTAGACGTTACAATACAAGCTCAAATATTAGAGCTTATGCAGGACCTACAAAAGAAATTTGGCATGGCTATCATTATGATAACTCATGACCTTGGCGTAATTGCCGATATGTGTGATGAAATTATTGTTATGTATGCAGGCAGCGTTTGTGAAAGAGGAACAGCAGATGAAATATTCTACAATCCAAAGCATGAATATACAAAAGGACTAATTCGCTCAATTCCAAAGCTGAATGATAAAAGAACAAAGCTTGTGCCAATAGAAGGATCACCAATAGACCTTTTAAATCTACCTGAAGGATGTCCTTTCGTATCTAGGTGCAACAAGGCAATGAAAATATGCCTAAAGCAAAAATGCGAAGAAATATGGATAAATGAAGAGCATATAGCAGCGTGCTGGATGAATGTACGTGAAGCAATACTAGATGGGAGGGAAGAAAATGCAGACTAATGCATCCCAAAGACCCTTGGTGGAAGTAAAAAACCTCAAGATGTATTTTAGTGTTAGAGAGGATGTTCTTACAAGACTTGAGCTTAAAGCAGTGGATGATGTGAGCTTTAGCATAAATGCTGGAGAAACGCTTGGACTTGTTGGTGAGTCAGGATGTGGTAAGACCACTGTTGGTAGAACCCTACTACACTTGTATACCCCAACCTCAGGAGAAGTATATTACGATGGAAATCTAATTACTGAAAAAAACATCAATAAATATCGTAAAGATATGCAGATAGTTTTCCAGGATCCATACTCATCCCTAAACCCCAGAATGACTGTGGCAGATATTATAGGAGAGCCATTAGATATTCATAAGTTATATAAGAACAAAAAAGAACGTTCTGAAAGAATAGGGGAGCTGCTAGAGCTTGTTGGACTTAATTCCGATCATGCTAGACGCTATGCTCATGAGTTTAGTGGAGGTCAAAGACAGCGTATTGGAATTGCTCGATCACTTGCTGTAAATCCAAAGTTTATCGTTTGTGATGAACCAGTATCAGCACTAGATGTTTCAATTCAGGCTCAAATAATAAACACATTTGAAGAGCTGCAGAATAAACTTGGTATAGCATATTTGTTTATTGCTCATGACCTTCTAGTTGTTCAGCATATGAGCAAGCGTATAGCAGTTATGTACCTTGGTAAGATAGTTGAGATGGGCGATTCTCAGGAAATTATCAATAACCCTCAGCATCCATATACTCAGTCACTTATATCAGCAATACCACTTCCTGATCCTCGTAGTGCAAGAGAGAGGCGTAGAATAGTTTTGCAAGGTGATGTACCAAGTCCACTGCATGTACCTAGTGGATGCGCATTTAGAACAAGGTGTAGAGAGTGCAAGGAACATTGCAGTCAGAGCACACCACAACTTAGAGAAATTAGCCCGGGACATTTTGTTTCGTGTTTTGAAAGATGATATAAACGCTTTTGCGATTATATAAATTTTATTAGGAGGAAGAACTATGAAAAAGATTACAGCTTTATTATTAGCAATGCTGATGATTGTTTCAATGTCAACAGTTATGGCAGGCAGTGCAGCTCCAGATTGGAAGCCGTATGATGAACTTATCAAACAGATCAAGTCATCCACAGACTTTGTTGAGCGCGAAGCGTTGATGCACAAAGCAGAAGATATGCTAATGGAGACAGGTGCTATTATGCCACTGTATTTCTATAATGATATCTATATGTCAAAACCAGAATTTACAGGCCATTATACAAATGCGTATGGTATGAAGCATTTTGAGTACGCTACCAACGGAGATAAGACCAGCGCAAGACTTAACATTGCATCAGAGCCAGACAAACTAGATCCAGCTCTTAACAGCAGTGTTGATGGCGCTATTCTATCAATGGTTTCTTTTGGTGGACTATACACATATGACAAGGATGCAAAATTAGTTCCTCATTTTGCCACTGGCTACACAGTATCAGAAGATGGTTTGACCTACACATTTGATATTCGCGAAGGCTTAAAGTGGAGTGACGACACACCAATTGATGCAAATGATTTTGTATATTCATGGAAGAGACTTGTTGCAAAGGATACAGCAGCAGATTATTCTTACATGGCAGCTGGTATAAAGGGGTATGAAGAAGGCGACCTTGCAGTAAGTGCTTCTGAAGATGGCAAGCAGTTTATAGTTGAGCTTTCAGCTCCATGCGCGTATATGCTAGACTTAGCTGCATTCCCAGCATTCTATATTGTTCCAAAGCAGGCTGTAGAGGCAGCAGAAGGCTATAAAGATGCAGACGGTAATGTAGTTAATCCAGGTGCTTGGGCACAGGCAGCAGGATATCCAGTATGTGGACCTTATAAACTTACAGCTTGGGATCATGATGTAAGCATGACTTATACTAAAAACCCCAACTTCTATGATGCAGAAAATGTAAAGCTAGAAACACTTGAGTTTATGCTTACAGCAGACGCAACAGTAGCTTATGCAGCATATCAGGCTGGAGACCTTGACTTTATCGATGCAATTCCTACAGACGAAATTGCAAAGGTAATAGAATCTCCTGAATTCTTTAATGCACCACAGCTTGGAACATACTATGTATGCTTCAACGTTAATAGTCCATTATTTGAAGGCAAGACCCCTGAACAGGCTAATGCAATGCGTAAAGCTCTCAGCTTGCTTGTAGATAGAGATTATATCGTTGAAACAATTAGTCAGACTGGTCAGCATCCTGCAAACGCCTTTATTCCAGAAGGTATGGCAGATGGACATGGTGGAATATTCAAGACAAATGATGAGGATTACAAATATCCTAACGAAGAGTATGTAGGATACTTCACATTATCAGATGATGTTGAAGCAAAGACAGCAGAGGCTATTGAGCTACTTAAGAGCGCTGGCTATGAATTTGAAAATGGCAAACTAAGTGCAAATACACCTATAAGCTTTGAGTATCTCACAAACACAGGCGATGCACATGAGGCTATTGCTCAGGCAATGCAGCAGGATTTTGCAGCTATCGGTATCGAGATGAAAGTTAAGTCAATTGACTGGAAGGTATTCTTGAACGAAAGAAAAGCAGGCAACTTTGACATAGCTCGTAATGGTTGGGTTGCAGACTTTGACGATCCTATCAACATGCTTGAAATGTGGACCACCGATAGTGGCAACAACGACGTTCAGTTCGGAAAATAAACTAAACAATTAAGGATACGGGATTCCGTATCCTTTTTGTTTTGGTGAAAAACTAGATAAATTATACAAATTTATTGACTTAATATAGCTTTTATGATAACCTAAAATTAGAAATAAATTATTATTTCTATATATTCAGCCTTTAGTGATATTAGCTAATTGCGCAGATGCCGACCGCTAGTCTTATAAGATGACCGGGGCTGATTTTTTTAGAAATAATTATGGAGGTATGTATGAAAGAAAATGGCTCTCGAGATAATTTTCGTAGCAAATGGGGATTTATTTTAGCTTGTATTGGCTCTGCAGCTGGTATGGGCAATCTTTGGATGTTCCCACAGAGAGTTTCGAAATACGGCGGTGGAACCTATATTATACCTTACCTCTTATTCGTTTTTCTGATTGCTTCATCGGGCGTAGTTGGAGAGATGGCTTTTGGCAGATATGGAAGATCTGGCCCAGCTGGTTCGTTTGGAAAGGCTTTTAAGAGTAGAGGACTCAATGAAAAAATTGGTGAAACTATTGGATTTATACCAGTATTAGGATCACTTGCACTCGCAATAGGTTATTCTGTTGTGGTTGGATGGATTATGAAGTATATGTTCGGAGCATTTACTGGCGCTGTGCTTAATCCTACTGCTGTTGAGATTGATGGTGTATTAAATACAGGTATTCCAGCATTTGGCTCAGCATTTGAAAATATGGCATGTTCGCTTGGCAATAACTTTTGGCTATGGATAACCGTAGCTGTGTCTACTATTATATTAGCATTTGGTATTTCAGGTGGAATAGAGAAAGCTAATAAATTTATGATGCCACTCTTTTTCTTCCTATTCCTTGGACTTGGAATATATGTTGCATTTCAACCAGGAGCTTTAGACGGATATAAATATATATTTACATTTGATATACGTGGTTGGGCTGATCCAAATACCTGGATATATGCAATGGGGCAGGCATTCCTCTCACTTTCCGTTGCAGGTAGTGGCACTCTAATCTATGGTAGCTATCTTGGAGATAAAGAGGATATTCCAAATTCTGCATTTAACGTGGCATTTTTTGATACAATAGCCTCTATTCTAGCTACACTTGTAATAATTCCAACAATGGCTACTGTTGGAGAGCAGCTTAATAAAGGTGGCCCTGGTCTTATGTTCATATATCTTCCCAATTTATTTAAAGATATGCCTGGTGGAAATATAATAACGATTGTATTCTTTATCGCTGCATTTTTTGCTGGAATGACTTCACTTATAAATCTCTATGAGGCTCCGATTGCAACGGTCCAGGAAAAATTTGGACTTGGTCGAATCAATGCATCACTTGTAGTTGGTGGAATAGGTATAGTTGTGTCAACGCTTATTCAAGGGATAATTAGTCCATGGATGGATGCTGTTTCAATTTATATTTGTCCACTAGGCGCTGCAATGGCTGGAATAATATTCTTCTGGATATTTGGTGAAAAGAATGCTACCGAGCAGATTCAATTAGGCAGAAAGAAAAAAATCCCAGCATGGATAATGTCGTTGAGTCGCTATGTGTATTGTGCGCTTGCAATAATTGTTCTGATTATTGGTGCTATATATGGAGGAATTGGTTGATAAAAAAGAGTCGGATCTATTTATCCGACTCTTTTGTTTTATTCTTTTTAAAATATGCTTTTGAACTTTTTCTATCAAGACGTTTATCTTTGGCTGATATATATATTTTATGTCTGTCTATGTTTTTCTTTGAATTCTTACCAGACAAATTCAAAATATTGTATAGCCTGTAGCTTATGCACATTATAAAGGCTTTAAATCTTAATTTAAGACTTATGCCATTAGAAAAGATAAACCATTTTGAATAGGTTCTGCAGATTTGTTTGGAATACTCTAATGCTTTGCGCTGAGATTTTGATCTCAAATTATCCAATTTATCTGCAATATTTAGCGTTTCAATAATTGTATGCTGAAGAGCATATATGTGAAGTCCATTGTTAAAACGCTGAACATAGGTCATTATTCTAATTATAGCGTCTAATGAGTTTTGAGCGAATACTCCTTTGCTAATTACGTGTTTATCATTTGACCTTTCTTTTATTCCATATAAAAGATGGCAGTGGTTTTCTACAATAAGCCTTGAGTTGTCTATGCACTCTAGAATAAATAGCCTCATATCGTACTTAGTATTACCTTTAAATCTATTGGTAGCTATTACTGAGTTTTTGATTAGATAAGGATATTCTGCACCGTATTTTAAAACTTGAATAAATGCATTCAAAGGATTTTTTATATAAATCTGATTATCGTTATTATCTTTGTTTTCCTCAGAATATTGAGCCATATCTGCATTATTTGACTTTGCTAAATCATATATATTTTGAAGAAAATCATCCATAGGAATATTGTATTGATCAAGAAAAATACAATATTCACAAGACAGATTATCTAGAATATTATTGTAGACTTCATATTTTTCCAAATCATTTGTTCTAATTAAATCGAATCTATTGTCTAGAACGGAATAGCCTTCTGCAATAGCACATGTTCTATCAGTAGACCCACCATCAACAACATAGCACGAAAAATCTCTTAAGCTTTGGTTTCTTAATCTAACAAGTATTTTTTCAATGCTGTATATAGCGTTGTATGTATAGAGTATTATGCTAATTTTTCGCATTTTTTGCAATCTCACTTATAAGTTCAGGAATCACTTGCTCAAATCTTACTCCGTATCTCAAAGCTTCTCCACCAAGAAGTGTCTTTTCTATGCATTTGCATATAAACCTAAGTGATATATTTATAGATTCTTCAAAGCCTATATTATTCAATAAGCATGCTAGTAGACTGCTTGCAAAAGTATCTCCTGTACCATGAAAAACACCGTCATATTTTTTGTTGAAAAATAATTTAAATTCTTCTTCGCGTTTTGAATAAAATGCAGTTGCGATATTATCGCCATAATTTATACTTGTAATAATGATATACTTTGCACCCATATCGGCAAGTGATTTTGCCATGACTAATATTTCATTTTCATTGAATTCAAAATTATCACATTTATTTTTTATCAGAAATTGAGCCTCTGTGATATTTGGAACTATAACGTCAGAAATAGAGATTAGCTCTCTAAGCCTTTCTACAAGCTGCATATCCATCATAGCATATAGTTTTCCATTGTCTGCAAACGCTGGATCTACAAAACGCTTAGCGTTAGGAAACATATTAAATATTTGTTTTACTATACCTACCTGTTCACTGTTGGCAAGATATCCACTGTATAAGGCATCTATCGGCAATCCAACTTTGCTTATGTGTTCAGCCATTGGAAGCAGTTCGTCGCTCAGATCATGCTTCACATATCCAGTAAACTCTCCTGTATGAGTTGAAAGTATGGCTGTTGGCAATATTCCAGTATTTATTCCACATGCAGAAAGTATAGGTAATGCTACTGTTAATGAGCATCTACCTATACATGATATATCGTGTATTGCAAGCACTTTTTTTTGTGCTTCGCTTTTGTTGTAATATTGAAATTTACTCATTTGTATCGCTTTCTGAAATATGCCATGGATAATAAAAACATTCATTATGGCTTATATCTACATTTGCATCACAGAAATTTACTATTGTTTGCTTTATATTATCCAAATCGCTTTGTAATACGAGCATTTTAAGCTCCACCTCTGCAGTATACGACACGTCTTCTAGTATTACATTAAGTTCAGAAACTTTATTCTCAAACCTTGACCATAGCGAATAAGTCATTTTTACATTAAGTCTATAAGTATTTTGCATAATAACTGGATTTGCTGCTTTTAGACCTAGAGTGGCAGATTTTCTGTATGCTCTTATAAGTCCACCTGCACCAAGTAATATTCCACCAAAATATCTTGTAACAACCACAACACAGTTTACAAGACCCATGCTCTTAATTGTTTCTAGCATAGGTATTCCTGCTGTGCCACTTGGTTCACCATCATCACTATATCGCATAATACCAGAATCAATACCCACTATGTATGCACTGCAATTGTGTGTGGCCTCCCTATGTTCAGCCTTTATACGCGATATAAAAGCTTTGGCTTCTTCTTCGTTAGTGCATGGAATTGCATGTCCTATAAATCTACTCTTTTTTGTAATATATTCTGCACAGCCGTATTTTTCAAGCGTCTTGTATGACCCTATCATGAAAGCGTTACTCTTAAGAAATTTTTCTTTCCTTTTCTAATTATTATGCCTTCACCTTTAAGTGCCTCAGCTTCAATTCTAGCCTCAGCATCGTTTATTTTTTCATCATCTACATATACAGCACCAGAGCTTATAAGCTTTCTTGCTTCACCTTTGCTCTTGGCAAGCTTACTTAATGCTAGTATCGCAACGACTCTATTATCTTCTGCCAATTCATCCGAGCTTATTTCAAAACTTGGAATATGCTCCATGTTATTGCCGCTCTCAAATAATGCTGCAGAAGCAGTTGCTGCTTTCTCAGCTTCTTCTTGCCCATGTATCATTTTTGTAATCTCGTATGCCAGAATCTTCTTGGCTTCGTTTATTTCTGCGCCCTCCAGAGCACCCAGACGTCTTACCTCGTCCATAGGTAGGAATGTAAGCAGTGCAAGGAATTTTTCTACATCCTGATCAGCTACATTTCTCCAGTATTGATAAAACTCGTATGGTGTAGTCTTTTCGGGATCAAGCCATAGAGCACCTTTTACTGTTTTGCCCATTTTTTCGCCATCATGAGTCATTACAAGATTACATGTAATAGCGAAAGCATCTTGCTGCTCTTTTCGGCGTATTAAATCTGCGCCTGCAAGTATGTTGCTCCACTGATCGTCACCACCGATCTCTAGCTTGCAACCATAATCCTTAAACAACCTTAAGAAATCATAGCTCTGCATTATCATATAATTAAATTCAAGGAATGTCAGACCTTTTTCCATTCTGCGCTTGTAGCATTCTGCTGTAAGCATCTTATTTACAGAAAAATTCGTGCCAATGTCGCGTAGAAAATCTATGTAGTTTAGGTTTAGCAACCAGTCGCCATTATTTACTATAAGGGCTTTGTTGTCTGAAAAATCAATGAATTTCTCAAGCTGTTTCTTTATGCAGCTTATATTATGTTGTATTTGTTCATGAGAGAGCATCTTTCTTAAATCGCTCTTTCCACTGGGATCACCAATCATAGCTGTGCCACCTCCACAGAGGGCAATTGGCTTATGTCCAGCCTTTTGTAACCAAGACATCATCATTACTGGTATAAAATGTCCTATATGCATTGAGTCTGCAGTAGGATCTATGCCCAAATAAAAGGTTACTGGTTCTTTTTCCATTAATTTATAAAGGTCATCCTCATATACGGTTTGAGCAATAAAGCCTCTTTCTTTAAGTGTATCAAGTATGTGCATATAATCCTCCTAAAATAAAAAAATAGTCGCTTCAATAATGAAGGCGACACTAATGCCACGGTACCACTTCCGTTTGTTACAAATTATTTTATATTGCAACCTCGCTGCGCTATAAGCGGCGCTCCGCCATTCCTTACTTTATTCAGGTCAGTGCTCCAAGGTGTATTCAACGCATTTCACAACCCTTTCACAGCTTACAAGGGCTCTCTGTATGCTTAACAACGCCTACTAATCCTTATCATCACATACTAATTATATTATAAATTATTTGCTCCGTCAAGGCTGCTTTTACAATAGAAAACTTGAATTAAGCCAGTCTTTATACTATAATTAAAAAAAATACCAGGGAGGTACATATGTTATCAGATTTAGAAATAGCTCAAAATTCAAAGTTGCAGCACATTGTTGAAATAGCACAAAAACTCGGTATTCCCGAAGATGCAATAATGCAGTACGGCAACTATGTCGCAAAGATCGACACAAATAGCTTGTCTGAACTTCCCATGAAAGCTAAACTAGTTTTGGTTACAGCCATACATCCTACTCCTGCTGGTGAAGGAAAAACCACTATCAGTGTAGGGTTAGCAGACGGAATGAGATACAATGGTAAGCTAGCTTGTTTGGCTCTTAGAGAGCCTTCATTAGGTCCTGTATTTGGAATAAAAGGTGGAGCTACTGGTGGAGGAATGTCTCAGGTACTACCAATGGAAACTATAAACCTGCATTTCACCGGAGACCTTCATGCAATCACTGCAGCCAACAATCTTTTGGCAGCTTTGCTTGATAATCATATTCAACAAGGTAACAAGTTAAACATAGACCCAAGAACTATTACATGGCACAGATGCTTGGATGTAAATGATAGACAGCTTAGAAACATTATTTCTGGCCTAGGTGGTTCATCAAATGGAGTACCTAGAGCAGATAGTTTTGTAATTACTGCAGCGAGTCAGGTTATGGCAACTTTCTGCTTATCAACTAGCATAAAGGACTTAAAAGAAAACCTTGCAAAGCTTGTAGTAGCCAAGACGTATACAAAAGAAAATGTTACTGCAGGTGACTTAAACGCACAGGGAGCTATGACTGCGTTGCTTAAAGACGCTTTCTATCCCAACCTTGTTCAGAGCATAGAGGGCACTCCATGTTTTATGCACGGTGGACCTTTTGCAAATATTGCTCATGGTTGCAATAGCATATCTGCAACGAGCACAGCTCTTAAGTTAGCCGACTATGTTATTACAGAGGCAGGCTTCGCTGCAGATCTTGGTGCAGAAAAATTCTTTGATATTAAGTGCCGTAAAGCTGGAATATGGCCAAATGCAGTAGTGCTGGTTGCTACAATCAGGGCGCTTAAGCACCAAGGAGGAGCCAAGGAATTAAAAGAGGAAAATCTTACTGCGCTTGAAAAGGGCATGGAGAACCTTACCACACATGCAGAAAGGCTTAGAGATACATTCAAGACGCCTGTCATTGTAGCTATAAATAAGTTCAATACAGATACAGATGCAGAAATTGCACTTCTTAAGAAAAAGCTTGATGAGCTTAATATTCCTTTTGAACTCAGTGAAGCATATACATTGGGTGGCAAGGGAGCAAGTGCTTTAGCCAAGCTTGTATGTGAAGTAGTGGATAAAAACACAAATCCAGAACCTCATTATGCTTACGAGCTTGAAGATGATATTAAGACCAAGATTGAAAAATTGGCAAAGAACATTTATGGAGCAGATGGTGTAAATTACTCAAGCAATGCAGAAAAAATTATTGCCGACCTAGAAAAGAAAGGCTATGGCAATCTACCAATATGTGTTGCAAAGACTCAGTACTCTTTCAGCGATGATAAGAGCCTTACAAATGTTCCTAAGGGATTTAAGATAAATGTTCAAAACTTGGAACTAAGCAATGGAGCAGGATTTATTGTAGTGTTTACAGGTGATATAATTGCAATGCCAGGTCTTGGTAAAGTGCCTGCAGCAAATAATATTGATGTGGATGACGATGGTGTGATCCATGGTCTATTCTAAAAGATAGGATTTAAATAATGACTGATTTACAGATTCAAATACTCGATATACTGCGTAAAGATTGCAGAACTTCTCTGGAAAATATGGCTACTATGCTAAATACTAGCATAGAAGATGTAGCTACAAATATTCAGAGCATGGAAGAAGATAAAATTATACTTAGGTATCTACCTATCATCAACTGGGATAAAACCGATAAATCATATGTTGAAGCTATGATAGAAGTGAAAGTCACTCCACAAAAAGAGCGTGGATTTGATGCTCTTGCAAGGAGAATTTATCAATTTGATGAGGTAAAGAGCCTATTTCTTATGAGTGGACAGTATGATTTACTCGTACTTGTTGAGGCCCATGATCTTAAGTCTTTAGCTTTATTTGTAAGCGAAAAGCTTAGCACATTTGAATCAGTAATAAGCACAAGTACTAGCTTTGTACTAAAAAGATACAAGTCCGATGGCGTAATTTTTGATGAAAACGATAGCGACCGGAGGCTTGTTGTAAGTCCATGATAGACTATAAGAAGTATGTAAATTCAGCAATAGACCAGGTAGCACCTTCAGGCATAAGGCAGTTTTTTGATATTGCTGCCAGTATGAAGGATGTCATTTCGCTTGGCGTAGGTGAGCCTGATTTTAAGACTCCCTACGCTGTGCGCGCAGAAGCCATAGAAAGCATTGTGCAAGGGCATACTCAGTATACTGCAAATTCTGGAATGGAGTCTTTAAGAGTTGCAATTGCCGATTATTTACGTACAAGATTCAATTTGTCATACGATTATAAAGATGAGATACTACTTACTATTGGAGCAAGCGAAGCAATAGATTTAAGCCTTAGAGCACTACTGAACCCTGGAGACGAAGTGTTAGTGCCAGAGCCTAGCTATGTAAGCTATAGCCCCAATGTAATATTTGCTGGTGGAGTTCCAAAGCCAATAATTACATTTGCAAAAGATGGATTTAAGCTACGTCCTGAAGAAGTAGCCAAGGCTGTATCTAATAGGACAAAAGCAATAATTTTGCCATATCCAAACAATCCTACTGGAGCAATTCTAGATAGAGACACCCTTGAAGCTATTGCCGAAATAGCTATAAAAAATGATCTAATAATTATAAGTGATGAAATTTATGCAGAGCTTAATTATTCAGGATTCAAGCACGTTGCTCCTGCTTCACTACCTGAAATAAAAGAACGTTGTATTACTATCAACGGATTTTCAAAGGCCTTTGCTATGACAGGGTGGAGGATAGGCTTTGTATGCGCACCAAAGTATTTTTGTAACTTAATGCGTAA
Source organism: Eubacteriales bacterium (assembly GCA_034180455.1). Classification (GTDB taxonomy): domain Bacteria; phylum Bacillota; class Clostridia; order Christensenellales; family Aristaeellaceae; genus JAAZPT01. Next base: position 42,585 of record JAXFOG010000002.1, read on the forward strand.
AATACATCAATATGTAATTATGTGTGCTCCAACTGCAAGCCAATACGCTGCTGAATTTGCGCTAAAAGATGGAAAACGGAACTCATATTCTGATATAGAGTATATGAAAAACAGCTATAATCAAAGACGTAGACTTGTATATAAAGGCTTGCTTGATATGGGTTTGGAATGCGTTGAGCCTATGGGTGCCTTTTACATATTCCCATCTATCGCAAAATTTGGTGTAAGTAGTTTTGAATTTTGTACAGAACTAATCAAGAATAAAAAAGTAGCAGTAGTCCCTGGGACTGCATTTGGAAACTCTGGAGAAGGCCATATACGCATAAGCTATGCAACAAGCCAAGATAAACTCTTAACTGCTCTTGATTGCATAGATGAGTTTATAAAGGAGAGGTTTATTTGATAAAGAGGGTAATATATATATTTTTTTCTTTGCTATTGATATTTAATCTTGCTTTAGCAGAAGATATTTCTATAAAGGATTTTTTGGAAAACGATGCTGAAATAGTAGATAGTGCAGAGGTCGAGGGTTTTCTTGAAAAATCTGACTCTGAAAAAAACGACTCGCCTAACGAAGAGCCAGTTGAAACAACTGCTGATGGCTCAAGAATAATTACAATAACGGCTGCTGGTGATGTTACTATTGGTGGAGACATTCGTAAACGCAAAAAATCGCTTTTTGATATTGAATTAGAAAAACAAAATGGAGATATAAGCTTCCCATTTAGAAATGTTAAAAATATTTTTGAAAATGATGATATGACACTTGTCAATTTTGAGGGAACACTTACTACTTCAGGAATAAACAAGGAGAGGAGCAGCCATAACTTTTTATTCTCTGCACCTCCTAAATATGTGGAGATGCTTCCTCTTTCATCAATAGAAGCTGTCGCGCTGGAAAACAACCACGTTCTTGATCATGGCAAGGCAGGCTATGAAGAAACTATGCAAACACTCGAAAAAGCTGGAGTAGTTTATAGCAATGCAAACAAGTTGGGAGTATATAATGCTAAAGGCGTTGAAATTGCAATGCTTTCCTATCAGACATTTAATGGACTCTATCCCAAACTCTTTGATCAAGTTCCAAAAGATGTTCAGGCAGCCAAAGCAAAATATCCAATAGTTATAGTTAGCTTCCATTGGGGAGAAGAAAAGGACTATTGGCCAAATGATAATCAGCAGAAGCTAGGAAAGCTTACAATAGATGCTGGCGCAGAGCTTGTTCTTGGACACCATAGCCATAGAATAAATCCAATAGAGGAATATAAGGGAAAGTATATAGTATATAGCCTTGGAAATTGCTCATTTGCTGGTAACAGCAAACCTAGCGATATGAGTACATTCTTGTTCCAGATTAGATTTAAAGTAAAAGACAACACAGCTGAGCCCTTCGGATTTAGAATAATTCCTTGCAGAATAAGCTCTAGGACAGACTATAATGATTTTGCTATAACTCCGTACGATCAGGAGTTCAACATTGATAGCTTAATTAACACGCTTATTGAAAATGGAAAGCACATTGAAAATCCTGTAAGCAAATACCCATTGGAGTTTTAAAATGGAAAAAGCATCTCTGATAATGGATGAAAAAGCAATGCAAAGAGCGCTTGCTCGTATTGCTCATGAAATCATAGAAAAAAATAAAGGCACAGAAGATGTGTGCCTTATTGGTATTCGTAGAAGAGGAGTTCCAATTGCAAAACAGCTACATTCATATATAAAGGAATTTGAGGGAGTAGATCTGGACTTTGGTGAAATAGACATTACATGGTATAGAGACGATCTTACAAAGGGTAATATTGATCCAACGCTCAATAGTTATGCGATTGATTTTGATATTAAAGATAAGATTGTAATTATAGTTGATGACGTAATTTATACAGGTAGAACAGCTAGAGCAGCATTAGACTTAATTATGGATATAGCAAGACCAAAGCGAGTTCAGCTTGCTGTTCTTATAGATAGAGGACATAGAGAGCTGCCGATACGAGCCGACTATGTAGGCAAAAATCTGCCTACAAGTAGACACGAGATAGTAAAGGTTATGTGCCCAGAGTTTGATGGAGAGAGCAAAGTAATGCTCTACAATAAAGACTAATATGCCAAGCAGATATATAATAGGGAATATCACATGGTATAGCGTGTTGATTGTTAGTGGCGTGATAATAGCAATTGTGCTTGCCACGATGGAAGAACATAGGAAAAACTTTCCAAAAGATACTATTTTAGATATTTCAATAGCGATTATTCCAGCAGGCTTAATTGGAGCAAGGCTATATTATGTTTTGTTCAACCTAGATTATTTTTTGAAAAATCCACAAAACATAATAAAGATATGGAACGGTGGCATGGCCATATATGGCTCTATTATATTTGGCACAGCTGTGTGCTATATTATTTGCAAACATAAAAAAGTTTCTTTTTTATCAGTTATGGATTGCATAGCACCAGGCCTAGCTCTTGCCCAATCTATCGGTAGATGGGGAAACTTTTTTAATCAAGAGGCTTATGGAAGAGCCGTACTTGATAAGGCATTACAATTTTTTCCATATTCTGTATATATACAGGGAAAAGGCTATTTTATGGCTACATTCTTCTATGAGTCAATATGTAACCTTTTAATATTTATATATCTTTGGAAAAATAGAAAGAATATTATTAAAGATGGAGATCTGTTCTTCAGATATTTAGCATTTTATGGTTGTGTGAGAACATTTATTGAAGGATTAAGATCTGATAGCCTATACTGGGGAGATGTGAGAGTATCACAGCTTCTTAGTATTTTGCTTGTAGTATGTGTGCTAGTATACTTTCTATATAGATTTTTTAAATCAAATAAAAGTCTTAAAAAGTCGTTCTATTTTTCAATAGCAGCAATATGCATATCAATAATATTTGCAGTTTTGCAAAAACAAGAGTATTTTTTATTAATACTACTAATTGGCGTAATAATCAGTGTAGAATCAATATATATTTCACTAATGGAGGAAAAATTATGAGAAATCTGACTATGATGACAGATTTGTATGAACTTACAATGATGTATGGTTACTACAAGCATGGAATGGAAAAGAATAAAGCTGTATTTGATCTATTTTATCGCAGAAGAGGCGAGCTTCAGCTAGCTGTTGCTGCTGGACTAGAGCAAGTTATAGACTATGTAAATTCATTACACTTTGAGGATGATGATATTGAATATCTTAGAAGCCTTAATCTGTTTGATGAAGACTTTTTGAATTTACTTAAAAATTTAAAATTTACAGGCGAAATTTATGCAATCCCTGAAGGTACAGTAGTTTTCCCTATGGAACCACTTATAAGAGTATATGCTCCTATAATGGAGGCTCAACTGTTGGAAACAGCCATTCTAAACCTTATAAACCATCAAACCCTTATTGCAACAAAGGCACAGAGAGTAATAGAGGCGGCTTGTGGAGACTCTGTAATGGAGTTTGGACTTAGAAGAGCCCAAGGACCTGATGCTGCAATATATGGAGCAAGAGCCGCTATAATTTCTGGCTGTTCTTCAACGAGCAATGTACTTACGAGTAAGATTTATGGTGTTCCTGCTTCAGGAACTCATGCACATAGCTGGGTAATGAGCTTTCCAAACGAATTAGAGGCATTTAGAGCTTATGCAAGAACGTTCCCTGATGCGTGCTTACTGCTTGTAGATACATATAATGTACTAAAGAGCGGTATCCCTAATGCTATTAAGGTGTTTGATGAGCTTAGAGCAAGTGGACACGAGCCAATAGGTATACGTATAGATAGTGGCGATCTTGCATATCTTAGTATTGAGGCTCGTAAAATGCTTGACAAAGCAGGATATCCAAATACAAAAATAGTTGCTTCAAGCGATCTTGATGAAGAAGTGATTTGGGAATTAAAGGCTCAGGGTGCAAAGATTGATACATGGGGAGTAGGAACCAAACTAATTACAAGCTATGATAACCCTGCCTTGGGTGGTGTTTATAAAATGTCAATGGAAGAAGTTGACGGGGTAAAAGAGCCAAGGATAAAGATTAGCGAAAATCCAGAAAAAGTTACTAACCCTGGATATAAAAAGGTATATCGTATTTACAATAAAGATGGTAAATCCGTTGCTGACCTAATAGCACTTGCTGATGAAAAATTTGATACAAACGAGCCACTTACTATTTTTGATCCAATAGATACATGGAAGCGTATGACACTTACCGAATATTCTATGAGAGAGTTGCTTATTCCTGTATTTGTAGATGGCAAACAAGTGTATAAGAGTCCATCACTAAAAGAAATTAGCGAGTATGCCAAGAAAGACTTAGAAACTTTTTATTCTGAATACAGAAGAATTCATAAGCCTCATACTTACAAAGTAGACTTAAGCAAAGATTTATATGATCTTAAACAAAAAATGCTGCTCGATTATAATCCTGGTGGATATGAATGCAATCAGAAATAAAGAAACTCGCCTATGGATTGATCTATGATGTAAAAGGTCGTAAGTCAAAGGTTGATGAACTATATGATCTTCAAAACATTAAAGATAAAAGCACAAAACAGCTGAAAAGGATACTGATTAAGCATAATGTGCAGTCATGTGCAATTGCTTTTCTTGATGAATTTGGTAATGACTGTTATGTTTGTGCAGGGTTAAATAATAACAATACAATAAATAATAAAACAATGTTTCGCCTTGCAAGCATAAGTAAATTGTTACTGACAATAATTGCATTAAGACTGCATGAAAGACAAATAATAGATATTTATGAAGATATAAGTGATTATTTGAAAATAAAATTACGCAATCCACTTTTTCCAAATGAAAAAATCACTTTGGAACAGATTTTGACTCATAAATCGAGTATAGTTGATGGAAATGCTTATTTTAATAGTTTTTCTAGCAATCCACCATTTCCAGAAATTTTGGAATTTGGAGAATACAAGCCCGGAAGCAAATTTAGTTACTCAAATTTTGCTTATGGAATTTTAGGAATAGCGCTTGAAAAAGCATCTTGTATGAGCCTTGAAGAACTCCTACAAGAGTATATTTGTAATGTGATAGATATTAAGGCAAGTTATTTCCCAGGCCTTGATGATGATGTCGCATCATCTATACGTATACTTAACAAAAGCAATATATCAAACTACTGTTTTGATAAAAACACTTATCAAAAAAATCAAAATTATAAAGCATTGCCATTAGAAAGCCAGTATCTAAAAGCAGCTGGTGGAGTACATTGTAGCGCTAGTAATTTGCTTAAACTTACAAAAGCTTTGTTGCTTGATAATTCTGGGCAAAATTTATTGCTTAGTAAAGATAGTATCAAACTTATGCAGAAAATTACTTCATCTTACAATTACAGCTCCCTAAAAATGCACTATGGCATGGGAATGCAGATTATTGATGATAATAAGGTATGTAATTCTCCTTTGTATGGACACGAGGGCTTTGCGTACGGTTCAGTAAATGCTTTCTTTTATGATATCGAAAAAAACAAATCTATTATTCAGTTGAATGGTGGAGCCAGGGAATGGTGTAATGGAAAGCTCGCATGCTTAAACCAAGATATCATCAAATGGTATTATAATAATTATTGATGGACATATTAACTCAAGTAAAAAAGAATAAGAAAAACTATGAACTTATTATAAATGGGAATAAGAGGCTGATTGTTTCTAGTAAAATTTTTTATAGTCTGCATCTAAAAGAGGGGCAAGAGATAGATCTTAAACAAGTTTTGCCAAAAGTACGCAGTTTGCAAGAAAAAGAAGCTTTACAAAGGTCAATTTATATGCTCTCGTTACAAGATAGATGCGAGATGGAAATAATAAAATTTCTAAAAAAACAGCATTATGCCGATAGTATAATAAAATATGTTCTAGACAGACTAAAAAGCTTAAGCCTTTTGGATGATAAAAGATATATTGAAAGACATATATCAAATAGACTAGCGACAGGTTATGGCGAGCAAAGAATAATTGTAGATTTGATTAAAAAAGGCTTTAATAAAGCAACAATAGAAAGTGCTTTGCAAGATGGGATCTATGAAGAAGAAGCATTTTCTAGAGCAGTTGAATATGCAAAAAAATACTCTGAGCGTTTTGACACTTTGGATTATAACAACAAGCAAAAGATAAAAATGGCGCTACTTCGTAGAGGATTCTCATACGATATAGCAAATAAAGCCTTGGATAAAATTTAAAAAAGCATCGAGATGTTTTCTCGATGCTTTTTGGTGCACTCGAAGGGAATTGAACCCATATCGTCAGAGTCGGAGTCTGATGCTCTATCCGTTAAGCTACGAGTGCAAAAACCGGAAGCAGGGCTTCCGGATATTTTTATTTATTGTTCAAATGTTTTGCCAAGCGAGATTTCTTTCTTGCGGCGTTGTTCTTGTGGAGCACGCCCTTTGAAACCGCCCTGTCAATCTGTGAAACTGTTTCAAGATACTGTGCTTGAAGATTATCGGATCCTTCTGCAACGGCAGCTTCAAACTTCTTTATAGAGTTTTTAACCTTTGTCTTAACAATTTTGTTTTGCAAAGTTTTTGTCTTTGTGACACTTACTCTCTTAATGGCTGATTTAATATTAGGCAATTAATTCCACTCCCTTCCTATTAGGCTAATATTGATTGAAGCGAAACTACTTGATCTCAATAACAGCGCCAACTTCTTCAAAGGCCTTCTTAATTGTTTCAGCCTCTTCCTTGCTTACACCCTCTTTGATAGCCTTAGGAGCAGCTTCTACTAAATCCTTAGCTTCCTTTAGACCAAGGCCAGAAACTTGTTCACGAACTACCTTGATAACTTTAAGCTTGTTAGGACCTGCATCCTTAAGAACTACATCAAACTCTGTCTTTTCTTCTTCAGACTCTGCTGCTGCTGCGCCTGCACCTGCTGCGCCTGGTACTACTGCTACTGCTGCTGCTGCGCTTACACCGAATTTCTCTTCAAGTGCTTTTACTAGATCAGCAAGCTCTACTACTGACATTTTCTCTATCTCTGCAATAAACTCTTCATGTGTCATGATAATTTCCTCCGAAATATTTTTGATTATTCTGCCGTATCTTCGCCGGCTTGCTTTTTGCGTATAGCTTCAATAACACGTACGAAGCTGGCAATTGTACTGTTCAGGCTGCCAAGCAATCTTGCCAACAATACATCTCTGCTGGGCAATGCTGCAAGAGCTTCAATCTGCTTTGTATCAATAAGCTCTTTACCAAGCAATCCTGCTTTAACTGTGATAGCCGTTGTCTTTGTTTTTTTAACGAAATTGGAAAGTATCCTTGCTGGAGCTACTTCATCATCATATCCAAATATAAATGCATTTGGACCTTCAAGGAAACTATCTAGGCTATCAATACCTAAATCGTTTGCGGCACGTCTTAGAAAAGTATTCTTAATAACGCTGTATTCAACATTTTCTGCTCTGAATAAAGATCTTAATTCTGTAGCCTGCTCAACTGTAAGACCGTTGTATTCAACGATCACCAAGCTTTTTGCTCTATCAAGCTTATCTTTAATCTCACTTACCGCTTGCTTTTTTAATTCTAAATTATTGCTCATTATTGCACCTCCTATTTCTTATTTCCTTACGGATATAAGAAAACCCTTGCAGGCGCAAGGGCAATGTATCAATATTGCATAGCTTATCCCTTACACCTCGGCCGGAAGGTTATACCTTTACTTGTAGAAACCTACAAAACCAGCTGTCTTAGGCATTGGTTTTCAACGATTGATATAATATCATGTATTTATTTTTTTGTCAAGCTATTTTACTATAAAAGATTCCAAGGCTTTTAATATATCATCACATTCGGATGAATTGATATCAAGATATACTGGTTTGCTTAGATCTAGGCTAAATATTCCAAGTATTGACTTTGCATCCACTACATGTCTTCCAATTCTAAGGTCTACATCATAGGGATAATCATTCACCAAAGTAACAAACTTCTTTACATCTTCTGCATGTCCTAGGTTAATTTTTACAGTTTTCATAATAAATCTCTATCCTTCTTAAAATTAATATATTATTAAAATGACATATTTGCAGCATCTGCAATTGTGCTTAGTCTAAGTCTTGAGGTGCTCGGAAGATATAATTTAGCCTCGCGCATTTGAGAAGAAGTACCTACACCTACAGAAAACATATTTGCTGCGTTTATAGCCTTTATTCCTGCTTCGGCATCTTCTATGCCTATGCAGTTTACGGGATCAAGTTCTAAACCTTTTGCAGCCACCAAAAATATTTCTGGATCAGGCTTATGCTTTGAAATTAGAGCAGGATCACAAATGTAATCAAAATAGCATTTTACTTGTAGCCTATCTAATATGAAGTCGGCATTATGACTTACAGATGCAACTGCAGTCTTTATATTGTGATTCTTAAGTTCTTTTATAAATTCCAAAATTCCCGGAAGAACGTCGTTTGGTGTAAGCTTTTTTATTAATTGTTTGTATAGTTCATTCTTTTTAGTTGCTAGAGCTAATTTTTCATCTGGAGTAAACTTGTCCTGCATGTTGCCGTTTTTAAGTAATAACTCAAGACTTTCCATTCTAGATACGCCCTTTAGATTCTCGTTATATTCCTTATCAAATGGAATATTTAGCTCATCAGCGAGAACTTTCCATGCTTCGTAATGAAATCTGGCAGTATCTGTTATTACGCCATCCAAATCAAATATAATACCTTTGATGGCTCGAACATTTTCATAGCCCTTTAGAAACATATTTCACCTCAAAACACAATATTTTAATAATTATAATACATTATTTGTAAAATTTCAAGAAAATTTACGAATAACTGCTATATTATTGACAGAAAATACAAAATTATAAAATAAAAGACTTTATGATTGTTATAAGTTTCACTAAAAATTCAAAACTAAATTGAATTTTCATAAAATTTTTTATATAATAGTTTCATAAATAGAAAGAAGGTGCGCAATGAGTATTCTAAAAGAAAAATTATTAAATAAAACTGCTAAGCTTGGCGTTGTTGGACTTGGATATGTAGGATTACCACTTGCAGTTGAAAAGGCTAAAGCTGGTTTTAATGTAAAAGGATTTGACATACAAGATAAAAAAGTTGAAATGGTTAATAAGGGCATCAACTATATAGGTGATGTTGTTAATGAGGACCTTGAAGAAATTGTTAAGACTGGCAAATTAACTGCAACTACTGATTTTAGCTTTGTAAAGGATTGTGACTGTGTGTGCATAGCCGTTCCTACACCACTTGATGCTCATCAGCAGCCAGACATAAGCTATGTAAAAAGTTCAACCGAAAGCATAATGCCTTACATGCATAAGGATATGCTTATAGTTCTTGAAAGCACAACATATCCTGGAACTACTGAAGAGCTCCTAAAGCCGATACTAGAACAAAGTGGTTTAAAGTGTGGAGTAGACTTCTATCTTGCTTTTTCTCCGGAGAGAGTCGATCCAGGTAATTTAATATATAAGACAAAGAATACACCCAAAGTTGTTGGTGGAATTACACCAGAGTGCACAGATATCGCTGCAACATTGTACGAGGCAGTACTTGATGCTCCAGTACATAGAGTAAGCTCTCCTGCAGTTGCAGAGATGGAAAAAATACTTGAAAACACATATAGAAATATAAATATAGGCCTTGTAAATGAGATGGCTATGCTTTGTAATAAGATGAACATCAATGTTTGGGAAGTAATAGATGCTGCAAAAACAAAGCCGTATGGCTTCCAAGCTTTCTATCCAGGCCCAGGCCTAGGTGGCCATTGCATACCACTGGATCCATATTATCTGTCTTGGAAGGCCAGAGAGTACGGATTCCATACATCCATGATAGAGAGTTCTATGATGGTAAATGATAAAATGCCTGAATACTGTGTGGACAGAGCCATTCATATACTCAATGATCACAAAAAAGCAATTAACGGTGCCAAGGTATTAGTTCTAGGTGTTGCTTATAAGCAGGATATAGATGATTATCGTGAGAGCCCTGCAATTAGAGTAATTGAGGAATTGCAAAAGGTTAAAGCAGATGTATGCTATTACGATCCATTTATACCTGAGTTCAAACATGGTAAATTGAGTATGGTAGGGGAGAAAGAACTTACTAAGGAGCTCCTTAATAGTGCAGATCTAGTTATGATTACTACATCACATACCAATTTGGATTATGACTTTGTTCAAGCTAATGTAAAAGTTATATTCGATACAAAAAATGCTTGCAAAAATGTAAAAGATCGCAGCAATATAGTTTTGATTTAGGTGATAGTATGAACTATGCAATTATAGGCTGTGGAAGAATTTCTTCAAACAATATTCAGGCTGCAATAAACAATAAACTAAATGTTGTAGCTTTATGCGATATTATCGAAGATCGAGCTGCAGAAAAAAAATCTCTATTTCATCTTGAAAATTCAAAGATATATACTGATTATAAAAAAATGCTTGCTCAAGAACAGCTAGATCTTGTCACAATTGCCACAGAAAGTGGCAAGCATGCTCAGATTGCAATTGACTGTATAAATGCTGGGGTAAACGTCATAATAGAGAAACCAATAGCTCTTTCTCTTGCTGATGCAGACAGAATAATAGAAGCAGGAAAGAAAAACAATGTAAAAGTATGCGCTTGCCATCAGAACAGATTTAATAAGTCCATACAAAAAATACGTAAGGCTATTGAAAACGGTAGCTTTGGAAAGTTGCTACATGGAGCTGCACATATTAGATGGGCTAGAGATAAGCACTATTATGATCAGGCACCATGGAGAGGTACTTGGGCTCAAGATGGTGGAGCACTAATGAATCAGTGTATTCATAATATTGATTTGCTTCGCTGGATGATGGGTAATGATATCATAGAGGTAATGGCTTATACCGATAAGCTAAAGCATGATTATATTGAAGCAGAAGATCTTGGACTAGCAATAGTTAAATTTGCAAACGGTTCTTACGGTCTAATAGAGGGTACAGTTAATGTTTTTCCAAAAAACCTTGAAGAAACTCTCTATATATTTGGAGAAAAGGGCACTGTAAAAGCTGGAGGCAAGAGTGTTAATAAGCTCGAGACGTGGCAGTTTGCAGAAAATGATGAGGATAGTGCCTATGTTCTTGAACATTATTCCGAAAACCCTGCAAATATCTATGGATTTGGACATACCCCTTTATATGCAGATATGATAGACGCTATAAACAGTGATAGAGCGCCGTATGTAGATGCTTATGCAGGCAAAAGAGCCTTGGAACTAGTTCTTGCAATTTATAAGTCTGCAAATGAGGGCAAAGCTGTACAGCTTCCACTTAAAGAATGCGCGAGCATTGATTTTAAAGGAAGATTTGATTAAAAGTTTATAATTTTAATAAAGTAAAAAGAGCTACTGAATATTCATCGGCGGCTCTTTCTATGTTTGTAATTTTTAAAAAGCCCTGCAAATGCAGGGCGTAGTAATTATTTTTTGTTTTGTGCCTCTTCTTTTTTCTTAAATGTTTCTTTTAGGCTTTCGCTGTATGGAGGTCTTGCAATACCGTACTCAGTAATAATTGCTGTGATAAGCTCGTTTTCGCTTACATCAAATGCTGGATTATACACATGGACATTTTCTGGAGCCATACGCTTTTTATACCACATTTCTGTAACTTCGTGTGCAGGACGCTCCTCTATTGGTATATCGCTACCATGAGCAATCTTCATATCTATTGTGCTAGTTGGTGCACATACATAGAAAGGAATACCATAGTGCTTTGCAAGTATTGCAACACCAGAAGTTCCAATCTTGTTTGCTGCATCACCATTTGCAGCAACTCTATCGCACCCAACAAATATAGCATTTACCCAGCCATTCTTCATTACCTGAGAAGCCATATTATCGCAAATGACGGTAGTATCTACTCCATGAGAAACAAGCTCAAATGATGAGAGTCTTGCTCCCTGAAGTAGTGGCCTTGTTTCATCTGTGAATACTTTGAAATTCATTCCTTTTTCACGGCCAAGATGTATTGGAGCAAGAGCTGTGCCATATTTTGCAGTAGCAAGCTGTCCTGCATTGCAGTGTGTTAGTATTCCATCGCCATCCTTAATAAGACTTAGACCATATTCACCGATTTTTCTGCAAACCCATATATCTTCATCACGAATTTCTATTGCCTCATCATGTAAAAGTTGTATTATTTCTTCTATAGATTTTGATTTGTTATCAAGTACAACTTTTTCCATTCTGTTTAAAGCCCAGAATAGATTAACAGCAGTGGGGCGAGAAGATGCTAAATAGTCCTTTGCTTCCTTAAACTTTTTATAAAAAGCATCATATGTTTGCTCTTTAATATCAAGAGCTGCAAGATATATGCCTATTGCTGCAGCTACGCCTATTGCAGGAGCACCTCTTACCTGCAATAGATATATTGCATTCCATATATCCTTTTGATCTCTTAGACGAAGTATTTCAAGCTCATTTGGAAGCTTTGTTTGGTCAATTATTACAAGCTCTTTTTTTTCTTCGTCAAGATTAACAGTGTCAACATTCATTATGTTTTCTTGCATTATTTTTCTTCCTCCAGCTTTTTAACAACTTTTAATAACGTGGATACATATTCTTCGCCATTCATAAACTTGTTGGGATGCATGATGCACTTTTTAGCTACAAGTACATTCACTCTTTCTGCAAATTTTCTCTTTTCAGGATCTTCAATCTTTGTAACATCCTTAACTTGTGCCATTCCAACTGTACGACGTATAAGCTCAGTACCACAGAAGCTTGCTGTATCTGCAAGTATAGAGTTGAGATAATGCTCCTTAAAGCCTTTTACTTTTGCCATAGGATCACTTACTTTTGTATCGTAGAACTTATTAAATTTCTTAATGAACATATTAATGGAATCCTTTATGGTATCTAGCACCCAAGAGCAGAACTCTTCTTTTCCATATGCATGTCCATTATCCCATGCAAATATTAGGTTTGCAATCAAATTTCCAATATCGTATCCCATAGGTCCATAAAAAGCAAACTCAGGATCAAATATTCTAGTACTATCCTCTTTTACAAATATTGAACCTGTATGAAGATCTCCATGTAGCAAAGCTTGAGCATTACACATGAAATTGAATTTGATTTTTGCTACTTCTAGATGCAAATCTTTATCTTCGTAAAGTTCTTTTTGCATAAATTTTTTATTTGGTTCAAAAACAAGATTTCTATGATTTATATCATTATATGGCTCTGTAAGCACAAGATCCTCTGTAATTTCGCAAAGCTGAGGATTTATAAAGCTTTTAACTAAAGTTTTCTTTTCTTTGTGTTCCATTACTACATCACTTGTACCAAGTAAGGTATTTACCATAAATGTGCTTATGTGATCAGCAAATAGTGGGAATGTTTTGTGCTCCATCATTGCTGTTCTCATCATCTCGTGATCAGAAAGATCCTCCATAAGGCATGCGCACATAACTGTATCATATAGATATACCTTAGGAACAAGACCAGGAGCTAGTTTGTCTTGCAAAAGAAGTATCTCTGATTCAATTCTGTTGCGATCAGTAGATATTATCATATCTTTTGAAATTCTCAGCTGCTCACCTGCATGTTTCACTATTACGGAGTGTCCTTTTGCATCTTCTACTTTAAATACGTAGTTTAGATTGCCATCTCCAATTTCCTTTGACGTCATTGAAGCTTTATCCCAATTTACAGAGGGCATTTTTTCCAATACATAGTCAATCGTATCGGCACTTTTCATTAAAAAATATTTATCAAATCTACTCATTATTTATTCCTCTTTTCGTTAGTCTTCTTTTTTACCTGCGTATGCTGCTATAAGAGCCAATGCAAGTACAGCGCCCTTTACTGCTGGCAGTATGTAGTAAGATACAGCCATGATTGTAAGTCCATTTTCTAGTGTGGATACAAGCAAAGCACCAACCAGTGTGCCAAGTGCATTTGGCTTATTAAATCCACCAACGGATCTTCCTACGAACACTGCTGCAAGCGACTGCATGAAGTAGTTATCGCAGCACATAACCTGTGCAGAACTTCCTCTTGAAGATACCAATATTCCACCTATAGCTATAAATAATGCTGTAAGAATACCTGACAAATAACGTATTTTCTTTACATTTATACCAGATAATCTTGCTGCTTGTTTGTTGCCACCCATTGCATACATATATCTGCCGTACTTAGTGTATTCAAGGAAAATATATGCTGCTAAAACGCATACCAACATTATTATTATTATTAGAGGAGCTCTACCTATATTTAAAAATGAATCTGAAAGCAATGTACGAGCAGGTGCATTTCCATTAGGAAGCCTCATACCTGTAGATACAGCACCACCACCTATGTACCATTGTCCTAGTCCTTGATGTACAAACATTAAAGCGCAAGTACCAAGCATATCAGGCACCTTACATACTAGTATAAGGAACATTGTGAGCTGATATAATACTATTGTTACTAATACACAAACTAAGATTGACATACCTAATGATAGACCATACCAAAGGTACATACTAACAAAAACATAAGCTGAACAGCTTGCTAATGTACAGGTTGACATATCAAATCCGTCAGTAGCCATTGTAACTGTTAGAGCAATTCCAAAAACAGTTGTGATAGACATTGCTCTTAGTATGTTTATCATGTTGTTCTGAGATAAAAATTTGCTCCCAGTTACCATAGAGAATGTTATAAAGCTGACTATTAGCGCTATTACAGCAGCCCAGTCAAGTAAAAATGTTCCTATGCTTTTATTATGAAGTCGTTTTGTCGTTGCCATACAATCCCCCAATTATTGAGCATTATGTCCTACAGCGTAGGTCATAATCTCTTCATTATATGTATCATTTGTTTTTAATTCCGCTTGTACTTTACCATCAAACAGCACATATACTCTATCTGTAAGAGAAAGTATTTCGGAGTTTTCACAGGTAGCATATATTACGGCATTACCTTGATTAGTTATTTCTTTTATAAGCTTGTAAATTTCTTGCTTTGCACCAATATCAACGCCTTTTGTAGGTTCATCAAATATGTACAATTTACACTGTGCAGCAAGCCATTTTCCCACGGCAACTTTTTGTTGATTTCCGCCAGATAGATTTTTTACATATTGCTTAATTCCAGGAGTAACTATTTTTAACTCATCTACAAACCGCTTTGCGTTTTTGTTGATTGCAGATTTATTCATAAAACTTGCAACACAGAATTGATCAAGGCTAGCAGCAGAAAGATTAAAAGCCACATCTTCGTTTACAAGTACGCCTTCTTTTCTGCGCTCTTCTGGTACTAATGCTATTCCTTCATTAACAGCTTCGCTCGGATCATTTATGTGCAATTCTTTACCATTGAGTATTATTTGGCCTGATTTTTTCTTGTTTGCACCAAATATTGTTTTGCACAGTTCTGTCTTACCAGCTCCAACAAGCCCTGCAATACCAACGATCTCACCTTTTCGTACATGAAGGTCAATCCCATTTACCATGCCGTCCACATCATATAGATCTTTTACTTCAAAAACAGTTTCTCCTATATTGGAGTTTTCATTAAGCTTGAAAGTTTCAAAGGATTTGCCAAGCATTTTATCAACTATTTCTTTAACAGTAGTTTCGCTTGTAATATTGCAGGTATCAATAATTTTTCCATTGCGCATTACAGTATATTTATCGCATATCTGTAATATTTCATCTATTCTATGAGAGATAAAAAGTATCCCGATATTTTCCGTTTTAATTAGATGCTTTACTAAGTTGAAGAGCTCTTCCGTCTCTGTGTCGCTTAATGGGGCAGTAGGTTCGTCAAGTATTAAGAATGTACATTCACTTTGTATTGCTCTAGCTATAAGTATCATTTGTTTTTCAGCAAGACTTAGATCTTGTACTAAAGTTTTAACATTGATGTTTATATTTAATCTTTTAAGCACATCTGCAGCGCTTTGCTCAACTTTTTTCCAATTTATTAGTGGACTGCTTTTCTCCATTATCATTGCGTTAAGCATTACATTTTCAGCTACTGAAAGTGTAGGGATCAAAGCAGTATCTACTTCCTGAAAAACTATCTGTATCCCTAGCTTTTTGGCTGATAGAGGATCTCTTAATTCAATTTTGCTATCGTCTAAGTATAGTTCGCCAGTATATCCGGGGTTCGCTCCAGAAAGAACTTTCATCAATGTGGACTTTCCTGCACCGTTCGCACCTACCACAGCATGAACTTCTCCAGTCTTTGCCTCAAAGTCAACATCAATAAGAGCCCTTACTCCAGGGAACTCCATAGAAACTTTTTCAGCTCTTAAAGTAATATTATTCATATTTACCTCAGATTTTAATCAAAAAAGGGCTAGGCCAAAAC
Source organism: Eubacteriales bacterium (assembly GCA_034180455.1). Taxonomy (GTDB): domain Bacteria; phylum Bacillota; class Clostridia; order Christensenellales; family Aristaeellaceae; genus JAAZPT01. The sequence goes on from JAXFOG010000002.1 coordinate 58,898, forward strand.
CTAGCCCATAAGTCTTATTTGTGTAGTAAGTCTGCTGGCATCCAATCTGCTACTGATAGATAGCTTAGATTGCCATATGTATCGGTTGCTATTTCGTTTAGATTATCAATTGTTGATGTTTCTTTTAGTGAATTTGCAAGGATAGCTGATCCAGGAACTTCTACTACATCTACTCCATACTGACCAGATGCTGGATCGTAGATCTTATCTCTCTCGCCTGCCAATTGAAGCAGAAGTAATCTCATAGCTATCTCGCCATTTAGTGTCCAGTCTGTTGTACCTGCAGCGGTCCAAATTTCAGGATTTGTCTGCATTCTTGTAATATCAACAGGATCGATGTCTACAGAAGCCATAGGTAGAGCTTCTCCGTTTTTGCCGTTGAAGTTATCATTCTCAAAAATAGCATTGAATAGACCCTGACCATATAGATCATAGTAAGCAACTACGCCATCAACCTCGTCACGAGATTTGCTCTGCAGATAAGCTGCAGCAACTGCGTTTGCGGAGTCTATAGAATCTTGCAATGGCTGTACTTCGCCAACTGTCTTGATCTTTCCAGCTTTTTCATATTCTTCCCAGCCTACTTCTCTGCGATCAAATGGGCTGTTGTAGTTAGGTCCACGCCATACTTTGATAAGTCTAACGCCCTCACCGTATTTTGCGATGAATTGATCAAGCAAAACTGTTACAAGGCTCTTATCCTGCTGGAACAACTGTGTAATTCCATCGATCTTCTTATACTCGCCGTCTGTATAGAACTGAGTATCAAAGCATACGATCTCAAGCTTTGGATATTTTTCCTTTATCTCTTTAAGGAATGTGTAAGAACCGTCCTGGTTGCCATGGCTTAGAAGCAAGCCATCATAGCCTGCAGCTGCACAGGTGTTGATTCTGTCTTGCCATGTGTTGAAGTCACCATCGCAGAAGAAGAAGTCAAAATCAACGTTCAGAGCCTTGCAAAGGTCTGCACATGAATCCTTCCACATCTGGAATATTGTTGCAGATGGGAGCAGCATAATGTAAGCTACTTTTTTACCTGCAACTGGGTTAGTTGACTCTGCAAAGCCAACTGTTGACATGCTCAGTACCATTGTAAGTACAAGAGCTAAAGCTAGAAGTTTTTTCATATATGAATCCTCCTTTTATATTAAGAGCAAAATGCTCTCATTTACATCTTTGGTGGAGCTGTAGAAATTCTAATGAGCAAATGATGTTTTATAGCTCTGAATCTTGGCGCTCCAGAATAAGTTTTATTTATACGACTTAATAAAAAGTTTAGTCCCCTTTGAGCAAATTCGTGTGGGTCATTGCTAACAGTAGTTAGGCTTGGGCTGTAGTTCTCTGCAAATATTATATCGTCAACCCCTGTAACAGATATATCTTCTGGTATTTTTATTTGACGTTCCTGCAGGGCAGATAATATTCCGAGAGCCATAATATCATTAGCACAGCATACTGCAGTGGGTAAGGGTTTCATTGAAGCAATGCTTCTTCCTATTTCATAGCCTGCTTCCTGAGACAAATCCATTTGCATAATATCTTTAGGTCCAGGTACAAGTCCATTTTCTTCCATTGCTTGAAGATATCCTTCTAATCTAGAATTTCCTATAACGGTATTTTGTAAGCCTCCCGCATACACTATGTGCTTGTGTCCTAGGTTGATAAGATGTTGGCAGGCTATGTATGTTGCCATACTGCCATCTACATGCACACAATCACAGTCAAAATTACCAAAAGCGTTTAACATTACTGTGGGTATATTAGAAGATTTTATCTCTCTCTTAGTTGCCTCAGAATCCTTTAGACTAGCCATAATTATGCCTCTAACTTTTAAGTTCTTGGCAAGCTTTATAGCATCAAGTTCAAGATAACCATTCTTTGTATCAAATATTGTCATTGTGTATCCTTTTTCATATAGCATGCCTTGAATATACTGGCATAATGATGAATAAAAAGGATTGCATATATCTGTAACTGCAAGCAGTATAAGATTTTTTTTATAACTACTGCGATTATTTTTCGCTGGAGGCTGATAATTTAGTTCTTTTATTGCCTCTGAAATATTTTTAGCTGTTTCACTGTCTACATATCCCGATTTATTTATATACCGGGATACAGTACTACTTGCCACATGTGCCTTTAGAGCCACGTCACGCATGGTAACGCTCTTCATATAAACCTCATTTTGTATATTTATATATCATTTAATCATTTATATTACATTGGTGATATTATAATTGAATGGAATGGAATTGTCAATCCATTTTTTTCCACATTATTTCCATATAATTCAATAAAAATACTGCACAATTTGTGCAGTATAATTTGTTGGAGATATCATGTGGTGTTAATAATTTTAAAAACTATAGAGAATTTGATCCTCTGTAATTATACAGTGTATTTTTCAATTCTACAATTCTATTAATGTATTTCTCGTGAATGTTGTTGTGTGAGATTACAAATACTATTCCATTTTTCATTTTTTCAAAAATTCTATCATATATTTCATTTGCAATATTCTCATCCAATCCAGAAGTTATTTCATCCAATATTAATACTTGAGGGTTTTTATACAAGGCTCTCATTACTACTATTTTTTGTTTTTCACCACCAGAGAGATTTCCTGCTCCCTCGGTTATAGGAGAGTCCATATTTTTATTTTGTAATATAGAGGATAACAATTTATCTTCAATCATACTTTGTTCAATTTCTTTAGAATAGGGTATATCCAAAAATAAATTATCTCGTAGGCTACCTTTTATAATAGGAATATTTTGTGAAATATAATCAATGCTTTGTCTTATATTCAACAAATCATATTCTCTAATATCTACTCCATTTATTAAAACACCATTTTCATCTCTAAATCGGATTAACAGCTTTACAAGAGTACTTTTGCCAGAACCGCTATTGCCCTTAATCCAAACTCTATCTCCCTTATTAAATGTTTCTTTTATATTCATCGGAATCGTGTTTTCACCAATATGAATACTATTTAAATTCAATTCTATTGAGTCAATTTGTTGTAATGTTTTTTGTCCACAATGTTCATACTCTGCTTCCCATGTTTTGAAAAAATTATTTGATATATCAAAGTCTCTTTTGCTTAGATTTGCATTTGTTATGGATTCCAAATTTTGAAAATATAATGGTACTAAAACGCTAATTAATAATATACTCATATAATCATGATTTTTTAATCCATTGACTACTGAAATTACCATAATTAAAGTTTGAGAAAGTGTTGTAATACCAGATAATAGTACTGATGAAGTCTTGGCAAATATATTAACACTTGATTGTGCTTTATAAATATTATCTAAAGGAGAATCTATTAATTTTTTTATATTCTCATAATTACCTGCTTGCTTAATAAAGTCTGTTTGCTCAATTATAGAAAGTATTGCACTCCAACCCGTAGAAGAAATCACTTGTAATTGTTTTGAACGAAATGCTAGCTCTTTATTAAGCATTTTATATCCACCATAATATATAGGAGCAATTGCCAAAAGAATTATAAAAATGGATTTGCTTTGAAAAAACACAATGCACAAGATTCCTATTATTATTAAAGCTTTAGAATAGATTTGAATTATATCATTGGTAAGATATTGATAAATACTATTTACGCCAATAATCATTCTTTCCAATAGAGTCATAGGACCTTGTTTATTTATATAATCGTATTTTAATTTAAAAAAGCTATCTAAATATGTATAGAAATTAAATTTATTAAATTTTTTTGCAAAATTTTCCCTTACATAAGCAATAAGTATTTGTATAAAGATAATGCTTAGCATAACTGCTACCAATATCATTATACGAACATTTGTAATCTCTAAATTGAATTTAGTCCAATAATTTATCAATAAAGGACTCAGTAATGACAAGAGAGCGCTTAATATAACAGTGAATATCATAAAAATTTTAAATTTATTATAATTCTTCATAATAGCAGTCCCTCTTTTAATTTATAGTGAGATGAATTTTTTAAAACAATGAGATTGTCAAAGAACAAAGCCTTTACTAAGAAGAAGCTCCTCAATAATCGAATCCTCCATTACGATGTTTGGAGTAATACCATTAAATAAAAATTTGTTTTTATAATTTGAGTATAAAATATGCAAAATATAATATTTATTATATTTATATCTCATATATATCTTTAAATTTATTGTTTAGATAGTCAAAATAATACTGAGGATTAAACTCTTCTTTGCAAGCCATACTAATAATTTTTTTAGGATCATACATAGAGCCATGTACATGAATATTTTTATTTAGCCATTTGTGTATATTTTGAATTTTATTTTCAGTAATATCCTTATTTATATCAAAGCTTTCATTCATTTCGGCAAGCATTTGTGCACCATACGCTGAACCAAGAGCGTATGTGGGGAAGTAGCCTATGCTACCACCTGCCCAATGAATATCCTGCAAAATTCCACTTCTATAATCAGGCACATCAACTCCCAAGTAGTCTTTGTATAGCTTGTTCCAGTATTTTGGAGCTTCGTCAACGCTTAATTCGCCAGAAATAAGCATTTTCTCTATTTCATATCTTATAAGTATATGCAAGGAATAGCTTAATTCATCTGCCTCTATACGAATAAGACTTGGATGTACTAAATTTAATGCCTTATAAAGAGTTTCTTCACTTACACCTTTCATTTGTTTGGGGAAAATATCGCACATAATTGGATGCAATAAGCTCATAAAAGCTTTGCTTCTTCCTATTATATTTTCATAAAATCTTGACTGACTTTCGTGCATACCTAAAGATGCGCCACTTGCAATGTTTGTAAACTGATATTTATCGTCAATGCCCATCTCATACATCGCATGGCCACCCTCATGTATCACGCTGTATAGAGAAGACTCAAACATGTTTTCATAATAATGAGTAGTGATGCGTAAATCCCACTTGTTAAATCCGGTGGTAAATGGGTGCTCGCTCTCTGTAAGACTGCAACATGTTCTGTCTAAACCCATAAGATTCATAATTCTATCGGATAAAATCTTTTGTTTCTCTATACTGAAAGGCATAGATAAAAATTTATATTCTGGCAAAGGTTTATTAGATATTTCCTTTAATGTTGGTACGATCTGCTTTTGCATTTCATCAAAGAAAGGATCATAGTCTGCCATGCTCATGCCATACTCATACATTTCAAGCAACGCATCATAAGGCTTCTTTTCAGGGGCATAGTATGCTGCAATTTTCTTATTATATTCTACGATCTTTTCAAGATAAGGCTTAAACATTTCATAATCATTTGCTTTTTTAGCCTGGCTCCAAACTACTTGTGCCTTGTTAAGTAGGGCTTGGTATTCAACATACTCGTTCATTGGCATATTTTTCAGTAGCTTAAGAGATCTTTTTATAAGAGTTAGTTCTCTTTGAGTAATTTCATCAAGATTGGATCTATTTTCATATAGATAGTCTATAAGTTCTTGTGAACTTGGAGATGTAAGAAGCTTAAATATTTCTTCATTTATTATAGACATGCTCTTGCTGCGCGCATCTGCAGATGCAATAGGAGCGATTGTCTCTCCATCAAATATCATTACACCAAGAAGGTGGTTTTTTGCATAAAGTGTATCTGTTAAGGTCTTAAATTCTTTAAGTCTATTTTCCATAAATTATACCTCTTGATTATTTATTTAATATAAATAAATTTTATCATCAGCAAATTCTATTGTCAATTAAGCTCATATTCTGAATAAATATGATATAATAATCTTAACAAAAAATATTGGGAGAAAACTATGATCATAAAAGATATTGATGTGTTTCAAGAAGAAGGCAAATTTATTTGTAAGGACATATATATTAAAGGAGAGAAATTTGCTGAGGAAGCTGAGGGAGAGCAAATAAAGTTTGAAAACTGTTATGCAATTCCTGGCTTAGTAGATATACATTTTCATGGCTGCATGGGAGAGGATTTCTGCAACGGCACTTATGAAAGCCTCGCTAAAATTGCTGAGTATCAGCTTCAAAATGGTATTATGTCTATATGTCCTGCATCTATGACTCTGTCTGAAGAACAACTTTCTAGTATTTTTGAAAATGCTGCAAAGTATAAAAATGATAAAGGTGCAGATTTGGTAGGAATCAATATGGAGGGACCTTTTATCTCTATGGAGAAAAAAGGCGCTCAAAATCCTAAATATATTGTAGATACCGACGTAGATTTCTTTAATCGACTTCAAGATAAGGCTAATGGTCTTGTAAAAATAGTTGATATTGCTATAGAGAATGATACTGCTTATAAATTCATAGAGGCTTTGCATGATAAAATATCAATTTCTCTAGCTCATACTACTGCTAATTACGATGCAAGCAAAAAGGCTTTTGACTTGGGAGCAAGGCAACTAACACATATGTTTAATGCTATGAACGGTGTGAGCCATAGAGAACCAGGACCAATAGGAGCTGCCTTTGATAGCCCTCATGTAAGAGTTGAATTGATAGCTGATGGAATACATATAAGTCCAACAGTTATCAGAATGGCATTTAAACTCTTTGGAAATGATAGAATCATGCTTATTAGTGATAGCATGGAAGCCACTGGCATGGAAGATGGTGAGTATGCTTTGGGAGGCCAAAAGGTAATAAAGAAAGGCAGACTCGCTACTCTTGAAAGTGGCACTATTGCTGGATCTGCCAGCAACCTTTTCGAATGCATGACAAACGCTGTAAAAACGATGGGTATAGACCTTGCAAGCGCAGTAAAGTGTGCTACTGTAAATCCTGCAAAACAAATCGGAATATTTGATAACTACGGTAGCATAGATGTTAATAAATTCGCCAACTTAATTATCTTAGATAAAGATACTTTGGAGATAAAGAAGCTTATCTTTAAAGGTAAAATTCTATAAAAAACACTTATTTTTAAGGACTTATAATTTTCATAAGATAAGTCCTTTTTTGTTGACAAAATTACAAAATTTTATTATTATATATATAAATATTACTATTTTGTAATATTTCAAAAGTAATTTGTAATAAAAAAAGATTGAATAAATTCTATGCTCAGGAGGAAACTATGAAAAAAAGAATTCTTTCATTATTGCTTGCCATAGCGATAGCTTTTGCAATGCCTGTAGGACTTGCAGAAGTACAGCCAGAAGAATGGCAGAATTATCAGATTAGCGTAAGCGATGCAAATGATACACAGACAGTCGCTATGCCAGTAGAAAATGCTCCAACGCACGCATATTGGATAAAACTTGGAGAGCAGGATAGTCTTGAAGGTCTTTCCCTCCATATCAGCAATATGAACGAGCAAGGTTATACATTTTATCCTGCAGATGGGACAAAGCTTTCAGGTCTTGTAGATGCAAATGGCACTCTTGAGGGTGAATATTTAGCAGTACAGGTATTTAATGCACAAGGAGAGCAGATTGATACCCTTTTGCTTTATTTCTCAAAAAGTCCAGCTCCGCAGATAGAGCCTGAAGTTATCCCGGTTACAGTAAATGTTTTGTACCAGGATGCTATGGGTAATACTGTTGCACAGGATACTTTTGTCGCTAATACACTTGGAACAAATACCGTTAATGCAAATCTCGAGCTACTTCCTAAAGGCTATACTTTAGCAGATGAATCTTCAAAGACAGTAGAACTTATGACTGGTGGAGTTGTTCAACCAGAGCAAATTGTCTTTACTGTTGAAAAGGGTAATGTAGAGCTCGGAGCAGATGTTCTTGTAGAATATGCCGACGAAGACGGAAATGTTATAGTAAGTGAAAATGTAACTGTGAGCAACTTGGGTGAAAATATTATTAATGCTAATACATCACTTGTGCCAAAGGGTTATGTTCTTGACGGAAATACAAGTATCTCTGTCAATCTTAGTGATGCAAATATTCCTGAGCCAAATACAGTAAGATTCAATTTGAAAAAGGACGTTCAAGAAGAAATAAGTGGTACAGTATCTGTAATATATGTAGATACCACTGGTGAATATCTAAATTCTGAGCAAGTTACAATAAATAAAGTGGGTACGAACGCAGTTTCAGCAAATCAATCAATGGTTCCTGATGGCTATACATTAGAGGGCAACGATAGCTACAATGTAGAGCTAGGCAGTGATGGCTCACTAACGCCTGATCAGATCACTTTTACATATAAAAAGCCAGAGTCAAACGAAAATAAAATCGAGCCAATAACTGTTACAGTTAAATATCTTGATCAAGATGACCCTAGCAAAGAACTGCAACCATCAAGCTCAGTTGTTCTTAACTCAGTAGGAGAGCATAGCATTGATAATGCATATCCAGTAATTGAGGGATATGATTTGGTATCACCTGCAAGTGTAGTAGTAACAGTATCTGGTGACAATACAGTTGATAAGCCAGAAGTAGTATTCAGCTATAAGAAAACAGAAGTTACTATTCCAAAGCAGGAATTCAAACCAGTTAAAATAACCATTCACTATATTGATCAGGAAAATAAAGAAATACAGCCAGCTACTGAGCAAACTCTTGAAAATCCTGGTGATTATGAGATAAAACCACAATATCAAAGTATAGATGGCTATAAACTTGTAGGACAAGGGACTCAATCGCTAACGGTATTTGACGATGGTTCAGCAAGTAGTGTTGAAATATACTTTACATATCAGAAAATAGAGACAAATGAAGATTCAGATAAGCCATCAAATGACTCAGAAAATCCCGAAAAACCAGAAAATCCTACTGAAAATGGTGATGCACAAGATGCTACAGGAAAAATCGGAACAGTAAATGCCAAGAGTGTTAATGTTCGCAAAAAGCCAAGTAAAAATGGGGATCAAATAACTCAACTTAAACAAGGCACTGAGATTACCATACTTGAAGTAGTCGAAGATAAGAGTGGACAAAAGTGGGCAAAGATCCAGTACGGCAAAAATCGTACAGGCTATATGCTTATGGAGTTTATTGATGTTTCTAAAAATAAACCCACAGATGAAAATGCTCCTAGTGAAAACAAAGTAAATGCTGTACTAAAAGTTCAGTATACTGCAGAAGATGGTACAGTACTCTATGAGTATGAAAGTACATATGATAAATCTGGCGAGTATACTGTAGAGCTTAGGAATGTTCAGGAAACAGTTGGTTATGAGCCTGTTGCCGAAACAAGCAAGAAGATTGTCGTTGATGAAAAAGGTTCAATTGATGTAAATCCACTTGTTTTCCAATTCAAAAAAATGAGCATTGCTGCAAATGTCATTGTTCACTATGAAGATCTTAATGGAAAATCAATTGCAGAGCCTTTCACTAAGACATATACAGCTGCTGGAGACTATACATTGGCTCCAGAGAAAGAGATTGCAGGCTATGAACTAGTTGAACCTATAACCTATGCAGTCTATGTTAATGAGTCTGGGGTTGCCACACCTGACGATGTAATTTTCAAATTTAGAGAAAAGACTGTAACTGGCAAAGTTACAGTAGAGTACCTTGATGCTGAAGGCAATAAAATTGCAAACGATACAGAAGTTACACTAGATGAAGTGGGTACTAAAACCGTTACTCCAGAAACTATCTTTACAGATTATGAGCTTACGGGCGAATCAAGCTATCAAGTAACTCTTAATGCAGATGGCACTGTTGTGCCAAATAAGGTGCAATTTAAATACAACAAGAAAGATATTGCACTAAATGCTCAGCTTAAAATTCACTATGTTGATGTTAATGGCAATAAAATAGCTGATGATAGCACTCAATCATTCACAAATGAGGGCAATCATGATGTATATCCAAATGCAAGCATTCCTGCAGATTATGAGTTGCAAGGCGATGTAAAGCAAACAGTTGTTTTGGATGCAAATAATGTACTTACACCAAGTGAGATAACATTCACTTATAAGAAAATTGATAAACCAATAGTAATAGATGCAAAACTTAAGGTAAGATATATAGACACTGAAAGTAATTCTATTGCACAAGATGATATTATCACACTTACCGAGATTGGCGAGCATACTATTAAGCCAAAACTAAACTTTAACGAATATATTTTGCAAAATGCAAGTGAAAAGGTACAGGTTAATCCGGATAGCACAGTAGTTCCAAACGAAATCTCATTTATCTATGAACGCAAGCTGCCGAAGGAACCAACAGCCGATGTCCATATAAAATATGTTGATGAAAACAATACACCAATTGCTCCTGATACGATACAAACAATAAATAGACTAGGCAACAATACTGTGATGGCCAACCAAACTACTATTGGTGACAATTACAAAATTATTGGTAATGGTCAGATGAATGTAGTTTTATACCAAGATGGTACTGCTGTTCCAAATCCAGTAATATTTGTATACAAGAATACGGCTGAAGACTTTGAACACTATATTGGCTATGCCCTTAGCAATAGCAAAGTTGCCTTACGTACATCTCCATCAGGTGATGATAAGTACATTATACAAAGCCTTGATAGAAATACTTTGTTATATATATCAGGACAAAAGAAAACCAATGGAATACTTTATCATTCAGTACAGCTTCTAAATGGTCAAAACGGCTTTATAATGGATGCCGATATTACAAAGATCACCAATGCAGAAGCAGATAAATATAGAAGAGAATATGAGGAATCAAAAAAGCCTCAGAACTCTCCACCAGTACCAGCTCAAACTGGCTATGCAATGACACTTGGCAACATTCCTTTTAGACAATTTGCAAGTGGATATAGCAACATTATGCAAGAATTATATTCTGGCACAGTTATATTCTTAAATGGCAAGGTTGAATATAATGAGGGTAGAGCATGGTATGTGGCTCAATACAATAATAAGCTTGGATATGTAAGAAGCGATCAGGTAAGAATGCTAAGCCAGAGCGAAACCGAAAATTTCTTAAAAAATAATAATGCTGTTCAGGCTGTTGAAACTAATGCACCACAGTTTAATCCAAATGGTCTAAGTAGCTATGGATATGTAACTAGTGGCAATGTGAATTTCAGAACCAAGCCAAACAAGCAAGCCAGAATTATTCAAAAAATAAATCGTTATGGTATGGGCCTTATACTTGAAACATCAAATATAGGTGGTACCACATGGTATAAAGTTAACTTTGATGGCAAAATAGGCTATGTTCAAGGCGATTACTTTAAAAATATGACTCTTGATGAGTTTAAAAAATTCCTAGCAAGCAAAGAATATAGGCAAGGAATAGAAAACAATCTTGAGATAGACAATGATAATTATACAAGGCCAATTACCAAGCCAAAATATGATAAAGGTTCAGCTTCACCAGGCAAATTACAAACTTTGGAAGATTACAATGCTGGTACATGGAGGAATCCAAACATTGCTAGAGCATCTTATGAGCCTTTCAGACCAAACCTTACTCCTATGCCAGAAGTAGATCAAATAGAAGTTTCTCCAACTCCTACGATGATAGTAGATCCATCTTTTAGCCTAGATGTTTTAGGTGAGTCACCAAGTACTTCACCAGAACCATCAGAGAGCATTTCTCCTAATGATACAGAGCCAGTTAAAGAGAATACCAAGGGTTCATCACCATTTGTATTCATAGGCTTATTAGCAGTATTAGGTCTTGGAGGAGCAGTAGGCTACGCTGCTATAATGAAGAAAAAGAGAGAAAAACTTCTTGAAGCACAAAAGGCAAAGCATGCGGCTGCACAGAGGCAGGGCACTCAGAACAGACTAAATCAAAGTGCTACACCGCGTGATCCGTATGCAAATCCAACTAGCTATGGAAGAAATAATTTCCAGAACGCCAACAAGCCAGGAGCAAATCAGTTTAGACCAGGAACAGATGCATTTAAAAAGCCTAGCGATAATAATGCACCACAATCTGTAATAGGTAATGAAGAAAAACCAAATGCCCCAGAAGAAAGCAATAGAAGGCGTAGAAGATAAAACAAAACAGGCAGTTTAAATAACTGCCTGTTTTTATTCACAATAAAAGGAGCCAAGCTGGCTCCTATTTTGTTTATTTAGCAGCAATGCTTACATTATCAAATGCAATTGCCTTTGGACTTACAGAATATGTACGCTTTTCAAGCTCTTTAGAGAGCATCATTTTATCTTGTAGTTTAAAGATGTTTTCTGAAAGAGCGCCACCTGAAACATATGACTCTTTTCCATCTTGTACTAATTTGGCTAGTCTAAACTCGCCACCAAAATCGCCAGTGGTACTATCCATAAGGAATGATGAGAATGTAAGTATCTCTATATAATCACCACTTGTTAGCTCATCATAGGTCTTGTCGCCACCATCTACTACAAATGTACTGATTTGACCTTTATTTTCTAAATTCAAATAATGTGAAAATTGACTGCTCGTGCGTAAGTTTATTGCTTTTCCATTTTCAAAAAGCGTGTATTTTTCTAGTATCTTGCCTTCATGATCTACTGGCTTTGCATATAAAGAACTTGGTAATGCTGGATCAAGAGTTATATTAAGCTTGTTGTTTACAAACTGCTCACCTTGTTTTACCTTACTTATATTCATATATATCATTTTGTCAGTAGCCTGGCTTAAATAAAAGAATAAAAGTTCTTCTACTGCATCACCACTAAGTAATACTCTTGTATTTTCGAGCTTCTTGCAGTCTAATGCTTGGCTTCTTCCATCTGTTTCAGCAAGCTGCTTTTTAACTATTGTTTCCAAACGCTCTAAGTCAATGTTAGGTAAATAATAATCATTAAATATCTCAACCAGTTCTTTGCCATAATTATTATCGCTAACTATTTCAAAGGTAAATTCGCTAAAAGGATAGCTAATGTCAATACCTTCAGAAGTAACAGTCCTTTTTGTCTGCTCTATTGCAAATAGCTCGCATGAATTTATCTTTGACTTATATGGATATTCTTTGAATAAAATATTTTGAATTTTAGAATAATTATTCTTTAAATCTTCTATATTGTTGTATTTTTTAACGCTTATAGGCTCTTTATTCTCATTTTTGGGTAGTGGATACCATTTATTTTTTACAAAGCCTGCACTAAATGCTGCTCTTTCAATTTTTTGTTCAAGTTCTGTGTCACTATCAGAGGGGGAAATGAGTACACTTGCATCGCCTCTGTATTTTACATTTTCTTCAGTGAAATCAACAAATATATTTAAAGCATATTCATGTACATCTGTTGCTCTGTTCATATCTAAGCGATCTTTTACAAAGAACAGCTCTGCAGATGAAGACTTGGATTCTGAAATGATCCATGCAGATATATCTTTTTTGCTGTTTAATATAGTCTTAATTTTATTTAACATTAGCTTAATTTCCCCCTTGCCTTAATATATGAGCCACCAGTTGAGGTTTTTACCCATTCTTTCCATCCTTTTCCACAATAGCCAGAGCCGCATAGCTTAAGACCAGGTGAAACTGAGGAAATTGATTCAAGCAGATCTGGCACATAACCAGTAAGATATACAGGGCTAACTATTTTGCCAGTTAGCTTGCCGTTCTTTATCTCCCTGCCTTTGGAAGCAACACACTGTATACCCCAGTTCTTTGGGTCTTCCATGCCTGAAGAGAAGCCTTCAAGCAAATATCCGTGCTTTATGGATGCCATCATATCATCAAGGCTGTCTTCGCCCTCTTCAAAGAAGGTATTTGTCATTCTGGTATAAGCTTTGCGCTTATAGCTTTCTCTTTTTCCATTGCCAGTAGGAGCTACATTTAGCTGGAGTGCAGAGAGTTCATCACACATTCCAGATTTAAGAATTCCTTTTACAATAATCCTAGTATCACTTGCCAAATTTCCTTCATCGTCAAATAGATAACTTGATACTTCATTGGCTGCAGATGCTCCATCATGCATGTTTATTAGGTCTGATGCCACACGCTTGTTCATATATTCCTGACCCTTTGCACGATGCTTTACAAACATGTCCATTTCTGCGCCATGTCCAAATGCTTCATGCGCTATTAGACCTGTAAAGTCAGGATCACAAATTATATCGTACTCGCCTGGCACAAGCTTTTCAGCACTCAAAAGCTCTACTGCTCTTTTAGCAGCTTCTTCTGCAAGTGCAGGAATTTGTTTTGCAAGCTCAAATGAACATAGTCCAGATGTAGCCATAAATTCTTGCTTTACTCCGTTGCTGCTAGAAGCATAAGCAATTCCATAGCCAGTAGCATATACATAACTCTGATATAAATCTCTATTTTTGGATAGGAATAATTTATTTACTTGTGTAGCCGAAACCGTTAGGGTAAGCTGTACAAGTTCGTTATATTTTGCTTTTATCTTGTCGTGAGCTTCGGTAAAACTTTTTATTATTTCGTTCGCATCTTCCTCACCTGGAAGTATCTCAGCTTCACCAACCTCGAAAATTTGAAGCTCGCTATCCTCAGGCTGATTGCTATAATGAAGACCTTTTCCACACTCCAAGAAAGCTTTTCTATCCTCTTTGGCAATTTCATTCATTTTATTACAAATTAGATCGACATCAATCTCGTTGAAAGAGTATTCACTAAATCCACAGTCTTGAAAAACTCTTAGCACAAAGCCTCTTTGCGCATCTCTTGATGGACCCACTACTGTACCACTTGTACCTACAACATAAGATCCACCACTTACATCGATTCCAAGTATTGATACATAATTATAGTTTTGGCTTAATTTTTCAATGATCTCTTTTAGAAGACCCTTGTTATCAAGCAAAAAATTTGAAGTCTTTAATTTCATATACCTCTCCTTTATTTCAATTAGTCTATTATAACACATATGAATAATAATAAAAAGGATACTAACTAATCACAATATATAATAAAAAAATTACTTTAAAAGTTTTATCAATAACTATTAAATAGTTGTGATTTTATTGATAAAGCTACTATATCGTAGTATAATTATTGGTAGAGTTAATTAAAAAACGCTTTATAATATAAAAAATTTGTAAAAAATTAGTATAATGATTTTACAAATTATTTATATCATTATGGTATTGCAAGAAAGGTGGTATGTATTATGGACCTGCAAACATTTAAATATAAGTTTATTGATTATGATATGACAGCAATAACAGTCAACTGGTTATTAAATCGCAAGCCATGCGAATTAACACATTTTTTTGATGGCGACTATAAGGACTATAAGTTCAAAAATCTTGAAGAAGCGTTTGAGTTTGAAATCGACGGAAAAAAAGTAAAAGACTATATACAAGATGAAAATTTTAACTTTACAATTGACTTAATAGAACCTGATTGGCCAGAAGTACCTTAAAAATAACATATACGTACACAGAATAGATAACATTAGGTAGGGATGAAATGCGCTATGGTATGATAGATTTCAATTTGAATAAAGCTGATTATTGAAATAGTTGAATCATCAAAGACAAATCAAGTGGCAAGCGAAAAAGCAAAAAACCTTTAGATAAATAAAAAAAGCTTGTAAATAATTACAAGCCCAAACATAAAATGTATTGAGTGCCTACCCACTCAGTACATATATATAATAACAGTTTCTAGGTATGATGTCAAAGATATAAAATTTTAATAAAAATAAAACTACAATATCCGTTATATTATGCAGTAAAAGTAAAATTCATATAAATAGAATGGTTCAGAAAACTCAAGTAATATATATTTTATAATGAATAAAAAAATCTAGCCAAAGAAACTTGTGTTTAGGAGACATCTCATTGGAAAATGCCGCACAAACTGATAGAGGCATGAGTATTTATTTTAACAAGGCGAGCATTGAGAAGATAAATATTAACCACTGTGGAGTGATGTACTGGAAGATGATGATTATTATAAATGGACGGGAGATATATATCCTATTAAGTGTGAAGATTGTGGAGCAATAAACGAATTTGAAGATTGTGATATAGATTGATGAAAAGAGCTATAAAAAAAGCGCCTTAGGGTGCTTTTTTGATACTAAAGAGTATCGCCGCAGAGCGAGAAAAATGCATATGATAAAATATATTATATAGCAGAATATATTTAAAAATACTGATTTTATTTATAAAAATCAGTATTTTTTTATAAAAAAGCTTGTATTATGTTTTATCATCTGATATAATTAAATTAACCTTAAAGGTACATAAATAAGGGAAATAATAATGGATATTAAGTATAGTAACAACAGAATTGAAAGAGCTTGTACTGATTTTACATATGCAGTTGTAAAGTATGGAGATAAAAATGCTTCTAGACTAGTTCAAAGAATTAAGGAAATTAAAGCTGCTAGTTCCATTGAATTTATGATTGAGCATCGAATAGGAAGATGTCACCCTTTAAAAGGGGATAGAAAAAATCAATATGGTTTAGATTTGGTACATCCAGCAAGATTAGTAATTGAAAAGACACAAAATGGATATGTTGTTTTAGTAATAGAGATAGTAGACTATCATTAGGAGGTAATATATGATATATAGCAAAAATTATGTGGCTGTTCCACCTGGAGAGACCATCAGAGAATTATTGGAAGACAAAGAAATGACACAGAAAGAATTCGCTATGAGAATGGATATTTCAGAAAAGCACGCTTCTAACCTTATAAATGGAAAAGTACAACTTACAGCAAGCATAGCTCAAAAACTTTACTATGTCTTAGGGCCAGATGCTAGTTTCTGGAATAATTTAGAAGCGCAGTATAGGCAAGATTTGGAACTTGTAAAAGAAGAAAATGAGATTCCAGATGATTTGCAATATGCTCAAAAAATACCCTATGAAGCATTGGTTGAAGCTGGTATGATAGCTGATACGAATAGTAACAAGAAAAAGGTATATGAATTAAGAAAATTGTTTGCTGTTTCCAACTTGAAAATATTGTTTGAAAAATAGAAAAATATTAGTAGTATTAATATTTGACCAAAATTTGAGCTTTACAAGCTAGAAATATTAATGTTTCCAGTATAAGTGTAAAAAAACTTGTTTCGAGAATAGTAGAAATAAGAAAGCTAACTTTACTTAAACAGGAAGAATACTTGCCAATGCTTAATTCTATATTTGCAGATTGTGAAATCGCTCTTGTAATTATGCCTAGCATGTCTAATTCGTATTTTTGTGGTGTAACTTTTCCAATGTTAAATAAGATAGTGATGGTAATAACACCTAGAGGTAAAGAGGCTGATAGATTTTGGTTCACATTATTTCATGAAATAGGTCATGTCGTAAATAGACATTATAAAAATAGCAATTATTCTGAAGATAATGAGGCTATATGTGATGAGTTTGCGAGAAATGCATTGATTCCATCAAAAGAATATAATTTGTTTATTTCAAAAGGACTATTTACATTTAATTCAATCAATTCTTTTGCTGGTTCCATTGATATTGATCCCGGAATCGTGGTAGGAAGACTCATGAAAGATGGATATGTTGATTATACGTCAGAACTAAGAATGCTGAAAAAGGAAATTATTCTTTAAAAACGAATTTGAAGATTGTGATACAGATTGATGAAAAGAGCTATAAAAAAAGCGCCTTAGGGTGCTTTTTTGATACTAAAGAGTCTCGCCTATGGGAGAATTTAATAATAGGCAGACAGCGAATAAACTAATGAATTAGGCGAGGTAATATAGTAATTTAGGATTGGGAGAACAAAAAAGACACCGAAGTGTCTATTTATAATAATAATTATATAATTTTTGATAACATTCAAGCAGTCCTTCGGTTGCATTTAAATTACTTGTAACAAATCTTAATTGTTGCTCATCTGTATTATTTTTTATTAATTCAAGTTTTTGCCGGCGCAATTCTTCAATTTCTTTTTTTAAATTTTCTAATTTTTGCTCGGCTTCTTTTATATCGTGTGTAGCACGATATTCAGCAATTTCTTTTTTTTCTCTGATTTTAGAACTAATAAGAATATAAATTATAATTAATGGAGAAAGAAGAACTACAATAACAATTCCAATAAACGTAGGGGTTGTAGCCCACGCAAGAGATTGAATAATAGCCATATAATTCACACCTTTATAATATTTCTTTAGTAATATTATACCACATTAACAGATAAAAACAATAAAAATTGATAGGAGACAGACAATGGCAGACATAGGGGATCTAATAGTAAGGCTTAATATGGATGTAGGCGGAGCGAGAAAGTCGCTTACTTCAATAGCACAAGGATTCAAAGGCTTAAATGGAGTAGTTAAGGCTGCTTCACTTGGAATACAGAATTTTGGAGAGAGGTTAGAGAAATTAGAGACAAGAAAAAACTCACTTCAATCAATAGCAAGCAATTCCCACAAAAAAAGAAACAGCCATCAAATGACTGTCTTCTAATCTTTTAAGCTCATTTAGCTTGGTACCTCCAACGGGATTTGAACCCGTGTTTCCGCCTTGAGAGGGCGACGTCCTAGGCCGCTAGACCATGGAGGCGTTTGGCTGGGGAAATAGGATTCGAACCCATACAATGCGAGTCAGAGTCGCAGGTGCTACCGTTACACAATTCCCCAAAGCGAATGCAAGATGTATTTTACATTAATACAATTGCATTGTCAAGTATAAAAATTATATATATAACTTGAAAATTACTTTTTAAAATGTTAATATTATCTAGAGAAGAGACAACTCTAATAATAAGAATTCTGGGCTTCTTGGCGATTTCCAGACATACCTTGCACAGAAAAGTTTTTATCTATGCATATTCCAGGATATAGATTCATTGTCTTTATAGCTCTGTATCTGCAGTGAGAAGCAAGCTTTCTCTGAGCGAGACTGCGCCTTTGCAAGGTTGTATAAAATGAGGTTACGCCTTGCTCGCGAAGTCTTAATATGCCATTTCTTATTAGCTCTCTTCCTATTCCTTTTTCTCTGTAGGCTGGCTCTACATAAATACCAAGCAACGTAGCAAGATTGTCATTACCATAGAATAGTGCTTCACCAACGCAGTAATTATTCAGTACCATACCAATTGCCAAATAATTCTTGCTGCTTCTGCATTTTTTTAGAGTTTCAAGAGAAATGGGGTGTAATAGATACTCGTTGTATCTATTTACTATCATTGTGAGATCTGTATCTGTGTCTGATGGAATGTTCTGTATGCTAAATCCGTAGTATGAAAGATTATACTTCATATTTAATGGAGTATTTATCTGAATAATTTCATCTCTGTCGTTGTTTTGAAGACCAGCATATGTATAAAATTGCAAGCTTTCTACATCGTCAGGATTCACCTTTGTATATATGCGGGCATTATACATAGGATATGCTGTAGTACATAGCTGGTAAGCTCTAGCCATAATTGATCCAAAAAGCTTTGCCCTTACGCTATCTTCAGCATTTATGGTAAAATATATATTAAGTGGGTAGCTTGCAGAAAATTTTGGATTTAGGCTTACGGTTAGTAGGGCCTTGCCAATTGCTTTGTCGCTCTCATCAAGAGCGTAAAAAATATTTTCCTTGCTAACTCCGTTTTCATCAACATTGGGATTTGCTATTCTCATTTGATAATTACCTCACATCAGTTTAAAGCTTTTATATCTTACAACATTTTAATAATTATTGCAAGTTTTTAATATTTAAGGAGCGTATATGAAAAAAAACGAAACAAACAAAGACACCTTTTTAACATATCTTAACATCCTAATCGGATGTATACTTGGTGCGGCTGCGTATCCATTGTTTCTTGTTCCTAATGAGGTGGCTCCAGGAGGGGTTACTGGTCTTACTACAATATTAAATATTGCTTTTGGATGGCCAGTAGGTACTACAAGCTTGATTCTTAATATACCTTTGTTTTTGCTTTGTTTTACCCAGCTTGGTAAAAAATTTTTTTTGAAGTCATTAGGTGCAACTGTTATTTTTTCACTTCTGATTGATATTTTTTCTACATTTATGACTCCTCTTACACACAATACATTTTTAGCAACTATTTATGGCGGTTTGATGCTAGGATTAGGTTTAGGATTTATACTTAAAGGTGGAGCGACTACTGGTGGTACAGACCTTAGTGCCAAATTGCTTCACAAAAAAATTTCATTTTTAAGTATAGGTAATTTAATATTGATACAAGATGCGGTAGTTGTAATGCTTGCAGGAATTGTAATAAATATAGAGCAAGCTCTTTACTCTACAATAAATATAATTCTTATAACTATGCTTGTTGATGCTACTATGCAAGGCTTTAATCGTGCAAAGGCATGTTATGTATTTTCATCAAAGAATTTAGAAATCAAAGAAAGCCTTATGAAACGCATTAATAGAGGAACAACTCTTATTGAATCTAGAGGTGGCTATACTATGGTTGATAAACCTATACTTCTTTGTATTGCCCATCCAAGAGAAATTTATGAAATAAAAAACCTAGTAAAAGAAATTGATGAAAAAGCATTTATGTTCATAACTCCTGCTACTGAAGTGCTAGGAGAAGGGTTTAAAAATTTAAGGGAGCAGCAATGATAGAAAATAAGTATCTAGCAAATATAGCTACAGAAAAAGTCAATGTTAACTCTGAAAATATTGACTCGCTTGATGGTGAGGGCATAGCGAAACTAATGAATGCTGCAGATGCTGAAACAATTTCTGCAGTAGCCTCTGCAACAAGTCAAATTGGGAAAGCCATAGACAATGTTGCTCAAGCCTTCAACAATGGTGGTAGACTGATATATATGGGTGCTGGTACAAGTGGAAGGCTTGGAGTGCTGGATGCCTCAGAATGTCCACCCACATTTAGTGCTGATCCAGAAATGGTTGTTGGAATTATTGCTGGTGGAGATACAGCATTGAGATATGCTGTTGAGGGAGCCGAAGATAGTTTAGAACTAGCAATAGAGGATTTGAAAAATATAAAATTATCTAATAAAGATGTTGTGTGCGCAATAAGTGCAAGTGGCTATGCACCATATTGTGTTTCAGCCTTAGACTATGCCAAAAGCATAGGTGCAACAGCAATTAGTTTATCATGCAATAAAAATGCTAGAATTTCTGAATATGCTGATATTGCAATAGAGGTACCCACAGGCTCAGAAGTGCTTTCTGGATCAACAAGACTTAAAGCAGGTACAGCTACCAAGATGGTTCTAAACATGCTAAGTACTGGAGCTATGATTCGCATAGGGAAAAGCTATAAAAACATCATGGTAGATCTCAAGCCTAGTAATGATAAGCTTAAAGATAGATCAATAAGGCTTATTATGTATGCTCTTAAGATTGATAGGGAGTCAGCTGAAGCAGCATATAGATCTGCAGGTAACAATATTAAAGTAGCATTGGTTATGAATATGGCATCATGCTCAAAAGAAGAAGCACAGCAAAGGCTTGCAGCAGCAAAGGGCTTTGTTTCAAAGGCAATAGAATAAGCAGCTTTAATATACAAATTCTAATAAAAAGACATCTATAGCTTAAATAAAATATTTTATTTAAGCTTTTTTTATAGAATGAGAATAGTAATAACATATTAAATGTTAGCCAAAAAGCCATATTCGAATTGACAACACTGATAAATAATGTTATTCTATAAACAATATTATTTACAAGAAAGGAGATTATAATTTACAAACTTTGTAAATTATAATGTACACGTATGTTGTTTCAAGTTTATGGCGATGCATCAGCATATCAGCTTTTAGGTTGGATACTTGTATTTGCCGGGTTAATTATTACCAATGAAATTCAGCGCAGAAGTAAGGCTGGAGGATATACATTTTTCTACATTATACCGATAGCTCTTACTATTTATTTTGTTGCAATACAAATTGGAGCAAATAATGGATCAGAGTGGGCGCTAAATAACCAGACCTATAAGAATATGAATAGCTGGTTCCACTATGCAAAGCTTTATGCTGCAACAGCTGGCTGCATAGGATTTATGTGGCTTAAATATAAGCAAGGATTAGGTAAAAAAGACTGGTTTAAACCCTATCCTTTCATCATAGTCGCAATCAATATTCTTATTGCGGTTTGTTCAGATTTTGAAAGTGCAATAAATGGATATAAAGCTTTGCAAACTGAAGGTTCAAGATGGTGGCTTTCATCAGAAGGCGTATGGCTTTATGGTGGATGGTGGAATATTGCAAACGGCGTTGCTGGATTGATAAATATTGTATGCATGACAGGCTGGTGGGGCATTTATTCTTCAAAGAAACAAGATGATATGCTTTGGCCGGATATGACCTGGATGTATATATTGGCTTATGATATCTGGAATTTTGAGTACACATATCTTAATTTGCCAACACACGCATGGTATTGTGGATTTGCTTTGTTACTTGCTCCTACAGCAGCTGCTATGTTCTGGAACAAAGGTGGCTGGATACAAAATAGAGCAAACACCTTGGCAACATGGTGTATGTTTGCACAAATTTTCCCATTATTCCAAGACCAAGGAAAATTTGCTGTATTACCAGTTATGTATGCAGATGGATTTATGAACCCAGCTGTTCGTCCTACAGCAGTTGCTCCACAGGCAATGGGATTAATCGCAGTTCTTTCAGTGCTTGTTAACTTAGCAGTATTCGCATCAATAATTAAAAGAGCAAAGAAAAACAATGTTAATCCTTACAAGCAAGAAGTTTGGACAGGTACAAGAGACTTTGAAGAAGCCATGTCAAGGGCTGAATAACAACTGGATTTACATATAGGAGGGCACATGTCTAAGGTAAGAGTAATAGAAGTAAAACAAAGCGTTTATGCAAGTAATGATGAAAGAGCGAGCAAATTAAGAAAAGAGCTTAAAGATAGAGGTATATTTTTGCTTAACCTTATGTCTTCGCCTGGATCGGGAAAAACTACAACGCTAAAGCAAACTATAAAATTATTAAAAGATAAGCATTCGATAGGGGTAATGGAAGCCGATATAGATTCGGATGTTGATGCTGTTTCTATTGCCGAAACTGGTGTGAAGGTTATTCAACTTCACACCGGAGGCATGTGCCACCTAGATGCAGAAATGACCCGTCAAGGGTTTGATTCTTTGGAGTCAAATGGAATAGAGCTTGCAATATTAGAAAACGTAGGAAACCTTGTATGTCCAGCCGAATTTGATACTGGATCAAGCAAAAATGCTATGATTTTATCGGTACCAGAGGGTGATGATAAACCACTTAAGTACCCACTTATGTTTTCTATTTGCGATGTCGTTTTAATAAATAAGATAGATGTTATTCCATATTTTGATTTTGATATGGAAAAATGTATAAAAAACATAAAGATGAGAAATCCTAATGCTAAAATAATTCCTATTTCAGCAAAAACTGGAGAAGGAATATCAGAATTTGCAAATTGGCTATCTTCTGAAATAGAAGAGTGGAACAAATAAACTAATTTACATGTGTGAGGAATAAAATGTCAATAAAGCCTGATTATGTTAAAGATGATGGTCCTATAAGAGAGCCTATTGTTAAACTTGGAAAAATGATTACCGATAGAGTTCCTCAAAAGTTAGGACTCAAAAAAATCACAAAGGATGATCCTGAGTATTGGGGCCTTGCTCCTTTAGCAACCGATGAAGAAGCACTACTTGCTCTTAAAATGGGTGTAAGAAAACCAAAAACATTTAAACAAATCCAGGAATTATCAGGTATTGAAACAGATAAACTTACCGAGATGCTGGATCATATGTCTTATACGGGAGTTCTTGAATATAATTGGGAAAATCTTGATGGCAAAAATCCTAATAATGAAAAGCGTTGGATTGTGCCAATGTTCGTACCAGGAATTGGCGAGTTCTGCAATATGAATCAGGAACTTTTAAACGAGCACCCAGAGCTTGGAAAGTTTTTTGACAACATGACACGCCTTCCACTTGAAAAGATAACTCCTATGGTACCTCCAGGTGGAGCAGGAATTGGAATGCATGTTATTCCTGTAGAAAAGTCTATATCTATGGAAGATAAGTCAGTACCAGTAGAGCATATATCTCATTGGCTAGATAAATATGATGGAAAATATGCTGCCAGTCCATGTTCATGCAGAATGTCAAGAAAAACTTTTGATGAAGGATGTGCAGACGATCATAACGATTGGTGTATTGCAGTAGGCGATATGGCAGACTATGTAGTAGAAACACAAAAAGGTGGTCGCTATATTGATAAAGAGGAAGCACTTAAAATAATTAAGCAAGCTGAAGACAATGGCTATGTACATCAGATAACAAATATAGATGGCGAAGAAAAAATATTTGCAATTTGTAACTGCAATGTTAATGTTTGCTATGCTTTACGTACATCTCAACTCTTTAATACGCCGAATATGTCTAGATCTGCTTATGTTGCAAAGGTTAAGAAAGATAATTGTGTAGCATGTGGAAGATGTGTAGAGTATTGCCCAGCAGGAGCAGTAAAGCTAGGGCAAAAGCTTTGTAAAAAAGATGGTAGCGAGGTAAAGTATCCAAAGCAGATTCTCCCCAGTGAAAGAAAATGGGGCCCTGAAATGTGGAATGAAAATTATAGGGATACAAATAGAATAAACTGCTATGATACAGGTACTGCACCATGTAAAACAGCATGCCCTGCACATATTGCTGTGCAAGGTTACATTAAGATGGCTGCACAGGGTAGATATCAGGATGCATTGGCATTAATTAAGAAGAACAATCCACTACCTGCCGTATGTGGTAGAATTTGCAATAGAGTATGTGAAGATGAATGCACTAGGGGAGATATTGATAGTCCTGTTGCAATTGATGAAATCAAAAGGTTTATTGCCGAGCAGGATATGAACAGTGATACTAGATATATTCCAGAAAAAGTAGTCCCTTCCGTAAAAGGTTACTTTGATGAAAAAGTTGCAATAATTGGAGCTGGTCCTGCTGGACTTAGCTGTGCCTATTATCTTGCAGAAATGGGATATTCACCTACTATTTTTGAAAAAGATAATAAACCAGGTGGAATGTTGACCTATGGAATCCCACCATATAAATTAGAAAAAGACTTGATTTTTTCCGAAATAGATATAATCAAGGAAATGGGTGTAGAAATCAAAACTGGCGTTGAGGTTGGAAAAGATATTACCATAGATCAGCTTAGAGAGCAAGGATTTAAGGCTTTTTATGTTGCAATTGGATGCTGTGGTGGAAGAAAATTAGGAATTGAGAATGAAGATGCCGATGGCGTTATGACTGCAGTTGAATTTTTGCATACTGTAACACAGGAAGAAAAATATGAACTCAAAGGAGATGTGGTTGTCATTGGTGGAGGTAATGTTGCAATTGATGCAGCAAGATCCTCAAAAAGATGTGCCGATGATTCCTTCTCTGTAAATATGTTTTGCTTGGAGTCAAAGGATATAATGCCCGCTAGTCTAGAAGAAATTGACGAAGCAGAAGAAGACGGAGTTAAAATCAATCCTGGCTGGGGTCCAAAAGAAATCTTGGTAGAAAATGGGCAAGTAACCGGTGTTGTTTTTAAACGTTGCATAAGTGTTTTTGATGAAAATAATAAGTTTGCACCAAAGTTTGATGAGAATGATTGCATTACAGTGCCTTGTAAACATATTATTCTATCAGTAGGTCAGTCAATAGAGTGGGGAAATCTGCTTGATGGTAGCAATGTAAAGCTAGGAAGGGGCAACGTTGCTCTTGCTGATAAAATTACTTATCAAACTGATGAACCTGATATTTTTGTTGGTGGAGATGTTTATACAGGCCCAAGCTTTGCTATAAATGCCATAGCAGCAGGAAAGCAAGGAGCAGTATCAATCCATAGATTTGTTCAACCTCATTCTTCTTTAACAATAGGTCGTAACAAATATCAGTTTAAAACTTTTGATAAAGATGATTTAAGTTATTCAGACTATGATACTGCAGGCAGGCAAGCACATGGCATGAATCCTAAAATTTCATATAAAAAATCCTTCAAAGACGCTACCATTACATTTACTGAGGAGCAGCTTAAAACTGAAACTTCAAGATGCCTTTCATGTGGTGCAGCAATAGTTGATGAGAACAAATGTATAGGCTGTGGACTCTGTACAACTAAATGCGAGTTTGATGCTATACACATGTATAGGGATTATCCTGAATGTTCTCAGATGCGTAAATCCGAGGACAAGTTAAAGTATATTCTCCCTTATGCTGCAAAGCAGGCTATTAAAATAAAATTTAAACGGAATAAATAATATGCATGAATTAGGGGTTGTATTTTATATACTTGACGATCTTGAAAAGCTTGCTAAAGAGAATGATATACATAAAATAAATAGCGTTACATTGCAGATTGGAGAAGTTTCTTCTGTAATACCATCATATATTTCAAGTTGTTTTAAATGGGCGACAGACAAACGAGATCTTTTTTCAGGTGCTGAGCTCAAAATTGAAACAATTGATGCTATTACTCATTGTGATTCTTGTGGATGCGAGTATCCTACAGTAAAACATGGAAAGAAATGTCCAAACTGCAATAGTGAAAACACATGGCTATTACAAGGAAATGAATTCTTGATCAAAGAAATAGAAGCCGAAGAATAAAAAAATACATTTAGCTTATAACAGCTAAATGTATTTTTATTTTATTTAATATTTATAAACTTTTAAGAATAACAAAAACTATCTATAAAATGTTACGACTTATAATTATCTCAAAATAGCATTTTAAACTATATTCTTGCTAGCATACATGCTCCATATTCAGCACTGGCTTTTGCTTGTATCGGTTTTACTCCTAATGGAGTTATTTTTTCTATAAGCTTTTGCCTAAATTCATTATTTTTTTCAAGAACGCCTCCTGCAAGAACTATTTCATTATTTTGTAGGGGCATATTTTGTATTATTGATTGTACTAGCAATGTAAGCTCATATATTGCCTTTTCAATAATATCTTTAGCAAGCAAATCTCCTTGTGCAGCCATATCGAACACTAACGGACAAGCTTTAGCAATAGTAGCCTTATCAAAGTTTTTATGAAGCATTGCAATAAATTCATTGGGTTGATTTAGTTCAAAGAAATCGACCAAAGAATAAATCATATTGCTTTTAATATCTCTTTGCTCAAGTGATTTATAGGAACGCTTTATAGCTTCATACGCAATCCATAGAGCAGATCCTTCATCTCCAAGCATATATCCAAGGCCTCCGCTACGTGCAAGTTTTCCTTCTCTATTTCTAGCAAACGCAACAGACCCTGTTCCAGCTATCAGACAGTATCCTTCATATGCTTGCAAACCACCTATTAGCATAATTTCAGCGTCTGTACATAATTTTATTTTTGCATTTGGACATATTGACTTAAGGACTTTATAAAAAAATTCTTTTTCATCTTTTCTATCAAGCCCTGCTGATCCTATACAACATGAGATAATTTCAATCGGCTCTATTTTAAATTTTTCACATGTACTTTTAATCAAATTTTTTAAATTGTACTCAACAGTTTCTGCTCCAACGGAGTAAATATTTGTGCTAGACCCAATTGCTTCTGCAAACAGATTACCTTTCTCATCTTCCAGCCTTATGCGTGAATTGGTGCCTCCACCATCTATTCCAAATATCATATAATACCTATTTTACAGCACCTGCTGTCATTCCTTCTATAAAGTATTTAGACATAAAAAGATACAATATTATCATTGGTACTATAGCAATGCACAATCCTGTAAATAAAAGATCCCACTTCGTGCTATACTGACCTATAAAGTTTTGCAGTCCCAAAGGTAAAGTCTTGTATGAATTATCGCGTAAGAATACCAAAGGGAAGAAGAAATCATTCCAAATAGGTACTGCATTATATATAGTTACAAGAGCAATGCTCGGCATACATATTGGCATTATTATCTGACTGTATATCCTTAGCTCACTGCAACCATCTATTCTTGCTGCCTGTTCCAGTGCATCTGGAATTGTTTTCATAAATCCAGACAGTATAAATACTGTTGAAGGAGTTCCCATAGCTATAAATACTAAAATTACTGATAGGGGATGGTTCATTATATTTAGCGTTTTCACTATCATAAAAAGGGGAATTACTGCAGCCTTTAGTGGTAGCATTATACCACTAAGAAATAGCATATATGTGATTGTATTAAGCTTAAACTTATATCTTGAAAGGGCAAAAGCTGCCATTGATCCAAAAAGTATTACAAAAAACATTGAAATTAGTGTTATTATAAAGCTATTTAAGAAGTACCTTCCAAAATTTTGCTCAACCCATATATAACGATAGTTTTCAAAGCTGAATTCATTAGGCAAAGATAAAGGAGTTCTAATTATATCTCTAGTGCTTTTAAATGAACTCATTATCATGTTGAATAAAGGATATAGTATTGCTATTATGTAGCCTACCATAATTATTTGTATCAGCACAATAAATATTTTTTTACCAGAAGAGGCATTTTTGAATCTCATATTGGTTATCATAGTTTTACCTCTTTTCTGTTATTTATTATTATGCTCATTATAGAAATAACAAATGTTAGTATATATATTATTACAGCTATAGCAGAACCCATACCTATTTCTGGAGCTCCACTGTCCACAGAGCCAAAAGCAGTTCTATAGAACAGAGTACTAATAGTGTCTGTCGCATAGTTTGGAGCACCATCAAGGCCAGTCATAGTATATATTTGCTCAAATACGTTCAGAGAACCTATTATTGTAAGTACCATTATAATAGTAATTGTTGGTACAATTAGTGGTATTACTATTTTTTTAAACATCTGCCACTCGTTTGCTCCATCCAAGAAAGCAGCCTCAGTGCATTCCTGTGGAATATTATCAATAGCCGTCATAAATACTAGAGAGGGGAAACCTACCCATCTCCATATATTTACAGCTATGATAACGAATGTTGCTATGCTGCCATCACCAAGCCATGCTCTTTTAAGATGTCCAAGTCCAACAGACTGAAGCATGTAATTTATCATGCCGTTTGGCCTAAGGTATAGGCCCCATAGAAAGCTTACTGCTATGATTGAAAAAAGCACAGGAACGAAGAAAACTCTTTTATAAAACTCTCCTCCAGCTATTTTTCTACTCATGCAGTATCCAAATAACAAACCAAAAGAATTTTGTACTAAAGTTGTGCAACAAAACCACTTAAAATTATTGCCCAAAGCATTAAAGAACCTTACATTGTAAGGGTATGAGTGAAACAACTTATAAAAGTTTTCAAATCCTATAAAATCAAGTTTAATAAGCTGGTTCCATGAAAAAAGGCTGTTAAACAATGACATAAAAAGCGGTAACAATATAAATATTGATACTATGCTAAGACCTGGCAATATAAAAAAAACGATCCAAGCGTTTTTTATTAATTTCTTTTTAGATTTAGCGGTCAAACTATCCTCCTAAAAAGTGGAGGAGAATATCTCCTCCACTAATAGATATTAACGATTATTTTTGAAATGGCTTAAAGTAAGCTGCTATTCCTTTTTGAATCTCTGCACACATGTCTGCAGGAGTCATCTTGCCTACCATCATCTCTTGAGCTGTGCTCTGGAGTAACGATGATCCTGTTGGCTGCTCATATCTAAATCCAACTAGGAATAAGAAGTTTGCAGAGTGCTCTTGAAGCTTCAAAACTTCCTGAATAAATGGCTCATCGCTTACATCAATACCAGGTGTTGAAGAAACCATCTTTAATTCTTTTGCATATTTCTCACCGAATTCCTTGCTAGCTAAGTACTTTAGGAATGTCAAAGCCTCTTCAGGATGCTTTGAAGCTTTAGCGATTGAGAAGTTTGCATCTGCATATACTGATACATATGCTGGCTTGCCTTCTTCACCAGGAACAGCAAACATGCCATACTCTAGCTTATCATTCTGAGAATTTAGATATCCTGCTTCGTAAGATCCGCCTATAAAGTGTACAGCAAGCTCTTCAACGAAGTTGTTACGCATATCTTCATAGTTAACGCCCTCATATAGATCAGGCATATATTCTCTTAGTTCGTACATTTTTTCAATAGCTGCTACAAATGCAGGATCTTCAAAATTTGTTTCTCCTGCCATCAGCTTGTTGAAGAATTCATCTCCACCATAGAATGAAGGAGCTACGCCACCAAACAATGTTTCATTTGTCCAGCCATCTTTTGTGCCGTTTGCAAGGCCAATATATCCAGCTTCTTTGGATTTCTTAAGATTTTCAATAAACTGATTCCATGTTGTAGGAACTTCTAGACCAAGCTCTTTATATAGCTTCTTGTTGTAGTAGCAGAATACTGTCTGACTTGCAACTGGAACACCATATATTTTGCCATCTGTAAGGCTAGTAGCACCTTGAAGAGCTGTTGGTGCATAGTCATGAATTGTAGGGATAAGCTCGTCAAGCTCTTGAATATACCCACTATCCGAATAGGTCTGCAATCCACCGTAAGCACGGCTCATGAATACATCTGGAGCACCTTCGCCAGCATTTAATGCTGCACTAAGTACTGTGTTATATTCTGTGTTCTTAATAGCTTCTTGCTTTACTTTAATTCCTGGGTTTGCAGCTTCGAATTCTGCAATAGCTGAATTGTAAAATTCAACATCCTCTGTACGCCATGTCCAAAAGTTAAGCTCAACTTCCTCTGCTTTTGCAGGCAACATAGCGAACATACCGAGCATCAATGCCAAGCATAATGCCAAAGATAGTATCTTTTTCATGAATACCCTCCTATATTTTGTTTTCTAAAATGAATAATATCATTCTATTTTGTAAAAGTCAATAATAATATATGTATAAAATATACAAAAAAGGTAGTGTAAAATACAAAATATTATTATTTGCTCAGCTTGATGAAAATATTGTTATAGAGTATAATTTAGTAGAAAGTGGTGATATTATGAAGGTTGCTATTATCGGTACAGGCAATATTGCATCAGTTCATGCAGGTGCTATTAAGAAGCTTGGTCATGAGCTATGCATAGCAGTAAATAAAAATATAGACAGTGCAAATATCTTTGCCAAACATTGGGGAATTAAGAATACATACTCAAGTATAGAAGAATTGCTGTGTAGAGATGATTTTGATGTAGCACATATATGTAGCCCACCAAGTTATCACTATGAACAAATCAAGGCTTGTTTACTTGCAGGCAAACATGTTATATCAGAAAAACCATTATGCGTAGAAAATGCACAGGCAGAGGAACTCACTTCTTTGGCAGAGGAAAAACATCTTGTAAATGCTGTTTGCTTTAATAATAGATTTTATAAAGCTAATCTAGTAGCAAGAAATGAACTTTTTACTCAAAAAATAAATCTAATAAAAGCAAGTTATTTGCAAAGCTTTCATTGTATGCCTACAGAATATACTTGGAGATATGTTGATGAACCTGCAGGTAGAATGCGCGCCGTAACTGAGATTGGTACCCATGTTATTGATCTTATACTTTTTATTACAGGTAAAAAAGTTTTAGCTTTAAGCAGTCTATTTATTAAATCCAATAAACGCAGACACATAGAAAACGGACTTATGTATCCAGATCCACAAGGGGAGATACAAGTTAATTCTGAAGATGCTGCAGTTATAAATTTAATTTTAGAAAATGGAGTAATTGCTAATATCGTTGTAAGTGAGATTTCTCATGGCAAGATAAATGAGCTAAAATATCGTGTAGATTGTGATGAAAAATCATTATGTTGGAATTCAGAAAATCCAAACAACTTAAATATTTCGGATAAAAAGGCTAAGCTAATACCCATGAAATGTGATCCATCAGAATTTAACGATACTTTTGTAAAACTTTTTAAGAATGTATATGACAATATAGAGGGCAAGGGCACACCAATTTATTCAACTTTTAGAGATGCTTCATATATTGTAAAAATATGTAATGCTATATATGATAGTGCTAGCAAAAACGGAGAATATATAAAACTATGAATAGAGTTGACGAACTTTTTAAGAAATATAATTTTTCATATCTTGATGACGAAGGATGCTTTATTACAAAGGTATACGAATGCAATATAAAAACACAAAATAATATTTCAATTGCAAGCCATGCTTTTGGCATTTACTTAAAAGAGCCAAAAAGTTTTTCAAGATTTCATAGGCTATCAAATGATGAGTTTTGGCATTTTTATGAAGGAGATAGCTTTAAACTACATATTCTCTATCCAGATGGGAAATGCGAGACAGTAATTATGGGTAAAAATATTAGTGATGGAGAATTATTACATAAGCTTGTTCCTGCAGGAGCTTGGCAAGCAGGAGAACTTATAGACGGTACATATGCTTTATTTGGATGCACAGTTGCTCCTGCATTTAGCGATGGCATTTTTGAACTAAGGGATAAAGAAAAACTAAGCAAGCAATTTCCTAAATATAAAGAAATAATAAACAGACTTTAGAGGTATACAATGTTAAAATATTTTGGTACTGATGGATTCAGAGGAAAAACGAATATTGATCTTAATGTAATGCATGCTTTTAAAATAGGCAGATATCTCGGATTTTATTTTGGCAAGGGTGGCAAAATTGTTATCGGTAAAGATACTAGGCGCTCAAGCTATATGTTTGAATGTGCACTTACAGCAGGAATAACTGCAAGTGGTGCAGATGCATATCTTATGCATGTTACAACTACTCCAAGTGTGTCTTATATTGCTAGAGTGGACGACTTTAACTGTGGTGTAATGATTTCAGCCAGCCATAATCCATATGATGATAACGGAATTAAACTAATAAATCATTTTGGCGAGAAGATGAGCGATGAGTTCCTCATGGATATTGAACGCTATATAGATGGCAATATAGATGGATTACAAGATGTACATGGAAATGTTCTTCATGGTGTAGACGATCTTCCTCTTGCAACTGGCAGCAATATTGGAAAAGCTATAGACTATGCTTCTGGAAGGAACCGTTATATTGGGTATCTAATCAGTTTAGTGAGATATTCTTATAAAGACATTAAAGTTGGACTTGACTGTGCAAATGGATCAGCATGGATGATTGCAAAAAGTGTTTTTGACGCTGTTGGTGCAGAAACTTATGTTATAAATAATAGACCAAATGGAGAAAACATTAATCTAAATGCAGGGTCTACCCATATTGATGGATTGAGAGAGTTGGTTGTATCACAAGGATTAGATATTGGTTTTGCATTTGATGGTGATGCCGATAGGTGTCTTGCAATTGATGAGCATGGTAATATAGTTGATGGAGATATGATAATATATCTTTATGCCAAGTATATGAAACAGAGCGATAGACTCGATAAGAATACTGTAGTAGCAACTGTTATGAGCAACTTTGGTTTCTTTAAAGCTATGGAAAAAGAAGGCATAAACGTAGAGATAACTGATGTTGGCGATAGATTTGTTTATGAAAAGATGTCCGAATGTGATTATCTTTTAGGTGGAGAGCAGTCTGGTCATATTATTTTCAGCAAATATGCCAATACGGGAGATGGAGTCCTTACAGCAATTAAAGTTATGCAAGCTATGCTTTCTCAAAAAACAACCCTTTGCGATTTGCTAAAGGACTATAAAAAATATCCACAAGTCCTAAAAAATATAAAGGTTGCAGATAAAGATAAAGCATTAAACAATCCTAATGTTCAGGAAGCATGCAAAAAAGTTTCTGAAAGCCTAGGAACCGATGGAAGAATCCTCTTGAGAAAAAGTGGTACTGAACCTGTACTACGTATAATGGTTGAAGCTGGAGAAACTGAAGTTTGTGAACGCCTTGTAGATGAAGTTGCAAAAGTTATTTTAGATCAAGAAAAATAAGAAATTGCAATACTAGAGAAACCAATGAAATCAGCATATAGATATAATAAAATAAATAACGCTGCTTTTGTAAGCAAGATTTTAGTTGTAATTTTTATTATATCTTTGATACCTATAATTGCAGTTTCATTCTACACTCACCCAATATATGATGATTATCACTATTCTGCAGCACTAAATAATCATTTTGTAAACAACAAAAGCATATTTCAAGCACCTAAAGTTGTACTAGATCAGGTTATAAAAGAATATTTAGGATGGCAAGGATCATACTCGTCAATTCTTATGTTTCAGCTCCAGCCTGGC
The DNA here is from genome assembly GCA_034180455.1 of Eubacteriales bacterium. Taxonomy (GTDB): domain Bacteria; phylum Bacillota; class Clostridia; order Christensenellales; family Aristaeellaceae; genus JAAZPT01. Next base: position 92,723 of record JAXFOG010000002.1, read on the forward strand.
ATCATATCACAGGATGCATATTTTCTTACAACATTTCTTTTGATGTTCGTGCTTATTGTTGGAGAGTTATCCATATTAAAAGTTCTCATTGTTAAAGTTCTTAATTGCGAAAAATCTGTTTTTATTCTATTTTCTTTTCTTATATTGCTTTATAAAATACAATTTATACATAGAGCCTATGACGCGTTTTACTGGTACAATGGATCAATATATTATACTTTCTTTTACGGAATGTCTCTTTTGATGTTTACAAATATAATTAAAATGATATTTGTAAATAAAAAGAAATCAATAATATCAACATTATTACTTATGTTACTTGCATTTTTTGTTGCGGGAGGAAGCTATGTTAGTGCACTTCCAAGCACTTTTATGCTTTGTTTACTTTCAATTTACTGCTTTAAAAATAAAAAAGAAACAAAAATTCAAATGCTCTTTGTTTCTATTGTTTTTATTGCAGGCTTTATAATCTCTCTCACTGCTCCAGGTAATAAAGTAAGAGGTTCAGGAGCAAATCAATTGACTGCCATACAAGCTGTTTATGAGTCATTTATTCAGTCAGCAAAGTATATTCATAAGCTTAACTCTAATTCAGCAAACATATTGTTGTGGATAAGCATCTTACCATTCTTGTATAGTATAGCCAAATCATCAAGCTTTTCATTCAAGTACCCTATTTTGGTAATTATATTTTCATATTGCTTATATACTTGTCAATGGACACCATCTTTATATGGTACAGGTATCATTACAGGGGCTAGACAGTGGAATGTATTCTTTTATAACTATTATTGGCTTATAGGAATAAATTTATTTTATATATTAGGATGTTTTAGCAGAAAAGATATTGGAGGGCAATTAAATACTATATATCATTTTATGCAAAAACATATTTTACCTTATGCAATCGCGTTTGCGTTATTGTTTTTAATTTGTGCAAAAGGCAAAAATATACTCACTTGGAGTACCATAAACGCCCTAAAAGGTGAAGACTTAAAAAAATATGATGCTCATATGGATAGCATAGCTAGACAGCTCGAGAATTCAGACCAAAAAATTGAGTATATAGATGTAGATGTCGTAAGGCCTGAAATTTTTGATGATCCATTTCTGTATAAAGAACGTGGCAATTGGAATTACGTCTGGATGGGTGAATATTATAATATTGAAGAAGTAGTTCCTGTATCAAAATATAATTAGTATATTTTTTATCTGCTAAATATAGTTTTATAAAAGGATTAAACACAAAGTGAATATGAAAATATTAAATATAAACAAACAATTTAATAGCATTAAGATTCTATTGCAATTACTGCTTGTGGTTTTTATTGTTTCGCTAATTCCTATTGTTACAGTATCGTTTTATTCTCATCCTAATTATGATGATTATAACTTTTCTGCAAACTTGCATCAATGTATTAAATCTGGAGGAAGTATTTTTGAAGCATTAGATATTATTTTTCAAGAAATCAAAGACTGCTATTTTAGTTGGCAAGGCAATTTTTCTGCAATATTTATGTTTCAACTACAACCAGGTATTATTTCACAAAATGCTTATTTCATAAACACATTATTGATGCTAAGCGTACTTATCTTTGGAGAATATTCATTATTTAATAGACTATATAATAGCTTTTTTAAAGACAAAAAAGATGAGGTGCTTTTGGTGTTTTTTTTTGATAACAATCATCAAAATTCAACTTGTGCCTTATCCTTTTGATTCTTTTTATTGGTACAATGGAGCTGTTTATTATACTTTTTTTTATGGTATCACTTTAATGCTTTTATCTTTAATGATAGAATTGCTGACAACAAGCGACAGAAAAATAGATTTTAAACTTATTTGTACTGCATTATTTGCATTTTTTGTATCTGGAAGTAGCTTCACAAACACTTTGCCAACTTTAATTATCTTAATTACAATCTGTATATATGCCTTTATTTCAAATAAAAATTCAAGATATAAAATTCTTTTTATCTCCATTATATTTTTAATTGGATTTACTATTGCTTTTGTTGCTCCAGGCAACTCAGCAAGACAGAGTTTTTTTGAGAAAACAGGTGTAATAAATTCTATATTTCTATCTCTAAAGCACGCTTTTTCATGGATACTAAATTGGATTAAAAACCCTTGTAACTTGTTAGTTTGGATATTTTTATGTCCTGCTATATATTCTTTAGCCAAATCAAGTAAGTTTACATTCAGGCATCCCATTATATTTATTATTTTTGCATTTGGACTTTTTGCATGCCAGTGGACGCCACCACTGTATGCAATGGGAGGCATCTCAGGTGGAAGACAACTTAATGTTTTCTTTTATAGCCATTATTGGCTTATACTATCTATCCTATTCTATACTTTTGGATATATATCAAGGAAAAGCTCAAGCGTGATTCCTGCTAGATGTTTTAGCTTTATAAAAAACAAAGCGATTGCTGGATTTCTAATATTTGCTGTCTTGTTTATTATTGTAGCCAGAGGGCAGGGAATGCTGTCATTAGTCACTGCTAAATCCATTGTAAATGGAGAAGTGCAACAATATAACACAGAGATGAATTCCATGATTTCTCAGCTTGAAGTTGAGCCTCAAGAAGTAGTTTATATAGATAAAATAAAAACAGTACCTTACTTTTTTGGAGAACCTGGTATACAAGAACATTCTACATATTGGATTAATACAGCTTATGCCAGATATTTTGGACATGGCGCTGTTATCGCTAATTAATATAAATATTCACTGGCATAGCTCATGTATTTTGCTACATAAAAAAACCACGCAAAAGTGCGTGGTTAATTTTTATTTATAGTGTCTCGGACTGCTCTACAACATGCTTGATAGCTTCTGCAGCATCTTGTGGCAATTTATCGTAGCCCTCATCCTTTGTTTCAAGATTAGTTACATAATTCAACCTATCTTGCATACGAGCTTTCATAGCCTTTACATATTCTGCATCCTTTAGATTTGGAACAAATCCTTCTATCTCATAGATCTCTATGTCTGAGAATGGACCCCATTGCTTAAATGTAGCTTTTTCCTCAACTATATCTTCAATAAGACCTAGTGTTACTTCCTTATTAATCTTTTTGCCCATGAAGTCGCCTGTATTGATAATATAGCAGTCAACATTCTTTTTCTCTACTAAGTCTTTAAATTTGGAGTAGTCGTTTGCAAGTGGATATGTACGGAATGGGTTTGCATATGGCTCAACTACCAATGCGTTAGGATCAACACCCTTAGCTAGTCTCTCTGCATTTGTTCTCTTTGTAGCAAGAGTTGCACCCATAACTGCTGCAAGACTTGCGCCCTTTAGCTTTACTACTGGAGGCAATGTGAGATCCTTCATTATCCAGAATATAGCCTTGATAGGTGAATCAAACTTGTCTACTCTGTTAGGACTCCAAATCTTGCTCTTGATTGCTCTACCATTTCCGTTTCTAAGGTCTTCAGTTACTATTTGTACCTTGCCAAACTCGTCCATTGTAGCAGAGCAGTTCTGAACAGTAAGCAGATATTTATTATCCTTGCAGCCTGTTGGATAGTCATTTGTCTTATCGAAGTAACTTGGCTCCAAAGCAACTGATGAGCATGTTTCAGCATTTATTACAAATGCATCATCATGTAGAACCTTTATGCTCTTAAATTTGTTATTATGTGTAGCGTGGGTAATTGTAGATTTACCTGAACCAGATAGACCGAATACGCCAGCAACAAATCTGCTTCCATCAGCCTTTGTGAATTCTTTTTGTCCACCATGGCAGCTTGCATAACCATTACGGTTTGCCATAGCCCATGCTAGTGTAAGAGTACCCTTCTTATGCTCACCAAAATATCTCATACCAAGTATGCATGCGCAGTTAGCTTCTGTATGGAAGTAGCTTAAGCAACTCTCAAGGCAGAAGCTCTGGTTAGGAGCACCCTTCCACTGAGGATCAGAGAAAATGTAAATATCTGGCTCGTCATAGAGCTTGCTATTCTTATACATTTCTTCATACTTGTCGCTCTCATACTGGAAGTTAAGCATCCAGTTGTATAGAATATTCTCTTCGCCTTCAGGAATAAGCAGATGAGCTTTTACCATAAATTCTGGATCAAGTCCGATAAATGTTTCTGCATGATACATCTTTTTATATCTTGTATCATATATACCATCCATTATGATCTTGTTAAGCTCTCCCTGATTTACGCCTGGCTTTCCAACAATACGTCTTGCTGCAGCAAAACGACCTGTGATACCACCATCGTTAAAAAGCAGTACTTTTGAACCTTGGTCAAGCCCTAGTCTTTCAGGCTCATATATTGGCATATCTGTAACTATTGTTCCAGGAGAATTTGCAGCCAGTTTATATGCCTCTCTAAGTGAAGTTACCTTTACAACATTATTTCCGTAAAAAGCTGCCTCAATGATAGCTCTAGTAGAACTGGTAAAACCTGTCTTGCCCTTAGCAATTTCATTAACTGGATAATATGCTTTTGTAGCCATAATTGCCTCCATAATTTTAAAAATGTGTTGAAAAATTTGTTTAAAACCAATTTCCGACAAATACATTATTGCAAAAAAACAACTAAAAGTCAAGAATGATTATTAAATTTTTAACTTAGTTGTAAGTGCAATATAATCTTCATATTGTAGTTCTTCTGCTCTGCACTTAGGGTTTAAACCTAAGTCATCAAGGGATTTAAGTACTTCTCCTGGATCATACCCACTTGATTTTAAAGAATTAACTAATGTTTTTCTTCTGTGCAAAAAAGCAGATTTTACTATTCTATAATATTCCTTATCAAAATCGTTATCGCTCTTATAACTATCTTTAAGCTTCATACATACAAATGCACTATCTACTTTTGGAATTGGAGAAAAATTTTCTTTTGGTACTATTTTTTCTATTGTAACTTCATATTTATGCTTGCATAAAAGAGTTAGTGTACCGTATGAACCCTTATCTTTTACGCCTGCCGCAAGCTTTTGTGCTACCTCTAACTGTACCATACAATTGATTTCTGTGATTTTTAATTTGCTGAAAATCAATTTATGATAGATATCACTTGTTATATAGTAAGGAATATTTGCAACTACCTTTATTTCTGGAGCATCAGAAAAATACGAGTCCATATCCCATCTTAAAAAATCCTCGTTGATTAATTCAATATTATTTTTTTTATCAGCAATAAGTTTTAGATAGGGCATAAGTGATTTGTCTATTTCTAGCGATACAAGTTTTTTTACATTATCAGCAAGCACCTCTGTAAGTGTTCCAAGACCTGCTCCTATTTCAAGCACTGTATCATCTTTGCTTAAATCACAACAATCCAATAATGACAGTAGCATATCCCTATCCAATATAAAATTTTGCCCTAATATGCTTTTTTGGCGATTAATATGCTTTTGCATCAGTCTTGTACCTCTAGAATATCATCAGGAATAGTCTTTCTAAGTTCTGCTTCAAAATCATCAAAGCTCTGAACATTGTCATTATTGCTTACTCTAAACTCAAAATCAATACTTTTTCCAGTTACTGTTTCAATAGCTTCTTTAACTTTTTCAACTCCATCTTGAGATTCTAATATATCTGCCAAACACTTATCCTTTTGGTTGAAGAATAAATAGTATCCATTATTATCTTTATGGAGTGTCTGCTTATTTAGCAATCCTTTTAAGCTTTTATCATTTATTTTTGACTTTGCTACCTTCCATATTTCATGAGTGCTTGCATCAGGTTTTACAATAGCTATCGGCTTGTCTACACTATTAGACTCTGAATGTTTTGTATTGTTTGTTTGTGGAACACTTGTAATTCCACTTTCTAGCTCCTCTTGCCTAGCCTCGATTTTGCTTATTTTTGAGGAAATAATGTTTACTAATGCTTCTGTGACTTCTTCAGAAGCATTATTTATTATTGGCATAGATGCTTTTAGCAAAGTGCTCTCAAGAATTACTCTTGCACTAGATGACCAACGAATATCAGTTTCTGCCTTCATAAGTAGATCTATTATGCCTACTATTCTTCCTATATCAATGCTTTTGCTTTGCTTTTTGAATCTTTTGAAATCTTCATCGCTAATTGTTTCATCAATGTTTTCAGTACACAGTTTTGCAACTAGCATATCTCTAAAGTGCTTTGAAAGCTGTTTTATGAAAACTTGAGGCTCTTTGCCATCCTGCATTAGTTTATCTATGCCCTGAAGTGTTTTTAACTGCGTTCCATCTAATATGTTTTCACTCATTGAGAATATAAAATCTCCAGAGCTTGTTCCAAGCATATTTTCTACTATTTCTTTATTGAGCGTATCGCCAGGATTAAGTGAACCTATGCAGGTGTCCAGTATACTCCAGCCATCTCTTACCGAACCTTCAGCTGACAGAGCTATCTGCATTAGGGCGTTTTTGTCATATTTAATATCAAGGCTGTCTAAAACACCTTGCATCTTTTCGTATATAAGGCTTGTTGGTATTCTGGATAAATCAAATTTTTGGCAACGGCTAAGTATTGTAGCTGGTATTTTCTGCTGCTCAGTTGTGGCAAGTATAAAAATAATATGCTCTGGAGGTTCTTCTAGAGTTTTAAGCAATGCATTAAAAGCAGCTGTGCTTAGCATATGTACTTCATCTATTATATATACTTTGTATTTGCTGATTTGTGGAGGATATGTGACTCTGTCAAGCAACTCTCTCATGTCGTCTACTCCATTTCTGCTTGCAGCGTCTAATTCTAGCACGTCCATGTTGGTCTCATCAAATTGTGATCTGCATGATTCGCACTCTCCACAGGGCTCGCCGTTTTGTAGATTAGTACAGTTTACAGCACTTGCCATTATTTTTGCAAGTGTAGTTTTACCTGTACCTCTAGTACCACAGAACAAATATGCGTGACCAATCTTACCAGATAGAATCTGATTTTGTAGGGTTTTTACTATGCTATCTTGACCAAACACATCTGCGAATTTTCTTGGCCTTAGTTTTCTGTACAATGCTTGATATGCCATAACTATCCCATCCTTAGTTGATAAATATATTATAATGCGAAAACTAGCTTGTGTAAACTTATGCTATTCTGTACAAGAAGTACGTTTTTTGCTATACTTATCAAAAATAAATCAGAGGAGATATTTTTTGCTGAAAAAGATAATTATTGCACTATCAATAATACTTATAATATTTAATTCCTGCGTTTATGCTGAGGAAGTAAAAGAGGTAAGGTTTATCCCGCCAAAGCTTCCAAGCGATGCAGAAGAATATGATCCAACCAAGCCTGAAAATCTCAAGCCAAATCAACTTTACGCAAAATCAGCAATACTTATAGAGGCTGGTACAGGTCAAGTAGTATTTGAAAAAAATGCTGATGACACAATGTTCCCAGCATCTACAACCAAGATACTTACTGTTCTTTTAGGTTTGCAAAACGGCAATCTTGACGATACTGTATATCTTTCAGAAACAGCCGCAGATGTTTCAGACGATTCATCCAGAATTCCATTGGAAGTTGGCGAAAGTATAAACTTCCGTGATCTACTATATGCAACAATGCTGCGTTCCGGAAATGAAGGAGCAAACCTTATTGCCGAGACAATTAGTGGAGATATGTCAAGCTTTGTGCAGCTTATGAATCAAACTGCACAAAACTTAGGGTGTACATCTACAAAATTTACAAATCCAAATGGATTACATGACGATAATCATTATACTACTGCTCGTGATATGGCCATTATTGCTCGTGAAGCAATGAAAAACGAAGAGTTTGTAAAAATAGTAGAAGCAAAAAGCTATACATTGCCTGCAAGTAATATAAATAAGCGCAGAAAACTCACTAGCAGAATATCAGAATTTATAGTGCCTGGCGAAAAAAATGATTTCTACTATCCCTATGGCAATGGTATAAAAACAGGATTTACTAATTCTGCAGGACATTGTTTTGTTGGAAGTGCAGAGTCTTTGGGAGTTAAGCTTATTTCTGTTGTCTTTTATACTACTCAAAATGGTAGATGGACAGACACCAAAAAGCTTATGGATTATGGGTTTTCACAGATTTCTAGCATGAGCCCACAAGAAATATATAGCGTTGATCCAATTGTACTTGAAACTTCTGGATATTCTTTGAAGGATGAAAATTTAGGCAAGCTTGAGCTGGAACTTGTACCAGAATCTGGGCAAACAAACATGATGGTAGTTACTACCAAGAAGAATATAGACTCTATTGCAGAAGATATGCATAAGTATTCTTTAATATCTTATAGTAGAGATTTTAGAGCGCCTATAAGCAAAGGAGAAAAACTAGGTACCCTTAGCTATATCAATCCTCAAACAAATGAAATGGCAACTTATGCTCTAGTTGCTAAAAGAGAGATTGCTGCCAGAGAATCAGCTCCACTTTCTTTGTCACAGATTGAAGAGCAGACTTATGCAGATCCAAATTTCTTTCCAAATATCAGTATTGAGCTTTTTGTATATTGGCTAATTCCACCTATAATTTTATATATTATCATTACAGTTATATCAAAAATTATTTCTTCATATAAGAGAAATAAGACTGTTAAAATAAAGAACAAAAGCAGAAGATATTAACAATTTATACTTTTTGAAGTATAATATAATAAATAAATACAAATAAAGGGGTAAATATATGTACTACGATAATAAAGCTTGGATTGGCACAGGAGAATATAAAGCATATTTGTTGCCAAAAATGGCCAATCGCCATGGACTCATTGCTGGCGCCACTGGAACAGGAAAAACCGTTACACTTAAAGTTATGGCAGAAGCCTTTTCAGATATGGGTGTTCCTTGCTTTGTGAGCGATGTAAAAGGTGATCTTGCTGGAATGGTAAAACCTGGTGAATATAATGATGCGATTAAAAAGCGTTTGGAATCCTGTGATGTTCAGAACTTTGAATTTAGACCATATCCTACAATATTCTGGGATGTATATGGTGAAAAGGGCCATCCCATTAGAGCTACTATAAGCGAAATGGGTCCGTTGTTAATATCAAGAATGCTTAGGCTTAATGAAACTCAAAGTGGAGTGCTCAATATTTTGTTCAGAATAGCTGATGATGAGGGTATGCTTTTGCTTGATATTAAAGATTTAAAGGCAATGCTATCATACATCGGAGAAAATGCTAAAAACTATACATTTAAATATGGAAATATTAGTTCTGCTAGCGTAGGAGCTATACAAAGGGCAATAGGGATACTGGAAGATCAGGGTGGAGAGCACTTCTTTGGAGAACCTGCTTTTAATATTAATGATTGGCTACAAACTGACCAAAATGGTAGAGGTGCTATAAATATTTTAAGCGCAGAGAAACTATTTATGCAGCCTGTAATGTATTCGACTTTTTTGTTATGGCTTCTTAGTGAATTATACGAACAATTTCCCGAGACAGGAGATCCAGAGAAGCCTAAGATGGTATTCTTCTTTGATGAAGCTCATCTTCTCTTTAATGACTGCCCAAAAGAACTTATGGATAAGATAGAGCTTATAGTTAGACTTATTCGTAGTAAGGGTATTGGAATTTACTTTATTACTCAAAATCCTGCCGATATTCCTATATCTATATTAGGACAACTTGGAAATAGAGTTCAGCACGCTTTAAGAGCGTATACACCACTTGACCAAAGAGGTGTTAAGGCAGCTGCTGACACATTTAGACCAAATCCTAAGTTTGACACAGCTGAAGCTATTACACAACTTGGAAAAGGTGAAGCACTTATATCAATGCTAGATGAGAGTGGAGCTCCATCAGTAGTAGAGAGAGCAATAATTCTTCCTCCACAATCTTTGATAGGCACAATAGATGATGAACTTAGATCAGAAATTATTAAAGCAAGTCCATTCTATGGAATATATGACGAAACGATAGATAGAGAGAGTGCGTATGAACTTCTTGTTGGTAGAGTAGAGCAAGGCAAAACAGTTGTAGAGACTGTCCAGACTACATATATTCCACAGTTTAATCCATACATTAGCACTCCAAAATATCAGGGTCAACAGTACCAGCAAGCAGAACCACAATATCAGCCTGCGCAACAGCAGTCAGATCAAGTTGGTTCACAGTCTGTTCATTTTGATCCTCAAACAGGTAGATATGTGCGTGATTATGTTCAGCCAAGTATGGATCAGAATAATTATACACAAACTAGAGTTCTAACTCCAAAAGAGCAGGAAGAACTTATAAAACAACAGAAAAAAGAAGCCATGGAACTTGCAAAGGCTGAAAAAGAACGAATCAAGGAAGAAAGACGTAAGTATATGGACGAGCTTCGCGAGGAACGCGCTCAAAGAGCCAGAAAAAATGATTCTATTCAGGGCCGTATTATAAATAGCGCTGTAAGTTCAGTAGGCAGAGAGATTGGCAGATCGCTTACTAGAGGAGTCATGGGCATATTTAAAGGAAGTAAGAAAAAATAACGGAGATGATATTATGGCTAGATTCAGCGGTAGTATTACAGATGTAAAAGGTATAAAAGTAGGTCAAGCTCAGAATCAAGCAGCATTAACAGGAGTGACCGTAGTACGAGCAGGAGACGAAGGAGCCGTACTTGGAGTTGACGTAAGAGGTGCTGCACCAGGTACAAGGGAGACTGATTTGGCTAGACCTGGCAACCTTGTAAAAAGAGCAAACGCTGTTGCTCTTTGTGGTGGATCTGCATTCGGATTGGCTGCTGCAGATGGCGTAATGAGATATCTTGAATCAATAAACGTTGGCCTTGATATGGGAGCATGTCATGTTCCAATTGTTCCAGCAGCAGTATTATTTGATCTAGGTGTCGGCGATCCTAAGGCTTGGCCTGATGCTAAAATGGGAGAAGAAGCTTGTCGGAATGCAAACACCGATGTAAAAGAAGGCCGAGTAGGCGCAGGCTGTGGTGCTATAATTGCAAAACTAGTTCCAGGCTCAACTCCTTGTAATGGGGGAGTGGGCACAGCTTCAATAAAGCTTAGTAACGGTGTAACAGTAGGGGCTATTGCAGCAGTTAATGCAGTAGGCGATGTATATCATCCTCATAGTTCAGAGGTGGTGGCTTGTGCAAGCCTTGCCGATGGTACAAAGGTAACAGCCATGGATTTGCTTTATGGAAGCGCTCCAACAGTAGATTTGCCAAAAATAAGTGGAATTGGGCAAAATACTACAATAGCCGTAATAGCAACCGATGCAAAACTCAGCAAAGAACAAGCGAACAGACTAGCTACAGTAGCACATGATGGAATAGCAAGAGTAATTATTCCAGCGCATACTCAGCTAGATGGAGATACAATATTTGCACTTGCAACAGGTAGAGTAGATAATGATTTTAATTTTATACAAATATGCATGGCAGCAAGCGAGGTAATGGCAAGAGCCATCTACAATGGCTCAATTGCAGCAAATAAATGATAGGCATAGGGGTAGACATATATTCCATCAGTAAATTTGCTAGAATTTTTAAAGAAGAATTTGCAAATAAATATTTTACTGATAGTGAAAAATCATATTTACGAGGGAAAAACAGCTCTTACTTTCAGAGCGCATGTGGAATATTCTGTGCAAAAGAAGCTTTTTTTAAAGCCCTTGGCAGTGGAATAGCATATCCTATGAAAGAAATATCGGTAGAACACGATGATCTTGGGAAACCCTACTTCAAGGTAATAGGAAGCATAAACTCTAGATTGAATGAGCTTCAAGCAAAGGCAATACACTTATCAATTAGCCATGATGAAGATAATGTAGTTGCTTTTGCAATAATAGAATAAGCGAGCAAACGCTCGCTTATTCTATTGATATTGATTTATAGCTCATAATCATCAACGAAACACTTAAAATTATCGTCTTCGTCTTGTAAGTATTCAAACATATCTAGCATTGCATTAACATCATCAGCATATTTTCCGTCTATATCGCTTATTCCATAAATTCTTATTTCTATATCGCTAATGTATGTAGAAAGCATATCATATAGTGCATCAAGATTTTTACCATAGTATTCTGGAAAATTTAATTCTCTAGCAATATATTCATGAATATCATTTATATTTTTAAAATCATTTAGATTTATAGTCATTTTTTCCCACCTTCATCATAAAGCAACTCAAATGTATTGTAATGATCATCTGTATAGTATATTAAGCCATCATTACTAAATACTATTCTTTTAGCATTTCTTTTTTTCCCATCGTAATTAATATCTGCCTCATAGTATTTTCTTCCTTGTTTTTTTTCGAGCTTTCCTTCAAAATTTCCGAATTTATCGCCACCTATACTCATAAGTGGAGCCACATCTCCAAGATAATTTTTTTCGGGATCCCAGCCTAATGATTTTGCCTTATCTTTTGTAATATAGTTCTTTGGAAGTTTATGATATTCATATATATATTGAGCTACATCATCTACTGAGGTATAAACTCCGTTTTCCAATAAAGTATGAGATTCTACATTGGAACTACCACTGAACATACCTCCATCTCTGCCTACTCCTAGATATGAAAATATCAATACTGCAGCTATAAAGCTAATTACTATGCTTATCGGGCTTCGCTTCTTCATTACTGTTCTCCTTTTCAAAGTGGTTGTATTTATCAACTATTTTTTCAATTATTGGAATTATTGTCTTTATACATGATTTTACATCATCATTTCCTGCGTTAAATCTTAGGCCATATGGCTTTGCGTGGCTAAAATATAATCTTTTGTCACAACCATCAAGAGCTTTTAAAAGCGCAGAAGGATCATTAAGACTCGCTACATCCATATTTAAATACAATACGCCTGCCTTAAATTGCACAAGACTTATTGCTAACATCCTTGTATAAGCTCTTAAATGAGCAATTAGTGTTAGATTTTCAACTTCTTCTGGCATATCTCCGAATCTATCTATCAATTCTTCTTCGATATCCATTCTGCTTTGAACATCCTTTATCATAGCAATTCGTTTGTAAATTTCAACTCTCTCTTTTTCAGACTGTACATAGTCCTTTGGCAAATATGAATCAAGTGGAAGATTTATTCGAGTTTCTATATCATCTGGAGACTCCAATTTTCCTTGAAGTTCATTTATTGTACGCTCTATCATCTTGACATACATATCATAGCCTATTTCATTGAGATAGCCGCTTTGCTCTGGTCCAAATATATTTCCTGCCCCTCTTATCTCAAGATCTCTCATTGCAATTCTGTATCCTGCACCAAATTCAGTGAACTCTTTTATGGATTTTAGTCTCTTCTGAGCGACCTCGCTAAGTTGCATATCCTGCCTTATTGTAAAATATGCGTAGGCTTGCCTGTTGTTTCTACCTACTCTACCTCGTAACTGATATAATTGAGATAATCCAAATCTATTGGCTTCATGCACAATTAATGTATTAGCTTCAGGTACATCGAGTCCATTTTCAATTATTGTTGTGCATAGTAATAAATCATAGCTACCATTAAAGAAATCTAGCATTGTTGACTCAAGCTGCTTTTCTCTCATTTGTCCGTGAGCAACTCCTATTCTACATTCAGGTACAAGTTCCTTTAGCTTTTTTGCCATATTATCTATGGTTTCTACTTTATTATAAAGGTAATATATTTGCCCACCTCTGCGTAATTCACGATTTATAGCATCGCGTATTACTAAGTCGTTGTATTCTATAATGTATGTTTTTACAGGTAGCCTGTCCTCTGGAGGAGTTTCAATTATACTTATATCTCTTACGCCTATCATAGACATATATAATGTTCTTGGAATAGGTGTAGCAGATAAGGTAAGTACATCAACATTCTTTTTTAAATTTTTTATAAGTTCTTTATGGCCAACACCAAATCTCTGTTCTTCATCTACAATAAGCAGTCCTAGGTTTTTGAATTTAATATCTTTTGAAAGCAGCTTATGGGTACCTATGATAATATCTATTTCACCATTATTTACTTTTTCTATTATTTCTTTTTGTTCCTTGCTGCTCTTGAAACGACTCAACATTTCAAAGCGTATAGGGAAGTGGCGAAATCTTTTTGCAATAGTCTGATAATGTTGCTGTGCAAGTATAGTTGTTGGAGCAAGAAAGGCAACCTGTTTATTATCATATACAGCCTTGAAGGCTGCACGCAAGGCTAGCTCAGTTTTCCCATATCCAACATCACCACATAGAAGCCTATCCATGTTTTTATGGCTTTCCATATCAGCGTATATTTCAGAAAGGCATTTTTCTTGGTCTACTGTAAGCTCGTATGGAAAATCATCTTCAAATTGCATTTGCCATGGATTGTCAGAGCTAAAAGCAAATCCACTATTCTGCTCTCTCTGTGCATATAACTTCAAAAGATCAAAAGCTAGCTCTTTTATCTGCTTTTTGGCCTGCGATTTTTTCTTTTGCCATTGTGTACCACCAAGCTTGTTTAGCACTGGTGCAGAGCTGGAAGATGACGCGTATTTTTGTATTCTGTCAAACTGATCTGTGGGAACATAAAGCTTATCATCTCCTGCAAATTTTATTAGGAGATAGTCTTGACTGAAGCCATTGTGCTCGATATTTTCTATTCCACAATATATGCCTATTCCATAATTCTCATGTACAACATAATCGCCAGAGCTAAGCTCTGTATACGATGCAATTTTTTCACTGCTCTTATACTTTGTTTTTAACTTTTTATAGCTGATGCCAAATATATCGCCATCGCTTATTACAGCAATTTTCTCATCATCAATTAAAAATCCACTGTTTAACGCTAGTGAAATAATATTTGTACTATGTTCTTTTTCTTCTTCTGAACTGTATGGTATATTGTATTCTTTTAAGGTGTTTTCTATTCTTTGAGCTCTTGAGTGAGAGCCTGCAAATATATATACTTTATAGTCTTCATTTAAATACTTTTCTAAATCTTCGGCCAAAAGCTTTATATTTGACTGATAACCTATTATTCCTTTACTTCCAAGACTTATTATTGATTCTGGAGCAATATTTCCAAGACCTCTTTTTAAGTCACTAATAATTATTTTTTTGAAATCATCTATATAGTTAATAAATGATTCAAACGAAAGCATAATTTCAGACTGCATATTAAATGCTAGTCCATTTAATAAGGCATGACTGAATCGTTCATTATAGTCGCTAGCGTTCGTGAATTGTCTTTGCCTTAAAATATCTGGTTCAATTAGTATTACATTAGGATTTTGCAAATAGTCTGCTAAATAATGATTTTTCCTATTAAGGAGAGGTAACCAAGTTTGATAATATAGCATAGGCAAACCATTTTTGATTTGATCAATTGCTATTTCCATTCTGCTTTTTGAGTTTTCTAGGTTCTCGCTATCGCTTAAAAACTCTTCATCAAGAGCATCACTTGTAATCGTTGGCAAAAGCTTGGGATCAACTAAATCTGTATTGGCAGGTTCAGCAATTGCTTTTTTAATATTATTGCAGGCATATTCTCGGTCTTCTTCTAAAATAAGGCACTCTGTTGCTGGAAACACTTCAAAGCTATCTATGCTTCTTATGCTCCTTTGGCTTATGCTGTCAAAGAGCCTAATAGTATCAATATCATTATCAAAAAATTCTATTCTCACTGCACTATTCTGACTAGGAGAAAATATATCCAGTATATCGCCCCTAAGCGAACATTGTCCTTTGCCCTCTACAATATCTACTCTTTCATAACCAATTGAGATTAATCTGTCCAATAGCTTGTATGGAGTTATGATATCGCCTATGCTTATTTTGAAACAACTTTTTTGCAGAGCTTCAGGATTCATCTGTATATCACATGCAGCCTCTATGCTACAACATAGTATTGCTCTATCTTGTTTTAGTATGTTGCCAAGTGCAGATATTCTATCCCATATACTATCCTGACTTTGTGCTACTCTGGAGAATTGCTTATCTCTTGATGTAATGCAGTAAACTGGTACCTGAGTAAGGTTTTCAATTTGCGCAGCTAAATTGCTAGCGTTTTTATCATTTGAGCATACTATTAGTAAAGAATTTTTCGTTGACAAAATTGCTGAAAGAAAAGGGTATTCTCCTTCAGCAACATCATATAAAGAAATTATTTTATTGTTTTTTAGCGACTGCTTTAACTCGCTTATACCTTTTGTATTTTCTAACGCATTAAATAGCGATTTAGACATTGTATCTCCAAACTTAATTATTTAATTTGTTTGCTCTACTGCGAGATAAAAATAATCTTACAGCGTCAACTCCATCTGAGGCAAATTCAAGCGCAGCATCCCTTGCAAGCATAAACGTATTAAATATCGTTTCTCTATCCTCTTTTGTAAAGTATCCCGATAGCACCCAGTCCTTAAGATCCCAACCCTCAGGTGGTCTTCCTATTCCAACTCTTATTCTTGGAAATAAATTATCAGAACTCAGTTCTATAATATTGCGCATGCCATTATGTGTCCCAGCGCTTCCGTTTACCCTAAATCTAATGTCAGCAAAGCATAGATCTATGTCATCGTATATTATTAGAATGTCTTTGCTCTCTACCTTGTACCAATTTTTAAGCTCTACTAATGCCTCTCCACTTAAATTCATAAATGTTTGTGGGGCAGCGAGCACGAGCTTTTCTCCCTTATAATTGGTTTCAGCAATTAGACTTTTAAACTTGCTTTTATTTATATTCACATCAAGCTTATTTGCAATAAGGCTTAGTACATCAAAGCCCACATTGTGCCTGGTATGCTCATACTTTGCACCTGGATTACCTAGGCCTACTATAATCTTCATATTATTTCAGCCTTCCGTCTTCTCTACGCTTTTTTGCCCAATTTTCCTTTATTACTGCTCTTGACCTTGAAATATGAAGAGAATCCTTTGGTACATTTTCTGTGATTGTTGAACCTGCAGCTACGTATGCATTTGTTTCTACTGTAACAGGAGCGATAATATTAGTATTACAACCTATAAATGCATTATCTTCTATTGTACTGCGCTGCTTTATTTTGCCATCATAGTTTACAAATACTACTCCACAACCTATGTTAATGTTCTTTCCGAGATCGCTGTCACCCACATAGGTTAGATGCGATACCTTTGTTCCATCACCTATATTACTGTTCTTAACCTCTACAAAATCACCGATTCTACAATTATCGTTGATTTTGCTACCTGGCCTTATATATGCAAAAGGTCCAACTGTCGTATTGTTTCCTATTGAACAATCGATAAGTACGCTGCTTTCAATAGTGGTTGAGTTTCCAATTTTAGCATTTGTAATTCTACTATTTGCAAACAAAGTACAATTTGAACCAATTGTAGAATCACCCTTTATAATGTTGCCTGGATAAACGATGGTGCCATTTCCTATGCTTACAGATAAATCAATAAAGCAGGTTTCTGGATTAAAAAACAAAACTCCATCTTGCATCAGTTCATTATTTTTTTCAGATGCTAAAACTTTTAGTGTATTTGGGTAATCAAGTCCTGTGCTTAATAAA
Source organism: Eubacteriales bacterium (assembly GCA_034180455.1). Lineage (GTDB taxonomy): Bacteria > Bacillota > Clostridia > Christensenellales > Aristaeellaceae > JAAZPT01. The sequence continues at coordinate 110,111 of JAXFOG010000002.1, forward strand.
ATACTTCTTTCATAACCTATATCATACTGAGAAATATATATTTTATGAGCTAATAATTGGTGATAGAGCTCACTTAATGTACTAGCTCCTATATTATATCTACTCATGCATAAAACTAAATCATCAATATTGCAAGCAAATGCGCAAACTTCGTTATGAGTATTGTCAAGAGCAGCTATAAAAGGGCTTTGTTCAGTACATGCATTAAGCATAGCTTTGTAATCTTTTCCACTTAGCAGAACAGCTCTTTCGTCTGCAAAAACCAAAGATCCGTTTTTAGTAACTGCCCAATCCAATATATCCAGAATGCTTCCTGAAAATGATGAGGAGTCAGAAGTTGCATAGCTCTCCGAAATATTTAAACCATTTAATCTACTTAATATTATTTCGTGTGGCATTTTGCCAAGAAGCTCTTTATCTCTAAAAATATAGTTTTCGTCGGATTTACATATTGCAAAATAATTATTCATTTGTTACTCCATTCATTAGCCAGTTCGCTGGTTTTACCAATAGTTTACCACTTAAACTGTCTGTATTATTCAATGTCATCAAAGACACATAATCAGAAATTTCCTTCTTCTGAGGTTGTTCAGTGCTCATAACGAAGGCATTCCCCACAATGCTACAATTAAACTCTCTCATAAGGTCTTCCATACCCTTTGCTGTCCCACCAGCCTTTAAAAAATCATCTACAATTAGAGCTTTTTGCCCACTTTGTATTGATCTGCGTGGTAAAGACATTGTGTCTATTCTACCACTTGATCCAGAAACATAATTTATACTCACAGTTGGTCCTTCATATACCTTGCTAGATCGCCTAGCTATCACCAATGGTACATTTAGAGCCTCAGCTGTCATAAGAGCTACTGGTATACCTTTTGTTTCCATTGTCAATACAAAATCAGGAGAATACCCATAAAACCTATCTGCTATTATAATACCCATATTTCTAGTAATACTAGGCATGCTTAGTATGTCTGAAAGATACAAAAATCCTCCAGTAAGCACTCGTGTTTCACTGCTAAGATTATCACACAGGTCCTTAATAAATTTGTAAGCATCGTCAATGCTCATTGCGTGTCTAAATCTTACTCCACCTGCAGCTCCTGCTACAGTCTCAACATGCCCTAAGCCAAATTGGCGTATTGATTTTTTAACTATATCAATATCCTCGCTACATGTGCTTTTAGCCGTAGAAAACAAATCGCAAAAATGAGATAAGGTTATTACCTTGTTGGGATTTGTAATAAGTATATTCATGATTACGGCTATGCGTTCAGTTCTTTTTAATCTTTCCATACTTGGCTCCTAAAATATTTATATTGTTATTATATCAAAAAAATAGCGAATAATACAAATTTTTTAAATAGTATTGTTCGCAATATCATTATATCTTTATCTTTATATAATTTAATGATATAATAAAAAAAATAAAATAAGGTGGTGCGTTATGAAAAAGTTTTTTACGGAATTTAAAGAATTTGCGATGAAGGGCAATGTTCTTGACATGGCAATCGGTGTTATGGTCGGTGCTGCATTTGGAAAGATCGTTAGCTCTTTGGTAAATGATATACTTATGCCACTAATTGGTATTATACTTGGTGGTATAAATTTAAAAGGTGCATTTTATGCACTTGATGGTAAGACTTATGCTAGCATTGATGCAGCAAAAGCAGCAGGAGTTGGAACTTTAAACTATGGCATATTTGTTCAGACTATAATTGATTTCGTTATTATAGCATTCTGCATATTTAGCGTTATGAAGGTAGTAAATAAGCTCTTTGAGAAGCCAAAGCCAGTTGAAAAAGAGCCGAGAAAATGCGAATATTGCTTCCAGATTATCCCTGAAGAAGCTACACGCTGCCCATATTGTACTAGCGAGTTACATAAACAAGAATAATATATAAGCACAAGGAATCCATGTGAAATCGCATGGATTTTTTTATTAAAAAAGTGCCGCACGGACACAAAAGTCTAGTCTGGTCAGTAGCAATCATCAATATCAATAAATTTTATTTTATTTTTTTTGCAATAATTATATACATAAGAATCTATTTCACCTGTTGCTACAAGATTATTGCAATCATAGAATGCATCATCACCTATTGATATGTTACTATTTATAAATGTTATAGATGTAAAATCTTTGCAAATTGCAAATGCTCTTTTACCTATTGAGGTTAATTTTTCAGGAATAGTGATAGCTGTTAAGCTATCGCATTCTTCAAAAGCTGATTCTCCAATTGAAATTAGTTCGCTTGGAAGTGGAATCAATTCCAGATTTTTGCATTTACTAAAAGCAAAATCGCCAATGCTTTTTATTGTTTTTGGCATTTCTATGGCCACGATATCTTCACAACCATAGAAAGCTCTATTTCCTATGCTTGTTACAGTATTACCGTCTATTTCAGATGGTGCATATACAAACGAATCAGAACCATTATATTTAACAATCTGTATTTCTTTGTTATCTAAAATTATGTACTCATAGTATCCAGAAACCAATATATCTGGATCTATCTTGTTATTTGCAATTGCTTCATTGCAAATAAAAGGGTTTATTATAATTACAAGCAATAATATAATTAGCAAATTTGGTTTTTTGTAACGCATAACGACCTCTAATATTTATTTATTCTATTATAAATAAATTTTTATGTTCTTACAAATATATTTGTTGATGTTAAATAAATATATTGAACCTACAAGTACTAATATTATTATAAAAACAGCTAAAAATGCAAAGTATAAAATGAATAACATTATAATTTTAATACAACAAAATAGTGAGCAGATAATACCTGCTCACTTTACTATACGCATTGAACTCTATGAAATATTTGATAAATATAAAGAGTTCGGTAAGGCACAATTTGAAAAGAAAATCATTTATTGATAGAATTTCAGCCTATAGGTGCAAATAAAAAGTCGCTAAAAAATTTTAACTTTCTTCCAAAATGGTTTTGATAAAAAACAATAGATCCTTCGGGTACGTCCCGTTCATGATTTCATCGGTTAGTAATCTTACAACAGTTTCTTCAAAACCATTGATTATTCCATCATTATCTCCCGAAAGATAATAAGAAGAATTCAACTGTTTGTTCATTGGCTTACGCATTAGTATCGCTTTCTTTTGTTGTTCCACTGCAGGATGCACCACATGGTGAAGAAACTCATGAATAATAGATTCTATTTTAAACGCTCCTGAGCTAAAGATAAAACGGGTGTCTATCAAGTGATAATCAGAAGAATACACGCATTTGATAGGATTTATACATATTTGTATGCTTTGCACTGGAGATTGCCATTGATTCACACAACAATCCAAACATCTTTCAATCAGCTCTAATCCCTGTTTATGTGCTTATTTTGCTCGGCAATCCACTTTTTTTCCCATTCCATATATTTTGAAAACAATTCATTTGATAAAACATCAGAAAGTGCTCTTGGAAAGTTTGATATCCAGTTCCATAAAGCGCCATCTCGTTCTTTTTTTGAGATATTTCGTGCTGACATGATTTTTCTGTGAAATGTTTCAAAGTCACGAAAAGTTGTATTGCTATCATCAAGATAAAAAGATGCATCCTCCATTATATAAGCACGTGGCCAATACGAATAAACATCACAAGTATTTTGACTTGCACCGGAGAAAAAAGATACTGAGCTGTTTTCGCCAATAAAATCATACAACAAAGCAATATGCTCATTACTACGCTCGATGGAGAAATAATTATAACCCGACTGAAATAAGCCATAATATATGGCAGATATTTTCGGAATTTGAGTCATTAGAAGACTGCTTGATTCCACTGTTCAACCTCCAGAAATGCATACTCACACATAATTTAATTCTTTCTCCAAGATAAATCAAGGTTTTTCGTGTAATGCAAGACTGTCTTCAAGCAGTCGGAATTTTGAGCAAACAAATACCACACAAAGAAACCTTTTCTTTTATGACAGTCCACTGCGACTGCAGAAAAAAGAAAACCAATCCCTGAAAACACTCTATCGCAGGCTAACTTATGTCGTAAAATGCCAAAACCTTGATAGCAAAGCTTTACAGCAATGAAAAAGGAAGCTCTTTTTTATATAAAAATATGCTTCCTTATTTGGTGGAGATGAGGGGAATTGAACCCCTGTCCGAAAGTCCATCCTGCGACTTTTCTACGTGTGTAGTTGCCGTATTATAGATTCGCCCCTGCAATCGCGCAGCAACGCGCTTTTGCTCTCGCTAGCTTCATGATTACTAAATTCACTCAAAGCTTTGTGATTTAGTTTGCCTTTATCGCTTTACATCACTTATGCCGGCTCAAAGGCTTTACGGAGTGATGGCGGACTATGCCGCTAAAGCTAATTGATTATTGTCAATTAATATTTAGTTCCCGATTTTAACGTGATCCGGGGTCACGACACGCTTAGAAGCTCTCTGCTACCCCCGTCGAAGCCAAAACATCCCCATTATTTGTATTGCTTCATAGCTCTATCCATGGCTCGTTTAACATCACGCTCAGCCATAGACTGCCTTTTATCATGTAGCTTTTTACCTACGCATAGACCTACTTCTACCTTAACCTTGTTGCCTTTTATATATACTTTCAAGGGTATTATAGCGTAGCCTTGCAATTTAACACTTTGGAACAGCTTACGAATCTCATTTTTATGTAGCAAAAGCCTTTTTGACCTTAGAGGATCCTGATTAAATATATTACCTTGTTCATAAGGACTGATATGCATTCCCTCAGCAAATATCTCGCCATTCCTAATCATGCAATAGCTTTCCTTTAGGTTGATCTTGGCCTTACGTATGCTTTTAACCTCTGTACCTTTAAGCTCTATTCCAGCTTCCAAAGTATATTCAACAAAATAATCGTGTCTAGCTTTTTTGTTTTGAGCAATTATACGATCGCTTTGTTGTTTTGCCATTAGCAATCGCCTCCTTCAAAACAATGTTATTTTATCATATTTTAGCACAAATCTCAATCCCTAGACTTTAAAGATGAGGCTCCCTGTGACTTTTGAATAGTTTTAAATCCGTCTGTTGAAACCGAGCTTCCATCATTTAATATCCACATAGCCTCAACTCCATCAATGCTATTTATGAGTTTCATACCCTGCTCAAGAGAAAGGCAGAATACAGATGTACTTAGATAATCGGCTAGGGCACTGTTTTCAGTATATATACTTACGCTTTTAAAATAGTTAGCAGGGAATAGAGTTGATGGATCTATAATATGATGATATTTTTTGCCATCAAAAATAAAAAATCTTTGGTAATCACCACTTGTAACAAGTGATGAATCCTTAATAAAAACGACGTCATATATATCTCCACTCATTTCATGAGTTTTAAAAGGATCAGCAATGCCAACACCCCAGTAGACTCTTTCATCAAGTGGTTTATGACCTGTGCGAATATTTCCTCCAGCGTTTATTATAAAATTTGGAATTTTTGAATTTAGTAAGTACTGAGCAGCTTTTTCACAAGCATATCCCTTTGCAACAGATCCAACATCAAGTTGTATGTCGTCAGTAAATTTTACACTTAGAGTATTTTCATCAAGTATAAGACTGTCTATGCTGCAATGTTCCGAGGCTGCTTTTAACTGAGATAATTCAGGTATATAGCCGTTTTGAGGATTGCTTTCAGTTGCCTTTCTAGAATCATTCCAAAGATTTAGCACTTTGCCAAAAGCTATATTAGCAGGTGTATTAAGGTCATTTTGTAAGTCTTTTACATAAACTAAAAAATCAAAAAGATCTTCATCTACTTTTACACTTTTTTGAAAAGCTGATTTATTAACAGTAGCTAGATTATTGATACCCTCATATTCATTGTATATATCAAAAAGTTGGTGATAATGTGTAAATATTTCCTTCACTTTTTTCATTTCGCTATCAAATAATTTCTTATCGTTTGTGTATGCGATTATTGCAATAAGTGTATCAAATGTATCAAAGAATTCATATCTATATTTTTGCGCCTCTGCAGTAGCAAATCCAGATATGCTTATAAACAATATCAATAATATTGATAAAAATTTTCTTATCATAACTACCTCCATCTAAACAATATAACATAGTTTCATTGCAGATTAAAGCCATAATCGTAACAATATTGTAATAATTAGAAATATTTTATTGACAATTATGTATAATAATATTAAGATAATATTGAACGAGTATTTTTGATTGTGAAGGGATAGATATGAAATTTACTATAAAAAACTGTTTTGCTTTTCTACTTGCATTGATATTATTATCAGGAACTGCTCTGGCAGATCTAAGTGCTACCGTAAATACAAGTGCTCTTGTTATGAGAGAGAAAGCAAGCAAATCATCAAAATCAATTCTAGCAATTCCTGAAGGAGAAACGCTAAAAATACTCTCTTCCGAAGGTGAGTGGAGTCAGGTTATTTATGGCGATCAACGTGGATTTGTTATGAATAAGTATCTCAAGTTTGATAGTAGCAGTTTGAATTATAGCCAAAAAAGCATAAATCTTGACAAACTTGCTAAGAATTTACAACCTTGTAAATTAGGTGATGAGGGCGAAAATATAGTTCTTTTGCAAAGCGCCTTAAAATCCATTTCATTTTTTGATAGCAATGTTGATGGAAACTTTGGACCAGCAACTGAAAAATCAGTAAAGCATTTTCAAGAAAAATATAATTTAAAAAGTGATGGTATAGTTGGCAAAGGAACAATTGAGAAGCTTGCAAGTTTAGTTTCTAATTCATCAGATACTAAGAGTGATTCATATCCAAGGGTAAGTAAAATATCCGAAATAGGAGAAGCGCCTGGTCCAGTCTATCCTGGAGACAATGGAGCCGATGTTGTAAAGCTACAACAGGCTCTTAGTGTTTTAGGCTACTATCAGGGAAGTATAGATGGTAACTATGGTAAAACAACAGAAAATGCTGTTAAAAAATTTCAAAGAAAAAGAGGACTCAGTTCTGATGGTATAGCAGGCAACGGGACAGTTTCTGTACTTTTTAATGTTCCAAACACCAAAAAAGAAAAAAATGTATCATTAAAAAATAATATTTCAAAAGATGATGAACCTGAAATTACAGCAGAACCAATTTCAAACCTTGATAAAATTTATACAATAGAGGATATAGGTTCAGTTCCAAATACTAGTAAACCAGGCGATAAAGGAGAAGATGTAATTAAGCTTCAACAAGCTCTAGCTCTCTCAAAATGTTATAGTGGTAATATAGATGGACACTATGGTGAAAATACCGAAAAAGCTGTAAAAGCATTTCAAAAGAAAAGGGGAATGAGCGTTGACGGTATTGCAGGTCCGGCTACAATAAAATATTTGTTTGGTTCTCCAGCTGCAAATGCTGGAAGTTATCAGTCCGTTGTTGCTGGAAAAAATAAAAAATCCACTTCTGACAATATGAATCTCATAGAAACATTAGATGATATAGGATCTACTCCGTCCACATCCAGACCTGGACAGAGTGGAACAGATGTAATAAAGGTTCAACAAGCTCTTACTTTACTAGGCTATTATAATGGCAATATTGATGGTAATTATGGCAAAACAACTGAGGAAGCAGTAAGACGCTTTCAAAAAAAACGTGGTATGAATGCAGACGGTATAGCAGGAGCAGGAACTATTAGAGTAATGTTTGGTGAACCAGCTTCCGATTCACAAAGCAATAGCAAAACTAATGCTCAAGACAAAGCAATGGATGGAATACAATCAATAGCTGATATTGGAGAAGTGCCAAACCCATGCAAGCCTGGATATAGCGGTAACGATGTAAAAAAACTTCAGCAAGCTTTAAACTTGCTTGGTTACTATGACGGAAATATAGATGGAAATTATGGTGCAAGCACAGAAAATGCAGTAAAAAAATTCCAAAAGAAACGTGGAATGAACGCAGATGGACTTGCAGGCGCATCTACAATAAAAATTTTGTTTGGAAAAGCTCCAAAACAAAATAAAAGCTTAACAACAAAAGAAGAAAAGCCAAGTGGACAAGATCCAGCAATGAATGGCATAAACTCTATTAAGGATATTGGTGATATACCAAAAACAAGCAAGCCAGGGAATTATAGCAAGGACGTAAAAATGTTGCAGCAGGCCCTAACTATACTTGGATACTATGATGATGTAATAGACAGTAAATATGGTGAAAGCACAAAGCAAGCAGTTCAACGCTTTCAGAAAAAACGTGGAATGAATGCAGACGGTATTGCTGGAGCTGCAACAATACGATTGATTTTCGGAAGCAGTCCAAAGAACTCAACTACTGCAAAAATTGATAAAACAAGATATAAAACAGAAATGCTAGATTGGTTTACAAGCAATGCAGGTAACCTCAAGATACCAAGAAAAGCAGTGTTTGAAGTAAAGGATTGCAAAACAGGCTTAGTATTCAAGGCTAAACGCTGGGCTGGAGTAAATCATATTGATGCAGAGCCGTTAACTGCAGATGATGCTAAGATTATGACTAGAATATATGGAGGACATTCTTGGACAAGGAGATCTGTTCTGATCAAATATAATGGACATGTATATGCTGGTTCTATGAACAATATGCCACATGGAAGTCAAACGATAAAAGGTAATGGATATGATGGTCACTTCTGCATACACACCCTCAATTCAAAAACTCATGGTAGCAAAAAAGTGGATCATGAACATCAAAACATGGTTCATAAAGCAGTAAAATACTCATGGTAATATAAAAATCCTGAACAATAATTTGTTCAGGATTTTTTATTTTAGAATCAATATGCAGCTTTGTAGATGTTTAGCATATCATCTCGATTAAGCTTTTTAAAGCCTCCAATAGTTTTATAATATTCTGCGCACTTATCAGCCATTTTTATAAGATCACTCTCTTTAAGACCAAATTCTCTTATTTGTTTTGGCATACCAAGTGAAACAAAATAATTTTCACAAGCTTTAATTCCTTCTTGAGCATATTGCTCTTTGCTTAGTCCCTCATAAGGTAACTGCCAAACTTCTCTTGCAAATTGAACAAATCTGTCAATATCTTCATGCATAACATATCTGCACCAATGAGGAAAAAGTACTGCTAGTCCTGCTCCATGAGTGATTGATGGATCTATTGCACTCATCTCATGTTCAAGTTTATGGCAAGCCCAATCTTGTACTCTGCCAACTCCCAACAAATCATTGTGCGAAAGGCTTCCTGCCCACATGAGAGTAGCCCTAGCTTCATAGTCACATGGATTCTCGTATGCAATTTTTCCTGCGTTTATTACATTGCGCATTAAGGCTTCGCTAAGAGAGTCTACAAGAGCAACATCTTTTGTAGTAGTAAAATATCTTTCTATTGTGTGCATAAGTATATCAACTGTTCCTGAAGCTGTCTGCCATTTATTTACAGTATAGGTATGTTCAGGGTTCATAATAGCAAACACAGGGCGTAAAGCATCTGCTCCAATTCCGAGCTTTTCTCCTGTTTCGTCGTTTGACACAACAGATCTGCTGCTAAGCTCGCTACCGGTGGCGGCAAGAGTTAGTATACTTGCAACGGGCAAGGCTTTTGTAGGTACAATGGATTTTTCATATAGCTCCCATACGTCTTCATCATAAACTGTACCAGCGGCAATAGCTTTTGCAGAGTCTATTACGCTTCCACCACCTAAAGCCAAAACAAAATCAATATTCTCTTTTCTACAAAGCTTTATTCCTTCTCTGCACAGACTGATTTTTGGGTTTGGCCTTACTCCACCTAAAAGATGATAATTAAACCCATTATTCTTTAATATATTTACTGTTTTATCAAGTAGACCACTCTTTTGAACGCTGGATGTTCCGTAGTGAAGCAGTATATTTCTTGCACCGAATTTTTTTAGTTGCTCTGCAAGCTTATCCATGCTATTCTTACCAAATACAACACTTGTAGGACTATAAAAAACAAAATCTAACATTATTTTATCCTCTCCAGAAAATTCAGTATATCATTATATACTTCATCTTTATTTATTTCGTTAAGTAATTCATGTCTTGCATCTTTATATATGGATATATCCACCTGCTCTATTCCAAGTCTTTTATATTCATTATACAGAAGTTGAGCAGCCTTTCCATTATCACCAACAGGATCAGCAGAACCAGAAATTATAAATACAGGAAGATTTTTATTTATGTTTTTATTGTTCTGTGGGGCTTCTATATTTTCAATTCCAGTCAAAAGATCATAGTACCCCATATTTGTAAAAGCAAATCCACAATATTTATCAGATATGTATTTATCAACATTTTTTTCATCTCTGCTAAGCCAGTCAAATTTTGTCCGTGGATTTTGTATAGCCTTGTTGAAAGCACCAAAATTTAACTTGTCCATAAATAGTCCAGACTTCTTCCCATTGCCAAATAAAATTATAAGACTAATAAGTGCTTTTGCAAATTTTACCTTTGGAAGAGCTTGTTTGGCTGTTCCACATACTATAATTCCTGCTAGTCCATCTGAATGTTCTTGTATATAGTTGCGCAACAAAAAGCTACCCATGCTATGGCCAAATATAAAGTAAGGAAGGTTTGGATATGCGCCAGACATATTTTTTCTCACGCTATCTATATCCTCCAATAAAATATTCCAGCCATCTTCACCGGCAAAATAACCCAAAAGCTTTGCGTTTTTGCCATGACCTGCATGAGTGTGGCCAACTACTATATATCCATGCTCAGCTAAAAAGCCAGCGAAGTCTTCATACCTATGTATGTGCTCAGCCATTCCATGTATTATTTGTACAATGCCAATAGGATTCTCTGGTATAAACTTTACAGCATCAAGAGTTTCACCACCATGAGATTGCAACTCAAAGGGAACTTTAATATATTTCATGGATTTTCTCCTTTTTATTTAATTATAATTCTTATAATATAACATGTCAATTAACCTTTGATTCACAAGATAAAACACCATCAATATCTGTAAGTAATTGTATTCAGAGAAGAAATAAACAGATATTTAGTACCTATCATATCATATAAAAAATGTTCATACATGCATGTAAAATTAAGACTATGGAAAATATAAGCTTAATATGCTATACTCTTATGGTGCATTCATGTAAGGAGTTTAGGTTGAGTAATATAGATAGCTTATTTGATAAATTAAATATAAGCAAAGAAATACGCAAAAGCGTTCAAAAAATGGGTTTCAAATCGCTTACCGATGTTCAAACTCAGACACTTCCATATATGATGGAAGGTAGGGATATGATAGCGCTTGCGCCAACGGGAACTGGTAAAACATTGGCTTTTGCAATACCAATGCTGGAATATGTTAGCTTAGATAACTCTAATGTACAAGAAATAATACTTTGTCCTACAAGAGAGCTTGCACTTCAGATTGCAGATGAGATCACATCGCTTGCAAGATATATTAAAGGTCTGCGCATAGCTGTAATATGTGGTGGTTTCCCTATAAAAAGGCAGATTGCTAGAATTCAGCAGAATCCACATATCATAGTTGGAACTCCAGGTAGAGTGCTAGATCTTATGAATAGACGTGTGCTAAAGCTTTCAGGTGTGCATACAATGGTTCTGGACGAAGCGGATGAAATGTTTACAATGGGCTTTGTAAAAGATGTAAGCAAAATTATTGAAGCCACACCAAGCAATAGGCAGCTAGTTCTGTTTTCGGCTACAAGTAGTGTTGATGTAATGAATATTGCATGGAAATATCTGTATAATCCTGTAGAGATAACAATTGAGGCAAAAGAAGAAAATAGGCCTAACATAGCTCAATACACAATAAATACAGACGATAAGCTGAAGACACTAATTTATCTTATTGATTCTGCTCAGTTCAATAAGATATTCATATTCGTAAATACAAAGACAATGTGTGAAAAGCTTGATCTGCTTGTAAAACAATATGGTTATGATTGCAGATGCTTGCATGGAGATATTAAGCAAAATCAAAGATCCCGTATTATGGACGGTTTTAAATCAGATAAATTCAATATACTTATTGCAACAGATGTAGCTGCTCGAGGTATTGATGTTGATGATGTAGAGGCAGTAATAAATTATGATTTGCCCAACGAAAATGAATACTATTTGCATAGAATAGGTAGGACAGGTAGGGCAAAGAAGTATGGAGTAGCTTTCTCTTTGCTAAGTTTTAGAGAGAAACTACGTATGCAGGAAATTCTTAAGTATATAGATTCTGTTCCTATTGAGCTACATTTTAATAATATGGATATATTGCTCGATAGTGACAACAAGCCATTTTTTGATAATATTTAGGAGTGCTTATGGGAATAATACCAAGTAGAAATTTAGAAGAACAACGCAGAGAAAAAAATGGAATAGTGTACTTTGATCGTGGAGAAATTACTGGCAAAGATGGCAAAAAATACGATAGGTACGCAATACAGACTCACTTTGTTCAAGTGGGAGAGGATCAAGCCGAGCTTGTAAAGCAATATTTTATGCCTCTCTATGAAGAAGGAGATCTTCTTAGCTTTGGCGCAAAAGTAATGTGCATGTGTGTAGGCTCTGTTAGAAAAATAGAGGATGTAAAACCAGGGTTTTGGGCAAACCTTATGTGGAGATTTGCAGGAATCAACCATACTGGTGTAGGAATGCATGAACCACACAAGCTTCAACTTGTAATAGATTTAGTAGGATTGCCAAGGGTTCTTCTTGCAGCATTTTTAAGTGCAATTACAAAGCCATTTGGAGTAAAAGGCGTATTCTATAATGTTTGTGGTAAAGGCGTTGGTGGTATTGATGGATTTTATTTCAGATCTAGTTTTGATATATACAAAAAACTTGCTCTTATAAATCCAGAAAATGCACAGGAGCTTTGTGATGATTTGCTAAAGAGAACTGGAATACCAAATGTTCTAATGGATGCAAATGATATACAAAGAGATCAGCTTGCTAAAAGTAAGGGATTTCCTCTTACAGATGAACAAATTCAAGATGCTATGGCAGATAACCCAAGTGGTCAGGGTGATGAACTAACTCCACTAATACTTATAAGGCCAAAAAATTAGCATGTATAGCAACGAAGATTTATTAAAAATAAAAAACAAACTACGCAAAACACAAAGTATGCTTATTTTGCTTTGTGTAATATCTTTAAGCGCAATAATAGTATCGTTTGTATATAGACAAAAATTTACAACGATTTTACTGAGCATTATATTTTTATCTCTCTTATGTTTTATTATAAGTGTTTATCTCATGCCAAAATTAAAATATAAGAAATTTTTGCAAGCAATACTTACACACATCAGCAAAAATGAACGCATAATAGAGGGAACAATAAAGTCAATTTCGCAAGATAAAGTTTTTTATGATGGTATAGAATGTACCACTATTGTTATTAAAACAGGTGAAGATATAAACGGCGATATTGAAGCCTTACTGTACCTGGATGCAGAAAAAGCCTTGAAAGATATTAAAATTTCTGATAATCTAATCTTCGTGCTTTTTGATAGATTTATTATAGGCACTAAATAAAAAGTTTATTGTATAAATTTCTTATTTAAAATTGATAAATACGGAGATGTATCGAAGTGGTCATAACGGGGCGCACTCGAAATGCGTTAGCCCTTTTAGGGCTCGTGGGTTCGAATCCCACCGTCTCCGCCATAATCGTCACAAGCTATATATCGCTTGTGACGATTTTTTATGTAGTCAACTGTAGAAAAAACAGTTGATTTTTATTTGAGATTAAAGATATATTTTTTAGCTATACACTACATAATATACATAGCTTAATTCTAATACATTAAAGAATTTAATGAATAGATAAAAATAAATAAATTTTAATTACCAAATGGTTGATAAAAAATAATTGTAATGTTATAATATAAATAACCAATTGGTAATTAAAAAAGGAGGCTTATTATGAAAGTTGTTCAAGTTGGATGTGGAAAGATGTCAGTTTACACAATGCGTTATGTGCTAGAAAGAGGCGGAGAGATAGTTGGTGCTTATGATGTTTATGACAAGATTATTGGCAAAGATATTTCAGAAGTAATAGGTTGTGAAAAGTTAGGAGTTACTATTGAACATATTGATGATTTGGATTGTTCTTTAAAGAGAGTAAAGCCTGATATAGCAATTATTACTACTAAGAGTTTAGTTGCTTCAATTTTACCTACAATCGAAGTTTTAGCTGAAAATAATGTAAATATAGTTTCAATTTGCGAAGAGTTATTTTATTGTTGGGATTCTAATCCTGATATTTCTAAAAAAATTGATGAAATTGCTAAAAAGAACGGCATCACTATTACAGGAAGTGGTTACCAAGATGTTTCTTGGGGAAGCTTACCTTTAGCTCTTGTTGCTTCTAGTGCTTCTGTAAAAACTATTCATGGTATTAGTAGTTATAATATTGAAGATTATGGTTTAGAAACTGCTTCTATGCATGGATCTGGTTTAACTATGGCTGAATTTGAGGAAAAGATATTAAAGACAAACAATGTGAGTAAGGAAGAACAAGAAAAATTAATAGCTAATGGAGAATTTTTGCCTGGTTATATGTGGCCGGTAAATGGATGGCTAGCATCAGCTCTTGGTTTGACTGTTATATCTAAAAAACAAGTTGCAGAGCCTACAACTTATCATAAAGATCTTTTTTCTAAGACTTTAAATAAGACGATTCCTCAAGGAGACGCAACTGGTTTAAGAACTATAGTTACTTATGAAACTGAAGAGGGTATCACAATAATTACCGAATGTATTGGTAAAGTATTTGCAGAAGAGGAAACAGATGTTAATGAATGGATTATTGAGGGTGAACCTTATTCAAGAATAACAATGGAAAAACCTGCTACTGTTGAAATGACTTGCGCTTGTGCAGTAAATAGGCTTCCAGATATTATTTCAGCTGAGTCGGGTTATGTTACATCAGAAAAGATGACTGACTTAAAATTCTGGAGAAAATTTTAAGTTTTTAATTTAAAAATCTATAACCTATAATATTTATTTTTGCGACCAAACTATTTTTATAGTTTTGGTCGCTTTTTTTATAAATCTTGAAATAGTTTTTTATAATGATATAATTAATTTTATGATTGTATTGGAGGGGTTATGCCAAAAGTTGTTAATGAAGAGATGGAGAGGGCAAATATATTAGATGCCTTTGAGAAATGTGCTTTAGAAGTTCCTTTTAATAAAATTACAGTTAGAGATATAGGTAAGAAAGCAGGTATTTCTCATAGTAAGATTTTCTCTTATTTTGATTCTAAAAATGAAATAATTACTAGTTATGCTAATAGGGTAGCTGAACTATATGCTAAGAGTTTTGAAGAGTTTGTAGAGAAAAATCTTGATTTGATAGGGACTAAGTCTCGCTTTGTTGAGAAAATAGTCGAAGAGCTATTTGAGATTGATCCAGATAATAAGTTTGAAAAAATCTATATACAGATTTATGTTTTAGGGCAATATGATCCGGAAATTAGGAAACTTGTGTTGAGAGCTTATAAGTCTTGGAGAGATGCCTTAAAAAAATCTCTACATAAATTAACTGATGTAGGAGATAGGGAAGTATGTTCTCTTTTAGTTTTAATTGAAGGAATTATGATATATAGAATGAATGACGATTTGTCTAAGGAAGATGCTTCTCATATAGTGCATGACCTTCTTTAATAGTATTACACAACAAAAGCACAAGAATTGAATTTATAGTTTTCTTGTGCTTTTGTTTTTTTATTTACTAAAGTCTACGGGTTCATAGCCTGTGAGTTTGGCTAGGAAGTCTTTTTCGGATAGTTTTTCTTGGATGATGTCTAGGATTTCTTATTTGGGGACCTGGATTGTGTGGTAGTGGTAGCATGATGTTGCGCTTGAAAGTAACTGAGATTTGCTGGATTTAATTGTTTCCAGATAGTTTGATACTTCTAGCCTGGATGTTAGGTTAAGTGGAGCTTTTATAAGGCCATAGATTTTATGATGAATTGCAAATAATATTGCGACACTTAGAGTAAACTAGGTTCGTGCATAAAGACATCAAATGGAGTTAGACAATTTAGACATTTCCTAGGTCTGTTATTAAGCTCCATTACATTTTTAATTAACTCTTCCAGTCCAATTTTAGCTAAATCTGTTTTCTTCGGATAATATTCCCTCAATAATCCATTTGAATTTTAATTACTTCCTCTTTGCCATGCTGAGTATGGATCTGCAAAATAGAAGTCTATTCCAATATCTTCAATTTCTTTGTAACAAGCGAATTCTTTTCCTCTATCGGATGTAAAGCTTTTTAAAGCTGATTTTGGTAGAGGTTTTATTAATTTTTTCATGGCTTCAAGCATGGACTCTTTACTCCTATCTTTCATTGGTAATGCTACATAGAACCTTGATTTCATTTCAACAAAAGTAGCCAAGCAGCCTTTGCTTTTATCTCTAGAAGATACTACAGTATCTAATTCCCAATGACCAAATTCCACTCTTTTTAACTTTGCTTGGTCTTTTTCGTATGGAAGTTCCAATATTAAATTTACCCCTAGTTTTTTTAACTTTTCTTGATTTTCTTTTTCTTCTAAGTTTACTTATATCAAATTTGATAGTAGCTGAATAAAGCCAATTATATATTGTCTTAAATGATACAACCCCCTTTAAGATAGTAGAAGTAATCTGTTCAGGTGACCATTTAGAATTCAATTTATTAACTATTGTATCCTTAACCATTTTTGTGGCTTTGTTCTTTCTACCTTTTTGTAATGATTTGATATCTTTATCTTTATTTGCCTCAACAGCAGAATAAATGTTGTTGCATCTTTTCAATTCTCTAGAAATAGTAGAGTGATGAAAGCCTAAAATTTTCGCTATTCTTCTAGAAGAATAGCCCTCTTGTTTTAATACCTCTATCTTATTTCTATCATTTAGTGTAATATGTTTATAGCTCATACTAACATCCGTGTGTGTTTTTGTCGTTATTAACATTTTACACGAAGTTAGTATGAGTTTTTAATTATTTAAGATGTCGCATTTAATTTTACAACTTATCAAATGAAAATCTAAATAAAACAAATAATAAATCCTATTTTAATAGAATTATATAAATCTAAATTTTTAATATTATCATTTTTCAGTTATAATAGTAGCAAGTTGCGACTTTAAAAATCATAATAATTTATAATTGGCTGAATAAAAAGGAGAATATATGTACGATATCATTATTGTAGGTGGAGGCATTACAGGTTGCTCAATTGCTAGAACCTTGTCAAAATATAAGGCTAAAATTGCTTTGCTTGAGAAAAATTTAGATGTTTGTACAGAAACTACAAAAGCAAATTCAGCAATTATGCATGCTGGATATGATGCAATTTCAGGCACTCTCAAAGCTAAACTAAATGCTAAGGGCATTAAAATGATACCTAAGCTTAGCAAAGAATTAGACTTTAGATTTGATCAGTGTGGATCTCTTGTTCTTTCATTTAACGAAGATGATGAAAAAATTCTTAATGAACTTATGGATAGGGGAACGCAAAATGGCAATGAGAATTTAAAAATTCTTAGGCCAGACGAAATTTTTGAGATCGAACCAAGGGTATCAAGAAATGTTCGCCATGCTCTTTATTCACCACATGCTGGAGTAGCCGACCCTTTTAATATGTGTTATGGCAACATAGAGAATGCTATACAGAATGCTGTAGAGCTCTTTCTTGGAACTGAAGTTTCAAGTTTTGAAAAAGCACAAGATGGCATAATTATTTATACAAATAAAGGGGAATTCAAAACTCAGTTTTTAATAAATGCATCAGGACTATTTTCTGATAGACTTGCAGCTGTGGCAGGAGATAATGACTTTACAATAATTCCCACAAAGGGAGTTTATAGAATTCTTTCTCGTACACCAAAGGAAAAGATAAATACTGTTATTTTTCAAACACCTGATATAAGAGGAAAAGGAATTTTAGTTACAAAAACATATGCAGGTAATACAATGCTGGGGCCAACATCAGAAAAAATAGGAAAGACGGAAGAAAATCATTCCATTGAAGAATCGCTTACCTATGTTGATGAGCTAGCACGTAAGTCTGTTCCAGATGTAGATCTAAGCAAAACTATTCGTACTTTTACGGGCGTTAGGGCAAAACCTAATACCGATGATTTTATGATATATGCATCAAAAAACATGAAGGGCCTTATTCATGCTGCAGGAATTGAATCGCCAGGGCTTACTGCTTCGCCAGCAATAGCCGAGTATGTTGAACAAATCTTAATAAAAGAAGGATTCAATGCTGTAAAAGATCCAAACTATAATCCTATACGTAAAGGCTTTAATAAAACTGCTTGGGTTAGCAAAGAAGAAAAAGCAAAGCTTATTGAGAAAGATCACTTATATGGTGAGGTAATCGACCTATGTGAAAACGTTTCCAAAGCAGAAATCTTAGATGCAATACATAGAAAACCCGGAGCAGTTACAATAGATGGAATAAAACGTAGAGTAAGAGCTGGTGGAATGGGATTTTGCCAAGGAAAGCGATGTGTTCCAATAATTCAAAAGATCATGGCTGAAGAACTTAATGTTTCTGAGAGTGAAATAAAATCAGAACTGCATGGAGATGATATAGTAAAAAGAGAGAGCCAAAAATAAACGTCCGAATAAACTCTAATTTTTACATCTAATTTTATTAATAAATTTATAGAAATATTGCATTCTTTATATATAAAGTATAAAATAGATAAGACTAACTGATTATTTATTATGGAGGTATTAAGATGGCTTGTACAACAGTACTAGTAGGCAAGGAAGCCAGCTATGATGGGTCAACAATTGTTGCTAGGAATGAGGATTCCCCATCCGGCATATATAATGCAAAACATTTTGTAGTAGTATTGCCAAAAGATCAGCCAAGAAAATATAAATCCGTTCTATCTCATGTCGAGATAGAATTGCCTGATAATCCTATGAGATATACATGCACACCAAACTGTGATCCTTCAGAGGGTATGTGGGCTACTTATGGCGTAAATGAGAAAAATGTATCCATGACTGCTACCGAAACTATTACTACAAATGAGCGTATTATGGGTGCTGATCCTCTCGTAGTATATCAGCCTGCTAAAGATGGTAAGCCAGAGATAGCTGGTGGAATAGGCGAGGAAGATATTGTTACTATAACTCTTCCATATATCACTTCTGCAAGGCATGGCGTTGAATTTTTTGGGGATCTTTTACGTAAATATGGAACATACGAAATGAACGGCATTGCTTTCCAAGATGAGAATGAAATTTGGTGGCTAGAAACTATCGGAGGTCATAACTGGATAGCTCGCAGAGTTCAGGATGATGAATATGTAGTAATGCCAAATCAACTTGGAATAGATTTCTTCGATTGGGAAGATGCAAAGGGCGAAAAGAAAAACTTTATGTGCTCGGATACTCTATATGATATCGTTCAAAAATATCATCTAGATCTACGCATGTACGATGACGAACCATTCAATCCTAGGCATGCTTTTGGTTCGCATTCCGATTCTGATCATACTTATAACACTCCACGTGCATGGGCAATTTTGCGTTATTTCAACCCTAATACTTTTGCATGGGAGGGTTTAGATCCTAGCTTTACTCCAGAGAGTGATGATCTTCCATGGTCACTTGTTCCTGAGAAAAAAATTACTGTTGAAGATGTAAAGTGGGCTCTATCAAATCATTATCAGGGTACTCCCTATGATCCATATCTAAAGCATGGAGATCTGTCAGCAAAAGGAAAATATAGACCAATAGGCGTAAATAGAACTAATATTTTGGGATTGGTTCAGATTAGATCTAATGTTCCAGACAAGATAAAGGCTTTGCATTATCTTGCTATGGGTTCAAATGTATATAACGCACTTGTACCTTTCTATGTAAACATCAACAATACTCCAGAATATATGGGAGCAGCTGTAAATACAGCTACAAATGCACATTTTTATTGGGCAAATAGAATTATTGCTGCACTAGCTGATCCACATTTTAATGAAAACATTATGCATGTTGAAAGATATCAAAACAAGGTAAATTACAAAGTTTATAATATGATAAACAATTTTGATGAAGCCTATATAAAGGGCGAATACAAAAACGAAGACGAATTCTTTGAAAATGCCAACAAGCAAATTTCTGACTTTGTGCAAGAACAGACAGATGACTTGCTGAATAAAGTTCTTTATACTTCCAGCAATCTGATGCGCAATGGATTCTCTAGAAGTGACGCTTAATTAAAGCAATATTTGAGGGCGTATGCCCTCTTTTATTTTGCTCATATTGAAAAAATCCTTATTTTTTGCTATAAATATATGGGTTGAGGTGCTTATGAATGTTAATCGTAAAAAAATAAAAACACATTTTCTATATAGTTCTTGGATTTATATATTGATAATTATTTTATCAATAAT
The DNA here is from genome assembly GCA_034180455.1 of Eubacteriales bacterium. Lineage (GTDB taxonomy): Bacteria > Bacillota > Clostridia > Christensenellales > Aristaeellaceae > JAAZPT01. Next base: position 130,461 of record JAXFOG010000002.1, read on the forward strand.
GCTTTGGGACATCATCTATGCAATGACAGAATATAGACCGCCCAAAGACAAAGTTGTTGAGCTATATGTTGCTGATAACCCTATTTTTGATGATCAAAAATTTGAAACAGTTCGAGCTGAAATTGCAGAAACTATCCTAAAAGATATGGAAGAGGTAAATGCATTTAAGCTTTATGCTACTGGCAGCGATGATATCGCAGGTAATATGCAAATAAATACCTATATTATGTCTGGACAAGGCGATGTATATATTATGGGTAAGGAAAGATTTCAAACCTATGCCGCAGGTGGTGCATTTTTACCCTTGGATACATATATAGAAAAAGGTTCTATAAATAAAGAAAATTATGATTATAAACGTGGGTTAGCAACATATATAGATAATGATGACCAAAAATATACAGCAGTTTATGGTATCTCTCTCAAAAATACTCCATCGCTAAAAAAATATGGGATAGATACTGATAATAGCTATATTGCGATACTATATAGTAGTGGAAACGATATAAATTCAGTAAAAATGCTTAATTATATTATAAATTTGGAATAGATATAGATTGAAAAGACCGATATTCAACATGCTCAACTCAATAAGCGAACGCAGATCCTTACATATGCCTGCTCATTTTGGAAAGGCATTGTTTGAATATGGCGATATTTTTAAATTAGATACAACAGAGCTGGATGTAAGTGACAATTTATATAATCCTTCAGGAGCTATTAAAGAAGCAGAAGAACTTTTGGCTAAGTCTGCAAATGTAAAAAATGCATATTTTTTACATGATGGCTCAAGCGCTGGCATAAGAGCTATGCTGCTATATGTAAAACATTTGGGGAACAAAATCATTATCCCTCGCAATTCACATATAAGCATATATAACTTTATTGCTTCTGTTGGACTTGATCCGGTTTTCGCTAAGCTATCCTTTACAGATGATGCTTATCCATACACACCCACAGATAATTTAAAAGAAACAATAGATAATAATCCTGATGCTGTGGCAGTACTTATTACCAGTCCAGATTATTATGGAGTCTGCATGGATATAGAAAGCATAGCAAACTATATCCATGATCATGGAATGATTCTGCTTTGTGATCAGGCACATGGAGCTCATCTCAACTGGAATAAAAGCTTGCATAATGCTGGCTATTATGGAGCAGATATCTTCGTTCAGTCTGCACACAAATCTTTGCCTTGCCTCACGTCTAATGCTTGGCTATTAAATAGAAGTGCAAATTCAGAGCTAATCCTAAAATGCATTCAAGCAATACAGACCTCAAGTCCTTCATTTATAAATATGATGTTTATGGATGATGCTAGGGCCTATATGGATGAACATTATGATGATAAAAAAATTTCAAATCTAGTCAGTGACTTTGAAAACAATCTAAATAATTTCAAAATGTCGCATAAATTATGGCAAAAATATGGATTTAGCTTTGATGATTCTAGAATAGTGATTGATTGTAATAATTCAGCAGATCTTGTTCAGCAAGAATTACAATCAAAAGGAATAGATATTGAAATGTCAGATGGAAGAAGGATAGTCTGCATAATATCTCAAGTAAGCGAAATATGCAAAGAACAGCTTGCAACTCTGCAACAAATACTTTCAAAAATAGATATACCAAATGCTGTTGACAACAAATTTGAATTTCCAGACGCACCAAAAAGATTCATGAAAATATCCGATGCATTTTTTGCAGATAAAGAATTGGTTGAATTAGGCAAAGCAGAAGGAAGAATTTCAGGAACAATAGCTGGCAGATATCCACCGGGTATTCCAGTTGTTGCATGGGGTGAAATAATAAACAGCGATATTATTGAGTATTTGTCAGAATACTATGACAAATGCTTTGGAATTAAGAATAAAATGATAAATTGTGTTATGGAGAAATGAAATGAATTATGATTACATATTGTTTGATTTAGATGGAACTATTACAGATTCTTTTCGTGGGTTAAAGTATTCAATTTCTTATATGATGGATAAATTAGGATACGAAATGCCTTGCGATGAAGAATTTAGAAAATTTATCGGCCCTCCAATTTTGGAGTCTTTTGAACATGTACTGCATATAAGAAAAGAAGACTATGATATAGCAGCACACACATACAGAACTCATTTTGGAGATGAAGGATATAAACACTTTAGAGTATATCCAGGGATAAGAAATGTTCTTCGTTCATTAAAAAAAGCAGGCAAGAAAGTTGCTGTTGCAACATCTAAACCAATCGAACCCACAATGAAATTACTTAGGTTTTTTGGAATAGCCGATTATTTTGATACTATAAATGCTCCTGAAAATGATGATATTATAAATTCAAAAGAGTATGCTATTTCAAAAGCACTAAAGTTCCCACATAAAAAGGCCATTATGATAGGCGATAGGCATTTTGATGCCAACGGTGCAAAAAAGTTTGGACTTGATTTCATGGGTGCATCCTATGGCTTTGGAAGTGAAAAGGAACTTGTTGAATCAGGTGCAAAGTATATAGTACATAGCCCTCATGAAATACTTAATGTTTTAGATGTCGATTGTGAAAAAGGAAAATTCGTTAGCTTTGAGGGCATGGATGGATCAGGAAAAAGTACTCAGCTCAAAATCCTAATTGAAAACCTTGAGCAGTATGGTTTTGATTTCATACATACAAGAGAGCCAGGTGGAACTGAAATTTCTGAAGAAATAAGAGATATCTTGCTATCATGCAATAATAACGAGATGAATGATCGTACTGAGGCTTTGCTGTTTGCAGCATCAAGAGCTCAGCATGTTGAAGAAAAGATTAAGCCTAATTTAACCATTGGTAAGCATGTTATATGCGATAGATTTGTAGACTCTTCAATTGCATATCAAGGTGGTGGGAAAAAACTTGGTGTAGATAAAGTATCAGCTATAAATGAATTTGCAATTGATGGACTATACCCTTATAAAACTATTTTCTTTGATATGCCAGTCGAAAAGGCCATTAAACGTAGAGAAGCCACAGGCAATCTTGATAGACTGGAACTTGAAAAAATTGATTTTTTCAAACGCACTTCAGAAGTGTACAATGATATTAAGAAAAAAGACTCTGAACGCTATGTTTGTATCAATGCTGATGACAGTATAGATAAAATAGCCACAAACTTATTTAAATGTGTCGCAGGCATACTTGAGCCTGAGATAGATTGGGAAAACTGTAAATATGAATAATTTTTCAAAATTTTTAAAAAAAGATGATACTGTTGTAGTTGGAATATCTGGAGGGGTAGATTCTGCTGTAAGCACCTACTTATTAAAAAAAGCTGGCTATAATGTTATAGCTGTTTTCATGAAAAATTGGGATGAAAAAGATGAAAACGGAGTATGTACTTCTGAAAAAGACTGGATCGATGTGCAAGAAGTGTGCGACAAGATAGGTGTGCCATGCTACTCTGTTAATTTCGTCAAAGAATATTGGGATAGAGTTTTCACTCATTTCATAGAAGAATATAAAAAAGGAAGAACTCCAAATCCAGATGTTTTATGTAATAGAGAAATTAAATTTAAAGCTTTTCTAGATTATGCAGAGCAGCTTGGAGCAAAATCAATAGCCACAGGACACTTTGTACGCAGACTTGACAAAGATGGTCAGAGTTATTTGTTAAAAGGTGTAGATAAAAACAAGGATCAAAGTTATTTTCTTTATATGCTTAAAAGTAAACAGATTGCAAAATCAGTATTTCCTGTTGGAGATATTACAAAGCAAGATGTAAGGAAAATTGCAGAAGAAATTGGTCTTTCTGTAAGTAAGAAAAAAGATTCCACAGGAGTTTGCTTTATTGGTGAAAGAAATTTTAAAAAATTTTTAAATAATTATATTCCAGCCCAAAAAGGACTAATAAGATCTGTAGACTCAGAAGTTGTTGGAGAACACAATGGATTAATGTTTTATACCCTAGGGCAAAGAAGAGGACTTGGTATTGGAGGAAGAGGCGACGGAAGAAGTTGGTTTGTAGTTGATAAAGATCTAGTAAAAAACGAGCTGATAGTATCTCAAGGCGAGGATAGTCCACTGCTATATAGTACTGTATCTGAAGCAGAAGATGTAACTTGGATAAATGATGCACCAATACAAGAGGGTGAAAGCTTTATCTGTCAAGCAAAATTTAGATATAGACAACCAGACCAATGTGTAAAAATAACTTTGAACGATGGAAAATTTTTATGTGAGTGTCAAATTCCACAAAGAGCTGTTACCCCTGGACAAAGTTTGGTGCTATATAAAGATGATATTTGTCTTGGTGGAGCGATTATATCAAAGGCATATAACGTATAATCATCCTGACAAAATTTTAAATAATTCGTAAATATACGAACTAATATATAATTAATTAAAATTTAGTTCGTATTTTGTTTATAAAATACAAATAAATTATAAATAACAAAAAATCCCCAAAAAAAGTAAAAAAATATGTTGACAATGGGAAAGGGATATGATAGTATATACCTTGTCGCCGCGAGAGCGACGTGGAACTTGAAAACGATACAGAAGAAGATAGCGAAAAAAAGCTAAAGAAAAAATTTAGCGAACGACAGTCAAGAGTATTTGAGCAAACCGAAAGGTTAAAAGAATTAAAACACAAGAGTTTGATTCTGGCTCAGGACGAACGCTGGCGGCGTGCCTAATACATGCAAGTCGAGCGGAGGTATATCGTAG